>JAPYTD010000031.1 GCA_029936315.1 Planctomycetota bacterium | reverse complement strand
GTGCCAAGTATCGGCAGGTTGCTGTTCAAGGCGAGTGGCTGGGTTGCGGGGCAGCCAATGCCAAACCCTACAGACGACGCGGGGGTGGTGAGATCATACTCCCACGTGTCGCTGAGGTAGCCGCTAGCGTAGCCGCCAAACACAACGACCTTCTGCCGCGCGCTGTCGTAGACCATCGCGTGGCGATCGCGACCACTCGGACTGCTGGCAGGCGAGATCTGCGTCCAGTCGTTGCCGTCATACTCCCACGTGTCGTTGGCGTAGCCGACGCCGTCGAAGCCGCCAAACACAACGACCTTTTGCCGCGCACTGTCGTAGGCCATCTCGTGGCCACCGCGAGCACTCGGACTGCTGGCAGTCGTGACCTGCGTCCAGTCGGAGCCGTCATACTCCCACGTGTCGTTGACGAAGTTGCCGCCGCCGGCGTAGCCGCCAAACATAACGACCTTCTGCCGCGCGCTGTCGTAGACCATCTTGTGGCTAATGCGAGTACTCGGACTGTTGGTAGTCGTGACCTGCGTCCAGTCGGAGCCGTCAAACTCCCACGTGTCGTTGACGTAGTTGAAGTTGTCGAATCCCCCAAACATAACGACCTTCTGCCGCGCGCTGTCGTAGACCATCGCGTGGGTATAGCGACTACCCGGACTGCTGGTAGTCGTTACCTGTGTCCAGTTGCTGCCGTCATACTCCCACGTGTCGTTGAGGAAGTTGAAGTTGTTGTCGAGTCCGCCAAACAAAACGACCTTCTGCCGCACGCTGTCGTAGACCATCGTGTGGCTTGTGCGAGCACTCGGACTGCTGGCAGTCGTGACCTGCGTCCAGTTGCTGCCGTCATACTCCCACGTGTCGTTGAAGTAGGTGCCGGCAGAGCCGTTCCAGTAGTTACCGCCAAACACAACGACCTTCCCCCGCACGCTGTCGTAGGCCATTGCGTGGTTTACGCGAGCACTCGGACTGCTGCCAGTTGCGACCTGCGTCCAGTTGTTCGTTTGCGCAATACCCGACACAGCGAGCGAAATCAGGACGAGGAGTCCAAGCGCGAGGCGTTCCATATCGCGAAGATACACTCACTATGGGATTCCTGCTGCCCTTTGGCCCATGCGCCGTGCGCACCATTGCCATGCCGCGCGATGTTCTGTGGCCCGCAGCCTCATCCATGCGACCGCAACTTCACCGCCAATCAGCGCAGGGTTTCACCGATGGCAGCAGGCGCAGCTCGGCGTTGACCCGCGACAAATCGGGCTCAGCACCAACCAGCTTGACCTCGTAGCGCATCATTTGCCGAGCACCTTCTGGCGATACAGCGCCGCAACGTCGATGTCTTGCGCAACGACCAACTGGTTGTCGACCGTGATCTCACACCCGGTCTGCGCAAGATGCTTCGGGGGTCCCTGGCCTCCCCAATGGAGCCCCGTCGCTGACAACTGGGACGCGCCAAACTCCGGTTTCTTGATGTAGGCGGTAAAGATGAAGTTCTCGACGGCATCGACGGTCAAGCCATCAAGCGTCACTTTCGAACGGTCCTTGGCCGCAACCGCGATCGAAGCGGACACAACATGGCACGACTGCACGTTGACGTTGGAGTCCTCTCCAATCGACAGAGCCTTATCGCCTATCGCTTCGAAATGGCAACCCGTGACGGTCAACTGCGAGCCACTGACATCGATCGCGTCTTCGCCCGAACGCAGGAAGCGACAATCCACGATCTTGCCGGTCACGAAGTCGCCGTCAAACAAATCGTGCGGGCCGCCATCGAACACGCATCGCTCAAAGTGCACCGCTGCCGCAAACACGTTGACCACGTCTTCGCAGTTCGCATCGCGGAAGGTGCAGTCATAGAACGAAACCGGCGCCCGATAGAACGTCACGGCACCACTGCTCTGCCACCCGCCGCGCGCAATCGCGGTCGCATTCGTGATCTCAAAGAACCGCAATTCGCTGGCACCCGCGCCACCGAGGACCAAAACGCCGCCAAAGCCGCGAGCCGCATCCTTGGCCTTGAACCGCACCGGTTGTGCCTTGGTGCCAGCGACCTTCATGCGTGAGCACAGCAGCACGCAGCCTTCGTCGAACAGCAACTCGGCACCTGGCGCAACGTGCAACATCATGCCATCTGGCAAGACGAGGTCGCCGGCCACCTCATGGCGACCCTGATCGATGCCGATCTCGCCGCGATCGAAGTCGTAGTGCAAGAACGCATGGCGCTGCAGAGCTTCCGCCAAGGTCGGAGCAGGCGGGCGGCCGATCCGCGCCATCTCCGGGTCCGGTGAGCGACGCACGACCATCGGTTTGATGCGGTCTTGGGTCTCAGCCAACGTCCGGAACAACACCGACACATCGACCTTGCCCTTGTCCTCTGGCAGCACGCCGCCGCGAATGGCACGTTTGATCGCCTGGATTTCGGACAGACCGGCCAGACGGTAGTCGATCGGGAAGCGAAAGCGAACGTGCCTACCGTCGCGCGGCAACAGCACTGAGCCATCGCTTCGGACCGTCACCAACGCCTCCGAATCTGGCAGGTCGGCGATACCAACCATGGCTTGCGCGGCGGAGATCACGCGGCCGTTACCAAATCGAAAGCCGGTGATCTGCGTCGGGATCAGCGTGGTTGCCCAGGCATCCACGTCGATCGTTCGCAGGTCCTTGCCAGACGGCAACCGAACACCGACGTGACTCGCCGTGTGCCCAAGAATCGCAACGGGGCGCACGATCCGGCGCAGCGACGCCACTTGCATCGGGATCGCAACGTCTAGCACTTCCGCAAAATCAAAGCCTGGCACGACCATGCCCGCCTTAGTCATCGCTGCGACAATCTCCCGCAGTCGCGGGCGCAGATCCGACACCAGGTCTTCGACCCAGCCTGGCTCGGTCATGCGGCCGAGTTCTTCGAATGCCGCAGCCATCACCGCGTCACTACTGGCAAACAAGCGAGCATCCAAAGACGACAGCGCCAACTCATCGGCGTGCTCAATCAGGCTGGCACCGGTGTCGAAAGCGATCGGCTCGAGACGGTCGAGCACAGGGTCGTGGTAGAACCGGTACTGATGCCACGCGAGGCCGTGGAAGCCGCGGAACAGCGTGTAGACCGCCAGCCATTTGCCGAGCTTGTCGACGGCGAACACGTCCTCAACGGTCTTGCCTTCGAGCTGCGTCAACGCCTGCGCCGACCGCGATGGGAAACCATCCATCGAACTGACCGCCAAGCGTTGTAGGTCGCGTGCCTGGGCGAGTGCACGCTGCAACCGCGCATCAAGCGCCTTGTTCTTCCGCAGCGCTCCTTCACCAAAGCCACCGACCTCAGCGACGAAGAACGAGGTCGCGCTCCAAAGCTCCGGCGACAACTGGCCAGTCTTGTGGAAGCCGTGCTGCAACCAGGTCTGCCACATCGCCGACTCGTCAAAGCGAACGATCGGGCCTTCGCGGCGCCCCTGCGCTTCGAGCAGTTCCTTGCTGAAGTGTTCTTCCAGGTAGTAGACACCCTTTGGGGTGCCGTTGATCATCACCTGCACGTAGTCGCTGCGCGGTGCGAGCACGCCCTGTCGCTGCGCGGTCTTCATCACCAGCCACTCCATGACGAACCCGCGTGTCAACGGATGCTGGATAGAGAACCGACGCATGCCGAGAAACGCCGTATCGAGTTCGAAACGCAGCGACCATTGCTCGGTCTTGACGTGATCGAGCCAATCGCCCTTGAGACGCACCTTGCCGGTCGCCCGCTCGTCACCGAGTGCCAACGCGACCGGCACGATGTCGCGCTTATCCTGAATGATCATGCCCTTCTGGAGGGCACGATCGCGGGCACGTTGCAGCACCTGCCAGTCCGCCTCGCGGATCGTGATCTGCAGTTGTTCCAATTCGCCGACTGAGCCGAAGGCGTCAGGGTTGTTCGTCGAGACGCTGGCACCGGACGGCGGCTTTGCAGGCTCCTCGTTGCTGCCGGCAGAGTGCTTCCCCGTGTCATCAATCTCAGTGCCATCAATCTCAGTGCCATCAGAAAGCAATCCCGACAACGCGGCACCCAAGACGAGTCCCAGTGCCAAGAACAGCACGGGAACTGCCACGCGGGAAGCGTGTTTAGGTTGGCCCTTGATCAGCATTCGCGTCGCCTAGGTAGACACCGGTCGAAGCTCATGACTACCTCACTCGAGGCTATCGCGAGAAACAGATAGGCCAGCTCTTCTGGCTCTTTGACCGGCGTGCGGAACCGGATGATCGACAAGGCGCCAACCAGACCCAGTGACAATGCCAGCGAAGAAGCGACAACGGTGATGATCAGCACCGTCGTTGCCGCAATGAACATCAACACCCGCGCCAGCTTCCGTTTGTTGCTGAGCACCTGCACGAAGTGCCAGCCGAGAACCTGCCCGAGCACAAGCGCGATGCCAAGATTGATGGCGAGAGTGCCGAGCTCGGGGACATCGGCGGTGAATGGGATCTGTTGAAGCAGCATTGCGAGCGGGAAGATGCTACCCGCCGCGCGCGGGCATCGGAACGATGCAGTACGCGCGGATAGCCGCGGCCAAGGTAGCCGGCATGCGTTGGTTCTTCGTGCCCTGCGTGTTGTTGAGCGCCTGCTACGTCGCGCACGTACCACCAACACCGTTGGCACCGGACCTTCCGGTCGCGACACAACTGACTCAGGTTCCCCTCAGTCCGCGAGCAAGTGAGGCCCCGTTTGCGTTCTTGGTCGCCGATGCTGCCACGCTGACCGAGTTCTACTTGGCGGGCTTGGCCGCGCAGCCGCTAAGCATCGACAACCCAACAGCAACGGCAAACACGAGGCCTCGGCGCATTCAGCCACAATAGCCAAACTGGCGCGGTTCGAGCCAGCGGCCATGCTGACGCCGGGCCGCGCGATCTTTACAATCGCTGTTGTTGCTGGCCCTCGAACCTTCGCGCCTTAGGATCTTCCGCCAAACCATGAGCACGAAGAGCCTGCTGGTCGAACTGTTGGTCGAAGAACTGCCGCCAAAGTCGCTAAGGCGCCTTGGTGACGCCTTTGGATCTGTCCTGGTCGGGAGCTTGCGCGAACAGGGTCTGGCCGCCGATGGCTGTGCGGTCACGACGTTTGCCACGCCCAGACGACTGGCCGTTCTCGTTGCCGATGTCGCGACTCGCGCCGCCGACAAGCAAGTCGAGGTCAAACTCGTGCCGGTCAAGGTCGGCCTCGATGCGGACGGCAACGCAACCATGCCGCTCAAGAAGAAGCTGTCGGCGCTCGGTGTCGACGAGAGTGTCGTGCCCTCGCTAATCAAGAAGAGCGACGGCAAGAACGAAGCGTTGTGGCTTGAGCGCGTCGAACCTGGCGCCGAGTTGGCGGGTGGCTTGCAGACTGCGATCGACGCGACGATTGCGAAGTTACCAATTCCGAAGGTCATGACGTACCAGCAGGACGACGGCTGGAGCAACATCAAGTTCGTGCGTCCCGTGCACCGACTGACAGCGCTGCATGGCAGCGATGTCGTGGCGGTCGTTGCCCTCGGCGTATCCGCCAGCAACATCACAGAAGGCCATCGCTTCGAGGCCAAGGAAGCCTCAATGACGGTGCAGAGCGCCGACGGATACAAAAAGCAACTCGCCGAAGACGGCGCCGTGATCGCTTCCTACCAGGAGCGGCGCGATGAAATCCAACGCCAGCTGCTGTTGAAGTCTGAGAGCGAAGGGCTGAAGCCAATTGACGACGACGAGTTGCTCGACGAAGTGACGTCGCTGGTCGAACGTCCAAACGTGCTGCTGTGTCAGTTCGAAGAGGAGTTCCTCGAAGTGCCGCAGGAATGCCTCATCCTGACGATGAAGCAAAACCAGAAGTACTTCCCGCTGCTCGATGGGGACGGCAAGCTGACCAACCGCTTCCTGATCGTCAGCAACATCACGCCAGACGATGCCAGTGAGGTGATCGGCGGCAACGAGCGCGTGGTGCGACCACGCTTGGCGGACGCAAAGTTCTTCTTCGAGCAAGACCAGAAGAAGACCCTCGAAGAGCGACTACCCGGCCTCGACAAGGTCGTATACCACAACCAACTCGGCACCCAGGGTGAGCGAGTGCAGCGCGTGCGGGATCTGGCCAAGGCGATCGGTGGCCTGCTCGGCGGCGAAGCGATGGCTGGGTTGGCCGACCGCGCGGCCCAACTCGCGAAAGCAGACTTACTGACCGAGATGGTCGGCGAGTTCCCCGCACTGCAAGGCATCATGGGCGGCTACTACGCCCGCCACGATGGCGAACCGAAGGCAATCTCCGAGGCGATCGAGGATCACTACAAGCCACGCTTTGCCGGCGACGAGTTGCCGCGCGACCTGGTCGGCGTTGCCGTTGCGCTCGCCGACAAGCTCGAGACGTTGGTTGGCCTGTTTGGCATTGGCCAGGTGCCGACCGGGGACAAGGATCCGTTCGCGCTTCGCCGCCACGCCCTCGGCACGATCCGTATGTTGGTCGAACGCGAACTACCGCTCGAGCTGGCCCAACTGATCGATGCGGCCGTGCTGGTGTTTGGCGACAAGATCAAAGACCCCGGACAGAAGCTGCAAGACTTCTTCTTCGATCGCCTGGCAACGTCGCTGAAGGATCAGGGCTACACACCACAGGAGATCGACGCGGTCGTCAGCCTGCGCCCACAACGACTCGCCGACGTGCACGCCCGACTCGCGGCAGTGCGCGCGTTCTCGAAGCTGCCCGAAGCGGCATCGCTGGCTGCCGCCAACAAACGCATCGGCAACATCCTCAAGAAGAGCGAAGGGCCGACCGACGGCGCCATCGACACGGATCTGCTCACCGACGGACACGAGAAGGCTCTGCACCAACAACTGACCAAAGTCGCTGCAAGTGCGGGACCGAAGTTCGATGCCGGCGACTACCAAGCAGCGCTCGCCGACTGCGCCGCGCTGAAGGGCCCGGTCGATGCATTCTTCGACGCCGTCATGGTCAACGCCGAAGACCCAGCCCTGCGCAACAACCGCTACGCCTTGCTGCGTGGTCTACATACGTTGATGAACCGCATCGCCGACCTGGCGAAACTCGTGACGTAACAGGCCCCAGATGTCGCACCTCGGCCTACAGATCTTCTTGAGTGCGACGGCCCTCTTGGCACTCGCGGGCTGCAAGACGCAGACCCGCGACCCGATCCCACGTCACCATTCCATCACCCTGGATTCGGCGACGCTCGGCGAAAAACGCACGATCAACATCTACACGCCGGACGCCTACCTAACAGACACAAAGGCTCGCTTCGGAGTGCTCTACATGCCCGATGGCGGCATCCACGAGGACTTCCCGCACATCGTTGCGACCGTGCAGTCGTTGCTCAAGGAAGGCGCCATCCCGCCGATGCTGGTCGTCGGCATTGCGAATACAAAGCGCCGTCGCGACCTGACGGGTCCGACCAACATTGCCCAGGATCGCACGATCGCACCAATCGTAGGTGGCTCAGCAAACTTTCGAGCCTTCATCCGCGAAGTGCTGATCCCCAACATCGAGCGCCGCTACCGATGCAGCAACCAGCGCGCCATCGTTGGCGAATCGTTGGCCGGGTTGTTCGTCGTCGAAACGATGCTGCTCGAACCCGAGATGTTTGATCGCTACATCGCGGTCAGCCCAAGCTTGTGGTGGAACGACCACAAACTCGTTCGCGATGCGGCCAACCACCTCGAAGCTGGCAAGAGTCACCAGATGCACCTGTATCTAACGTCCGCGAACGAAACCGACATCGTGCCGTTCACGGCACAGTTGGCGCGCATCATTGCGGATCGAGGGCATGGCAACTTGTCGATGGTGTTTGAACCGATGCCAGATGAACGGCACCACACGATCTTCCGCGCGAGCAAGGAACGCGCGTTTCGATCCGTGCTGGGCCGGTAGCGCTACTTCGGGCGCCATGCACCTTATCCGTCACTGGTTCGTACCACTGGAGCGAGTAGCATCACTCCTCGCCATGCGCACGCCTGCTTGAGACGCTGACCCCACCTCCTGCCCCCTCAAATCCACCTTGGTCGATATCTCACGTTTCCCCCGCCGCCGCTACACGCACGGCGCAACCCCCATTGAGTTTCTGCCAAATCTGACCGAGGCAGTCGGCGGCCCAAAGATCTGGATCAAGCGCGACGACCAACTCGGCTTGACGCCGGGCGGCAACAAAACTCGCAAGCTTGAGTTTCTGGTCGCCGACGCGCTAGCCAAGGGCTGCGATACGTTGATCACGTGTGGCGCGCCACAATCGAATCACTGCCGCATCACGCTGTCTGCCGCAGCCAAAGAAGGGCTGAAGTGCCGCTTCGTCATCGAAGAGCGTGTGCCCGGCAGCTACGACGAACGCAACAGCGGCAACAACTTCTTGTTCCAACTGATGGGCGTCGAAGCCATCACGGTGGTGCCCGGCGGTAGCGACATTGCGGCGGCCATGCAGAAGATCGCCGACGCGCTCGCAGCCGAAGATCGATTGGGCTACGTGATTCCGGGCGGTGGTTCGAATGCACTCGGTGGCCTCGGCTACTTCGCGGGCGCGCAAGAACTTCAGCAGCAACTGTTCGAACAGAGTCTGCACATCGATCGCGTCGTGGTCGGCTCGGGTAGCTCCGGCACGCACGGCGGCATGGTCGCCGCCTTCCTCGCCAACCGCATCAACATCACGTTGACCGGTATCGGCGTCAGTCGCGACCCTGAGGACCAGGCACCACTGGTGCTCTGCGAAGCGCAGGCCGTCTGTGATCTGCTTGAGTTGGGCATCACCGTTCCCGAGGACATGGTGCAGTGCGTTGGTGGCTTCTGGCAACCAAAGTACAGTGTCCCGAACGCCGCGATGGTCGAAGCCGTGCAACTGCTGGCGCGCACCGAAGGCATCCTGCTCGACCCGGTCTACACCGGCAAGATCATGGCCGGCATGCTCGGCATGATCCGCAGCGGCGAGATCAGCAAGGACGAGAATGTGCTGTTCCTGCACACTGGCGGTGCTCCTACGCTGTTTGCCTACGAAGACGTGTTGCTCGGTCGCGTTCCGGCTGACAGCTGATCAGGAACGGTGCCTGGCGCGGTTCTGGTGAGTGAATGGGTTCTGCAACGGCCTGCTGGCCAAAAAGCGGCAGGATCATGGGGAGCCCGCGCACGGATCTGGTCGATACTGTGGGCATGCCCAACGCGACTGTCGGACTGAAGACCGACAACCCATTCTCCGCAGCGAGCACGCTGCCGCTGCAAGCGCCGCAGTTCGATCTGATCCGCGAAGAGCACTACGTGCCGGCGTTTGAGGCGGGCATGGACCAGCACCTCGCCGAAGTGCGCGCAATCGCGACGCAAGCCGACGCGCCGACCTTCGCCAATACGATCGAAGCGATGGAACGAGCCGGTGACCTGCTCGACCGCGTCGCGCATGTGTTCTACAATCTGACCGGCTCGACGGTCACGGATGGCCTGCAAGCGATCCAGGCGGAGATTGCGCCGAAGATGGCCGGCCACCGCGATGCGATCTGGCTCGACCGAGAACTGTTCGCGCGCGTACAAACAGTGCACGCCAGCCGCGACGGCCTCGACCCGGAGCCGCGACAACTGGTCGAACGCTACCACACCGCGTTCTTGCGGGCCGGCGCGGAGCTAGACGACACCAAGCAGCAGCGCGTTCGCGAGATCAACGAGCAGTGCTCCAAGCTGACAACGAAGTTCCAGGAGTGCCTGCTCAAAGACACCAAGACGCAGGCCGTAGTGGTCGAGACCAAGCAAGAACTCGACGGTCTCAGCGAGAGTGACATCTCCGCCGCAGAAAGCGCCGCCAAAGAAGCGGGGCATGACGGCAAGTATCTGATCACGCTGGAGCTGCCAACTTCACAAGGCATCCTGTCGTCGCTCAACGATCGCACGACTCGCAAGCGCGTCTTCGAAGCGTCGATTGGCCGATGCAGCCAAGGCAACGAACACGACACCCAAGCGATCGTGCTCGAACTGTGCACGCTGCGCGCCGAACGCGCTGCACTGCTCGGATACGCAACGCATGGACACTACGTGCTCGACGATGAGACCTCAGGCACGCCGAAGGCAGTGCGGGAGATGATGGGTAGCATGACCGCGGCCATCGTCGGCAACGCCAAGGCCGAAGCGCACGAACTACAAGAGCACCTCGACGCCACCGCGCCCGGCACCAAGCTCGAAGCCTGGGATTGGTCCTGGGTCGCCGAACAGGTGCGCCAGGCTCGCTACGACCTCGACGAGGCGAAAGTGAAGACGTTCTTCGAGATGGAGCGGGTGCTGCAGGACGGCCTGTTCTTCATGGCCAACAAGCTCTACGGCATCACGATGCGCGAGCGCACCGACCTGCCGATCTACCACGAAGGCGTGCGGACCTTCGACGTGCTCGACGAAAACGGCGAGCAGATCGCGTTGTTCTACGCCGACTACTACGCCAGGCCGAGCAAGCGAGGCGGCGCGTGGATGAGCAGTTTTGTCGGGCAATCCGGCCTGCTCTCGACCAAGCCGGTCGTCGTCAACGTGATGAACATCAAGAAGCCAACCGACGGGCCAACCCTGCTCAGCTTCGATGAAGTCACGACGATGTTCCACGAGTTCGGACACGGCTTGCACGGCATGTTCAGCGACGTGCAGTTCCCGATGCTTGCCGGCACCAGCGTGCCACGCGATTTCGTCGAGTTCCCATCGCAGTTCCACGAAGACTTCGCATTCGACCCCGCGGTGCTCGATCGCTGCGCCAAGCACTACCAGACCGGTGACGCGATGCCGGCGGAGATGACCGACAAGATCCAACGCGCCCGCAAGTTTGGCCAAGGCTTCGCGTCGCTCGAGTACATCGCTGCGGCATGGCTCGACCTCGCCTGGCACTCGTTGCCGACTGACACCTTGGTCGAAGACGTTGCCCCGTTCGAACAACAAGCGCTCAAAGATGCTGGTGTCGCCTACGACCTCGTGCCGCCGCGCTATCGCAGCAGCTACTTCGCGCACATCTGGCCCGGCGGCTACTCGGCCGGTTACTACGCGTATCTGTGGAGTGAAGCGCTGGCCGCGGATGGCTTCGCAGGCTGCATGGCCAAGGGTGGCATGACTCGCGAGAACGGTCAGCACTTTCGCAAGACGGTGTTGTCGCGCGGGTTGACGCAGGACCCGATGGACATGTTCACGGCGTTCCGCGGCCGCGAGCTGGACACGCAAGCCGTGTTGAAGCGGCGCGGGTTGGCGTAGGGGTTAGCTAGTGGCGCGGTTCTGATACCGCGCCCAACCCCAGCCGGCGCACCAGATGGTGATGCCGATAGCGTGCACGACGGCCAACGGCTTCCAAATGCGAGGAACCCACTCGCCAAGCACCGTCGCCAGCGACCCGAAACCAATATTGACGACACCGCCGGGCCCAACCTGTGGCAACAACACGCCGATTTCTACCAGGAATAGCTTATCCGGATGAGTGGCTCGCCACGCATCCGTGCCGTGGAAGAAGACGTTGGTCGGCCATGCCGTTGCAGACCACGGTGGCACCAGCCAGAACAAGAACAAAGTCAAGCCAAGCAGTCCGATAAACAACAGCCGGTTGTTATTGCCTCTCGCCAAGAACCGGGTGCCGGCAACGATCAGCGGCAACAGGATCAAGTTCGAATGCCGCGCCCAGTCGAACGCGATACAGAAGATCACCAACACGCCCAGAGACACCAACCATAAGTGCCAACGCTCCCCGCGTTCGCCACGGGCGTGTTGATGCCACGCGAGCAAAGCGAGTACCGGTCCAAACGTGCACGTGAGATGCACGGCAGCAAGGTTCCACACAGCAAATGACCCCCCTGGGAACAGCGGGTGCGACATGAAGTAGTCGATGCTGTAGGTCTGGTTCACGTTCGCTTTGACCCAGAAGTAGTAGGCCAGGTAGAGCCCGCACGTGACGGCGATGCAGACGAGATCCAAGCGCCAACGCTGATCCTCACGCCGCCGCAGATACCAGAGCCATGGCAGTAGGAAGCCAGCCAACTCATGGTTCATCAGGTTGGTTAGGAACAGCGCCCAGAACACGTATGGGCTCCGCGCCACGAGCATCATCCAGATGAACAGCGTGTAACAAATGGGATCGGTATAGCCGACCCAATGCTGCTTGTACAACTGCACTGGCGCAGTGATTGCAATCGCGGCCGCAACCAGCAATCCATCGAGATAGCGACCACCCAATCGGCGCACGGCAAAGAACGCGGACGCCAACAACAGCACGTTCAGCCCGCGCACGAACGCGACGTAACCTTCGCCGCCGCAACCAAATGCCCAGGCCAGGAACGGCACCAGAATGCGATGTGGCAGTGACCCTGGGAACGACAGGGGATCGACCGACATCCTCTGCCAGTCACTTGCAAACTGACCATGCACCACATCGTGGGGAGCCAGCAAAGAGCACGAAAGCCAATACAGCAGCCAACCTGCCGCCAACGCCAGCAAAGCATCCGCGACAATGAGTCGCGGTGACGGGCGATCGAGCAACGTATCGGCTGAGGTCATTAAGGGGTTCCTGCGGGAAGAAGGGTATCACACCCGGCACATGCGCCGGCCTGCGGGTCACGCGCAAGTAGCCAACCTACAACTTGACTTCGATCGTCTCGTAGTTGGTCACACCACCGCGAATGAAGACGTTCTTCGTGGCGAGCACTTCGAAACCGCGGCGAACCTGCAACACTGCCGGACCTGGCGGCACCTCGTCGAGTTGCATCAGGTGCTTGCCGCGACCGCTGACGAAGTCAGTGTGCTCGGTGGACAAGTGCAACATCACACCGCGCGCGCCTCGCCCGCGACACTTCGCGACGAAGTCGACACTTGCCGGCGGCTGCAGCACCACCGTCGTTCGAGGCGGTAGCGGTCCAGTCTTCAGTTCGAGCCACCCGTATTGATTCGATGGCGCATCGTACACGAGGATGCGCATCGGCCTCCCCCACAGAGTTCGCCCACTCAGTTGGATCTTAGGGCCGCGGTCGTTCGACAGCGGCGCAGGAAGAGGGCCGCTCGGTGTGCGACCGTTGCTGAGCCAGACCCTCTTCGCGGGCTTGCCGTCAGCTGTGAACACATCGACCCAAATCGATGCGGTTGGATCCTCGACCGTGGTGACCGGTGCCAGCGCCAGCGTGTCGTCGGCCTCCTTGAGCGTGAGTTCGACGTAGGCGCGTGGCTGCGCCGAGGTGACCTCGACATCGACTTTGGCGACGAAGCCATCAAATCCAACCGCCACCAAGGAATGCTTGCCCGGCTTCTTAGGGTCCAACGAGAAGCGTTCGGCCGGCTCATATCGACTGGTCGAGATGAATGTCGAATGCTTGGCTTGGGCTAGTGACACGTTCGCTTTGGTGACATTGCCGGCGGCATCGGTCACAAGCCCCTCGATGCGGAACGCACCGGGCACGGCCACCACGACTTCGCCACCAGGCTCTGCTGTCCACGCCACCTCAATGCGCTTGCTGCGCCCGGCAACTCGCATGTAAGCAAACCCTTCGAGGCCAAACGGGGCCTCAAACGAGAACCGACCACGCCCGTCAGTCACGACCAGCGGCGGTGCGACATGCGGAGAGTTGGAGCCATAGAGCAAACTCAGAGGCTCGAGTTCGACCTGCACTCCGCGCAGCGGTTGCGCATCCCTGCCGAGGGCGACCCCCGTCATCTGCACCGGCCGCCACAGGATCATGCGAATGGTCTGATCCGCATCCACGTCGCGTGACACCGAGAGCGTCAAGCTGCGGCCAACGTCCGCATGCGTGGCGCGCACGGCGACGCGGTCTTCGCGAACGACCACTTCGCAAAAGCCTTCGCGATCCGTGACGACCTTGGCCACCTCGCCGCCCTGCACAGCATCGAGTACATCCACACCCGCCGAAGCAACCGCTGCACCATTCGTGTCCAGGACCTGCAGCTGGAGCGACCATGAGCCGGCTAACTGTTCGCGGACGAGTTCACGAGGACCGGCCGTTCGCGTCTTCTTTTGCACGCTCGCCTCGGCAACGATGCCGGCAACACGCTGGGTAGCACCGTCGGCGTCATTGCATGCCGGTGGTTCCACTTCCGAACCACACATGCCCAAACCAAACAACGCACCGAACAGTACAAGGATGAGCACTGGGCGATGCCATCGGGTTGCGCTGGGTGTAGAACTCATCTGCTCGGGAAATCACTTCGACGGGTCGGCGGGCACATCCGTGCGGGCCGTGCCCCACCGAACAAACATACACCGCCCGGGTCGCGAGTAGCTCGAATCCGCGCATGACCTGAATCGACATCGCACCAGGGTGCACCATGCAGAACCGTGCGATACCATCGGTGTGTAAGCGTGTCGTGGCGCGCTTCCTCCGATCGCAACAACAACCCGACGATCCATAGAATCGGCAGCACGATCTGACTAGTCGGTCACTTCTGCGGAGTCACCGCACCGATTCCGGGAGGTCCGGTCGAGAGTTCCGAACCGGGCATTTCGAGGCAGTCGATCCACAAGGTGTCAAACTGCGGCACCGTGCTGGGGACGAGCACGCGCTCTCGGCGAACACCTGCCACCATGCGGATCGGATTCAAATCGGGGTCCGGCGGCAACGGCATGCCCATGGCTTCGCCGAAGACTTGCCCCGCCTGGACAAATCGAAACCGGAATGCCCGGATGCCGAAGGTCTGCACGTGCATCACACGGGCCTTGACCGCCTCTCGGAAACGCACGGCGACGCCACCTTCGTAGACGACGTGCACGCTGGGCTCATCAAACCAAAACGCGCCCAAGTCGACTTCGTGACTTGCCTGCTCCGCCTCAAACGCGATGCGCGGCGGATCGTAGTACTGCTCCCGCAAGAACGACTGGAAGTCCTCGTTGTAGCTACCGATCGCCATGCGCCACAGCACCGACAAACGGTTGCCATCGAAGACCGGCTTCTGCGTCAAGGTGCGCAGCGCCTCGTAGTAGTTGCGCAGGCCTTCGTGGTGTATGCGGTTTTCGCCGCTGACCAAGGATTCCCAATAACCCTCGGGAATACGCCTTAGCACGTGACCGATGCGCCAGCGTTTTGGATCGCGCGCCGGCAAGCGCGCAATCAACGCGTCGCACAACAGCGGATCCACGATGTGGCCCTTCGCACCCGCTCTAAAGCCTGCCGAACCAACGGCGCCGTTGAGCAACCACCAACGTTTGTCGCGACCCTCAGGAAACACCTGCTTGTCGAGCGCGCCAAACTCGGGGATCGCGCGCTTCTCGGACAGGAGGCCAAGCTCGCGATAGTACATGCGCCGTTCATCGAGGATGCCGTGCTGGGCTTCGATGACCTCCGCCGTCAACGGCACATCGCTCGATGGCGCTTGCAGCCAAGCCGGCAGCCCGCCGACAAACATCAAGGCGATGGCGCCGATCACCAGCCACTGCGCCTTCTGCCGCGTCAAATCCGCCAAGAACGGCCCGAGGCAAGCGACCACAACCACGAACGGCGGCAAGAAGAATCGGCCCTGCATGAAGCCTCCGCCAACCTTGAGCACGTAGACGAGATAGCAGAGCGCGCCGACTGCGAGCCAGCGCGAACGATTGCTGAGCAACAAGGCCAACGTGCCAACGATCGTCGTCACGCACAGCAAAGGATCGTGCCACAGCGTGTGCAGCATGTAGCGCAGGCCCTGGTCAAATAGCTCGGAACCAGGAATGCCAACACCAAAGGCCTTGGCGTGCGCAGTGACGGGGAACGGGCTGCCGTAGTAGATGCCGGCAAACAGAAGCCACGCGAAGAACGGCAGCGACATCAACAGGCCACGCCGCCACAACGCCGCGAACGGCACGCCGCGCATAGTTGCCAGCACCGGTGCCAGACACAGCAGCGCCAGGTCCATGCGGTTGGTCGCGAGCAGCGTCGCGAGCAGCACGGCGCGCGTGTAGCGAGCAATCGGTTTGCGATCACCGAGGATGTTGCCAACAAACAGAACCAGCAGCACGAAGGTCAGCGGCGTCTCCAGACCCGACGTCATGTACTCGGTGAACGCACGCGAACATAACAACAGCGTCGCTGTAACGATCACGGCCGGCACCGTCTTGGCGCGCAACAGCAACCACAACACGGCCGCCATCGACAACGACATCGAGATCGCGATCGTCGTGAAGTAGAGCTCGCCGGACAGCCACCGTCCGAGCGACAAGACCATCATCCACAGCGGATGCGTGTAAGTCTGC
Source organism: Planctomycetota bacterium (assembly GCA_029936315.1). GTDB lineage: Bacteria > Planctomycetota > UBA1135 > UBA1135 > UBA2386. The sequence continues at coordinate 33,359 of JAPYTD010000031.1, read as the reverse complement.
ACGCGATCATCCGGGTTCCAGCGCAGACCGTTGCCGCTGACCCAGTTCTCGACCGAACGCAGCGTGATGTAGGCGTCATCACCCAGCCACGCGACACGCACGGCTACCGCGAGCAGCACGAGGCTGGCGATCGCGATAGTCAGGCTGCGCTTTGGCACCGATGTGGGCTGCGTCGAAGTATCGGTCACCTGGCGATCAGCGCTCTATGGGGAAGATCGCAACCTCGAACCGGCCGCGTGAATCTGCCATGGCGCGATACATGCCGCTCGAGTTGAACGGTGTCGCGATGTTGCCGTCGCGATCAACAGCAATCAGGCCGCCGTCACCCTGCTTGAGCACGTCGTGGATGACCGCCGAGCAGGCCTGCTGGAGGGTTTCGCCACCATGCGCCATGCGTGCCGTCACCGACCGGGCAATGCTGTGGCGAATGAACTCCTCGCCTGTGCCCGTGCAACTGACCGCGGCGTATTCATCCGCGTAGTTGCCCGCACCGATGATTGGGGAATCGCCGATGCGGCCCCACTTCTTGCCGGTCATGCCGCCAGTCGTGGTCGCCGCAGCCAAACGGCCATCGCGATCGCGTACTACGCAGCCGACCGTGCCGTAGTCCATGCTTTGATCGCTCGGCACCAACGAGCCGGTGCGCTTGCGCTCTCGCAGCAGCCGCTGCAACGAACGGCGGCGCTTCTCAGTGTCGAAGTAGCTGTTCTCGACGCGCTCGACGCCAGCGACATCGGCGAACTTCTCCGCGCCATCGCCAGAGAGCAACACGTGCCTCGTATCGGCCATGACCTTGCGCGCCAGCGAGATTGGGTGCTTCACGGTGCGCACCCCGGCGACTGCACCGCAGCGCATCGTCGAGCCGTCCATGATCGACGCATCGAGTTCGTGCTTGCCCTGTTCGTTGAAGACCGCACCCTTGCCCGCGTTGAACATCGGGTTGTCTTCCATCGAACGCATCACCGCCTCGCAGACATCTAGCGCCGAGGCGCCATCCGCCAACATGCCCTTGCCTAGCACGAGCGCGCGCGTCATCGCGTCTTCATAGGCCTTCAACTGAGCCGCGGGAGCGTCGCGGCTCATGGTGCCCGCACCGCCATGCACGGCGATGGCCCAATTGATGCTGGGTGCTTCTGGCGCCAAACTACAGGCGGCAATCAGAAGCAAGGGCAGGACACTGATGATCGATACAAAACGCAAGCTGGTACCTCCGGGGGCCAGAAGCTTAGCCGCAGATCCTCAACAGACACGCACCGCTAAGGGAACTGCACGCGCAGCGCGTTGGTGAAGGACCAATTACTCGGTGGCGACTCCAAACAGCCCTGCTGCACCAAGAACTCGAATCCCGTCCATGGTCCCGCCGGAATCCCGAAGCCCTGCGACAACACACCTGGCGTCGTGGCCGACGTTACGGCTAGTACTGCGAGCATGACATCGGTGTAGAGCGTGCAACCAGTGGTTCCGAACACCGGGTCGAGAGACAGCGGCAGCGGCAGGCCTTGGTAGATCGTCGTACTGAAACCAAAGATCGTCACGCCAATGGCGTTGGGCGCATGGTTGCCCGATTCAAACAGGACCGTCGAGCCTTGGGCGAACGGTCCGTTCGCGACCAGCTCCGGGATGCCACTGGCGGCCGGACACGCGTTGCCAAACGGCACTGCCCAACCACCGCGGCCGACTTCGATGTTGTCGAGTTCGTAGGTCGCACCTTCGAAGTGCAACCACATCGCGTCCCAAAACAACGGATTGGTCGCGTCCAACGCTGTTTGGTTGAGCGCCAATGGAATGTCTTGCAGACCGGGAACTGCGGTGAAGCCTGGCGCGGCGAGCGTCAGATTCTGCACGAACACCGAACCGTGACCCGCGCCACCTGCCGCAGTGAAGTCCATGATGACGCGCACGCGCAGCCAGCTGCCGCCGCTGACTTGTCCGAGGCTCGCGAGTGGCACCTGCACGAATGTTTGGTCGGCGGCGTACAAGCGGAACTGCTGATTGGCATGGGTGCCAACCAAAAAACGCACGCCGAGTTCGCCAGCCTGGCTACCGCGAATGATGGTGTCGCCATTGGTGTCGTGCGCCAAGCCAAACGTGCCGCCCCAGTAGCCGACGTGGATGTCGGCCTGGAACATCGCGTTGGTTTCGTTGCCAGCGAAGGGAGCGTAGAGCCAGTTGCCGTCATTGATGCGCGAAGCATCGCAGCCATAGCCAGGGCCCGCTTCCTGGAAGCGCAATGCCGGGGTGCCGTCGTGCGACAACGTCGCGGTCACGCCGCACCGGGTGCTCGTGTTGAAGGTCTGCTCGCTCCAATTGTCCTGCCCATCAAGCTGAATGAACGGATGTGGATCCGCGCCGTTGAGGCCGTTGAAGTCGTAGACGAACTGCGCGGTCAGGGCCGGCGCCAATAGCAACGGGACGAGGAAGCGGATCATGAATCTCCGGCGGTCGGGGGACTCACCATGCTAGCAGTATTGCTGCGCATGCGAGCGATCCACAGACCGACGATGATCATCAGGGCGAGCAGCGATATACGCTGCGGCCACACAACACGCGATCCCCGGAACGAGAACACCACATCGTGCTCGCCTTCGTTGAGGTAGACCGCGCGCAGGTAGTGGTCGGCGACAAGCACGGGGGCGGCTTCGCCATCAACGGTCGCAATCCAACCTGCGTCGTAGGGATCGGCCAGGCGCAGGTAGCCTTCGCCGGCACAGGCAACGCGAATCGTCACGCGTTCTTCTTCGTGGGCGACGATCTCTACGGTCGCGGCCACTGCATTGCCACTCAGCCTCGGAGCCGCAGGGTCTTCGAGGATGACTTCGTTCTTGGCGTCGCGATCGGCGCGTTGGATCGCAGCAAGACGCTTGACCTTGTCCTCGATCAGGACCGAGCGGGTAACAAACGTCGCGCGCGGCAGACAAGACGTGCGTTCGTATAGACGATGCGGCGGTGGCGTGCCTGCTGGCGTGCGTTCAAGGACGTTCGGCATCGTTACTTCCCGCGACGACAGGAAGTAGCGCACACCCATCACATCGAGCATCGGATGCTGCATCGACGCATCGCGACGGAACCAACTGATACCGGCACCGCCCCATGTGACGCTCGCCTTGTTGTCTTCGTCCGGTTCGATCGCGAGGAAGAACTCATCCTGGCGCGCGGGCGGCAGTGGGTTGTAGGCGGCCAGGTCTTCGATGCCGTGGAAGCCGGCGAAGTTGGGCCAGTACATCGTCGTGGCCTTGTTGTCGCCAGGGTCGCCAAGGCGTTGGAAGCGCGCGCGCACTCCGGGTGCTTCCTCTTTGGCATCGAGTACCGGCTGGACCACGGCAGGCGGTGTAGTCACGCGCTCGGCATCGACGACGACAATCGCACCACCGCCAATGTGCAGCAGTTCGAGGGCTGTGATCGCAAGCAGCGTGATCAAGCGGCCGCGACCTCGCAGGAAGGTTGCGACCAAGGCGACGATCGCGACGATCGCAGTGCGGGCGAACGTGGCCCGCAAGATGACCATGTTGGCGTGGGCTTCGTCAGGCCACAGTTTCGAATCCATCCATGCGCGGATCAGCGCCAGATTCCCGTCGACCTGATCAATCGCCGGGTTGCCGCTCAGGTGCACGCCCCACTGCGCAATCAGGCCCAGTAGTTCGTCGTCGGTTGCCATCAACAACCAGATCGTTGCCGTAGCACTGACCACAGCGATCACCGCCAACAACGCCTGAATGAGTCGCGAACCGTTCGCCAACAGACGATCGGCTCCCATCACCGCGAGTACCGTTCCAGCAAACGCAACCGTAAACACATTGCGCTTCACGTCGGTGTCCATCAGACCCGGCAAAAGCTTGCCGAGATGCGTGAAGCCGCCGGTCGCGGTCGCCAGACCAAACGCAAACAACGCCGCTGCGGCGAAGTAGACCGCCATCATGCGCCGCTCTCGATTGCAGAACGCGAGCAGCATGCTGACGAACGGTGCGATGCCAAACGCAAACGTGCCCTCGACCCAGTTGTAGCCCGCCGTCTCCACCGGCTGGCGGAAGAACGACAACGTCGACAACGGCGGCCGCACCAAGTCGGCCTGGTCGCGATGGAACCAATCACCCGACCACGCAAACAGATCCGGCCACAAGAACGTGAACGCGTGATCCCACTCCAGCGCCCCCGCAACCAATTTGGCCGTGGTCATCGCGGGTCGCCCAGACTCACTCGACGCCATCAGCACCGGCAGCATGTGCGCCGACGACAACATCGCACCGAGTCCCATACCGACCCCGCACAGCACTAGCGGAACGAGCCGCTTACCGCGTTCGTTAACCATGCACTGCAGCAACGCAAAGCCGACGCACAGGTAGCTGATCTGCAGCGCAATCACGATGAACCCGCTCATCCACGTGAGCCCCGTCCAAATTGCCAGCACTGCGATGTCGCGAAACCTGCCACCGCGCGCGATCGCATGGATCGCGGACAGCATCGGCCAAAGCGACAAGGCCGCAGTCAGTACCACGTTGTGATGCACACGACACTGGGTCCACAACCCAAGCACCGCGCAAACAACGCCAATCAGCGCCGCGCCATGCGAACACGAGATGCGTCGAAAGAACCGATACGCCAACCACCCGAACAGAACCTGGTGCAGCAGGTACCACAACCCGTACACCTCAATGCTCGGCACCAGCAGCAGCAGCAAGTTCCAAGGCTGATACACCTGCGCCATCTGCGGCACGAAGCTCGCACCGCCCGCGATGTCCTTGGTCCACAGCGGGATCTCTCCTTGGCGCATGCGGTCATGCATGATGCGATCCCACGCCAGCGACTGGGAGAACTTGTCGCCCATGCATAGAGCACCGCGATACAGCTCATCCGGCGACATCCCGTTCGCCCGCGCCACCGCCCCTTCCACCGTATTGAGTTCCGGCGGATACGGCACCAACGCCTTCCCCGGGATCAGCGCCGACCCCAAGAACATCACCGAACAAAGCAGCGCCAAAAGCACCGCCTGCAGCTGTTCACGCGAAGTCGAAAATCCCATCAAGTGCCGAGTTTGTTATTACGGTGCCAGGACAAACTAACCTCATCGCATGGTCTGCGAAGAGGTTGTTTCTTGCGCGGCAGCCAAGCCGACTCCGTGAGACGAGAGTTGGACGAGCAGCGACACGACGGATCACACCTCGACAATCGGAACACCGCCATGTGAATGAGGATTGGCGTGCTGAGTATCACTGCCTTCCCTGACGCACAAAGGTGCTGCCCACTGGCGTGTTGCGACAACCTCACGAACACGACCGCAGCAACCGGTCATTCCTCAGCGATGATACGCCTTCTATACATCTGGCCGGCGTAAGTCGGCAAAGGCTGCAGACCAGGTTGGAAACGCGGAGCTTGTGAGCCCTCATCAGGCTCCTAGCATTCTTCCACAACTCTGGCGAAGAATGATGCTCCCGCCGCTGCCTACGACACTCGCCGCTCTCCTGTTCGCAAGCCAGGTGTTGCTGGCACAATCGAAGGACAGACCCGATAGCAGCGTTTGCGGCTACTTCTTCGCGGCGCGCTTGCTGAGCGTGGGCCGCTTCGACTTCGGCGCGGGCAACAGATCCGCCGTCGCCTGCACGACCTTGCGCAGCTCGGTGCGATCGAGCATCAGCTCCTCGCTGATCTCGGGCCAGAGCTTCGCACCCGGGTATGGCGGACTCGACCGCAGCTCCAACCCAGCTGCCTGAATCGCAGGCGTCTCCTTGAGGAAGCCGCGGTCGTAGCACACCGAGATGACAAACTTGTCGTCGCAGTAGACGCCATAGCCACCGAACATCGCCCGGGCTCGAACTTGCAGCGGCGCCAACTGCGTCAAGATGCGGTCCACAGCTGCATTGCCCGTACTCATTGCCGACGATCCTATGCTGCCCCAGCCAACGGCGCGAACCTCCAGCACCAAGGGCGGTCGACCGTGGCTTCGCAGCCCAACGACCGAGACCGTTCTGCCGCGGTCCAGCCACGATCTGCGCAAGCTACCGCGAACCCGCTATGCGCCGCGCCCGACAGCCCCTATCATGTTTCGCCCGATTGACGCTGGCGAAGCACCCCAAGCCAGCCGAAACTGAACCCGCCGAAGTTCTCTGCAGGCCCAGCCCCAAGACGTGACCGACCCCACCCTCATTCGCAACTTCAGCATCATCGCCCACGTCGACCACGGCAAGTCGACGCTCGCAGACCGCTTGCTTGAGCTGACTGGCACAATCGAAAAGCGCGCGATGAAGCAGCAGATGCTCGACAGCATGGAGATCGAGCGCGAGCGTGGCATCACGATCAAGGCGCGGGCGGTGTCGATGGACTACAAGGCGGCCGACGGCAAGCAGTACCTACTCAACCTGATCGACACGCCCGGACACGTCGACTTCAACTACGAGGTGCTCAAGTCGCTGCAGGCATGCGAAGGAGCCCTGCTACTGGTCGACGCATCGCAGGGAGTCGAAGCACAAACGGTCGTCAACGCGCACCTCGCCGAACAAGCCAACCTGTCGGTCATTCCCGTGCTCAACAAGATTGACCTGCCGCACGCGCGACCCGAGCACGTTGCAATGCAGATCGAAGACGCGATCTGCTTACCAGCCGAAGATGCGATCGCGCTGTCCGCCAAGACGGGCCTTCACTGCGAGAAGATTCTCGAGTCGATCATCAAATTGATCCCGGCGCCGACTGGCGATCCGAAGGCACCGCTGCAGGCGCTGATGTTCGACGCCGTCTTCAACGACTATCGCGGGGTTGTGATCTACGTGCGCGTCATGAACGGCACGATCAAGAAGGGCGATGAGGTCATCATGCTCGGCACCGACAAGGAGCACGAAGTGCTTGAGGTCGGCCAATTGCGTCCGGATATGGTCGCAAGCGCCGAGCTTGCGGCAGGCGAAGTGGGTTACGTCGTCGCCAACATCAAGACACTCGCCGATGTGATCGTTGGAGACACAGTCACGCACAATGACCTGAAGCTGCGCGGCGAGGTTCTTGAGGGATTCCGCGAACCGAAGCCAATGGTCTACTGCGGCTTCTACCCGACCGTGCCAAGCGAGTTCGACAACCTGCGCAAGTCGCTTGAGAAGGTGCGCATCAACGACAGCTCATTCACGTTCGAGCCGGAAACATCAGATGCGCTCGGGTTCGGGTTCCGATGCGGGTTCCTTGGCCTGCTTCACATGGAAGTGATCCAACAGCGCCTTGAGCGCGAAGAGGACATGGACATCGTGCAGACGGCGCCGAGTGTGCGCTATCGCATCAAACTGACCACCGGCGAGATGAAGGAGATCCACTCGCCGAGCGACCTTCCCGAAGGCAACTTCATCGAAGAGTATCTCGAGCCGATCACGCGCGTGAACATCGTCGTGCCGAGCGAGTTCATCGGCGCCGTCATGAAGATCTGCACGGAACGTCGCGGCGCCTACCTGTCGACCGACTACTACGGCAAGGAACGCGTGATGCTGGGCTTCCGCATTCCGTTCTCCGAGATCATCTTCGACTTCCACGACCAGCTGAAGTCGCTGACGCGCGGCTACGGCACGATGGACTACGAGGTCGAGGGCTTCGAGGGCAGCAACCTCGTCAAGGTGCGCATCCTGGTCAGTGGTGAAGAAGTCGATGCACTGTCGTTCTTGACCCACAAAGACAACTCCGAAGAACGCGGCCGCAAGATCCTCAAGCAACTGCGCAAGGAGATCCCCCGCCACCAGTTCGAAGTCGCCCTGCAAGCGGCGATTGGCGGCAAGTTCATCGCGCGCGAGAACATCTCCGCGATGCGCAAGGACGTCACCGCCAAGTGCTACGGCGGCGACATCTCACGTAAGCGCAAGCTGCTCGAGAAGCAAAAGAAGGGCAAGAAGCGCATGCGCATGGTCGGCAGCGTCGAGATCCCACAGAAGGCGTTCTTGTCGGTGCTGCGCAGCGACGACTAGCCGAAGAGGGGCCATTTAGCCCGGCACCCGTAAGCAACGTCTTCGGGAGCGATGGTGGGGTTGGGGCGTTGACGTTAGGTAGTAGTTACTGCGACCGACTGGATGTCGGGGAGGGTGGCAGCGAGCAAACCTCGCTTTGCCACCGTGCGACCCAAGGCATACCATGCTCGCCGCACCGAGCAACCAAACGACATGGCTAACGACACGAAGGCGAAGAAGCCCATCCTGGTCGGACCGATCCGCCACAACCTTGAAGCATTCGGCGTCGCGATCCTTGCGGCCGTGCTGCTCAAGTGGTTCTGCATCGAGGCCTACCAGATCCCGACGTCGTCGATGCAACCGACGCTGATGGGCAGCGTCGAAGCCAACGTGCACGACCGCATCCTGGTCAACAAGATCATCCAGACGTTCCGCGAACCGAAGCGCTGGGACATTTCGGTCTTCAAGTACCCACTGCAAAAGAACCAGAACTACGTCAAGCGCATCGTCGGCATGCCGCTGGACAACTTCTCGATTGCTGGCGGCAACATCTACCACGTCGCGGGCGAAGGCGCCGACCGCACATTCACGATCGAACGCAAGCCGGACGACCTGCAGGAGATCATGTGGAAGAACGTCTACCCGCTGCGCCGCGAAACGCGGTCAGAGACGAAGTCGCTGTCCAACATCTTTGGCGCATCCCCGCGTAGCAATGCGAAAGAGACCGACGACGGCTTCTTGCTGGACCCCAAGGGCAAGACGGTGCGTTTGTTCTTCCGCGACCAACTGGACGGCGGCATGGTCGATCGCGTCTGGGATGGCTACCCGGTCGATGTCGCGCGGCCAATGCGCGACGCCTCGGTCAAGGATGGCTCCGGCGGAGACTTCTACATCAACCAGCAGCGCGGCCAAGAGATCGTTCCCGACGTTCGCCTGACGGCCAACGTCACGACTAGTAAGCAACTCGCTGCGTTCACGATCGTGATCGAAGTAATGCGCCCGGACTTCGACAAGCTGACCTACTCGCTCGTCGTCAAGAAAGGCAAGGGAGTGCTCGAGGTGCGCGCCGCCAACAAGGTTGTCGGCACCAGCGACGAGTTTGACGTTGCGCTGACCGCCGGGGAGGCCACCGAGTTGGCGTTCGCCCACGTCGACGAGCAACTGATCGCGTGGCAGGACGGCAGCGAACTGCAGCGCTGGGACTGCTCCAAGTGGAGCTGCCGCGAAGGTTGTGTGATCCCCTACAACGGGCGCTTCGAAGCCCCGAGCAACCGCAAGGTCATCCCGCAGTTTATCTGCGAAGGCAGCGGCAAGGTCACCCTGGCCGACATTCGCATCGATCGCGACCAGCATTACACGCGGGACATCGCCCCCGAAGTCATCCGCGTGCCCGAAGGCCACTACTACATGATGGGCGACAACACGCTGCAGTCGATCGACTCGCGTGGTTGGACTGCGATCACCATCGGCGTCGACAAGGATGACAACATCGTGCCGCTCGACAGTCCCGACCTGGTGCGCAAGATCCGTGGCAACAAGCGTGCAATGGACCTGACCAAGGCACCGGACCGCGACGAAACGCCAATCGCGCTGCCCGACAAGAACTTGATCATCATGATCGATGAGTTCGGTGAGATCCTTCGCCTCAAGGGCCGACCGGGATCCACATGGTCGCCGAACGTCTCGTTCCGCAACCCGAACGCAATCTCTGGTGACCCGAAGGCCGAATGGCAGGCGCTCGACACAACCAACACGAAGGGCATCTCGTTCGTGGCACGCCCTGACATCCAAGGCCGCGCCTTGATGGTGTTCTATCCGTCGCGCCCGATCAGCTGGCTGACCGGCAGCGCGTGGCCCAACCGACTCGGCTTCGTCAGATAGCGCTTCGTCGAGCAACCCCCCTCGTCAAGAACACTTCGTCAAGGCACCAAATGACAGATCTCGACGCAACGCCCGACATCGTTCTGCCGGACCCCGAGCAGGCCGAAGAGGTGCTGTATACCGACAACCTGGTCAAGGCCTACCGCGGCAGGCGCGTTGTCAATGAAGTCAGCCTTAGCGTTCGCGAAGGCGAGATCATTGGCCTTTTGGGACCGAACGGTGCTGGTAAGACAACGACGTTCCGCATGGTCGTCGGCATGATCACACCGGACAGCGGACGCGTGCTCCTCAACGGCGAGGACGTAACCAAGCAACCGATGTATCGGCGCGCCCGGTGCGGGCTCGGTTACCTGGCGCAGCAAGAGTCGGTCTTCAAGAAGATGTCGGCGATCGACAACATCCGCTGCGTGCTCGAAGCGCGCGGCATGCGCAAGGCTCCTCGTGAGGAACGCGCGCGCGAGTTGATGCAGGATCTGCAACTGATGCACGTCGCCGACTCGATCGCCGAGACGATGTCCGGTGGTGAGAAGCGCCGCCTCGAAATCGCGCGGGCGCTCGCAACCGAACCCCGACTGCTGCTGCTCGACGAACCGTTCGCCGGCGTCGACCCGATCACCGTGGAAGAGATCCAGCAGATCCTTGCCGCGTTGGCGCGCTCCGGCATCGCCATCCTGATCACCGAGCACAACGTCATCGCGACGCTGCGCATCACCCACCGCGCCTACATCATCAACGCCGGTTCGGTGATCGCCAACGGCGACGCGCAGTCGATCGTCGCCGACGAACAGGTGCGGCGCGTGTATCTCGGCAGCTCGTTCGGCGAAGGCATCACCGAAGAGGAAGAGCGCGGGCTCGAACTCGACTGATCCCCAATTTCGCGATTTGGCCAGCTCACGGCCATTACAAAGAGCCAGCCGGGTGGCCCCGGCTGTTTCCCGCGGGGTCACCCCCGCTGCGGCAAAGGAACCGCTCTTTAGCGTTGGCCGCGAGAAACCCGCGGTAACAGCGCGGCTGTGGTCAGCGCACCGGGTAACGGAGCAGCACTTCCTCTCGATCGCTCGCGTGCAGAAGCGCTTCTTCCTCAAGGACCAAGTGCTGATTAAGCAAGTTACGTAGCGCAATGTCGGTTGTTTGCATGCCGAGGCCACGGCAGCGCTGCATGATCGCCGGAAGGTCTTTGAGTCGGCCTGTGCGAATCGCCGTTCGCACGGCCGGACTGGCGACAAGAACTTCGACAACCGGAACGCGACCACCCTTGTGCGAGCGGTTCAACAAGCTCTGCGCTGTTACTCCGCGCAATGATCTCGCCAATCTCGTGCGCATTCGCGACCGATCTTCGACGGCCGCCAATGAAGTCATCTCGACCAATACTCCAATGATCGAGCCAGCTTCGACGCCGGCGAACACCAGGCAACCTGATTCGGACGCCGTCAGCACGGCATCCAAGGTCGCCAGATCGTGGATCTCCGACACGACGATGACGTCCGCACCGAACGCCACGGCTTGCCGCACGCCCTCAGCCGCCGTCACGACGTGCCTGCCGACTTCGCGTTGATGCAGCAGCGACGCGCCGTTTTGGTGCAGGACCTGGATCGAGTCCTCGATCGTCACAATGTGCCGATCCGAGTCCCCGCTGCACGCGTCGACGATGGCCGACAACGTGGTGCTCTTGCCAGCACCAAAGAAGCCGCCAACGGCGACAAACCCCTGACGGCAGCGCGTGAACGCGGAGATCTGGTCGGGCAAGTCCAGCGACGCGAGTTGCGGCGCCTCGATCGGAACGGGGCACAAGACGAGCGAAGTCTCCCCGTTGGTGCGCGAAACGGTGGCGCGATAGCGACCGCCTGCACGCGAAACGTAGAGGACTTCGACATAGCCGCGGCGCTCGAGTTGCTCGCGGTGATCGGAGAACAACATGTTGCTCGTCAGCTCTTCGATGTCGCCAAGCTGCACAGGTGTGTCATCCCCTTCGACGAAGCGGCGTTGCACACGCAATGCCGGCGCGCGGCCGGGCACGAGGTGGAGTGCGGTCGCGCCGAGCCGCACAGTCGCGGCAAGCAAGGTATCGAGACGAGTCGTATCCATCAGTTCTTCTCCGTTAGCTTGGCCGCATCCGTAGCGACACCGAGGTTGCGAGTGCGCTCGAGCAACCAGGCCTTCTCCTCGGCCCGCGCAAACACGTCATCCATGCGCACCAACCCGCTGCCGAGCAGGTCCAACATGCTGCGATCCAGTGGATAACCGCAGGCGCCGCCTTCGGCGCGCAGGAGCAAGTTGATGTCTTCGACGCCACCGCTGCGCAGAACCTCGCGCACGGGGTCTTGCACGACTAAGAGCTCGGTTGCGGACACCGTGCCAGTGTATTCGGCATTGGGCAGGAGGTGGCGCACCAGCACCGAACGCAACACCGCCGCCAGCGCCACTCGGATGCGTGGCAGTTCGTACGACGGGTAGAAGTTGAAGATGCGCATGAGCGCCTGCACGACGTTCTTGGCGTCGAGGTAGGCGATCACGAGGCGGCCACCTTCGGCGGCACGCAGGGCCAACTCGAAGGTTTCGGGCGAACCGACGTCCGCGATCACCATGACGTCGGGATCTTCGCGTACGACACTGCGCAGCACATCGGCACGCGTCTCCGGGTCGATGCCAAACTGACGCTGCACAACCAGCGCACCATCTTCTTGGCACACGACCGGCTCGTCATCGACAACGACAACGTATTGACTCGGATCCTGGGCGGCATGCTTCGTCAGCGACGCAAGCAACTCGGAGCGGCCGATGCCACGCTCGCCGACGCACAGGACCAGGCCCTTGCCGGAGTCAATCGCCTCGCCGACGGCTTCGGGAATGCCGAGATCGCTCAGAGACTCGACCGTGGTCCGCCCGAACGTCAGGCGACCGGCGACGCCATCAAACTGGCGAAACGCAATCGCAGCGCCAGCGCCAATGCCATCGAGCTCCCATGGCCTCGAAACGAAGTGGTTCTCGGCGAGCTGTTCGAGCACGTCGAATCCCATTGTCTCGCGCACGAAATCCCAGACCTCAGGACCGCTGAGTGTTTCGTCGGTAAGCCGCTGCCAGCTCGAACCGATGCGCACCCGGACAGGGCGGCCTTCGCTGACGACAATCTCACTCGCACCGTTTGCCTTGGCGGCCGTTAACAACGAGCCCGAAGCGAGATCATCCGCCGGAATCAAAGCGGCCTGTGACGCAAGACGCGTCTTCTGCAGCTCAAGCAACCGCGTGAGAGTCGCCTCATCAAGCAGTCCCTGTTCCACGAGAATGCGACCAATCGGTCGCGAACTGCCGGTTAGTGCCTGAATCGCCAAACAGCGTTCCAGACCGGCTTCATCAACGACCCCGCCTTCCAGCAAGATCGAACCAAGTCGGTATTCATCCATTCGCCTTTGCCTCTGAACCCTGCCCATCGGTCCCATGGACGTTTCGGCTTGAGGTGCCAAATGACCCTTAGTTCAAACCGGGTCCGCGAGCGGGATCAGTTCAGGCGAACCTCAGCCTCTTCCGCCAACTTGGCAGACACTCCATTGGCCGTGAGGCGCGACTGAGCCGCCACCTGTTGCCACTTGGTCAAGGCTTGCGTCGGGTCGCCCGCGGCCTCGGCAAGCATCGCCGCGAGCACGTTGGCGAGCACCGCATCGCCAAGCGACAACCAGCGCATGCGGTTCGCCGGCAACACCCGCTTGGTACCGGGCTCCAGCCGCGACTCGAGCCGATCAAACGCCGCGCGATCCCGCAAAGCAACGGCCGCCAACGTCGCTGCCCAGCGTCCTCTCAACGTGGAATCAGACTCTCCTAATACTATGATTCGCAACAATATCTGGTCGCGTTCATCGCGGTCGAGATCGCCGTCAGCCAGCAATTCGATCGCGCCTTCCAAGTCTGGCGTCTCGGCACGATTGGCCAACGCTCCGGCCACGATGGCAATCACCACCAACAAGAACAAGACCAGCGGCGCGGTCAGCAGGCGTTGCGGGGCTAACTCACTCATCAGTACCCTTGGCTACCGCACGGGGGCCAGGAACGCGAGATCCAGGGCTTCCGGAATCGCCGAAGTCTGCTAGTCTACTTGCTGCAAATCCGGCGGCCCCATCCCCTAGCCCATACCGGGCTGATCTCTTGAGCGCACCCCTTTACTTACGTCCGAACGTAAACGCTTCGAGAGCCTGGCGGACGGCCTCCACGACGTGCCCATGGCAGCGAAAACTAAGTCAGCTTCCCCCACCAAGGCGACAGCCAAGAAAGCCACCAAGAAGACCCCTACTGCCAATAAGCCCACCGCAAGCAAGACCACGACAACCAAGGCCAGAGCAACCAAAACGGTCGCCAAGAAGGCTGCCCCAAAGAAAACTGCCGCCAAGGCGACGGCCTCGGCCGTTGCGACGCGTCCGACCAAGCGGGCTTCACGAGCCAAGGCACGATCCGATCGCACCATCTTCCTGCCGCGCGCGGTCGCAAGTGTTGATGACGACAACCCTTTGATGGCCCATGGCGGTGGTGGTGGTGGCTTCGGGCGCTGTGGCGGCCGCATGCTGTCCAACCGCTATGAGCAACAGCTCTGCAACCGGCTCGGGGTCGCCGGCGTCGTGCACAGCCACAGCCCTAGGCACTACGAGATCCGCCTAGACGAGACGAAAGTGGCGGCCTACGCCCCAATGATCGTGCTGCGTGGTCGCGGCCGTGAGGGCAAGGGCGTCATCATCGAGGCCATTGAGGACGCAAAGGCATCGATCCTGACCAAGGTCATCGCGTTCCGCGAGCAGTATGGCCAGGAGTTCTACATCATCCTCGTCGCTGACGATGAGGTCCTCGATGAGGTGCCGCTTAGTTGCTACGACGAGTCCTGCTCGTCGACCAACGTGCACACGCTAATCGCGCGCCTGGCTGAGTAGGTCCAGCAGGTCCCCGAAAAAAAAAGCCACCGCCGGACCGCCGCCGACCCCGTTCGCTGGGCCAAATGGCCCAGCTATTCACGGTATTGCGCGGAACAGCGGCCGGAACGCGGATCCAAGCTGGCGACGACCGGCGCGAGCAGGTATCGTCCCCCGCCCATTTTCCGCTGGTTACGCCACCCTCGGGTCCGAAGTTGACGAACGAACTGGTCCATCTCGCCCGCTCCCATAATCTCGACGATCTCGAGACCGCCTGGTCACAGGCGGTCGGTGCTCCGAGCGCCGATTTTATCCCTCAATACGCCGACACGCTCGACCTCCTGTGTGAACAGGATATGGCGAGTAAGGCATTGGGTATGGCCACCTCGATGATCGAGGCACTGGCCGGCAAGGGCGAAGAGCGCGCCGCAATGGAACTCGGGTTCCGTGCGATGCAGCGCAGCGCCCACAACGACGCCCTGGTCAAAACGGTCATCGACCTGATCGAAGAGATCTACAAGGACGAGCCATGGCTACCGCTGTTCATGCAGCGTTCCAGCCTGAGCAATGCCACGGTCAATGCTCTTCTCGACTTCGACTCGCTGCGCCGCTACACGCGCGGCTACGTCGTCTATCACCCCGCAGGTTGGGGCGAAGGCACAATCGAGGGCTTTGATTCGGCTACGGAAGAGATCACGGTGCACTTCAGCACCGGTCGACGCTCACCGTTCCCTTTGGACACGCTGCTCGACAGCTTCAAGTCGCTCGATCACGACGATCTGCGCGCGATGAAGCTGCAGCGTATGGATCAACTGCACGAAGAAGCCAAGAACGAGCCGAACGGTTTGATCCGTCGCACCGCGATTCTCTACCGCGGCACGATCACCAGCACGCAACTCAAGAAGGAGCTAGCGGGCTCGGTCATTGAGACCAAGAAGTGGCCGACGTGGTGGAAGTCCGCCAAGACGGCCGCGGCGAAGGACCCATGGCTCAAAGTCGAAGGCACGCCAACGCGTCCGATCTTTGTCTTGCGCAAGAAGCCCGTCAGCCTTGTCGATGAGGCGACCACAACGCTCAAGCATCAGAACAACCTCGGTGAGCGCGTTGCCGTGCTGCGCGAGTACCTGAAGCGCACGGAAGACCCGGAAGTGCAGGCGCAGATCCTCGATCTCGCCAGCACGACGATCGAGAAGGCGCTCGAAGAGAAGCAGGCCAACCCCGAGGCGGAGCACACCCATGCGCACATCCTCGACGGCATCCTGTTCCTAGAAGAAAACGGGCGCAAGGCATCGGTGCCGGCCGCCGAAGAACTGCGCGAACTGCTGACCGAGGGCAACGACGTCGGGGGTGAAGACAACCTCAACCCGACCGCGATCGACCTGCTCGCGACGCAAGCCTCACGCGAACACGCCGTATCGCTGCTGCCACAAGCACTCGGTGGCGACTGGGCCCCGCGCTGCATTGCGACGCTGACCGAATGGCCTGCAACCATCGCCGAGAAGGTCGCTGATAAACTCGTCGACACCAAGCACGGCCCCGAGATCCTGACAATCTGGGACCGCGTCGCGCCGTACCCGCGCCGTCACCCGCTGATGACCTACTTGCTCGGCAAGTACTTCAGCGATGGCGTGTTCGAAGGCGTCGACAACTGCCCGGACGCCGTCTCGATGGTTCGCGTGCTGCTGCAACTCGCCCGCATCCTCAACGAGGACCGCAAGAAGAACCAACTGCACAGTCGCCTGCTCAACCGCGTACTCAGCTTGCTGACCGGTAAGCGCAGCCTCCTCGACCGCGCTTGCGATGGCATCTCCCGCGATGACCTGGAGCATTACGTCGGCATCGTCGCGCGTGCTGGTGACGACTTCCCGCAGGAACTCGAGACCTACCTGGACCGCACTGCGGACAAGCTCTACCCAGATCTGCTGGCTCAGCCGGAGCGTCCGTTCTGGGACAGAGAGTTCATCTACACGACTCAGGAAGGCTTCAAGCGGATCACGGAAGACTACCGGGTGCTCGTGGATGTGAAGATTCCCGAGAACTCGAAGGCCATTGGTGCCGCCGCGTCGCTGGGTGACCTTAGCGAAAACAGCGAGTGGGACGCCGCCATGGAAGAGCAGCGCAACCTCACCGGTCGCGCCCAGGAGATGGACGAGCAGATCAAGAGTGCAAAGCTGATCGAGGACCAAGAGGTCCCCGACGACGTCGTCGCTCCCGGCCAGCGCATCACGCTGGTCGAAGAAGGCGCCAGTGGCACGACATACAGCTACCGCGTGCTCGGCCCATGGGACATGACCGACGACAACACCATCAACTACATGGCTCCGATGGCCCAAGGGCTGCTCGGACTCAAGGTTGGTGACATCGGCGAAATGCCGTCGCTGACCGGCCCGGTAAAGGTCCGGATCGACGCGATCGAACGTATCGACCTCCAATAGCGCGCGGTGAGCACGCAGCCGTTTCGCATCGAGCTCGCGGACGACCACCACATCGTCGGCGACGCTCGCGAGGGTAACGGCCCCTACTACGTCTTCCTGCACGGACTCGGCTCCGTGCGCACCGGCGAGAAGAGCGAATCACTGCGCGAACACGCCGAAGCACGTGGCCAGGGCTTCTTGCGATTCGACCTGCGTGGCCACGGCGAATCATCCGGCCAGCTCGGCCGCATCCCCGTCAGTGAACTGATCGCAGACACGATCCAGGTGCTCGAACGCATTGGCCCGTGCAACCTGGTCGGCTCCAGCCTCGGCGGCCTCGTCAGCGCCCACGTTGCCGCAGCGAGGCCAGACCTGGTCGATCGCCTCGCACTCTTGGCGCCCGCACTCGGCCTGATGGCGAAGCTCGGCGAACGACTCGACGCCAAGGGCCGCATGTCGACCAACGAAGGCATCAGCTTTGAGATCGAGCCGCACGTGCTCAAGGACGCGAAAGAGCTCGGCGAGCATAGCCTTCCGGCACGACTCAAAGTGCCGACGTTGCTCGTGCACGGCACGGCCGACGATGTGATCCCGCTGATCGTCAGCGAGCGCTTTTACGCCGCGATGGCCTACGAGCATAAGAAGCTGTGGATCGTGCCAGACGGGGACCACCGCCTGAACACGGTGCGCACCCAGATCTGGCGACTCCTCGACGAACTCCCGGCGAGCTGAAGGCGATGCACTTCCACGTTCCGGAAGCCTTGCAGCGGCTCGTCGACCAAGTCGACGGCTGGCTCGATCTACGCTGTCCTGAGCGCGCACTCAAACTGGTCGGCCCAGTCATTGCCTCTCCGGAAGGCAAGTCGATCGGCCTGTCGTTGCGCATTCGCGCCAACGCCCGCCTCGGCAACTACCAAGATGCCCTGGCGGATCTCGCCGAACTGCGCAGCGAGCATTCGACCAATGATTGGATCGACCTGACCGAAGCGTGGTGCCGACGTCGCCACAACGATCTACCCGGTGCCATTCGCTGCACGGAGCAACTGCTCGCCCGCAACCATCGCCACGACATGGCGCGGTTCAACCTGGCGTGCTACGCGGCGCTGTCTGGCGACAAGGATCGCGCTGTCGATGAGCTATCGATGGCCTGTGGACTCAACCCCGAGTGCCGCACGCTCGCGATCGACGAACCGGACTTCGACAGCCTGCGCACGGACGAGCGCTTCCGGCAGCTGCTGCGGCCCAGACCAACGCAAACCTGACGGCCACCGCCACCTTGGGCAGGCTAGCAAAGCTCAGTGTGAGACCGATGCCATCGCGTATGCCGTAACACTCTCACCAAGAGTAGGAGTTGTGCCGAAAAACGGTCTCAGGAACACCCTGTGACGGCACCCACGAAAACGCTCCAAGTCCGCGCCACGCGAGATCTTCTGATCCGCAACCTGACGCACGTCGTCAAACTTCCAGACGCCTGCATCGAGCCGCTCATCTGCGCGCTCGTCGCTGGCGGCCACATGCTGGTTGAGGGCATGCCTGGGATCGGCAAGACGCTGCTCGCGCGCACCCTTGCGGCCAGCATCGACGGCACCTTCCGGCGCATCCAGTTCACCAACGACCTGATGCCGAGCGACGTGATCGGCACTTCCGTCTGGCAGAAGAACACAGGTTCGTTCACGTTTGTGCCGGGGCCGCTGTTTGCCAACCTCGTACTCGCTGACGAGATCAATCGCACCAGCCCACGCACGCTGTCGTGCCTGCTCGAAGCGATGGAAAACGGGCAAGTATCGATCGACGGCCGCACCGAAGAACTCGGCTCGCCCTTCACGGTACTAGCGACGCGCAACCCAATTGAGTTCCACGGCACGTTCCCAATTCCGGAAGCCGCGCTCGATCGCTTCCTGGTTCGTGTCGAACTCGATTATCCGACTCCCGACTTCGAACTCGAGCTCTACATGGGCAGCGATGCCGAAGCGCGCCTTCTTGAGATCGAACCTATCATGCACCCCGATGACTTGCTCGCGCTGCAAGCCGCCGCCGCAAAGGTCAACGTTCGTGCACCGGTTGCGGAGTACGCGCTGCGAGTGGTTCAGGCCACGCGCGTGCATCCGGATGTGCGGCTCGGCGCCAGCCCGCGCGCCGCACTTGCCTGGCTCAAGACCGCACGCGCCCGTGCGCTGCTCGATGACCGCGACTTCGTATTGCCGGACGACCTCAAGGCGACCGCGCTGTGCGCGCTCACGCATCGCATCTTCCTGCAGCACGGCGACGACGCGACGCCGCTCGTGCGTGAAGTTCTGAAGAACACACCGGTGCCGCTGTAACGCGTGATGGGCATAGCGGTGTCAATCCGTCCAAGCGCCCTCGGCACCAAGGGACTGCTGCTGTTCGCCACGATGGAGTTGGCGTTCCTCGCGACTAACTACAGCAACCTGTTCTTCCTGATGATCGCGTTCAGCGCCGCGCTCGGCGTGCTCGGGGCGTGGTGGGCGATTCGCAATCTGCGCGGCTTGCAGATCCGCGACATCGAGATGGCGGCGGCAGCAAGCGGAACAACGCGTGCCATCCAGCTTCGCATCGAAGGCGGCACGCGGCCGCGTTTTGACCTGACGTTCCAACTGCTACTGGCGGACAAGCACCAAACAGTCGGCTACGCACCTTGTACCGTGGGTGCCGCATCAATCAGCGACTCGGTTCCCGGACAACCGCGCAGCCTGAGCAAGCTCGATCACGTCCGGGTCGTGTCGCGGTTCCCGTTTGGCTTCTTTGTGGCGCGCACGACCTTGGCGATCCACAGCGAGTTGGTCACCTACCCAACGCCAACCGCGTTCGGCGAACGCGCCAACCAAGTCGGTCATGCGGGTGATGGCTCGCAAGTGTCCCCTGGGCGCGGTTCAGCGGTCACCGGTCTGCGCCCGTTCCGGGACGGGGACATGATGGCCGACGTGCACTGGAAGGCGACCGCGCGTCGCGGCACGGTAGTCGTCAAAGAACGTGAACGTGAGAGCGAACCGGCACTGGACGTCGTGCTCGATCGTCGCTGCGACAGCGACGTCTTTGAGCAGGCCCTGTCACAACTGGCGGCGATGGTGCTCGCTGCGCGCCATGGCTCGCCGCTGCGCATCTACAGCCAAGGCGCAGAACTGCTCGTCGACTCGGACCGGGGCGGCACCCAGGACGCGCTGCGTTGGCTCGCCGACGTGACGCCGTTGCCGATGGATGCTGCGACGCCGCCAGGGCCGCGTACGGCGATGCACCTGCCAAATTCCCCAAGGCAGACACCGTGAACGATCGCCTGCATCCCCTGCTCGTTGTGCTCTGCCTGTTCGACCTCGGGTTTGTGCACTCAACACATGCAGTCGACGCAATGCTCCTGCTGCCGATGTGGGCACTCGCGTTCGCATCCCCGTGGTTGCGGCGCCTGCAGAGGCTTGCTGTCTATCGCGCCATCTGGAACATCGGCGTGCTGATCGTGTTCTCACTGCTCGTTCGGCACGCAACGACGACCGGGTTACTGCACATGCTCGAAGACGGCCTCGTGCTGGCCGTGCTGTGCCAGGTGCACCTGCTCAACAATGTCGGTGAGCGCCAACGCCCGGACCTGACGTTCTTCAACTCCTTCCTTATCGCGTTCGTCACCAGCCTGTTCGCACCGAGCTTCTGGTGGTCGCTGCTGTTCATCGGCCACACGCTGGCGTTTGTACCGGCACTGCAGGTCTATGTGCTGACCGGTAGCGGCCACGACATCAGCAAGAAGGCCTTGCGCACGATGATGCGGGACAGCATCCCCCGAACTCTCATTATCAGTGCCGTGACGGCAGTGGCATTTGTGTTCTGGCCGCGCGACTTCGAACGCAAGGGATGGCTCAAAGAAACGCTCGCACTAGCCCAACTGTCACAAGGTGGCCTGGCCGAAAGCATCGACCTGGGCCACAAGGTCAGGCCGTTCTTGAGTGACGAAATCGCGCTGCGCATCGAGATGGTCGAGGGCCGGCTATCGAACGTGCCATGCCATTGGCGCGCGATGGTGTTCTCCAGGTTCGACGGGCGCACGTGGGAACCACAAGAGGTCGGCCGACAAAGGAACCGTCTGCTCGCGTCGCGCTTTGCCAGTGACTCGCAGTGGCAGCGACAGGCAAACGGTTCGTGGCGACGCCCGGCTCGCGGAGAGCCGCACACTCGCATGCGGGTGCAACAGTTTGACCGCGACACCGATCGCCTGGTCACGACGCTCGCCGCCGTTCACCTAACGCCTACGGACCTCCGGGGCTGCATGTTGAACCCCGAGTCCTACGCTGGCTTCGGCATCGTGCCAGCCGCCGACGCGCCAGTCGCTGCGCTCGCCTACACGATCGAACTCGCGCAACCACAGCCTGCCCGCGTCCTCAGCGAACGCACGCGCAGCCACTTCATGGCTTTGCCGGACGACGTCCCCGACATTGTCAGCGCACTGAGTGAACAGATCCGGGGCACGCTGCCAAACAGTGCCGATGGGCTCGCCTACGCCACGGCAGTGAGCAACTGGCTGCAGGCCAACCGACGCTACGATCTGCCAGGCAACCCAGGGTTCGCGGAGAACCTCGGTGAGTTCTTGCTCGGCACGGCGACCGGACAGTGCGAGTACTTCGCCACAACGATGGCGTTGTTGCTACGAACGCAGGGTGTGCCATGCCGGGTTGTCGGGGGCTACCTCGTGCACGAAGAGAGCAAAGACCACAAGGCGATGATCGCGCGCGGCCGCGATGCGCATGCGTGGATCGAGGTGCTGGCTCGCGACGGTTCTTGGCACACCTTCGACGCAACCCCGGCGGCAGACGTGACCCAAACAGGCGAAGGCTATTGGCATGACGCCAGCATGTGGATGCAGTCGCTATGGAACGAGGTGACCGGCTTCGACGACAAACGGCGTGCACGTTGGGTGGCCAGCCTACTGTCGCTACCGCTGCGCTATCCACTGATCACTTTCGCCTTGCCGCTGGCGTTCCTATGGCTGCGCCGTCGCCAAAGGCATGCGCAGCGCCAACCGGCAATCACCAACTTCGAACACGCGCTGCGTCAGGCCAAGCTCACGCTGCTGCCCGGAGAAACTCCGCGCGAGATTCTGGTTCGCGCCAGCAGCCTGGATCTCACAGCCGAGCAGCTAGCCGCGATGCAAGCTGCAGCCCTCGAGCACGAACGCAGCAGATACCAGCAGGCTTAGCAGCTCGTCAAAGAACTGCTTCGCTCTTAGTCGCCACTAGCTCATCCAGTTCGGCTTGCGTTTGTCGAGGAACGCCGTGAAGCCTTCCTTGGCTTCGTCGGTCGCACGAAGGTCCGCGATCCACTTCGACGTAACCGGAATCGCGTCTTCGAGCGACAAGTGCGCAACCGATTGAATCAGTGCCTTTGCGCTCGCGACTGCCGCAGGGCCCGCAGAGAGCAACTCCTTGCAAGCCTTGGTGACTGCGTCATGCAACTGATCCGTCGGCACTGCACGATGCACGAGCCCGATGCGCTCAGCTTCTTTGCCGTCGAAGCGCTCACCGGTCAAGAACAACGTGCGCGCACGACCGGCTCCGATCTTCTGCAGTAAGAACGGTGAGATCACCGCCGGCACGATGCCGAGCTTGACCTCGGTCATGCCGAACAAGCAGTCCTCCGTACAGATCGCAACATCCACCGCAGCCGTCAGGCCAGAACCGCCACCGAGCGCATGGCCATGCACGCGACCGACGACCGGCTTCTTGCAGCGCGCAATCGCGAGGAACATGCGAGCCATGTGTTCGGCACCCTTCGCGTTCTCTGCGTGCGGCAAACCAGCCTGGTCCTTCATCCAACCGAGATCGGCACCAGCAGAGAAGCTCTTGCCGTTGCCGCTGAGTAGCACCACGCGCGTCTCATCGTGGGCACCTGCTTCGGCGAATGCCTTGTGCAGCTCGTCCACAACAACACCGTTGAACGCATTGCGAACTTCCGGGCGGTTGAGGCGAATGTTGCGAACCGACCCATCCTGCACAATCTCAAGGGTTTCGTAGCTAGTCATCTGCGCACGATTGTCCGAGGACAGCGCGTAAATCCAACGCCAAATCCAACGATGCAATCCGGGCAGTGGCCTCGTGTGTGCTCCTTGCCCGCGTGGTTCCGTGTGGGCCCGCGCTTTGCTGCCCTGTTCTTGGTATCAATGACACGCATCCACGAGGAACTCAGAATGAATACAGCCTCAAGCCAGGCCATACGCCTGCTCGCCATGGTTCTGTTGGTCACGGTCACCCTGCTCGCCCAGGCGTCGACCCCTACCGCCGCGGAGAAGGCGAGCCATACCAAGATGGTTGGCAAACTCGCTGAGATCGCTGAGTGGGCCAAGAGCGGCCACAAGTATCACGGCGACAAAGGCGCGAAAGAGTTCTGGGCGCAACTCGAAGCCAAGGGCGACAAGGCGGATTGGAAGCTGCGCCTCGACGCCGCACTTGCACACATGCGACTGGGCGACACCGCGGCTTCGATCAAGATCCTCAAGAAGGCCAGCGACGAGATGCGGGCCGGACGACTGCCAGGCAACCTCGATGCGGCCAGCTCCATCGTGTTCTACCTCGGCATGGGCTACATGCGCCAAGCAGAGACCGAGAACTGCTGCGCCCGCGCAACACCTGAGAGTTGCATCCTGCCGCTAAAGGGTGGCGCGATCCACACGCGCAAGGAAGGTGCAACCAACGCGATCCCGTGCTTCGAACTCGTCATCGCAAACCGCCCCGCCGATGACTACTGGCACCTCAGTGCGCGTTGGCTCCTGAACATTGCCCACATGACCCTTGGCACATGGCCTGCAGGTGTGCCCGAAGCACGGCGTATGCCAATCGAAGCGCTGCAATCGCAGGTACCGATGCCGCACTTCGACAACGTCGCGAACAAGGCCGGGCTCGACACGTTCGAGTTGCTTGGCGGCTTGGTCGTCGATGACTTCGACGGCGACGATGATCTCGACATCCTGATGTCGATCTGGTCCGCCGACGGCCAGATGCGTTACATGCGCAACAATGGCGATGGCACGTTTACCGATCGCACGAACGAAGCCAACCTGCTCGGCATCACGAGCGGCATCAACATCTTCCAAGCCGACTACGACAATGATGGCGACCTCGATGTCGTCGTGTTGCGCGGCGCGTGGCTCTACAACAACGGCCGCCACCCCAACTCCCTGTTGAAGAACCGCGGCGACGGCACGTTTGACGACGTATCGTTTGCGGCTGGATTTGGTGACATCGCGTTCCCATCGTCACAAGCGGACTGGGGTGATATCGACAACGACGGCGACCTCGACCTCTTCGTCGGCAATGAGTCGACGCCAAAGATCCACGCACCGTGCCACCTGTGGCGCAACGAGGGTGACGGCACCTTCGTCGACATCGCAAGCGAAGCGGGTGTCGAGAACCTGGGCTACACCAAGGGCACGTCGTTTGGTGACTACGACGGCGACGGCCTGGTCGACCTGTTCATCAGCAATCTGGCCAGCGAGAATCGCCTCTACCACAACCTCGGCAACAACCGCTTCGAGAACGTCGCGCCGAAGCTCAAGATGGAAGAACCGGTCGCGAGCTTCCCGACGTGGTTCTGGGACTACGACAACGACGGCAACCTCGACATCTTCGTCGCAGCCTACTCAACGGGAGTCGGCCACATCGCTGGGCACCACCTCGGCATCACCGTTCGCGACAGCAACTACGACCTGCTGAGGCTGTGGCACGGAGACGGCAAGGGTGGCTTCACCAATGCCGCGAAGGAGATGGGGCTCGACTATCCCGCACTGCCGATGGGTGCCAACTTCGGCGACCTCGACAACGACGGCTGGCTCGACTTCTACCTCGGGACCGGCGATCCCTTCTACTACAACCTGATGCCGAACCTCATGTACAAGAACATGGGCGGCCAGAAGTTCGCCGACGTCAGCATGGCTGGCGGCTTCGCCCACCTGCAAAAGGGTCACAGCGTCTCGTATGCGGACTTCGACAACGACGGCGACCTCGACATCTACTCCGTGATGGGCGGCGCCTACCCCGGCGACCCGTCCTACAACGCACTGTTCCAAAACCCCGGCTTTGGCAACCACGCACTGTGCGTGAAGCTCGTCGGAACCGTGAGCAACCGATGCGCCATCGGTGCGAGGATCCGCGCAGTATTCACCGAAGGCGGCAAGGAGCGGTCAGTCTATCGCCACGTCAACAGCGGCGGCAGCTTCGGCGCCAACCCGTTGCGCCAGACAATCGGCATAGGCAAGGCAACCAAGATCGACCGGTTGGAGATCTTCTGGCCAACGACTGGCAAGACGCAGACGTTCCAGGATGTCGCACCCGATCGAACCGTGCGCATCACCGAAGGCAGCGATGAGATCGTCACGCTGAAGCTCGTGCGCACGACAATCGGCGGCAAGAACTAGCACGCATCCCCTCCGTGAAGAGCTCCTACCAAATCGAGATCGAAGCGCCACGCGCGGTCGTGTTCGACTTCTTGGCCGACGACAACAACCTCAAGAAGATCGTGCCCAACCTCATGGACGCGGGAGTCATCCAGGAGACACCTGGCGCATGAAGGCGCTGACCGGATCAACCTCCGCCAAATGAAACGTGGCATCGGCCTGCCCAGCGCCGTCTGCCTAGTCGTCGCGAACATGATCGGGGTTGGTGTCTTCACGACATCTGGCTTCGCCCTCGCCGACCTTCACACTCCCGAGC
Source organism: Planctomycetota bacterium (assembly GCA_029936315.1). GTDB lineage: Bacteria > Planctomycetota > UBA1135 > UBA1135 > UBA2386. The sequence goes on along the minus strand of JAPYTD010000031.1, from coordinate 7,569 downwards.
GCGTCCTGTTCGCCTGGATGCTCGGCACCATCCACCCTCGGCCGCGCATCGGCCACGGAGATGCACGAATAGCGACCGACCCAGGACTTGCCTTAACTCTCAGAACGGCACCGCGGCATGATGGTCACCATGACCTCGCTCGCAGACCTTTGGCTGCCGATCCTGCTGTCGTCAGTGTTCGTATTCGTCGTCAGCAGCATCATCCACATGGTGTTGCCCTTCCATCGTAGCGACTTCAAGAAGCTGCCGGACGAAGACAAGATCCGCGACGCTGTGCGCGGCACGCCGCCTGGCCAATACATGTTCCCGAACGCGAAATCGATGAAGGACATGCAGTCGCCCGAGATGCTTGAGAAGCTCAAGGTCGGCCCCGTCGGCGTCATGATCGTGCGCCCCGACGGCATGTGGAACATGGGCCCGGTGCTGCTCAAGTGGTTCGTGTTCACGCTGGTCGTCGGCACCTTCTGCGCCTACCTGACGTGCATCGGCAACGGCCCAGGCGCGGCCAGCAAGACCGTCTTCCAATTCACCGGCGCCGTTGCGTTCTTGGGCTACGTGTTCTCGACCGTGCACGAGTGGACTTGGAAGGGCGTCGACACCGGCATCATGATCAAGTTCATGATCGACGGGGTGATCTACGCGTTGATCACGGCCGGCACGTTTGTCTGGCTCTGGCCCGCCGCGGCGTAGCACGTGCGGCTTGCTTCACAGTCAGGATCGAGGCTCACCTGATACGGCCCACCGATACGGTGGCAGGTGGCACGTTGGAGGATTGCCCTCTCTCGCCTAGAGTTGTGGGTCGCCCACCCCATCGAACCACCGCATCCACGCGGACTCTCTCATGCATATCTCCAAATCGATCCTGCTGGCCACCGCCCTAGCCGGGTCCCTCTCCGCCCAAGGTGTCAACTGTGCCTTGCTCGGCACATTCAGCAATCACGGCCCATTCAATGACATCTGGGGCTACACCGCACCCAACGGCAATGAGTATGCGCTGCTTTGCGCGTCGACGGGAACGGTCGTGGTCGACGTGACCAACCCGGCCAACCCGATCGAACGCGGCTTCTTCCCGTTCGGGTCGTCGACATGGCGAGATATCCGCACCTTCGGCACATACGCCTACGTGGTCACCGAAGCGACCGCGGGCTTCCAGATCATCAATCTGGCCAACCCAAACAGTCCCGTTCTTGTTGGCACGGCAGGAACCGGCAACTCGAACAGCTCGCACAACATCTGCATCGATGAGGGAGCGGGCCGCCTGTATCTCCCGGGCAGTAGTTCCGGCACACCGGTGTGGGACCTGAACAGCAACCCGACCAACCCAACCTACATTGGACTTGCTGGCGGTGGTGGCAACAGCAACTACTTCCACGACATGTGCGTCGAGAACGGCTACGGCTACGGCTCGATGATCTACAACGGCGACCTGCGCATCTGGGATGTCAGCACGTTCCCGCCGACGACGCTCAGCAATTCCCCGACACCAGGTAACTTCACGCACAACGCGTGGCCAAACGCCGCGGGCACGCTTTGCGTGACGACGGATGAGGTCACCGGCGGAGTCATCAAGTTGTTCGACATCACGGACAAGTCGAACCCGATTCCACTCGGCCAGTTCACACCCAACTCGGGCGCGATCCCCCACAACGCCTTCATCCTCGGCGACAAGGTCCACGTCAGCTTTTACACCGAAGGTTATCGCTGCATCGACATCAGTGATCCAAGCAACCCCGTCGAGGTCGCTTCGTACGACACCTGGCCCGGCGCAACCGGCGGCTACAACGGCTGCTGGGGTTGCTACCCGTTCTTGCCGTCCGGCAACATCCTCGTGTCGGATCGCGTGACTGGCCTCTACATCGTGCGCCCGAGCGGCGCATCGTTCACCAATTACGGCCAAGGCTGCCCTGGCTCCGCCACCCTGCCGTGCCCGGAACTCAACCCCAACGGCGGCACGCTGGATAACAGCACGAACCAGTACGAATACACGTTCCGAGTCGCAAACGCCGCCAGCCTGCAAGTCAGCTCCTTCGACATCTACACCGAATCGAACAACGGCACGATTGTGCGACCGGCACACATCTACCTCGACGCCGGCAACGGCCCCGCCTCGACGCCACTCGCCACAACGACGATCACGGTCGGCACGACGCCTGGTTTCTACACGGCTACGTTTGCGGCACCAGTCGCGGTCAACGGCACGTTCTACGTCGGCTACGAGAACTCGCCCGACGGCGTGATCTCCAACCTCGTCTCGGGCGCCAACGGCATTGGCCACTACCGCAACGCGGGCACGGGCAACTGGAACCAGTCGGGCCTGGTGGACCGGCCGTCGTGGCGCGTGCAGTGCTCAGGTGGCGGCGCGGTGACGCCATCGCTTGGCCACACTGGCTCGCCGATCCTCAACTCGACCTACAACGTGACGCTCAACAACACGATCCCGGCCGCATTCGCGATCATGGTCTCGGGTCTGTCGGACACAACGTGGAGCGGATCGCCGTTGCCGATCCCGTTGGTGGGGGCACCTGGCTGCGACATCTACGCCGCACCTGCGGTCCTGCAGCTATTCGTCACGAGCGGTGGCGGCACCGCGAGCGCACCGTTCAACGTTCCGCCAACGCCCGCCAACATCGGCCTGAGCCTGTACCACCAGTGGGCTGTGCTCGACCCGGCCAACCCGCTCGGCATTGTTGTCTCGGACGCCGGCCGCGCGACAATCGACATCTAGGCCGAAGCCTCGCTGGCCTCGCGCGCGGCGTCCGTCGGACGCCGCGCTGCTAGAGGCGACTTGTGATGACCTTGTTCGCGAGGTTCTTCGCAGCATCGAATGGCGCACACTTGCCATCCGGATCAAAGTCGATCGGCCCGATCGTGACTGGATCTGTTACGCGTGGCCGCTACATCCGAGAGAGGGCAGCCGTCGCGTCTTCGTCATCGACTCGCAAGGCCATGTGCTCGCGACCAGTCAGGGCCGCGATGGTTACCTTGGGACTCGGGGGCCAAAAGCCGGCGTCGCAGCGCATGCCGTAGTCGACGGCTCGTGGGCACTCGCAGTCAATACCGTCGACGTACTGGGTGACATCTGGGTCACGGTCAACTGAACCCGGCGAGTGCATCGGGATCGCTTGTGCCGTAGCGCCATACCGTCGTACGTCTATGCTCGTAAGAGCATTAGATCGAAAGCAGGCCGCTCAGCGATGCCGGTGAAAGCCGGCCGATGGCTTCGCAAACCTCCGACCCGCTGCACCCCATGCAGCGCAGCGGGCCGAACGCTCAACGCGCCTTAGCGCGTCCCCCGCCGGGCCTTCCGCTTCGCTTTGCGGTCCGCAATCTTCTTCTTCGCGGCAGCTCGTGCAGCTTCGATCGCGGCATCTGCGCGCTCCTTCTGCATCTGGTCTTCGCGTTTGCGGTTGGCCTTCTTGGCCTTGCGGAAATCCTTGCCCGTCTCGCCGCGGTTGTTGTCGTAGTAGGCGCGGCCGTAGTCGACGAAGTTCTCGAGGTCGAACTCATCGAGCTTCTTGAAGCGGCGCTGCAGCATGCGGTCGTGGATGACTTCGGGGACCGACTTCAATTCAAGCTCACCGCTGACGGTCTTCCGGAAGGTGTCGCGCTCTTCGAGCTGCACGCGGCTCATCTCCGCCCGACGGTCAAAGCCCTGCCAGTGGCCACGACGTTCGGCGGCTGCACCGTGGCGACGCATGTGCGACTTGTGCAGCATCGCAAACATCTTGTCCTTCTGCGCCGCGTCCTTCGATTGATCGAGGTAGAGACGGTTGATCTCGAACGCGAGTTGCAGCTCGGGGATCAGGTCCTCGGCGTGCCAGAAACCGGGCAGCGCATGCAACACCGTTTCATCGCACGCAAGGATAAGGAACTGCACGTTGCGCGGGCCCGCTCCGTTGGTCGTGCCAACAGCGGACTGCGTCGGCTTGTAGCCCTGCGACATGCCAACGTGCTTGTCATTCTCAATGTTGCGATGAAACAGGATGAAGCGGCTGTCGAGGTAGTTGATAACGTCGTCGTTCGGCAGGGTCACGCCCCGCAGACTTTGCAACGCGCTTCAAGCAAAACCGTCGATGTCGCCGAGCGTCTGTAGCAGGAGGATGGGCTTGCCGCTCTTCTTGGCCCTGGACTTGGCGATTGAGAGCTTCTTGCTCCACGGCAACGCCTTGACCTTCTTGACCGCGTTCTTGAGGGCCTTGCCCTTGAGCTTGACGCCGCTGGTCGACGGATCAGGTTTGACTACCTTCTTTGGTGCGGCCTTGACCTTGACGCCGCGCGGGCGCGACTTCGTGGTCTCGTTGCCGATCAGCGTCTGGCCGACAAGGGCGGGATGATTGACGGGCGACATCAGCGGGATGCCTGGCAGCCGTCGTAACTGTGCCGTCGCTGAGCCTGCAAAGACCAAGCTGACCGCAAGAAGTGAAGAGAGGGACGCTAGCTTCAACATGTGAGGGTTCTCCGGAACAAAGCGTCGCCAGGGGAAGGCGAACGGTCATTGGATCCAGGAACCGCGGATGTGTCAGGAGGTAATTTGCAGGTGATGGAGTCAGATCCAACGCCTGACGCGCGTGGAGTAATCGTCGTAAGCCGTTCCGAGAGAGTCCCGTAGGAACTGCTCCTCGCGGCGGACGAAGCGCCGGTCGAGTACAAGAAACAGGGTCCCCGGCAGCAAGATCGGGGAAACGCTCCCGAGGCATGTTGCCACACCCAGCGTGACAACAACCATGCCGAGATACATCGGGTTGCGCGTCCATCGAAACGCCCCCTCTGCAACGACGGTCGTCGCCTCGGAAAATGGGCGCACACCGGTGCCGGCTCGCTTGAACCGCCGCGCGCTTTGCAGGACGAGCAACACGCCTAGCACAACGACACCAAAGCCAATGCTGCGCCATGGATCCGTGATCCATGTTGCGAGTGGCAACGTGAAGTGCAGCGTAATCATCGCGGCGATCGACGCGAGTAACCACAGTGGTGGGATGTCGCGTGGGTAGCGATTGCTCGTCACTAGTTGCGGCCCATGCGAACGCGGAACGCGAGCAAGATCACGAACAGACCGATCGCACTGAAGAACGTCACCATGCTCCAGGAAATGGGTTCGCTCGACGCCGGCGGCTCAACGGGAGCGACGCCATTGGCGTAATCGAGCAAGGCCTTCAGCACGGCATCCGACCGAACGTCTTCGCCACGTTCGATTGCCGCCATCTCTGCATGCTGGAACGCCGCCAGCCATGCGTCTGCTTCGGCACGCTTCTTCGTGTAGTCGGCCTGGGTCGGATTGACGTGACCAGTGTTCTTGTGTGAACGCGCTTCATCCCAGTGCTTCTCGATGCTGCGCTGCACGGCGCGCATGGTCTCTGTGGCTGGGTGGCCGCGCTCAGCGGCGTGACCAAACGCCCACCATGCGAGGTTGAGGTGTTGTTTGGCCAAGTACAGCTCGCCGAGAGAGCGATAGAGCTCTGCGCCTTCGAGCCCACCGAAGCGCAGCATGCCGCCGACAGCCTTGGTGGCGGCATCCCAATCCACCTTGCGTTTGCCTCCCCAGTCTTCGTTCCTGTCCTCGGGGCCCAAGTCCGCAGCCTGCAAGCCCTCCGCGCCTATGTACAACGACAGTCCGTAGCCAGCATGGCGCAGGAAGCTCCGCCGCTTCCAGATCGCTGGATCCTTCTTGGCAGCGGCGACGTATTCGATCAACTCGATCTGATACACCTCGCGGCCGAAGTGCGCCGCCGGATTGATCTTGATCGCCGTGCGCAACTCGATCAGCGCCTCATCGAACTTGCCAGAGTGCGCGTAGAACGTGCCTAGGTTGGCGTGGTAGCGATACTGGTGTTCTTTGTCCGGAGTCTTGGCGAGCGCGCCAGCCTTTCGAGCCATGACTTCGATCGCCTTATCGCGCAGCTGCAAGCGCTCGTAAGCAACCGCCAGGTCATCGAACTCGTCAAGACTGAGCGACTCCTTGCCCCCGATCTTCGTGATGCGCTGCTCGTAGTAAGCGTCACTGTGGCGATGCCAGCGGCCAACGATCAGATCGAACGCGTCGGGCAGGCCGCGCAGCTCGGTGTCGAGCGTGTCGCTGTCCCAAATACACGGTGTCATCGCGAGTCCGAACATTGCGATCGCAAGCAGAGACTTCATGCGTGACATTCTAGCAAGGACTCGTCGGAGCCGTCCGATAGCAACGGTGTGAAAGCTCCTAAGCATCGTCGCAAGCTCCTGTTCGGGGTCGTCGCCAGCATCTCGGTCTTGGTGGCATCGGCGGCCTACGTGCAGATTCAGGCCGACAAGAGCTGGCAAGCGATGGTTGCCCTCGGTGAAGAAGTTCGCCAGCAGTGGCAGAGACAGCCACAAGCGCGCACTCCGCTTTGGGGCGAAGCTACCGACGACTACGCGTTCGAACACTACAGCCGCGCAGCCACGCTGATCGATTCGGTCGACGGGGATCGGCGCGCATTCTTCAAGATGTTTGGCAAGAGCGATGCCGAAGTCGCGGCACTCGCCGCCGAGCTGCGGTCGGCATGGCAGCCGAGCCTCGCGGCGATGCACTCGGGTGCGCACTCGCTTCGCGCGCTGCGTTACGCCAAGGGAGTTGGTGACGAAGAGATCCTCACCCTACGCACCTTCCGATCAGTGACCAATGCTGCAATGCTCGAGGCGCGCATCCTTCGCCACGAAGGGAACGCGACCGGCAGCATGCAGCTGACGCTCGACTCGATGACGATGGCATCTGACATCTTTCACAGTGGTGACGTGATCAACCAGATGATCGGTATCGCATTACTGGCGATCGCGATGGATCCGTGGCCCGACGAGGAGCTGGCACAGCTCGACGAGCAGACGGCAGCATCGTTTGCGCGAGGGCTCGCGCGACTGGATGAACGCATGCCAACGCGCATGCTGACCAGTCGCGAGACGTTGTTCATGGCAGAGCACCTACAGAAGGTGCCCGACCAGGGGGACTGGTGCGGCATGGGGACCTGGCGCTACGGGTTCTCGCAGCGATGGATGCTGGCCGACGCCGTGCTGATGACGGCACGCAACTTCGAACGTCTCGAGCAGGTGCCCGGTGAGAACTGGATCGCAAGAAAGGAGTTGTACGACCAGATCGTCGAAGAGGTGCAAGCCTCGAGCAACACTGCAGCTCACTGCATGTTCCCGCACCTGATCTCGGCCGAGCAATCGATCCGTCACACGGTTGGCCACGTGCGCATGCTCCGCATGGCGCTCGACATGCATCGCGGGGTCGCGAGCGAACCGCTCGCCGATCCGTTCGGCACGGGGGCTCTGGTCATCGAAGAGAATGACCGCAAACTGCTCATCAAGAGCATCGGCAACGCCGGCCACGACAAGCTCGAACGACTGGTCGCGCTCTAGCGCTAAGCGCCTAGTCGATCGGCTCGCGGATCTTCTTGATGATCCGGTGCGCGCCGTAGCCCACCAAGGCAAGCAACGCCGCGGGCAACAACAGCTTTCCCATGCCGCGCAGCCACAGCAGCATCGCGAGCAAGAAGAACATGAAGCCCAGGAAGTAGGCACTCGCCAGCTTCGGTGGCTTGCTGCTCACGCCTGGCG
>JAPYTD010000128.1 GCA_029936315.1 Planctomycetota bacterium | reverse complement strand
CAGCAGGGCGAGTCCTAGTGCTTTCTTCATAGCCATATCCTAGTGCCCACGTTTGCCTCGATGAACAGCAAACGCAGCGGAGTTGGTAAGCCCTCAACGACCCAACATCTTATCAACTGCCGGAGCCAACGCCTCTGCCGCGACTCGATGACCATCGCGATAGATGTGAAAGTCCTTCGGGGTGTAGGTCATTCAAACTGCGGCTCAGACCACCTGCTGCTTGCTGTGTCGCAGGATTGGTTTCCGAGCCCGTTAGCCGATCGTGATCCGGTAGGTCGACGTCAAGGTCACGCCGTTGGCCGGACAGCTGCCAAGCGCCGTGATGTCGGCGCCCTGCACGAAGAACTGGAAGCCACTCAGCGCCGGGTCAGGCGGAATTGGGATTACCCAGGAGGAGCCGTTGGTCCAGGCCAGCCACTCGTGTGCGATCGTGCAGCCGCAGAACGGCACGTTGAGCTGCGTAAGGCCCGCGCCAATCAACACCGTTCCGCTCGCGTTCTCGACGTTCACGTCGAGCCAGTTTCCCGCGGTTGTCAGCGTACCTGAGAACTCCAGGGTTGCGGTGCCGCAGCCAGCAGGGCCGACCTGCGCGATGCCACCTGAGCCGGCCCCGATTCCGAAGTTGAAGCTGCCAGGGGATGCAAACGTTGCGACCCGAATGTAGTACGTGCGCCCGGCGTTCAGGATGGTGTCCACTACGGCGCCGAGGCCGAAGTGGCCGCAGCTGTCGTCGTCGCAGGCGACGAAGTTCAGCTGCCCGCAGCTGCCTTCGTAGACCTCCAGTATTGTGTCAACGATCTGGCCTAGGTTGCACGCGGTGATCGCGTAGGGCTGTGTCAAGCTCGGCGTGAACACGAACCACCGGTCCGCCACCGAGAGCCCCCCTCCCCCACACGCCCACGGTTCCGGGGAGTTCGTGTAGCCCACGTTGCTGATCCAGCTGTTACCGAGCCCGGTAGGCACCGCGTTGCTACACTCGTCGCCAACCTGGCCGTAGGCCAACGTAGCCGTGGCAAGCACAGCCACGAACGCCTTCGTCCACTTGAGCAGGTCTCGCATTTTCAGTTCATCCTTAGGAACACTGCGCGGGCTTACTACAGGTTGCCATTGCAATCAGCCCACCGTCAACCCCTCACGCCCCACGCGGGCGGCGTCTTTGGTGTTGGCGGTCACGTCTTCGATACCGTTTTGGTGCGACAGATGACGTGCGGGGATCAATTCGGGCTGGCCGAGGCGAGCAGCGTCGGCTGGCTAGATATATGATCACGGTCCTCGTCGATCACCCCTTGGAACGTGTGCCATGAACATCAGGTCCTGCGTCGCTGCCTTGGCAGTCGTTTGCCTTCCTTTGACCTCTCAGGATTGCCAGGCACCAGGGATATTGCTCGGCAGTGGTGATGATGTGGCCTTTCCGGTTCAGCAACTCGGGTTTGCCTTTCCCATTGGTGGTGCGACCTACACAGGCGTCGAAGTTTCGACGAATGGCTTCTTCTACCTGGTCAATGGAGGCCTCAGCACCGGCCTGGGTTCGGACTTCAGTGCGAATGCCGGGGACCTTGCCAATGGACCCGCACGGATTTGTCCGTTGTGGATGGACATCAACATGATGGCGAGCAACAACGCCGGCGTGTTCATTGATACATCATCGGGGACCTCGTGCACGGTTACGTGGCTCAACGGGCAGAGCTACCAAGGCGCAACGCAGGTGCAGACGCCATTCAATCTGTCGGTGACGATTGACATCACCGGTACCGTAACCAGCTCGTATTCGCACTCGACCATCAACAACGGTACGGGATCTGTCGGCGGGGCTCTCATCGTTGGCGTGTCTGCGGGCGGTGGCGTTGCGCTTCCCGCACCGAGTGATCTCAGTGTCGTCGGTGCTTCCGGCAACGAGCTGGTCTACGAGGAGTGGCCAGTTACGGGCTTCGATCTCGCCGCGCAGTCGCTCTCGTTCGTGCCGACCCTGCCTGGCTACGCACATAGCCCGAGCGCCCAGATCAGCAATTGCGCGGATCGGATCGCATACGGCATGGGTTGCCACCAGCAGGCAAACTCCATCTATGAACTGATGCCCGCCGCGGGATTTGACCTGACTTCGGGGACGACGATCACTTTGCTTCGTCAAGGATCTGGCTACCTGGTGCTCGACGCGTTGCCGGGCACGTATGTTCCTCCTTCGGCTGCGGCGGTCGCGATCGCACCTGGGGATGATAGCTTCCAGACCGTTACCTTGAGCACGCCGATGCCGGTCGTTGGCGGGACCACAGGGGCATTGACCGTGTGCTCGAACGGTCACATCGCGCTGTCTCCAGCGAATAACGGCAATGACTGGACGCCAAGCCTCGCGGAGTGGCTTGCGTTTGCCCAGCCCGCGATTGCACCGTCATGGCACGACTACACGCCCGATGCGACCGGCGAAATCAAATTCGAAGAAGTGGCGGGCATTGCCTTCGTGACTTGGGACAACGTCGCATCGTTCAACCAGGCGCTGCGCGATACCTTCCAGGTTCAGTGTGAACTCGCGACGGGCAACATCACCATCGTCTACCAGTTCATGAGTAACGTCGGCAACAACTACCTGGTTGGCTACACGGCCGGTGGCGGAAACACAGTTGCTGCGGCCTATGACCTGTCGGTCGATCTTGCTGCGCCCATCGCCGTCGCCGACGTTGGCGTGGCGCCTTTGGATCTCTTTGGTGCCATGCCATTCCTGGGCGGGAACTGGGACTTGTCGACCAGCAACATCGACGCGACGTCGCCCATTTCGATCACGTTCTTTGGTGATGCGCGGATCGATCCAGGCTTGCCCTTCTCGGTGATCGGTTTGGCTGCGCCGGGTTGCAGTATCTACATCAATACGATTCTCGGCGATTTGACCGGCGTCAGCCTTGGTGGTGTATCGACGGTGACGCTCGCGATCCCGAACAATGCGGCTCTCGTTGGCGCTGTGCTAACTGCGCAGTCGGTGTCTCTCACCTTGCTCAACCCCGCGAATCTGCTGGCGTCGAACGGGTTCGAAGGCGTCGTGGGATACTAGTCTGCCTGCGCTGTCACCGTCGCTTACACGACGGCGGCGCCGCCACGGATCCGGCGCGCCTGGTCTTCTCGGTCGGCGGGGCCTGCCCCGCCCGGCCAACAACACCCCGTCAACCCATCCGTTTCCCAGTCAACACTGCGGCCGCTACCCGCACAGCTTGCGCATCAGCAACTCGAACGGGCCCCGGCCGAAGCGTCGCCTCCAGTAGTGGCACGCGACGATCGCCACGCCGAAGAACAGCGCGACCCGCAGCCAGCCCGCCACCACGCCATCGCCCGGCGGGAAGCCGACGAGGTCGAACAGCCCCTGGCGATCGCCGCCGCCGATCAGAATCTGCACGATGTAGATCGTGAACGTCATCTGCCCGGTTGCGACCAGCGGCCCGGACCAGCGCGCCGTCGACCGCCAGCTGCCGACCATCATGCACAGGCAGACGAGGATCGTCGCCTGCGCGGCGGCCGAGGTCACGTAGAGCAGGCCGGGCGGGATGCGATCGAGGGTCGTCCACGTGCGGACGACGTCCGAATCCGCGGTCGACCCGACCGCCCACAGTCCGAGCGACGCCGCGAGCGCGACCGTCGACCCGAGCAGGAACCGCCTTCGCACGTCCGGTCGATCCACGCCGGCGCGCACAAGCAGCATGCCGACCAGCACGAAGGCGAGCCACGGGAACAGCGGGTACATGCCGTCCACGAACGTGTCCATGACATGGACCCACGGATCCCAGAACTCGGTGTCCTGGATCTTCGGCGTCCCGAACGAGTAGTCGTCGCCCGCACCTCCTTGGCCGAACGAAGGCGGCCCTTCGCCCGGCGCGCCCTCAGCGCTGGCGGCGGACGGCTCGAGGTCCAGCGGCGGCGCCGGCTCGACCACCGTGAACTGCAGCAGCAGCGAGACCCCGAGCACCCCAAGCGCCGCGCCTGCCAGCAGCCGCGGTGACGCCTTGACGAACAGCATCCCGAAGAACAGGAAGAACGCGTAGTTGTGCAGGATACTGAAGCTCCACAGCGTGCTGGAGTTCCAGAGGTGGCCGACGACCAGCAGGAACAGCGCGCGCCGCAGCAACACGCGCTTGTTGCGGCGGTATTTGTCAAGACCGTCCGTCGGCCGGAACATCAACGCCAACCCGGCGCCGGCGACGACCGCGAGCATGGCCGACGCGCGGCCCCACCACATCTGGTACATCCACATCAGCGGCGCAGGGCCGTCGACGATCATGCCGACGCCGCCAAAGTCCATGGCGACGTGGATGACCATGTTGATGACGACGACCCCGTAGATCGCTACGAAGCGCGCGAGGTCATAGCCAATGATGCGCTGCGGCTGCGAGGGCATGGCGGCAACGAGACAGGTTGGCCGCGACGACGGCAACGGGATTCAAGACACAGAGCCTTCGTCTGGGCTGCCAAGATCGCGGTGTGACCACGGCCCGCGCCCAAACACCGGTCCTCTTCGTTATCCAAGGCGACCTGTGTAGAGGGCTTTGTGTGACTCACATTCGCAGAACTTGTCACTAGCACGAGGGCAGCGCTTTATGAGGGCCACGATCTCCTCACCTTCCTCCTTGGGGATGGGCTTCATCAGCGCGATTTCCGAGTCGCCCATGAATCGATCGTGATACTGCTCGCCTGCATACATCTCGCATGCTGGGCAACGAAAGTACGAGTAGATGTACTCGTCCCCCAATACCAGGATGGAGATGGAAGCATCCTGGTCCCCCATCTTGCCGATGTAGTGATCGCAATTGGAACAATCCATCAGACCAGGGTAGTCGAGCCAGAGGTCTATTTTCGCTCCACAAACACACAGTGGCTCAGGCGTAACTGAGGCACTTGAATCTCTGAGGCCACAGCCAGCGCTGCGCGCGGCCCTTAGTCAAAAAACTCGGCCGAGACCGTCGCGATCTGCTCGAGCAGGTCGCGCATGTCGGCCGGGAACACGTGGCCGATGTTGCCGATACGAAACGTGTCCGCAGCGGAGACCTTGCCCGGATAGATCACGAAGCGCCGCGCTTTGAGCGCGGCATAGAACGCGCCAAAGTCGTAGCGTGGATCAGTCGGACTCTCGAACGACGTGATGATCGGCGCCTGCACGGCATCGGGCAGCAGCGTGCGAAACCCGATCTCGCGCATGCCATCGACGAGCGTGCGGTGGTTCTCTCTATATCGCGCATGACGCGCCGAGACACCACCCTCCTCCGCGAGTTCGCGCAGCGCCTGCTCGAACGCCAGCAGCACATGCGTCGGCGATGTGTAGCGCCACTTGCCGCCGCCTTGCTCCATGGCCTGCCATTGATCGAACAGGTCCAGGCTCAGCGAACGCGCCGCGCCTTGTGTGCTTTCGAAGGTCGGCGTGTGGGCGATGACGAAACCAAAGCCCGGCACTCCCTGAATGCACTTGTTGGACGAGGCGATCAGGTAGTCGATGCCGAGCGCCGCGACGTCAATCGGCATACCGCCGAACGACGACATCGCATCGAGGATGAAGACCCTGTCGAACTCCTTCACCACACGGGCGATCGACTCGACGGGATTCAGCATGCCCGTCGTCGTTTCGCAGTGCACGATGGCCACGTGAGTGATCGCATCGTCGGCAGCGAGCGCCGCTCGCACGTCATCCGCGGTAGCGACTTCGGTCTCGGGTAGATGCAACACGGCGTGATCAATCTCGAGCCGCGCCGCGATCTGAACGATGCGACGGCCATAGGCGCCGTTGTCGACGATCAGCACCTTGCCGCCGCGCGGGATCACCGACCCCAGCGTCGCCTCGACGGCGAAGGTCCCGCTGCCCTGCATCAGCACCGACGTGTAGGAGGCAACCTGGGCCGTGGCGATGCGGACCAACTCCGACCGCACGAACTGCACCCGATCGTTGTAATCCACATCCCAGGTGGAGAAATCGCTCTGCATCGCCTGCCGCACCGTGCGCGACGTCGTCAGCGGGCCCGGAGTCAGGAGCAGGTAGGGAATGTCGTCGTCCATGGTGTCCCCGGGTCAAGATCAGGATGCAAGCTAACGAATCCTCGCGTCAGTGCGAATCCCCGTTTGCAACTGGGAGCGCTTGGCGTGAGATAACCTCGTGACGAACGATCCGACCCGGCGCTGGCAACTGACGACGATCGTGACCTTGTTCGTGGGCTACGCGGCCTACTACGTCTGCCGATCCAATCTCGCCGTCGTAGGCCCGGCCGTGCAGGCCGAGTTCGACCTCAGCAAGACCGAGTTTGGCATGATCGGTTCAGCCGGACTCGTGATGTACACGATCGGCAAGATCACCAACGGCGTGCTCGGCGACTTCCTCGGCGGTCGCGCGATGTTCCTGATGGGAATGGCGATGTCGGTGGTCTGCACGCTGCTGTTCGGGTTTCTGAGCGGGCTGATCGTGTGGTCGGTCATCTGGGCAGCCAACCGCTACTTCCAGTCGATGGGCTGGGTCGGGTTGGTCAAGGTGTCGTCCCGGTGGTTCCCGGTGCGCCGGCGCGCCACGGTGATGGCGGTCCTGTCGATGAGCTACCTGCTCGGCGATGCCGCCACGCGCTGGTACCTGGGGATCTTCATCGAGCTGGAGTTCGGGTGGAGAACGGTGTTCTTCGTCTCCGCCGGGACCCTGCTCGGAGTCGCCGTGATCAATCTGTTCACGCTGAAGAATCGGCCGCAGGACGTCGGCGCGCAAGAACCGCCGGCCAACCCGGCCAACGTGTTCGGCGCCGACGGCGAGAAGGCCCGTCCAGCCAGTCTCAAGGCGTTGCTGCGCCCGCTGATGTCGAACTACACGTTCTGGCTCATCTGTGGCATGAACTTCTGCCTGTGCCTGATCCGCGAAGCGTTCAACTTCTGGAACGTGACGTTCCTCAATCAGGAAGTCGGCATGGACGAGGGGGATGCCGCGATCTGGAGCTCCAACTTCCCGCTGGTCGGCGCGGTGTCTTGTTTGCTCGCCGGCTTGTTCTGCGACGCTGTGCGTGGACGCCACGGCTGGCTGATCGTGCCGTGTGTCATCATCCTCACCGGCGCACTCGCGCTGCTCGCCTCGGTCGAGTTGCAGGGCAAGCCCGTGCTCGCGATCACCCTGACCGGCTTGGTCGCGTTCTTCCTGATGGCGCCATACACGCTGTTTTCGGGAGTCATGGCGCTCGACCTCGGCGGCAAGAGCGGACCGGCCACGGCCGCCGGGCTGATCGACTCGGCCGGCTACGCCGGCAGCATCTTGTCCGGCGTCGGCGTCGGCCTCATCGCCGACCACTTCGGCTGGAGCGGCGTGTTCTTCACCCTGTCGCTGCTCGCCGGCGTCACGGTGATCATCTCCTTCTTCTACCTGGTCCACCAGGGCCGGTTGCGACGCGAAGCCCAAGCGCGGAAAACCTATGAAGCTCCATGACCTGGCCGTCGTCGGCGGCGGCATCTTGGGCCTGGCCTGCGCGATCTCCGCCGTTCGGCGCGGCCAATCCGTGCTGCTCTGTGAGCGCGACACGTGCGCGCGCGGCGCGTCCGTGCGCAACTTCGGCATGGTCTGGTTGATCGGCCAGCCGCACGGTGAACGCCTCGCGCTCGGCAAGAGGAGCCGCGAGTGCTGGCTCGAGCTGGCGCGCGAGGCCGGTTTCTGGTGCGAAGAATCGGGCTCGTTGCACGTCGCCTACCACGACGATGAGTGGCAGGTCCTCACCGAGTTCGTCGACTCGGAACCCGACCGCGAGGGCCTCGAGTTGCTGGACCGGTCCGAGGTCCAAAGGCGTTGGCCGGCCGTGCGCACGGCCGGGCTGCGCGGCGCGTTGCGCTGCGCCACCGACTTGCGCGTCGATCCGCGCGAGGCGATCGCGGCGCTGACCCAATGGCTCACGGCACAGCCAGAAGCCGAGGTCTGGTCTGGCGCGACCGTGCATCGCGTCACCGACGGCGAGCTCCACACAACCGATGGCCGGCGCGCGGCGGCCCGCGAGATCGTCGTCTGCAGCGGCGACGACTTCCGCACTCTCTATCCCGACCTGTTCACCGCGGCCGGACTCACCCGGTGCAAGCTGCAGATGATGCGCACCCGACCGCAACCCGACGGCTGGCGGCTGGGCCCCACGCTCGCGACGGGGCTGTCGTTGTGTCATTACGAGAGCTTCGCCCGTTGCCCGGGGCAAGCGGCCGTGCGCGAGCGACTCGCGGCGCAGTGGCCCGAGCACTTTGGCTTCGGGATCCACGTGCTGGCGGCGCAAAACCAACTCGGCGAGGTCTTGATCGGCGACTCCCACGAATACGGCCTCGAGTTCGATTCGGTAGAACGCGTCGAGATCGAAGCGCTGATCCTCGACTATCTCGCCAACGTCCTCGAACTGCCCGACCCGCGGGTGGCAGAGCGATGGCACGGAACCTACGCCCGCGGCACGGCCGAGCAGGTGCCGTTCGTGGCCTCGCCCGAGCCATCGGTGACCGTCGTCACGTCGGCGGCGGGCGCCGGCATGACGATGAGCTTCGGGCTCGCCGAGCGCGTCCTCGATGGGCTGGCAGAGCGCGACCTTTGACTCGATAGGACATCTGCACCACACTCACAGGCAATGAGTTCTGTCGTCACGTTCTCCGTCAACGACCGGACGTACAAAGTTCCTGCCCGGCCGGTGGTCGTCATCTGCATCGACGGGTGCGCCGACGAGTACGTCAGCGCGGCGATGTGCCGCGGCCGCGTGCCGAACATGACGCAAATGTCCGCGCGGGGCTATCGCGGGATGGTTCGCGCCGCGCTCCCCGCCTTCACCAACGTCAACAACGCCGCGATCTGCACCGGCCTACCGCCGTCACAGACCGGGATCTGCGGCAACTTCTTCCTCGATCCGGCGACCGGCGAAGAGGTGATGACGAACTCGACCAAGTACCTGCGCGCGCCGACGATCCTCACGGCCGCGGCC
>JAPYTD010000127.1 GCA_029936315.1 Planctomycetota bacterium | reverse complement strand
GCTGCTGGCAGTAATGTCAGTAGGGCGAGCAGTGGCACAAGCAGTGGCACAAGCAGTGGCAAGGCAGCAGCAACGAACGGTTCTGCCGCGGCTGAGGTTGAGGCTGGCGCTGGTGCCGGGGGCTCGTTTGGGTCTTCTCGCTCGCGTCCGGTTGGCAACAACAAGATCCCGAGCCGGAAGTTCGGTAGGCGCTGAGTCACGAGGCGGCTGCGCTGTGTCGTTAGGCGGCTGCCTGGGGTCGCCGCCCAGGGTAGCCACCACCTTGCGGTTGGCTACCCAGGCACCAATTGGCTACAACGCTTGCCCCCAAACGGGGCATACGAACCATGAAGCCGCTGACTGCCGCAGAGATCCGCTCCCGCTACCTCGAATACTTCACGGCCCAAGGCCATACGGTGATGGGTTCGGACTTGTTGGTGCCCGCCAACGACCCGACGGTGCTGTTTACCGGCGCGGGGATGAACCAGTTCAAGGACATGTTTCTTGGCAAGGGCACGTTGCCGACCAAGCGGGTGACGACTGCGCAGAAGTGCCTGCGCGTGCCCGATCTCGAAAACGTTGGCGTGACGCCGCGCCACCACACGTTCTTCGAGATGCTCGGCAACTTCTCGTTTGGCGACTACTTCAAAAAGGACTGCGTCACGTGGGTGTGGGGGTTCTTCCATGAAGTCTGCGGGATCCCCAAGGACCGCCTCGTCGTCACGATCTACCAAGACGACGACGAAGCGTTCGAGATCTGGACCAAGCACATCGGCCTGCCGAAGGAGCGCGTCTTCCGCTTTGGTGAGAAGGAGAACTTCTGGCCTGCAGAGGCACCGAGCAAGGGCCCGAACGGGGTCTGTGGCCCATGCTCGGAAATCTACTTCGACATCGAAGAGGGCGCGCCTCTCCCGGATGATACCGGCCTCGAAGAGCTGCCGGCGGAGCGCTTTCTTGAGATCGGCAACTGCGTATTTACCCAATTTGATCGTCAGAGCGACGGGTCGCTGCGGCCGTTGCCGCAGAAGAACATCGACGTTGGTCTCGGGCTCGAGCGCATCGTGGCGGTGTTGCAAGGTGCACCCAACAACTTCGAGACCGACCTGTTCCGGCCTTACCTCGACCACCTCAGCAAGTTGTGTGGCACCGCCTACGGCAACGACAAAGAGAAGGACATCCGCATGCGTCGCATCGCGGATCACGTGCGCGCAATCACGTTCTGCATTGCCGATGGGGCGCTGCCAAGCAACGAAGGTCGCGGCTACGTCGTGCGCAAGATCCTGCGCCGCGCCGCTCGCGACGGCTACGAACTGGGGCTGCAAAAACCGTTCTTGTGTGAGATGGTCGACATCGTTGGCCAGCTGATGGGGGAGCAATACCCCGAGGTTCGCGAAAACGCCCCACAGTGCCGCGCCGTCATCCGCGGCGAGGAAGAGAACTTCCTCGTGGTCTACAAACAGGGCATGGCGCGCCTTGATGAGTTCTTGGCGAAGTCACTGTCTGGCCAGACCCGCGGTGCCGTCATCGCCGGAAGCGGCGAGTTTGCCTTCCAGCTGCACGACACCTACGGCTTCCCGATCGACATCACGCAGCGGGTCATTGCGGAGCGCGGCTACGGCCTCGATGAGGGTGGCTTCCACTCGGCGATGACGGCGCAACGTGAGCGTGCCCGTGCCAGCGCGTCGACTTCCGAAGCCGTGTTCACGGCGAGTGTCGCGGTCAAGCTGCGCGATGCTGGCCATTCGCAAACGATCTTTGTCGGCTACGACAACGTAACTTGCGACAGCTTGCTCTGCTCGCTGGTCGGCGAAGGCGACGCCATCCTTGCGCGCGCCGAAGCGGGCCAAAAGGTGCTGGTGGTTACTGAGAGCACGCCGTTCTACGCCCAGGGCGGCGGACAAGTCGGCGACCACGGGCAACTCGTGACCAAGACCGGCAAGGGCTTCGTCAAGAACACGACCGCGCTCGATGGCTTCCACTTACACGAAGTCGAAGTGCAATCAGGCCACCTGCTGAGCGGCCAGAGTGTGACGCTGCAAGTTGACGCCGAGGCCCGTCGCGCGACCGAACGCAACCACACCGCGACGCACCTATTGCATGCGGCGCTGAAGAAGATCCTTGGCGACCACGTAAGCCAGGCTGGTTCGGAGGTTGCTCCCGATCGCTTGCGCTTCGACTACACCCAGCCCGAGAAACCCGCCGCCGACAAGCTCCGGCAGGTGGAGGACCTCGTCAACGAGCAGATCTTGGCGGCGACCGACCTTGGCTCGCGCGTACAGAAGCTCGATGAGGCCCGGCAGAACGGCTTCGTAGCGTTGTTTGGCGAGAAATACGGCGACGAAGTGCGCACGCTTCAGGTCGGCGACTTCTCCAAGGAGCTGTGCGGTGGCACGCACGTTTCGAACACCGGCAACATCGGCGTGTTCCGGCTGGTCAGTGAATCAGCCGTGGCAGCCGGCACGCGCCGCATCGAAGCGGTGACGGGTCGCGTCGCCCTGCAGATGGCGCAAGCCGAACGCGATCACCTCGCCGTAGTCGCGGCGCAGTTCAAGGTACGCAGTGAGGAAGTTCCTGGCCGGGTAAGTGAGTTGGCCACTGAGCTCAAGAAGACCCGCAAGCAACTCGAAAAGGCGCTCGCCCCCGACCTCGATGCGGAGATGGTCAAGGTTGCCGAAGGCGTGGTCGCGCACGGTGGCGCCAATAGCATCGTCTACGAACGACCCGGGCTGCAAACCAAGGACGCCCAAGAACTGCTGCACCGCGCCCAGCAGAAGTTCGCGCCGTTTGCCGGAGTCGTGATCAGCCCCGGAACCGATTCTGTGCTGGTGGTTGTCGCCATAAGCAAGGACCTGACAGCGAAGATCAAGGCCGGCGATCTGGTCAAACAGCTCACCGGGCTGCTCGGCGGGGGTGGCGGTGGCCGTCCGGATGCGGCCCAAGGCAAGGGCAAGGACGTTGCCAAGGCTGGCGAAGCCACGGCTGCGGCATTGGCGGCGCTGCAGGCGGCCGGTCTGCGGGCCTGAGGGTGCCCCGGGCTAGAACGACGCCAGACCGCGATTCGAGAGCCGGCAAATCGAGATTGTGACCCGCCCCGGCGGGTCGTTGACTTCGGGGCGGCCGTCCGTAACCTGCCTACCCCACAATTCGGTGCTGGGGCTCTGCGCGGCGGTTCGTGCTGAGTCCTTGGAGCAACGAGGGCATACTCAAATGGCAGTCCCCAAGAGAAAGATCAGCCGGGCACGGCGTGGCAGCCGTCGCATCAACCAAGCGCTCACTCGCATACAACTCGTGAGCTGCACCCACTGTGGCTCGATGATTCGGCCGCACACGATCTGCAAGGCCTGCGGTCACTACCGCGGCCGTCAGATCACGCTCGCCGAGAGCCCGGCGAGCTGATCGAACCGGGCTGATCGAGCTGGGCTGATCGAACTGGGCTGATTGAACCGGGTTGATCGAGCAGGCATATCGATGCCGGCTGATCGCGCACCATGGTGCGCGCGCGCGCAGGCCTGGTTCAGCCCGACAGACGAACGCGTGACGACAGAGGAACTGACGTTACGGATTGGAGTTGCCGGCCCAGCCAATGGTTCCGGCAGCATGGCTTCCGCCGGTCGGTTGCCGATTGCGGGCGGAGCCTGTGCAGGTTTCAGAGACTCTAGGTCAACAACAACCGGCCGTCAGCGAAGGCCACCAACCAGATATGAGCAGAATCGTCCTCGATGCAATTGGTGGTGATCACGCCCCAAAGGAAGCCATTGCCGGTGTCGCGATGGCGTTGCAGAACGGCTTTCTGCAGGCGGACGAAGTCGTCCTGACCGGTCCAGAGCAACAGGTTCGCGAGGCCGTGAAGGCCGCCGGCTTGCCGAGCGAGATCGAGATCTTCGATGCGCCGGACCTGCTGTCGCCGTCGGACTCACCAACCGATGCCATGCGCAAGAAGCCGCGCAACAGCATCGCGGTCGGCATGCAACTCGTGAAGGAAGGCAAGGCTGGTGCCTTCGTCAGTGCTGGCTCTACCGGCACGGTCGTCGCGGCGGCAACGCTTGGCCTGCGCTACCTCGAGGGCATTCGTCGCGCCGCGATCGGTGTCATCATCGAAGGCGAGAAGCATCCGTTCATCGTTCTCGACGTCGGCGCCAACCCGACGCCTAAGGCGCACCACTTGGCGCAGTATGCACTGATGGGCTCGGCCTACTACAGCTGTCAGTTCCAAAACGATGCCCCGCTGGTTGGCCTGCTGAACATCGGCAGCGAAGAGAGGAAAGGCAACACGCTCGTGCGCGACGCGCGCGGGATGATGCAGAACATGCCGATCAACTTCCACGGCAACGTCGAAGGCAGCGAGGTGTACTCCGGCGACTGCCACGTGATCGTCACCGACGGGTTCAGCGGCAACGTGCTGCTCAAGGTCAGCGAAGGCCTTGCGGAGTATCTGCTGCGCATGACCTGTGGCGAGATGATGAAGGCCGGCATTGCCGCTGAACAGATCAAGGCCGTGCAGAAAGCCGTGATGCCGCGCGTCGATTTCAGTGAGTATGGCGGCGCATTGTTGCTCGGCGTCGAAGGATACGTCACCATTTGCCACGGTCGTTCCATGGCGCCGGCATTCGCCAATGCGTTGCGGTTCGCCCATCGCGCCTTGGCAGGCAAGGTCAACGAACACATCGTCGAGGCCGCCAAGTCTCTGAATCTCACCGGCAGCTCAGGTAATGGCAGCGGCGAGGAAGTGAGCAACGAGGAAACCAGATAATGGCAGATCCAGTTCAGCCTGCTACGGCAGGCCGGCAGGTGCGGCGCGTCGGCATTGCTGGTCTCGGTCGCTATGTGCCCGAAAAGGTGCTGACGAACCAAGACCTTGAGAAGCTCGTCGACACCTCCGACGAGTGGATCGTGCAGCGCACGGGTATCCGCGAGCGTCGCATTGCCGCTGACGACCAGTTTACCAGCACGCTGGCAATCGAAGCGGCCAAGCAGGCGCTCGATGATGCCGGCATGAAGGGCGAAGAGCTCGAATTGGTGCTCTGCGCGACGGTCACCGGCGACCAACCGTTCCCGTCAACCGCCTGCCGCCTTGGCCTCGAACTCGGCGCCAAGAATGCCGGTGGGTTCGACATCGCTGGGGCGTGCAGTGGCTTTGTGTTTGCGTCGCAGGTCGCGATCAACATGGTCGCTTCAGGCGCCTACTCGAAGGTTCTCGTCGTTGGTGCCGAAGTTCTCAGCCGCATCCTCGACTACCAAGATCGCAACACCTGTGTGCTGTTTGGTGACGGTGCCGGCGCAGCGATCTACACGCCGCTCGAAGTTGCCAAGCGTGGCGAGTTCATCGGTGGTTCGATTTCGATGGAAGGCGGCGCCGAAGACATTCTGGCACAGCCAGGTGGTGGCAGTCGCTTCCCCGCTTCGCCCGAGTCGATAGAGAAGCGGCTGCACTTCATGAAAATGGGCGGCACCAAGGTGTTCCGCTTCGCGGTCCGCGTGTTCGCTGGCTTGGTGCGCAAGGTCGTCGAGCAATACGGTGCCGACGAGATTGGCGTGATCATTCCGCACCAGGTCAACCAACGCATCATCGAGTCTGCGATGGAGCAGGTCGACTTGCCGATGGATCTGGTCTTCAGCAACATCGACCGCTACGGCAACACATCCGCAGCATCGGTCCCGATTGCTTTGCGCGAGGCTTACGACGCTGGTCGCATGGAGAAGGGCAAGCTGGTCTTGATGCCGGCATTCGGCGCGGGCATGGCGTGGGGCCACCTGCTGCTGCGCTGGTGATCGACGGCGTTGTCGTTTCTGCCGTGGTCGCCCTTATTGCCAGGCTTCCAATCACCAGGCTTCCAACAACTGGGCTTGCCAACACTGGGCTCGCCAACACTGCCAGGGCCAACATATGAACCTGACCTCCAAGGTTGCTCTCGTCACCGGAGCTTCTCGTGGCATTGGCCGCGCCATCGCCGTCGAACTTGCCAAGCAGGGGGCGACCGTCTTCTGCACGTCGACCAAAAAAGGCGGTTGCGATGCGACACTCGCCGCGATCACGGCCCTCGGCAACGATGTTGCCGCTCACGCATTGGTTTGTGATGTCAGTCAGCCTGAGTCGGTCGCCGCGCTCGCCAAGGATGTGCTGGCGTCAGCGGGCAAGCTCGACTTCCTGGTCAACAACGCCGGCATCACGCGCGATGGCTTGTTCCTGCGCATGTCCACCGATGACTTTGATGACGTCATCAACACGAACCTGCGCGGCGCCTTCTTGGTGTGCAAGGCGTTCTCGCGCGCGATGGCCAAGGCGCGCTTTGGCCGCATCATCAACATCGGTTCGGTCGTCGGCCTGTCGGGCAACGCCGGCCAGGCCAACTACGCCGCCAGCAAGGCCGGCCTACTCGGCCTGACCAAATCGCTGGCGCAGGAACTTGCTGGCCGTTCCGTTACCGCCAACGTCATTGCCCCAGGCTTCATCGAAACAGACATGACGGCCGGCCTGTCGGACGACGTCAAGAGCGAGATGCTCAAGATGATCCCGTTGTCGCGCTTTGGCCAGTCCAGCGATATCGCCCAGACTGTGGCCTTTCTGTGTGGCGACGCGGCCTCCTACATCACCGGGCAGACCCTGGTTGTGGACGGCGGCATGACGATGTAGGGCGCCGCCGCAAGCCAAGTAAGGGACCTGCGCACGCAAGCTGAGGAACTCCAGCAAACTGGCAATTCGCACCAGTATCTCGCTGGCTCCGCGCCCCGGTTTCGCTACGCTCTCGGCTCGATTCACTTCGGCGGCTCTCTCTTCCGCCTCTCGTGATGCGGGACGATGTCGCCTGCATCCATCAATCCAACGGTCTGGCATGCCAACGTTTCGGGTGCCAGCGTTTCAGGGTACCAGCGTTTCGACGCAACATTGCGCCGGCGTTACCACGTTCCTGGTCGCCTGCTACTGGTGTGGCGGCCGAAGTACATCCAACTAGAGGCTAAGAAAGTGTCGAAGACCGAAAACATCGAAGAGCGCGTCCACAACATCGTTTGTGAGCAACTAGGCACTACCCGAGACAAGATCTCGGCCGAAACGTCGTTCATCAACGACCTAGGGGCTGACTCGCTCGATACCGTTGAGTTGGTCATGGAGTTCGAGGACGAGTTCGAAATCAACATCCCTGACGAAGACGCCGAGAAGATCCAGACCGTTGGCGACGCGGTGAAGTACATCACGGGTAAGCTGAGCTAGCTGCCATTTCCGGGGCTCCAACAGGTGTCCTGAAACCTGCCTTGCTTGGCCCTCGTAGCACTCGACGCTTTGTTCGTTGAGTCATCCGTGGCGCCGAGCAACCCACCGCTACAGTCTCGCGGATCGCTAGACTGGTTGTGGTAAGCCGTGAGGTTACTTTGATGAGTAGACGCCGTGTCGTGATTACCGGGGCCGGGGCCGTTTCGTCCCTTGGCCTCGACTTGCCTACTACCTGGAGCAACCTGCTCGAGGGTCAGTCGGGTGCGGGCTTGATCACCAAGTTCGATACTGAGAAGCACACTTGCAAGTTCGCTTGCGAAGTGTGGGACTGGCAGTCGGCCGAGCATTTCCCCAAGAAGGAGTCGAAGCGACTGGAGCTGTTCACGATGTACTACCTCGTGGCGGCATCGGAAGCGATGAAGGCGTCGGGGTTGGACATGGACAACCAAGACCGCACCCGAGCGGGTTGCATCCTGGGCACCGGCATCGGTGGCATCCAGGAGATTGAAGCCAGCAAGATCCTGCAGCGGGCTCGCGGCGCCGACCGCGTCAGCCCGTTCTTCATCCCGAAGATCATGGCCAACGCCATGGCTGGTCAGGCGGCAATCCGGTTTGGCTTGATGGGCACGTGTTACGTGACCTCGTCAGCCTGTGCGAGCGCCAGCCATGCGATTGGTATCGCGATGCGCACCATCCAGTACGGCGAAGCCGACATCATGCTGACCGGTGGATCCGAAGCGGCCACGTCCGAATTGGGCCTTGCCGGTTTCTGCTCGCTGAAAGCCGTGTCAACGCGCAATGACGATCCCAAGCGGGCGTCGCGCCCGTTCGACAAGGATCGCGATGGTTTCGTCATGGGCGAAGGTGCTGCTGCGCTCGTGCTCGAGGAGTACGAACACGCCAAGGCTCGCGGCGCGAACATCCTGTGTGAGGTGCGCGGCTACGGTTCGACTGACGATGCATTCCACATCACGGCGCCGAAGGAAGATGCCGACGGCCCAGTCCGCGCGATGCAGATGGCGTTGACCGACGGTGGCTTGAATCCGACCGACGTGCAGTATGTCAACGCTCACGGCACCAGCACGTTTCTCAACGACAAGATCGAAACAGCGGCAGTCCGCCGAGTGTTCGGTGATCACGCCGACAAGCTGGCGGTGTCGTCGACCAAGTCGATGGTGGGGCACCTGCTCGGCGCATCCGGGGCGATGGAACTCGCCGCATGTGCGATGTCGATCCGCGACAGCGTCGTGCACCCGACGATTAACTACGAGACGCCGGATCCAGACTGCGACCTCGACTACGTGCCGAATGAGTCGCGCGAGGTGAACGTCGATTGCGCAATCAGCAATTCGCTTGGCTTCGGCGGCCACAATACCAGCCTGGTCATCGCCAAGATCTAGCGGGTAGCTGGTTCGTCAGATCCGGGTCGTCAGATCCGGGTTCCACGATGCTTTGGGCCCCATATTGGGGCCGATTGCTGGCCGCGAGTTGTCTTGAGTTGGGCTTGGCGTGGGACACAGGAGGAGTATCGTGATGTGAGCGTCATGCTCGTTGCTGCCATTGCCTCCTGCGAAGGAACCGACCACGTTCGGGGCCCGTTGCGGGCAGGGTGCGAAAGAGCTACGCATGGAATCTGGGGCCCCGCCGAAGCGCAACCTTCAGATCCCCCTAGCGGGCTCTTCCCTGTCGTGGGTTGGGCCATCCGGAGTCACCATGAAAAAGAAGCTCAAAGACGCACTGCACAACTTCAAGATTGTCGCCTTCAAGATGTCGCACCAGAC
>JAPYTD010000030.1:17797-50226 GCA_029936315.1 Planctomycetota bacterium | reverse complement strand
TCTCGCTGATCCGCATGTATGGCGAGACGATCGGCATGGGCCGGGTTCGTGACAGCAACCAGGCTTCGGAGTTTGGCTCCATCATCGCGCGCGAGTCCGAACGGCTGACGACCCTGATCCAGCGCATCCTGGACTTTTCGCGGCAACAATCCGGCACGCTGACCTACCAGACCGAGCCGTATGACATCGGCGAACTTCTGCGCACAACTGCGTATGCGTACGCCCCCCACCTCGAAGCGAAGGGCGTGCTCCTGATCGATAGTCTGCCGCTCGGCTTGATTGTCTCGTGCGACAAGGACGGCCTTGAGGGCGCCATCGTCAACCTGCTCGAGAATGCGACCAAATACGGCTTTGAGGACGTCGACGAGCACGAAGTCGATCTCGTGCTACAAAAGCAGGGCGACTACGCCGTCGTCGAAGTCCAGGACCGCGGCCGTGGCATCCCGGCCAAGGAGCGCAATCGCATCTTCGAGGGCTTCTATCGCGCCGGTAACAGCGGGGAAGTGCGCGGTGCCGGCCTTGGCCTCGGCATTGTGCAACACTTCGCCCGGGCCCACGATGGCGACATCGAGGCATTGCCACGAGAGGGCGGTGGCACGATCATGCGACTAACGTTACCACTCGCCCAACGTAACAACACCCCGACCTCCCAAGCGCCCAACAGGACCCCAGGAACGCCCACGTGAGCACCTTGACCGATACCGAAATCCTCGTCATCGAAGACGAGCCCGACTTGCGAGCCGGCCTACAGCACAACCTCGAACTCGAGGGCTACAAAGTCATGGTGGCCGCCGACGGCCGCGAGGGCTTGCGACGTGCGCGCGAAGGCCAAGCCAGTCTGGTCCTGCTCGACCTGATGTTACCCGAGATGTCCGGCCTCGAAGTGCTCAAGCACTTGCGCGATACCGGCCACGAAACACCGATCATCATCATCTCGGCCAAGGGCCAGGATCGCGACAAGGTGCAAGGCCTCGAACTCGGCGCCGACGACTATCTGACCAAACCGTTTGGTCTGAGCGAACTGCTCGCGCGCATCCGCGCCGTGCTGCGTCGCACCCAAACCGGTGCCAAGGCCGGAGCGGGCAAAGAAGCCGACGTAAGCGGCGTAATGAAGTTCGCCAACCTCACCGTCGATTGGCGCCGCTTCACCGTCACGCGTGACGAAACCGAAGTGCAACTCTCGCGATACGAAGCCGAGATCCTGCGCATGTTGATCGAGCATCGCGGCGAAGTCGTCAGTCGACAGGACCTGCTGCGTAAGGTCTGGGGCTACGTGCACCTGCCGACGACGCGCACCGTCGACAATCACATCGCGCGCTTGCGCAAGAAGCTCGAATCCGACGTCGAAAACCCGGTCCACGTGGTCACGGTTCACGGCTTGGGTTACCGCTTCGAATCGACGCTGATCGAAGAGTCATGAGCAAAACCAGCCTGGTGATTCTGGTCACGGCGGCGTGCCTGCTGATGCAAGCGCTGCCAAGCCAAGGCGGCCTCCGGCGCCAGCGCTCGACTGCATCCAAGGCTCTGCACAAGGCATGGCTGATGGAGAAACTTGACCTCAACACCAGCGCTGCCGCCGGGGCCTACGACGCAACGATCAAGAAGAGCACTGCGAACATGCCCGAGCGCTGGATCGCCGTCGCGCGACTGGAAGAACTTGGCCGCCTCGGAGTCCTACGACCCGAACCACGGTCGCGGCCGACCCAAATGCCCGCAGCCGTGCGCAAGGCGCTTGCGAAGCTGGACACGCCGATCAAATACAAAAAGGTACTGCAAAACCCCGATGTCGAAACAGAGCTCGAGGCACTGCGGCCCGCCACTCCTCTAATCCAGGAGTGGGCCCATAAGCAGCTGGAACCAGTGCTCCAAGAAGGCCTGCTGCAGGATTACCGCGCACGCCTACGGAGACGGACTACTGCGGGGGCGAGAGAACGGCTGTTCCGTCAGCAGGCGTATGACGTCCTGGAGTGCGAGTTGGAGGGCAAACGCACCCAAGCGGATCACTTGCGCCTATTCAGCTTCCCGGATTGGGAGCCACCGAAGGTGACCGGCAAACCCGAGGTCATTCTAGCCGCCGCGAAGAAGCGCCTCGCGGAATGGATCGAGGAAGTCACATGGGGCCGTCGCATCCTGCGCAAACTTCAGGCGAGCATTGTTGCCGCGGAGAAGAGCGGCGCCGGCAACGCCATCATCTTCCTGCAGCGCTTGCCCCGCTACTCCGAGAAGCTGCTCGGCCCGGAAGAGCCGAAGCCAGACGAGAAGAAGTAGCCACCGCCCACGTCGGGCATGCTCGGTACGCAACCGTGCTCACAACTTGGTGAGCACGTACACTGCACACCATCATTGGCAGCAGGAGCGCGGGGTTGGCACGGCGCGCATCGGCGGCAAGTTCTAGCTGCCGCTAATTGCCAGCAACCTAGTTGCCGGCCGGGACCATCTCGCCGGACTCGGCGTCGGTGCTCTTGCTATCCCAGTCAAACCAGGTGCCCTGGTAGATGTCGAGCGGCCGGATTTCGGGGCCCTGCGGGTGCAGTTCGGCCGGGCCGTAGAGCAAGCACAGCGGCAGGTCGACGAGGTGCACCATGCCGTAGATGCCGTGCTCGATCGCATGGTAGAAGAACGTGAACGGGAAGGCGGCAACCTGAACGGCTGCGCCGCTGCCCATGCCGGACCGCACACTCTGCGCAGTTTGCAGACCGTCGGTGGCACCGCCGTAGATCATCAGGATTGGCGTGCCAACACCGAGCATGAGGTCCTTGCCGGCCCGGTTAATGGTGCCACAGGAAGTGAGAGTCATGGCCGCGAGGGCGAAGACGGAGATCAGGACTTTGCGAGCGTTCACGCTGGATACCTCGGAGGGACGGCCGACGGCAATCGACCAAAGGGTCGACCACGCAATCGGGAATAGGGATTCGAAGGGGCTGTCTCGGCACGAGATGCAAGCGCATGCCCCGTCCCCCGGCAAGCCTCGCGACGCAAAAACCCGACACCGTCGACGGTTGCGGTGCAAAGCTCCGGCCCTGCTCGCCTTCACCGGCCGCCCAGTCGCGTTACTCTGCGCCCACTGTTCGGCCGAGATCGCTATAGTCCCAGGGCCCCCAGGTCGAAGAAGAACGAACCGAGAATGCGCCCCGATCCGCAATTTACCCTGCTACAGCCCCAAAAAGGCCCAAGACGTCTGATGCGCGCCCACTATCTGGCCGCGGCATCCATCTTCGCAGTGGTCTGTCTGGCGACCCCAGCGGTAGCACAATTTCCGTTGCCGGAACCGGCGCAGGTCAATCCGCGGCTGGTCCAGAAGCCGGGGCGCGAAGAACTCCGCTACCAGGGTGGCTACAGCAAATCTCGCAGCCACGAACTGTTCCGTGCCTGCGATGCCAATAGCGACGACCGGCTCAACATCTTCGAAACGACCGAAGCGTTCGACGCGCTGCTTTCGGCCAAGGACCACAGAGGCTTCGCGCGCTTCGACACCGACCGCGATGGCTATGTCACCTGGCCGGAGTTCGACCAACGCTTTCGCAAAGGCCTTGAGGACGGCGGCACATTCCGCATCCGCACCTCGCGGCCGTTGGCCTTGCCGGATCCCCCACCGCAGGCGCTGACGCCGCTGCAGAAGTTCATCCGCCTGTATGATCGCGATGGCGACGGCAGACTGTCGCGTAGCGAGATCACCCACCTGCTCAAGACGACGGGCTTACCGGTCGAAATGGCTGAACCGCTGCTGCAATCCGATCGGGACAAGTCTGGCACCATCGACGAAACCGAATTGGCGCCGTGGTTTCAGATGCTGGAGGTGTCAACGCCTGCCACGACCGGCCCAGACCCAGGCGGCCTGCGCCAACCGTGGCTCGATGCAGATGCCAACGCGAATAATGCAATCGACTCGTCCGAACTGCACGTTCTGCTTCGCCGGCTGGATCCAGGCTTGCTCCGCTGGACGAAGGATCTGATCGACAAGCTCGACACCGATCGTGACGGCAAGCTGAGCGCCCCCGAGTTGGAAGCGCTGGAGCAGGCTGCGGTAGAGGGCACCAATAAGACGTCCTGCCCGGCACGGAAAAATCCGAAGCCGACGAACAAGCCGGCGAACCAAGCAGCGCAAGAGCCCCAGCGCTAGACCCCCGATGGCTGGCCTAACTCGCCGACGGGTAACGGTGCAGATTGATTGCGTCTGCTGTGCTGGCCCATAGCCAGGATGTGCGGTACGACTAGCGCCATGCAGTCTAGCGCTATGCAGTGCGTCAACCGTGTCAGTCGCCCGTTCTTGCTGGCCTGCGCCGTACTCGCGGCGCCCTTGCAGATGGCACTGCTCGCGCAGGAGAGCAAGGCCCCGCAGACGGTCGCTGAGAAGAGCCAATACAAACAGACCTCCCGCGCGGCCGAAGTCGCGACCTTCATCGACAAGTGCCTCGATTTGTCTCATGGCAACCGACTGATGGTCGAGGTCGCCGGCAAGTCCCACGAAGGCCGTTCGATGCTGCTGGTCAAAGTCGCGCTCCCCGACGCGAGCGACGAGCCACGCCTGCGCGCCATCGTCATCGGCAACATCCACGCCGGCGAAGTCGAAGGCAAAGAAGCCGTGCAAGAGCTGCTGCGTGAGTTCGCGAGCGGCAAGCACACCGAACTACTTGAGCAGTGCGAGGTGTGGTTCGTGCCGATCTACAACCTTGATGGCAACGAAGCGGTCAAGGTCGGCAACCGACGTGGCCAGAACGGACCGGACGCGGTGGGCAAGCGCGCCAATGGCCAGGGCCTCGACCTCAACCGCGACTTCGTCAAGGTTGAAGCACCAGAGACGCGGGCACTGTTGAGGATGTTCCGCAAGTTCGACCCGCACCTGTTTGTCGATCTGCACACAACCAACGGATCCCACCACGGCTACCACCTGACCTACGCGCCGAGTCTGTCCCCCAACCTCGATCCCGCGATCGACAGGTTTGGGCGCAAGTTGCTCGAGGTGTCGCGCACCAAGATGCGCAAGCTCGGCTTCGAAACGTTTGACTACGGCAACTTCGAGACCAGGGACTGGGACCGCAGTGGCGCGCCGCGTTCTCGCAGCGGCACGCGCAGTTGGTTTAGCTACGACAGCCGCGCTCGTTACGGCGTCAACTACTTCGGCCTGCGCAACCGCATCGGCATCCTCAGTGAGACCTACAGCTATGCCGACTTCAAGACGCGCATCGCCGCCAGCCGCGCGTTCGTGCTGACGTTGCTTGAGCAGATGATCGCACACAAGCAGGAGGCTCTGAAGGCCATGGTCGATGCTGACCAGCGTCTGGTGGCACCGAGAGCTGACGCGCCGCCGATCTACTTCGGCTCCGACACCGCCTTCGCGGACCCCGAGCAACTGCCGGTGCTCGTCGGCAAGGTCGATCGCATACCCGGCAAGGATGGCGCCCCGCTGCGCTTTGCACGCGTCGCGGAGTCGACCGCGGAAACGCTGCCAGTCGTGCGCCGGTTCCGTGCGCGGCGCCAGCAAATGCTGCCTCAAGCTTGGGCCATCACGGCGCCGACCCCGCCAGTCATCACGCTGCTACAAGCACACGGGGTGCAGTTCCAGGCGATCGAAGCGCCACGCACCGTTACCGCGCAGCAGTTCGAGGTCACCAAAAAACGCAAGCCAAAGCGCCCGTTCCAGGGCCATCAGGAACTGGTCCTGGAAGGTGTGTGGCTGCCGGCCAGAGAGCAGAAATTGGCACTGGGCACGATCATCATTCCGGCCAACCAACCGCTCGCCCGACTCTGCGCGACGTTGCTTGAGCCATTGAGTGAGGACTCGCTCTCGAGTTGGAACTTCTTCGAGGCAGCCACCGACACGCACTATCCGGTGCTGCGCCTGCGCTAGCTCAGGCCTCGGCTGAGCCGCTGCTGTCGCCCTTGCCGCGCGGCTTGCGCTTGGTGGCGCGCTTCTTGGCTGGGGCCTTCTTCGCTGGGCCTTTGCGAGCACTAGCCGCGCGCGCTTGTGGCTTGCCCTTGGCTGGACGCTGTGCATCTCGGCTCGGCGGCGTCAGATCGATTGTCTCGCCAGTTGCCGTGCGGCACAGGATGCGTGGTTCGCCATCGATGCGCACGGGCCGCAGAACGACCCCCCGCGAACACAACTCGCGCACCTGCTGCCGCGTCAAGATCACGTCGCGATAGGTCTTCGGCAGCACAAACTTGCAGTCCTCACGCCAGCGCGAGCAGCCGTAGGCCTCGCGCCCCTCGACCACCGGCGCCTGGCAGCGCGGGCACAAACCAAGGCCGTCATTCGACAGCTTCGGCGATAGACCTTCCGCTATCAGGTGGCGGATCATGTCGCCGATCTCCTGCATGAACGCGGAACGTTCGCGCTTACCGCGTTCGATTTCGCCGAGCTTCTGCTCCCACTCACCAGTCAACTCCGGCGACTTCAACACCGGGTCGGCGATGATTGCAATCAGGTAGCGTCCGAGGTCGGTAACGCGCAACGCCTTCTTGTCGCGCAGGATGTACGAACGCGACAGCAGCGTCTCGACAATCGACGCGCGCGTCGCCGGCGTGCCAATGCCGCGCCCTCTCATCACTTCGCGCAGCTGTTCATCTTCGATCAGCTTCCCCGACGTCTCCATCGCCGCAAGCAGCGTGTTTTCAGTGTACGGCCGCGGTGCCTTGGTCTTGCCCTCATGCAACACCGGCTTGTGCGGCCCAGATTCGCCTTGTTCAAACTTGGG
Organism: Planctomycetota bacterium; assembly: GCA_029936315.1. Classification (GTDB taxonomy): domain Bacteria; phylum Planctomycetota; class UBA1135; order UBA1135; family UBA2386. The sequence goes on along the minus strand of JAPYTD010000030.1, from coordinate 43,531 downwards.
CAGCACCTGGCGTTCGTCCTCGTCGTCGTCCGCCTTCTTTTTGCGGCCCTTGGGCTTCGACTTGTCGGCATCGGACGTGGGCTCGAGCGCACTCCATCCCGGATCCGTGAGGACCACCCCGCGCGCGCGGAACGGCACGTCCGCCGACTGGGCATGCACCGTAGTGACGTCCTGCAGGCGGTTGCCCATGAACACCTGCACAAACCGGGTCGCCACGGCATCGAACACCAAACGGTGCTCGCCCGTCATCGATTCAAGCTTGCCGGTCGGCACGATCGCGTGGTGATCGGTAACCTTGTTGTCATCGAAAACGCGCTTCGGCTTGCTGCGCGGCCCACGCTCGCCTTCCGGAGCGCCAGCGATGTATTCCTGCAACAGCGCCAACGCCGACGGGTTCCAATGGCGGAGCTGGCCGAGCGTCGAACGCACCGAAGCCACCATGTCCATCGACAGGTGGCGACTGTCGGTACGAGGATAGGTCAGCACCTTCTTCTCGTAGAGTTCTTGCGCGACGACCAGCGTGCGAGCAGCCGACAGGCCGTGGCGCAAGTTCATGTCCCGCTGCAGCTGCGTCAGGTCGAACAAGTTGGGCGGCGGCAATGACTCCTGCCTGGTCTCGATGCGCTGAATCGTCAGCGGCTCATTCTCGACCTTCGCCAACATCTCCTGCGCAGCCGGCTGCTCGCGGAAGCGCTCGCCGGCGTACTTGAACCGGGCCCTACGGTACTTCGTGCGCAGCTCCCAGAAGGGCCGCGAATCGAACACCCGGATCTCGTCGTCGCGTTGCGCGATCATTGCCAGCACCGGCGTCTGCACGCGACCGAGACTCCACAAGACACTGCCGCCGCCATAGCGCACCGTGAAGGCTCGGGTCGCGTTGAGACCGACGATCCAATCCGCTTCGCTGCGACTGCGCGCGGCATCGTGCAGCGCCTCGTACTCGGTGCTCGGTTTGCGCTCCGCAAGGCCCTTCTTGATCGCTTCTTCGGTCAGCGAACTCAACCACAAGCGCGAATGCGGCCGCTCGGGACAGCCCGCGTATTCGAGGATGTAGCGAAAGATCAGCTCGCCCTCGCGACCAGCATCCGTAGCACTTACCAGTTCGTCGGCGCCGCGACAAAGCCCCGCCAGGATGTCGAGTTGTTGCTTGCGGCCACGATCACCGGCAGCCTTCAACTCGAAGCGTTCGGGCACAAATGGCAGTCGGTCCATCGACCAACGCTTCAATGCGGGGTCGTACTCGTCGGGCGTCTTCAGGGTCGCAAGATGCCCCAGCGCCCACGTGACCTGCCAACCGTTGCCTTCGAGGTAGCCCTCACATCGCTTAGTCGCTCCGAGCACCTTGGCCAGGTCTCGCGCCACCGACGGTTTCTCGGCTACCACCACGTTCATCTGGCATGAACCCTAGCAAGCCAACGGGTCAGCGGCGATACCGCGTTTGCCGAACCGCACGGCGGGGGCGTCCCCAAGCCGGGGCGACATCGCGACACTTACTGCCAGCGGAACAAGCGCATCGCCGCCGCAAAGCAGAGCACTCCGCCGGCGGCCAAGAAGCTGAGTGGCATCCAGATATCTGCCAGCGTGCCCGGCTCCAACATGACGTCACGAAGGGCACGATTGACGTGGGTGAGCGGCAAGCATTCGGCCACCCAACGAACGGGGCCTTCGAGCGCTTCATTGGCGAAGAACGATCCACCAAGAATCCACATGGGCAACTGCACGGCATTCATGAGCCCACCAATGGTCTCGATGGTCCGCGCGCGAGAGGCACACAGAACGCCAATGCCGGTAAACGTCCAACCACCAATTACGATGACCAGCATGGCGGCCATATAGCTGCCGCGAAACGGCACACCCCACATCAAAACGCCAAACAACAGGATCGCGACCGCCTCGGGGATCACCAGGACCGAACGACCGAGCAAGTAGCCGGCCAAGAACTCCGAGCGGCGCATCGGCGTGACGAAGATGCGCCGCAGCAGATTCTGCACGCGCATCTGCACAAGATTGAAGCCAACGCCCCACATGCCGGCGCCAAGCAGATTGAGACCGATCAGACCCGGAATCAAGAAGTCGATGTATCGTGAGCCAGGACGGTCCTCGACCTCGATGCGAGCCATCGCCACTTCGCCTTGGCGGGCATCGCGCAAGGCCCGATGCACCAGCAAATGGGCCAGTTCGGCTTCTGGGCGGGTTGGATCACTGCGCAGTACCGGGCCATCGACGTCGACCTTGATCAGCAACGCGATGCGACCACGCGCAAGGGCTTCGTCGGCAAGCTCTGGGCTGAGCATCTCGACGGCAAGTCGCTTACTCGATTGCAACGACTGGAACACCGCGTTGGCCCCGGGCGCTTCGACCACCGCAATCGGCACCGGCTTGGGCGGCGATGGCTGGAAAGCAAAGCCCAACACCACCGCCATCATCAACGGAAAGCCATACGTCCAGAACACGGCCGCCGGGCTACGCCAGAACTCGAGGAAGGCGGTTCGCGCCACCATCTGAACGACGCGCCACCTCATTGGTCTTCTCCGTCTCGCAGCGATTGCCCGGTCAAATCTACGAACACATCTTCGAGCGTCGCATGCCTCGTCGACAGGCCATCGATCTCGATGCCGCGCGCAGAGAATATCTGCAGCAACAACGGTAGGGCCCCACGCACGGACTCGACGGTGAGCACGATGCGTTCCGTTTGCCGCTCGACCGCCACCACCTCGGGCACCGCCAACAGGTCCTCATCGCTCGGCGATTGCTCGCCATCGATCAGGATGAAGTGCTCCGCGGCCAACGACTTGATCAGGTCAGCAGGCGAATCCAGCGCAATGATCTTGCCACGATCGACGATCGCGACGCGATCGCACAGCTGCTGCGCCTCTTCCATGTAGTGCGTCGTCAACAACACCGTGCCGCCAGCGGCTTGGTAGTCGCGCACGACACTCCACAGCTGGCGGCGCGATTGCGGATCGAGCCCCGTCGTTGGTTCATCCAAGAACAACAGCTCCGGATCGCCGAGCAACGCCGTCGCCACGGCGAGCCGCTGACGCTGGCCACCCGACAACGACTTCTGGCGTGCATCCTGTTTCTCTTCGAGCGAGACCAGAGCCAAGGCTTCATCGACCGAACGTCCCTGGTCGAAGCACGAACGGAACAGGCTCAACACCTCGCGCACGTTGGCGTTCTCGTGAAACTTGGTTTCTTGCAGGCAGACGCCGATGCGCGCCCGGATCGCGTGGTCTTCGCCCTGGCCCCACTGGCGACCGAGAATGCTTACTGTGCCCGAGTCTGGGATCGTCAGACCTTCACAGATCTCGACCGTCGTCGTTTTGCCAGCGCCGTTGGGTCCGAGCAAGCCGAACACCTCACCGCGATTCACGACCAGATCGAGACCATCAACGGCAACCGTCTCCGTGCGGCGCAACTTGTAGGTCTTGCGCAACGCTCTTAGTTCAATCGCCGGCACCCCGTCAATTGCACTGCTACTCATCGCGGGAAGGCCTCAGGCAGGCCGCCATCGACCGGCAACACGGCACCTGTTGTTGGCGTGCGCATACTGGCAAACCACGCCACCGCTTCCCCAACATGCCGCGCCATCACCGGTTGCTTGAGCAACGAACGATCCCGGTAGTACTCGCGCAACTGCTGGGCATCGAGACCGCGAGCCTTCATGCGATCGGGGCCGACCTGCTGCCACAGCTGGCTCGGAACCGCGTCATCGCCAAACACCGCATCGGCGTTGACGATGTTGACGCGCACCGACAACTCGGCAAGCTCCAACGCCGCGATGCGACCAAGCTGCAGCGCCGCCGCCTTGCTCGCCGAGTAGGCACCGAAGCGCGCACCGGGGGCGAACACGTTCTTGCTGGCCTGCAACACCACCGAACCACCAGTGCCTTGCATGCGGAACGTGCGCGCGGCTCCCTGCAGCACCAGCATCGTCGCATTCACATTGACGTCGAGCACCTGCGCAAAGGCTTCGTGATCCATGTCCTCGATCGAACTGACGTGGGCAACCCCAGCGTTCGGCACGACGCAGTCGATGCCACCAAAGCGTGCACAGCAAGCATCGAACAACTGCTGCACCGCGTCTCGATCGGTGAGGTCCGCGACAAACGTCGCGAGTCGCGCCCCGACCCCAAGATCTCGGCACGACCGTTCGAGGCGGTCCCGATCGATGTCGGTTGCGAACACACAGGCGCCGCGCTCCAGCAACACTTCGACGATGCCGCGACCAATCGCGCCCGCCGCGCCGGTCACCAAAGCGACCTGGCCCGCGAGGTCGGCAGGCTGCTTCTTGCCGAGCTTGGCCAACTCGAGCGGCCAGTATTCCATCTCGGCCAACTCGTCGTCCGTCAACGCGACGTAGTCGCCGAGCGCGTGCCCCGCGGCCTTGACGCGTAACGTGTGTTCGGCGATGTCCGCAGCGATCCGAGCGCCCAGAATGTCCTGGTGCAACGCGACGACACCAACACCGGCAAGCACCACCACCACCGGCTTCGGCGCGTGCATGTGGTCCGGCGAGATGCTCTTGGCGCTCGCTTCATAGTAGCTGCGGTAGGCGACCTCGAACTCTGCCACGCGACGACGCACGCAATCGGCACTCTGCAGATCGTCCGGCCCAAGGTGGAGGTAGTGCCCTTTGGTGCGAATGACGTGATCGGGCGTGATTGGGTTGCTGGCACACAACTCGCGCGCCTGTTGGTGCATGCCAAACGCCGCCAAGTCGTCGGCCGTGCGGGCATCGGCGACGACGCGCTGATAGCCTTGACCCCAGGCATACTCGCGCGGCAACGCACACGCACCACGCAGCACCGGCAGCACCTTGGCGAGCGTTGCAGTGCGCTCCGCCAGCGGCAATGGGCGGGGCTCGCCGAGCAGCATCGCTGGTACGCCACCAAGTTCGCGGCGTAAGTACGCATCGGCCTGTTGCACCAATTCAATCGTGCGCCGATAGCTCTCCTCGGCGGTTTCGCCAAACGTAAACAGCCCGTGCTTGGCCAGCACGATGCCGGTGCATTCCGGCGACTGCTCAAACGCTTCGGCTACCGCTTTTGCCAACGGGAAGCCCGGCATGATCCACGGCAACACGAGCACCGAGTCCCCGAGCGCAAGGCGAACATGCTTCTCCGGATCGGGTTGATCTGTCAGGGTCAGGATCGCGTTGGCGTGCGTGTGGTCGACGAAGCGATGCGGCAAGAACGCGTGCAGAAGCGCTTCGACCGATGGATTCGGCGAGCGGCTGTCCAGCAACGCGCCGCGCACCGCGTTGACCATGTCTTCGTCGCGCAGCGTCTCAAGGGTTCGCAACTCGCGCAAAGCATCGAGGCGCACGGCTGGCAGTCCCGGTGGCTCAATATCAACAAGATCCCAACCACTGCCTTTGACGCACAACACTGCCACTTCGCGACCAAGCAGGTCGCGCTGCGTCGTCTTCACCGAGGTGTTGCCACCGCCGTGCAGCACCAATGTCGGGTCGCGACCGAGCAGCCGCGACGTATAGACACGCAACGCGACGTCTTGCCCTGCGACTTCGAACTGATCACAGAAGCTGCGCGCTTCGTCGTCGTTGTAGAGGTCCGCCATCACTCACTTCGCGGCAAGGTTCTCCCGCAGCCAGGCCAACAACAACTCGATGTCATCCGCCATTGGTGCCTCGATGACGAGCCGCTCCTGAGTCAACGGATGCGGCACGGTCAGGCGCAGCGCATGCAGACAATGACGACCGGGGTCCGGAGCCTCCACCGGTAGCGAATCGTGTTGCCGGCGACGCGACAGATAAACCTTGTCGCCAACCAACGAATGGCCGATCGCCGTCATGTGCACGCGAATCTGGTGTGTGCGGCCAGTCTTCGGCCGACACAGCACATGCGCGAAGCCATCAAAGCGCTCAACGACTTCGTAGTAGGTCGACGACTCGCGCCCACCTTCCGGCACAACGGTCATGCGCTCAGGGTGCTTTTTGTCGGAGCCAATCGAACGCTCAATCCAATCACTGTGGAACCGCGGCACCCCATAGACGATGCAGTGGTATTCCTTCTCGGCTGTACGCTCGCGAAACTGCGCCTTCAAGAAGTCGAACGCAACTTGCGTCTTGGCTAGCACCATCACGCCCGAAGTGTCACGGTCGAGGCGATGCACGATGCCCGGCCGGTCGGCATCAGGCACCGTCGGCAGCTCGCCGAATTTGTCCTTGGCCCAACTGGCGACGGTGTGCACCGGTCGGTGTCGGCCATCCGGCGGATGCGCGGCAATTCCGACAGGCTTGTTGATCGCGCAGAGATCCGGATCGTCGTAAAGCAAAGGAATCTCGGGCACCGGCAATTCGGGAGATAATGCATCGACGATCACCTTCTCGTCGAGTTGGAACGTCACCGTAAGTTCGGCATCAAGGTTGAGCCCCGGCCGCACACGATGCCCCGGCACGTCGACCAAACCGAGGTCGATCATGCGCCGAGCTTGGCTGCGATTCTGGACTTCTGGCTGCCCGGCCAAAAATACGTCAAGGCGCACACCGGAGTCTCGAGGGGGAACAACGCGGTGTAGAGGTTCAATGTCAGCCATAGGTGCGCAGATCATTCTCAAAGGAACGTCGCGCCATACAACTGAAGAAAACGCGGCCCAGCGAGTCTGCCGTGGCATGGGGTTTGCCAGAACGTCCCTGGTAGCCCCCATAGACAAACTCATTGGCCACAAATCGCCAAGAATGCCATTGAGTAATGGTGCAAGTCGTGGAAACTCGAACACAGTTACGGCCGTCCGAGCTACTCCCGATTTCCCATGCATGAGACTGGCGACACACCTGCTATGAGACTTCCCGAGGCTTCCAAGACGTTGTCAGCGACTCCGCCGACAACTCCCTTAACCGCTCGGTCCCGCAGCTCGCACGAAGCGACACCTGCACTAACGCACCTCTCACGGACGACAACGAAACGCGTCCTGATCGTCGACGACGAACCGGACGTCCTACAAAGCCTCGCGAATACGCTGGCCCACCAAGGCTTCGAAGTGACCTGCGTTGGCACGCTGGCGCATGGCGTCGCCGCGCTTGGAAAGCAAACCTTCGACCTCGTCCTAACGGATCTTTACCTCGGCGATTCGAACCTCGGTTCGGAGATCGCTGAGACTGCACAGACCTTGCGGCCGGCCCCGCCGGTGATCGTCCTGACCGGCAAACCGTCGTTTGACGGCGCGCAGGCGGCTTTGCGCAGCCACGTCGCCGACATGGTGGTCAAGCCGGTCGACCCTCAGCAGCTGACCAACACCTGCCGGCGGGTGATGCAGGAGGCCGAGCTCGAACGACGCAACCGCGAACTGGAATCGGTCAACCGTGTCTTGACCTCCGTTCTGCCGCGCACGATCGAGATCAAGGACCCGACCACCAGCGGCCACGCGGCCCGCGTCGTGCATTACACCGACAGGCTCGCGGAGCGCTGCGGCGTATCCGAGGACGACCGCGCCTCGCTGCGGCTCGCAAGCCTGCTCCACGATGTCGGTAAGATCGGCATTCCGGATCACATTCTGCAAAAGCCCGGCCCGCTGACCGCGGACGAGCGCGAGGTGATCAACCGACACCCACAGATGGGTTACGAGGTCCTGGAAGGCCTGACAGAGCACGACAACGTGCGCAACTGGGTCTACCAGCACCACGAACGATGGGACGGCAAGGGCTACCCCAACAAGCTGGCCGGCGAAGAAGTCGCCCTGCCCGGCCGCATCCTGGTGCTGGCCGAGGTCTATGACGCCCTGGCCGAGGTACGTAGCTACAAGCCAGCCTGGCCGGTCGAGAAGATCATCACGTACTTCCGCGCCGAGGCCGGCAAGCAGTTTGACCCCGACCTGGCGCATCTGGTCGCCAACGGGCTGGAGCAACGCGGCAACAGCTTCTTCTCGGCGCGCAAGGACATGCTGTTCTAGGCTGCCAGCAGGCGCCGCGAGCAATGCTCCCAACAGCAACGTTCCACTGCGGGACCGGTGCCCGGCACAGACCCGCCGACCAATCGCCCACGCCTGGCCCCGTTCTTGGGTCCGGGCAGGGCAGGTCGAGGGCCTTGCCGTATGGCGAATTGCAGTGACAATGGGCGACCCTGCCGTGGTTCCTTCAGAGCCACAACGGTAGACTCCGCGACCCCTCTGCGGCCCTTGAGACGCCTGCCCCTTACGTCTCCCGGCTGATCCGTCTATTGCCTCCCCAACACACGATGCAATCGAAATCGCTGCGCGCGACGGCACTGCTGTCCATTTCTCTTGGCGTCCTTTCCTTTACCAACTGCCTCGCGCAAGCGCAGGTGGCTGGTGCCAGCGCTTCGGCGCTGTCGGCCAAGAACAAGTCAACCGGCAAGCCGGACGCAAAAGCAGCAGCCAAACCGAACGATGACGTCGGCGGCTTGCCGACGTTCTTGCTCAAGGTACCAGGCGGCGACGTGCTCATGGGCATGCCGATCGACACCTTCGTCGAAGCGAGCAGCCAGGCCGTCTACCCGTTCAACCCAAAGTTCGCCTACCGCGACGCTGCCAAGAACTTCGCGACCGCGATGCGCCGCTCGTCTTCGATGATCGGCCGCAAGCAGATCGCCGTCGACACGTTCTTCCTCGGCAAGTGGCCGGTCAAGAACAGCGAGTACATCATCTTCGTCGACAAGCGCCGCGCCGACCAGATCGACGTTCGTCCACCACTGCACTGGTGGCGGGATGGCTGCAAGAAGGACTTCGACGAGCACCTACCGGCGATCCGCAAGGCGTTCCCGAAGAACTCCCGCGGCGCCCTCTACTTCTGGGAGCGTGAAGGCCACAAGCTGCCCTACAAGCTTCTAGACGAGAAGGGCAAGTCGAACGCCGACCACCCCGTCGTCTACGTCTCGTGGCGCGACGCCAACGCGTTTGCCGCGAGCATCGGCATGCGCCTGCCAACCGAAGCCGAACTGTCGCGCGCGATGCGCGGCGACGGCACCCGCACCTGGCCTGGCGGCAAGGATCACCCCGACGTCTACAACGAAAAGATGAAGGTCCTGCTCGGCATGGCCAAGACCACCGACCTGCGCACCAAGCCGGTTGGCACCGTCACCGGCGCGATGGGCCCGTTTGGGCACCTGGATATGTTCGGCCAGGTTTGGCAGCTCGTCGGGGACCTGGGCTTCAACCCCATGCACGGCATGGATCACTTCCTGAAGAGCTGGAAGGAGCTGCAGAAGCACAAGCAAGGCCGCTTGTGCGAGCGCAAGCCACCGTTCAGCGGCAGCAAGGTGATCGTAAAGGGTGGTTCTTACCTCTCCTACGGTGAGCCAGTGCAACTGATGCTGGACGCGCGCGCGCCGATAGAGACGTCGGACGCACTTGAGTCCGTCGGCTTCCGCCTCGCGAAGAGCATCGCGCCTGGCTACGACTACCTCTACTCGCTGCAGCGCGTCGAGTTTGACACCAGCGCCTTCGAAAGGGACCAAGGACTGGCGTTTGACCGCCTGATCGGCGCGGAGCGCTACACGCTCGCCGCCAACGGCTTCCCTTCCGACTACGAAGCCGTCGCGTTTGCGCCCGTCAACTGGCTCGTCGACGTCAAGAGCGCCACGCTCAAGAAGCTGGCCGAGGAGACACTGCTTAAGCCGATCCTGATCGGCGCGCTGGCGTCGGCCGCCAAGTTCGCCAACGGCACCAAGCCAGGCCTCTACTCCGTCTTCTACCGCCAGAAGGGCATCCCGCGAAAGCTGCGTGACGCCGTCAAGGCCGGCCACAAGGAACTCGTCAAGGCCAAGAAGGAAGCTGAGAAGAAGGCCAAGAGGGAGGCCAAGGCCGGCATCAAGGCGGACCCGAAGAAGGACACCAAGCCCCAGAAGCAGAAGGCCGTGCGCAAGTGGCGCATCGAGATCAAGAAGTTCGGCCTCAGCGACGAAGACATCATCGACCCGAATGCCGCCAACGGCGACCTCGGCTATGTGATCATCGACGGCATCAAGATCCCGACCGACCACGACGCGTTCATCCTGAGCACTCGCGGCAGCATGGTCTCGGTTCTGCCGGGCACCAACAAGAAGCCGATCAAGGCCAACCCGGTCGCCAGCCGCCTAATAATCGAGGCTGACGAAAAGGGCAAGAGCCTCGTCAAGCTGCACTTCGGGATCCCGCTGATGCGCTCGAATCTCAAGAACCTGACAAAAGTTGTCGTCTTCGATCTACACGCCCTGTTGGATCAGGTGGCTCCGACTGAGGACAAGCCCTGGCGCTTGCCAAAGACCGGCGAGCCAAAGAAGAACAAGTAAGAGCCGCGCACGAAACGCGGCGTCCACCCCGGCACCGCGAGATCCAGAGTGAGCGCTCACAAGCACCCCGACGCGAAAGCGAAGATCAACGGCAAGGCCCAGGACGCCTTCTTCGTCCAGGACTACACCGGCTCGCCCCGCATTGACGGGGTCGAGATCGTCAACCTGAACCGCTTCAACGACGACAGTGGTGCCATCACCGAACTCGGCCGCTTGGCCTCTGGCATGCACGAGCAGCTGGACGGGTTTGAAGTGAAGCAGATGAACTACTCCGAGATGGAGTCGGGCGCCTGCAAGGCGTTCCACCTGCACCACCGACAAACTGACGTCTGGTATGTGCCGCCGTGTGACAAGCTCCTGCTCGTCCTGCACGACTGCCGTGAGGGCAGCGCGACCGAAGGCCAGACGATGCGTTTCGTGCTCGGAGACGGCAAGGACCGGCTCGTGCGCATCCCCCCCGGCGTCGCCCACGGCGCCCGCAACATCGGCACTGCCGTCGGCCGCATCATCTACATGGTTGACGTGGCGTTCTCTGTGGATGAGAACGAGTGTGATGAGGGAAGGCTGCCTTGGGACTACCTTGGTGCCGACATCTGGGAAATCACGCGCGGCTAGCAACTGATCTCTTGAGTGTTGGTCCCCACCAACAGCCAAGGGATCAGTTCCCTATTTGGGGCTTACGGGGATGGTGCCACCAAGCTTGGCGACGACGGGCAAGTAGCGACGAACGACCTGCTCGGCCTCCCCACCGCGAATCTCGGCAGCGAGCACGAAGTACTGCCCCAGCTGCGGATCGCGACCGAGCGGTCGGTCGACGTAGAACGTCGCGCGCCAACCACTCTCGATCACCAGAACCTGATTCGAGACGTAGCCCCGCATCGGTGGACCACCGGCGACCGGACCCGCCATCTGGCGCAGCAACAATTCGCCGATAGCGTCCTTGGGCCCGCCAGAAACTGGTCCGAACGCGAACTGCACGGCGTGCTCGCCCGAGTTCTCGACGACGACAAGTACCCGCGTGTCCGGGTTGTAGAGGTCGATCGAAACGGTGGCGCCGAAGTGCGAACCGCCGAACTTGCCCGCCCCCAGCTGGGACCAATCGGTCCTGCCATCCAATTCGTAGCGCATCCACGACCGCGGTGGCGGCGTGTGGCATGCAGCAAGCATCGCAAGGGCGGCGATACACAGACAACTAGTCTTGGCCATCGCGCCGAACATAGGGTCCGGGACCGCGCCGCCAAATGACCAGATAGCCAAATGAGCCAGATAGCCTGAGCTCAGGCCAGAAAGAAAAACGGCTACCTGCGCGAGACGCAGGTAGCCGTTTTGCAACAGTGGAGCCGACGATGGGATTCGAACCCGCGACCTATGCTTTACGAAAGCATTGCTCTACCAACTGAGCTACGTCGGCGCACGTTGGGCGAAGGAGATTAGCCACCGATTCGGGGGCCGTCCAGTGCGATGTTGAGGATGCTCCCCAAACGAGAAACGGCCACAGCTTGCGCTGCGGCCGCTTCAGCTATTGGGCAATTTGGACTACTTGCTGGCGATGCGCGAGAGCTTCTGCATCAGCTCAAGCTTCTTCTGCGCGTCGAGCTTCGACTTGGCGAAGGCCGTCGTGATCGCTGCGCGCAGGCCACCATCGGTGCTGCCGTCGAGCGCAGTCATCAGGGCCGTCGCGATGTCGTCCGGGCAGCTGCTCATGCGGCTCAGCACGCCACCGATCGCGAGGGCCGAAGCCTTCTTGAGATCGTCGCTGCCGTTTTGAAGCGCGCCGACCAGTGCGGTCAGTGCCCCTTCGCCACCGGAGAGGCCGAGCGCCTTGGCGGCCGGCACCGCGACGCTGTCGCCACGGTTGAGTTGCAGAGCCAGGTTGGCCGTAGCCGAACCAATGTCAGCCTTGCGGCCTGCGAGGTCGAGCAGCGCAGCACTTGCCTTGCTAGCGTAACCTTCGGCACGAGTCCCGCCGGGACTTTCGGCACCTTCGAGTACGGCCGCAACCACTGCGTTGAGGTTCTCGGGGGAGATCGGCGCAGTGATGAACGTGACGCCATCACCGAATCGTTCGGCAGCGGCTTCCGCGTCCTTCGTCACGATGACGATCTTCGTGTTCGTCATGCGGTTGTCCTTGCGGATGTTGCCGATGACGTCTTCCGGCATACGGCCGGGAAGGATCTCGTTGATAACGACCACGTCAATGCTTGGGTTGCTGAGCAGGGTCAGCTGACCTTCCAGTGCGGTGGCATCCGACGTGTAGGAGTTCCCGCGGATGCCGTTGGCCGTCTGGATGATGGCCTTGGCAGCGAGGTCCGGCATGATCACGTGGATCGTGTTGACCTTCTCCTCGGTGACGGCTTGCGCGAGCACACCGACGACGACCGACAGGTTGGGGACGTTGGCGCCACGGCTTGCGCGAACGATTGCCTCAGCGGCAGCGTATTGCACGCGCTTGTCGCTGCTTCTCAGCGCACCGAGTAGCGAGCTCTCCGCGATCGAGTCGATGATCTCGGCGTCGGCAAGCGTGCCGATGGCGCCAATGGCGACCGCGGCGAGCCCTTGCTGGACCCCGGCGTCGAGCGCACCGCGGATCGCGTCAATACCCGTAGCGAGTGCCGCAATCTTCAGTTCTTGCGCGACCGGGCCCATATCGGCGACCGACTCTTCGCCCTGGGCGATCGAGGTTTCGATCAGGTTGGCTTGGGCGAGGTTGGCGGCGGCCACGGCGCTGCGGGCGGCGAGGCTTCGCGGCGCGATGCGCGACGCGTCGCCGGCAACCGCCTTGGCGAGTTCCGTCGGGTAGAGCAGGCCGGGAACGTCGGTCGAGACGAGCGCGTCATCAACGAGCGTCCAAACCACCGCGCTGTAACCACCAACCGGAACATTGCCGCGCAGGTAGCCGTTCGACTGCTTGAGCATCTGGCTCAGCGCGTCGCCGATGCCGCGCTTCTTGGCGACGAACTTCTTGGCGATGGCGCTGATGTTGACGCGATCGTCGTTGGCGAGGTGCGACAGCATCGGCAGCGCGCGACCGTCATCAATCAGGTGCAGCGCGGCGCATACGTTTTGCACGGTCAGGTCGCTGCTGCTCTTCAGCGCTTCGATCAGCGGCAGGACCGCGACCGAGTGCAGCTGCGACAGCACGCTGATGGCGTGAATCTGGCCATCGACGTTGTCCGAATCACCCAGAACCTTGATGAGCGAGGGGACGGCAAACTCACCGTGCGCCCCGACGAGCTTGTTCACGGCGGCTTGACGCGTGCCGTAATCGTTGCTGCCGTCGGTCGCGGTCGCGACGAGCGCATCGATCGCGTCGGCGTCGCGCGAACGCTCACGCTGGGTGCTCTTGGCGCGCTCGAGGATCGAGCGAGCGATCTTCTGCACTTCGCCCTTCTCGGTCATGAGCATGTACCACTCATCCTGCGAGACGGACTGATAGAGGTCGTGCGCAGCTTCGTTGGAGGGATCACCTTGGATGATCTCTTGAAGCTTTTGCACCGCTTCCGTCTTCTGGTTGATGCGAAGAAGATTGACGGCTTCTTGCAGCGAGTTCTGCGCCAGGGCCGAACCACCGACTACGAGAGCGACGGCGGCAGCTAGGAGAGACTGATGGAACGAGCGGGCCATGAAAGCTGGGCTCCTTTAGGAGATTCGGATGCGGAGGGGTCTGGAGAGGGCTCGGGCAACAAGTTACGGCACACGGACGTTGGGACGATTGCGCGGCCGGAACTCCCCTTCCATCCGCACGGGGCTGGAAAGGACTGTCGAATGCTATGTTCCGTCGCTTGGCCGTCAAGTAGACGCACCGATGTGCTTGGTATCTGGGCAAGGATACCTCGGCTCGGCCAGGGTGCACGGCCCCGGGCTCTGGCCCTAGCCGCGGTTCTCCGGGCCTCCAATGGCATCGAGCGGTCCCGGCGAGACAAATCCGCCGACCCTGCAGAAAGGGCCCCAAAAGTGCTCCTCAAAGTGCCTGGAGAGGCCGTTGGCGTCGTCGAAGCAGATGGCTACAACGTTTGGTCATGACCGACCTGGCGACCGTCTTGATCGTCGATGACCACCGCGCCGTGCGCGAGGAGATCGCATTCGCCCTCGACTTTGATGGCTGGAAAACCGTCGAAGCCGCCGATGGCCCCGCCGGGCTCGAATTGGCCCAAGATCCGGTGGTCGATCTAGTTCTGCTCGACGTCAAGCTGCCGGGCATGGATGGCCTCGAAGTCCTGCAGAAGCTCAAGGAACTGCGGCCGGACCTGCCGGTCGTCATGATCAGCGGCCACGGCGACCTCGACACGGCCGTGCTGGCGGTGCGGCGCGGGGCCTACGATTTCCTCCAAAAGCCATTTGCGACCGACCGTGTCGTGTTGTCGCTGAAGAACGCCCTGCGCACGCAGCGGCTAGCCAGTGAAAACGAATCGCTGCGGCAGACGATCCAGTCCGAACAGCAGCTGCTGGGCGGTAGCGACCAGATGGAACGTGTTCGCACCCTGATCACCAAAGTCGCCCCCACCGATGTGGCCGTGCTGATCACGGGTGACAACGGCACCGGCAAAGAACTCGTCGCCCGGCAGCTACACGTGCAGAGCAAACGCGTCGACGGCACGTTCCTCGCCATCAACTGCGCCGCCATCCCGGAGGGTCTCGCGGAGAGCGAACTATTCGGCCATGAGAAGGGCGCGTTCACCGGCGCCCAGAACAGCCGCGCCGGCGCGTTTGAGCTGGCCGATGGCGGCACGCTATTCCTCGATGAGATCGGCGACATGCCGCTCGCGATGCAAGCCAAGCTGCTGCGCGCGCTGCAAGAAGGCGTCGTGCAGCGGCTCGGCAGCCAGGTCACGACCAAAGTCGACGTGCGGGTACTCGCCGCGACCAACCAGGACCTCGAGGCAATGGTCGCCGACAAGACGTTCCGCGAAGACCTGTACTACCGACTGCATGTCGTGCGCGTTCATCTGCCGGGGTTGCGCGAACGGCCGGACGACATCGTAATGCTGGCCGACCACTTCCTCAGTGCCGCGGCCAAGCGCAACGGCCTCGGCTCGCGACGACTGAGTAAGAAGTCACTCGACTGGCTGCGCAGGCAGCCATGGCCGGGCAACGTGCGCCAACTCAAGAACGTGCTCGAAGGTGCCGCCGTGCTCGCCGACGACACCGAGCTCCAGGTAACGGATCTCGAGGGCAACTCGGCGCCGCAACCAGGCCGGTCTGCCGAAGGGCAGACGGACTGGTTTGCCTATGCGCGGTTGGAGGACTTCCGCGCAGCAACCGAGAAGGAGTTCCTGCGGCGCAAGCTGCTCGAGTTTGGCGGCAACATCAAACGCACCGCCGAGAACATCGAGCTGCAGCGCAGCAACCTCTACAAGAAGCTCGACCGCTACGGATTGAAGTAGCGGGAGCTGGGCGACCGGCTCTAGCGAACAGCTACTCGCTCGCGGCGGGCAGCTTCAGCTTCTGATCGATCTGCAGGCTGTCCGACAGACCGGGGTTGATCTGTTTGATCGCCCGGATCATGCGATCGGCGTGGCGCTTGCCGTACTTCTTGGCCGCGATCTTCCACAGCGAGTCGCCGGGCTTGACCGTGTAATGGACTGCGGCGGCGGCCGGGCTTGCCGCGGGAGCTGTGCTGCCCGCGAGAGTTGCACTGGCCGAACCGGGCATGCGGAACGTCGGTGTGCCAATGTTGGAGTTGCCACCGTTGCTCGCAGTCGGAACACCAGCGGGAATCGTCACCGGCCCCGTCACCGGAACACCACTGCCGCGGTTGATCATCGTGCGAGGCGCCTGCGCCTCGATGATTGCCGCCAGCACTTCGTCATCGACCCACGGGACCGCGACCTCGGAGCCTTCGCGCAGCATGGTGACCTCTTCGTTGAGACACAGCGCTTCCTTGAGGTACGGCCCACTCGACCCGCACCAGCGACGAACGAGCGTCTCGAACGCATCGCCGCGCTTGACCGGCACGAAGCGCACGAAGCGATCGCGGCGGCTCGAGCCCAGTGTGCGCTCAACGGTGGCGCTCGCCAGCACGGGCCTGGCAATCAGCGGTTGCTCGTTCGACTTGTTCTCCAAGTCGGCCTTCGCGGCAGCGGCCTTGGCCTTCTCTGCTTCCGTGGCAGGATCATCCTTCGGTTGAAGGATCTCGTTGAGGCCCTTCGACATGTTCTCCTGCTTCTTGGCCGCATTGGCATCGACTGGATCGTTGCCGAACAGCACCGCGATAACCAAGATCAGTGCGAGGAACCCCGTCACCGCGTAGACCAACAAACGTTCGTTCTGCTTCATAGCTGCCCTCCAGCCGGAACGGGTCCGACCAAACCGTTTGGATGTTTGCACGACACAGCGAGTGGACTCGCTTGACCGGGCCGTGCATGTCCCAGTGCTAACCGCCAGGACCGACGCGAGTCGAATCCCAGTCATTGCCGCCGGGATGACCGCCCGGTGACGGCGCGCATGCTAAAGCAACTACGCCCAACCGCCAAGCACCGGGCTCATGAATGTTAGAGACTTAACGGCGTCTGCGACGAGGTCGGCGCACCGCGCGACTCAACGGCCGGCCTTGTGCTCGATGATCCTTGTGTCCTTCGGCACATCAAAGGCGACCGTCGGCGCGTCCTTGGGATTGACGCGGACCTTGCGCAGTTCGATCTCGACCTGATCGCCGGAGTGATCACGGTACGAAACCGCACGCAGCATGATGCCGGCTTCTCCCAAACGGACCGGACGCAGGGTCACGGTCAACTCGCGCAAGCGCTTGCGCGTGGCCTCAACCTTCGGAACGAGCGGATTGCCACCTCCGTTGCCCCCCGTCAGACCGCGCCTTGGACGTGACCCCGACAACTTCGAAGTCCTTGAGCAATTGTTCGGCGTCACCGGATACTGCCGCAAACAGGCCGCGTGACAACTCAGGCCCCGCCAGGTGGAAGCGTGGGAACCGCTCACCTTCGAGCAACAACACCGAGTGGCCGTGCTTCGCCAAATAGCCAGCCGCAGTAGAACCCGCCGGGCCCGCCCCTACGACCACGACGTCGTAGTCGTGCGCAGCGTCGCCGCCCACATCTTCGGCCTGCCCGGCCATCGCGGCCTAGCCACCCATGTCGACGCTGTTGTCACGCGCGAACTCTTGCGCCGATTCGTAGCCGGCATCGGCATGCCGCACGATGCCAGTGCCGGGGTCGCACGTGAACACGCGTTGGATGCGCGCCGCCGCCTCGGCCGTGCCGTCGGCAACGGTCACCTGACCCGCGTGGATCGACTTGCCCATGCCAACGCCCCCGCCATGGTGGATCGACACCCACGTGGCGCCGGACGCGACGTTGAGCATCGCGTTGAGCAGCGGCCAGTCGGCGATCATGTCGCTGCCGTCCTTCATCGCTTCGGTCTCGCGATACGGCGAAGCCACCGAACCGCAGTCGAGGTGGTCGCGACCGAATACGATCGGCGCCAAAATCTCGCCCGTCTTGACCAATTCGTTGACCGCAAGACCAAAGCGCGCGCGTTCGCCATAGCCGAGCCACAGGATGCGCGACGGCAAACCCTGCCACGCGATCTGCCGCTGCGCCTTTCCGATCCACGTGCACAACGGCTCATTATCGCCGAACATCTCGAGCGCAACCTCATCGGTGCGCGCGATGTCCTTGGGATCGCCACTGAGTGCCACCCACCGAAACGGTCCCCGGCCCGAACAGAACAACGGGCGAATGTACTCGGGGATGAAGCCCTTGATCTTGAACGCGTCGGCGATGCCGTGGTCGCGCGCTTCGGTGCGGATGTTGTTGCCGTAGTCGAACGTGATCGCGCCCTTTGCCTGCAGGTCCAACATCAACTGCACGTGCTTCGCGACCGTGCGCCCCGACTCCTTGAGGTACTTCTTCGGATCAGACTCGCGCAGAGCGTTCGCTGCTTCGACCGTCATGCCATCGGGCACATACCCAATCAGCATGTCGTGCGCCGACGTCTGGTCCGTCAGCATGTCCGGCACGACGTTGTCGTCGCGCATCACGGTCAACAGTTCGGTCGCATTGCAGCAAATCCCGATCGACCAGGTTTCACCAGCCGCGGCCTTCGCCTTGGCCGCCGCAATCGCCGCCCGTGGATCGTCGATGCGCTCGTCGAGGTACTTCGTCTTGAGCCGCTTGTCGATACGCCACCCTTCGACATCAGCCGCAAGACAAACACCGCCCGCCATCGTGATCGCCAGCGGCTGCGCACCGCCCATGCCGCCCAGTCCAGCAGTCACAACCAGCTTGCCCTTGAGGTCGCTGCCGTAGTGCTGCTTGCCCGCCGCGACGAACGTCTCGTAGGTGCCTTGCACGATGCCCTGGCTGCCGATGTAGATCCAACTGCCGGCCGTCATCTGGCCATACATCATCAAGCCGAGTGCATCGAGCCGGCGGAACTCATCCCAGTTGGCCCAGTCGCCAACGAGGTTGCTGTTGGCAAGCAACACGCGCGGCGCATCTGTATGCGTCTTGAACACGCCGACGCACTTGCCGGACTGCACGAGCATTGTTTCATCGGGCTGCAATCGCCGTAACGTCGCCAGGATCTTCTCCAGCGCTTCGGGGTTGCGCGCCGCCTTGCCAAGCCCGCCGTAGACAATCAGGTTGTCCGGATCTTCCGCAACCTCACGATCGAGGTTGTTCTGAACCATGCGATAGGCCGCTTCAATCTGCCAATTCGCACAAGTCAGCTTTGTGCCACGGGGCGCCCGATATTCAGTCATGTCCGTAGCGTGGCAAGCGGCAGGGTTGCGTGCAACAGTTGCCGTACGCAACTTGAACAGCGCGTTCGGTCTCGGGGTCCTGACCAGCAATGGCCTGAAGTGCACCATCGACACCTGGTAGTGCCCGAGTAGCCAACCACCTCATTGCCGGCTACAGTGCCCACCATGGTTCGCACATTGTGGCTCGGGGCGCTCTTGGCAACTGCAGCTAGCGCCCAGGCGCCCGAGGCTGTCTCGCGCACCGGCACAGCCGAGATGATGCGCATGCTCGAACGCATCGAACCCAAGGATGGTTGGCTAGCGACACCGCCAGGCTTGTCGGGCGAACTGTGGGACTACTACCGCACGGCGTTCGGCGTGACGCCCAAAGGCAACGAGCCCAACGACCTACGCGTCGGGTTG
Organism: Planctomycetota bacterium; assembly: GCA_029936315.1. GTDB lineage: Bacteria > Planctomycetota > UBA1135 > UBA1135 > UBA2386. The sequence continues at coordinate 24,166 of JAPYTD010000030.1, read as the reverse complement.
GGCAAACTGCTGTTCTTCGACAAGCGACTGTCGCGCGATCGCACGCTGTCGTGCGCAAGCTGCCACGACCCAAAGCACGGCTTCGCAGAACCACGCGCCAAATCGATTGGCATCGGCGGTCAGGTGGTGGCACGCAACGCACCCACGATCATGAACGCCGGATTGCAGCGCAGCCTGTTTTGGGACGGCCGCGCGAAGACGCTCGAAGAACAGGCAGCTGGGCCGATCCTAAACCCATCCGAAATGGGCATGCCAAATCGCGACGCCGTCGAGGCACGGGTGCGCGAGCTGCCGGAGTACGAGGCGCTGTTCGAACTTGCCTATGACCGCGCCCCGGAGTTTGACGACATCGCGCGCGCGCTCGCATCGTTCCAACGCACGCTCGTGTTCGTCGACGCACCGTTCGACGCGTTCCGCGCCGGCAACAAGGACGCGATCTCGGCCGATGCCAAGAAGGGCTTCGATCTGTTCGTGACACATTGCCGTTCGTGCCACCCCGTGACCCTGCGCGCACCGCTGCTCTCCGACGGCAACTTCCACAACGTCGGGATCGGCTTCGAGAGTAACGATCACCAAGCACTTGGACGCGCCGCCTTCCCTAAGGTGCGTGCCGCAGATCGAGATGCCTCCGTCGATGTCGGCGACATCGTCGGTCAATACGGCGAGCTTGGGCGCGCCCTCGTCACGAAGCTCGAATACCAGGTCGGCGCGTTTCGTACCGCGCCCCTCCGCAACGTCGCGCTGACCGCGCCATACATGCACGACGGCTCACTCGCGACGCTGTGGGATGTTGTCGATCACTACAACCGCGGCGGCACGCCAAACACGTGGCAAGATCCACAAATCACCGAGCTCAAACTGAGTGACACCGAGGTCGACCAGATGGTTGCGTTCTTGTTCAGCCTGACCGATCGAAGGTTTGAAGTAGAGAACAAGCGCGAGCATGAGGCGCAGCGTCGGCGGGCCAGACGGGCGAAGTCGGCCGGTGTGGTTAAGTAGCTGTGGTCAATTAGCACCAAACCCGCGGCAACTACCTCATCTCCAACAGCCAGCAACAGAGCATACTCTCCACCAGCAGGGCTCTTGAACTCGCTCGGATCGGCCAGAACAGGGTCACCGTCCGGACAGCATCCGCCCCACGGCGGCACGGCCGGGTCGGCACGGCAGTGCACCGCAAACGTTGTCGACCCGGAGATCCGGGAAATGCCAGGGCGGTGGCTTTGAAACGGGTGGGTTGACGGGGAGTAGTGGGGCGGGGATTGTGAAGCAATGGGGTTCGGGTGCTCCTGACCGCAGCTTGAATAACCTCTCTCCCCGACACCATGCAAAGCGAACCTGCTCATCGCGTCGTTCAGCGCACTCGCGCCGGCGTCACTCGTCCTTTCTTGCTCTTGATCGCCGCGTTGATGCCGCTCGCGGCGGCCGCCGCACAGCAGGTCCGCCAAGCGCCGCCCGCGCTGCTGGCGCAGTTCGACGTGAATGCCGGGACAGTACAGTCGCTGTCGCTGCCAGCGACTCCGCAGGACAACCTCGAAGTGCCGGTCGTTCTTGGCGGCGTGCCATACACCATGGCGCTCTTCAACTACGACGTGCGCGCGCCTGGCTTCCAGCTGTTCGAGCGCACTGCCGCCGGGCTGGTACTGCAGCCGACACCCAACTGTGTAACGTTCCGCGGTGTGCTGCTGGAGGTGCCGAACTCGCGAGTCGCTGCGACACTCGTCGACGGCACGCTTGAGGGCATGGTCTACATGCCGCCGGCGGGCCTGGGCCAGCCGGGCGAGACATGGGTCGTCCAGCCCGCGCGCAGAAGCGACCCCAGCGCGCAGCCTTCTCTGCACATCGTGTTCCGCGCCAAGGACACCAACCCGCTGCCCTACCAGTGCGGCACGGACACGACCGGTGCGGCGACCTCGGCGCCGACGGGCTCGCCGGACTTCACGGCCGTCTGTGAGATTGCGATCGAGGCGGATCGGCAGTTCTGGCAATGGAACAACAACAGCGTCACGCAGACGCAGAACGACATCACGACCGTGATGAATCAGGTCGACTTCATCTACGACCGGGACTGCGACGTCAACTACCAGGTGGTGACCATCATCGTGACGACGACACTCGTCTACACGACCAACAACGCCACCGGTCTGCTCGGCGAGTTCATGAGCTACTGGAACGCGAACAACACGGGCATCCATCGCGACATCGCGCACCTCTTCACCGGGCGCAACCTCAGCGGATCGACGATCGGCGTCGCCTACCTGAGCACGGTTTGCAGTCAGGTCAACGGCTACGGCCTGTCGCAGTCGGACTTCACCAACAACTTGAGCAGTCGCGTTGGGCTCACGTGCCACGAGCTCGGGCACAACTTCTCAGCGCCGCACTGCAACAGCGCCTCGCCCTGCTACATCATGTGCTCGGGTCTGGGCGGCTGCAGCGGCAACCTGACGCTGTTCGGCCCGACTGAGGCAGCGCAGATCGACGGCTTCGCGCACTCGCAGGCGTGCATGCCGCCCCCCGCGACCGCGCCGGTGCTGACCGGAGCGAGCCCAACGTCGATGACGGTGTTCGCGCCAGGCAGCGTCACGCTCCAGGGCTCCGGACTGCTGACGGTCAACAGCTACACCTTGGGCGGGCAGACCTACACCAACGGCATCATTATCGTCAGCAACACCTCGTTGTCGGTCGCGATCCCGGAGGGCACAGCGCTCGGACCGGTGTCGGTCACCGTCTCCAACGGGCTCGGCACGAGCAACGCATGGAGCGTCAATTACGTGCTCACGCAGCCGCCCAAGCTCCGGGCCACGACGTTGATCCCGCCGACCGGTGGCCTCGCGACCTATGACTTCGCCGGCACGCCTAACAATCAGTGGTTTCTCGTGCTCGGGTTCTCGTCGTCAACCGCGCCGCTGCAGGGGTTCAACTTGCTCGCAAACCCGCTGGTATTGACCTTCGGCACGTTTAGTGGCCCGCTCGGGCTCGAGACCTTCTCGGTGCCGGTGCCGCCAGGCCTGGGACTGCTGCAGTTCTTCTTCCAGGTGCTCGAGGGCACGCCGGCGGGCAACGTGTCCGGCGTGTCCAACCTTACGATGACGATCTTGCAGTAGGGTCGCCATCGCGGGCCTGCACGACTTCTTGTCGAACGACGCCGAACCCTTCTCGGCGATCTGTCCAGGGATCTAGACCGCCAACGCGCCAATCTTCTTCTCGGTCGCCGCAACCAGCGAGCCATCGACGATCGCCGCTTCTGCCGCGGCAAGATCAGGGGCCAGGAAGCGGTCGCCGTCGAGGCCCGGCAGGCGCTTGCGCAACGCCTTGTAGGCCGCATGCACGCCAGCGCCGGGTCGCAGATTCTCGCCAAGATCTAGCGCCTGCGCGGCGCACATCAGCTCGATGCCGAGCACCTTCGCGGTGTTCGATACGACCATGGCGGCGAAACGCGCGGCCGTCACCCCCATCGACACATGGTCTTCGCGATTGGCGCTGGTCGGGATCGTGTCGACACTCGCCGGATGCGCGAGCGTCTTGTTCTCGCTGGCCAACGACGCGGCGACAACTTGCGTAATCATGAAGCCGCTCTCGAGGCCCGGATCCTTCGCCAAGAACGCCGGCAAGCCAGAGATGTCGGGGTTGACCATCTGCTCGATGCGGCGCTCGCTGATGTTGGCAAGCGTGCTGACGGCGATCTTGACGAAGTCCATTGCCTGACTTACCGGCTGGCCGTGGAAGTTGCCGGCGCTGATCACCTCGCCCGGAAATACGAGTGGGTTGTCGGTGACCGAGTTGGCTTCGGTAACCAACACTTCGAGGCCGTAGCGAATGCCATCCTTGGCGGCGCCGTGCACTTGTGGCGCGCAACGCAGCGAGTAAGCGTCCTGCACTTTGTCGCAGTTCTTGTGGCTCAGCATGATCGCACTGCCTGCGAGCAGGGCGCGCAGGTTTGCGGCAGTAGCCTGCTGGCCTTCGTGGGGCCGCACGTCGTGCACGCGCTGGTCGAACGGCCGCTCACTGCCGCGCAGCGCTTCGACGGTCATGGCGCAGGCGATGTCGGCGGCGCGGCACAGCTGCATCGCGGTAGCGACTACCAGGCAACCGATGGCCGTCATGATCTGCGTGCCGTTGATCAGCGCCAGGCCTTCCTTCTCGCACAGAACCAGCGGCTTGCGCTTGAGCTTCTTGAGTGCCGCAGCGCCGCTGATGACCTTGCCCTCGAAATGCACTTCGCCGTAGCCGATCAGCGGCAACGCCATATGGCTGAGCGGCGCCAGGTCGCCGGACGCCCCCACCGATCCCTGGCTCGGGATCACCGGAATCATGTCCTTGTTCCACAGGGCAATCGCCTGCTCAATCAGCTTGCGGCGCACGCCAGAGCTACCGAGGGCCAGGTTGTGGATGCGCAGCGCGAAGGCCAGACGGCTCTGCTCAATCGTCAGTGGCACACCGACGCCGGTCGCGTGGCTAAGCAGCAGGTTCTCTTGCAGCTGACCAAGCTGTTCATCCGGAATGCGCACGCCGGCGAGCTTGCCGAAGCCGGTGTTGATGCCATACATCGAGGCGCCCTTCTTGACCGCCCGGTCGACGATCGCGCGGCACTTGTCGACGCGAGCCTTGCTGCGATCGGTCAGCGCAATGCGGTTCTTCGCACGGCTCAACAGAACCAATGTCGTCAGCGGAAGGTCCGGTTCTCCAAGGAGGATCTTTGCCATTGCTAGAGGCTTATCCAGTGGCGCGCCGCGGGCGAAGCGCGGAATCAAGACGCGGCGGAAACCCGAGCGCTTTCTTCTCGATCTACCAAGCCTGCTCGCGCAGATGCTCCAACCACACTTCCGACACAGGACGCTTGGTGGCTTTGCCGTCGGGCGGCCCCACCAACTTGATCAAGCCTTCGGTGGCAGCCTTGGCCACACCCGGGTCGCCGTCCTGCATCATGTGCCACAGCGGCAACGTATCACCCTTGTCGTAACACACCGCAACGAGCTTCTTGACGACCTCGGGCAGGCGTGACCGATCTTTGCTGCGGCGCATCTGGTCGTATTGCTGCACCTTCCTCTTGACCTCGAGAGATGCGCCTTGGAAGGTCGGCGTCTGCATGCCTTCGGGCCGCACGACTGCGCGCGCCCCAGCCGGCACAAACACTTCGCGGAACCCGTCGGCGGGTGTCACTGAGGCGAACGTCACCGCGCCACTGTGGACCAGCACTATCTGCGTGCCATCCGGACTCGTCAGCAAGTCGTAGCTGCAACCCTGGTCGACGACCTTGGCGAGATCGGTGTTGACACAGAAGAAGCCCGCTTTGACGCGCGGCGGTGGCACGACGTCGGCGTGCATGCCGCCGCGTTTCAGGTGGAACAACGCCTGTTTGTCGGCGCGCCAATGCACGAATTCCAGTTGGCTATCGGGCAACAGCGTGATCACGGCAAGCTCGCCGAGATGAACCTGCACCTCGGACTTCTTGCTGACAAACGTCTGCGGTGGGCAACCCGGGTACAGAGCAGCTGTCGGCCATTGCAGCCAGAGCAACACCGCCGCCGCCGCAGCCGTCGTCACCAAGACCCACGGCCACGGTCCGAGCGTTCGCTTCGGAGACGCGGTCAAGACACGTTCGCTCGGCGCACCACCTCGGAACTTGAGCGGCAGCAGCGCCTTCTCGAGCGCAGCAACTTCGGGATCGACCGGCGCGCGCGGGTCGAGCAGGTAGTCGTCGCCACTCATGGCATCACCTCCGGCATCAACACGGCAAGTCGTTCGCGCAGGAGCCCCATGCCACGCGTCAGGTTGACGCGCACCGAGCCGTGGGTCATGCCGGTCTGCTCTGCGATCTCCGAACCCGACAGGCCAGACACCAGGCGCAGCATCAACGTCTCGCGATACGAGTCGGGCAGGTCCTGCAACGCCGCCAACACCCGCTGGGTCGTCTCGCGGCTGGCAAGTTCGGCGGCGGGCGTTCGCTCGTCCGAGACCAAGTCGTCAGCCGGAACGTGTGCCGGCGTGCGCTTCTTGCGACGCAAGTGGTCACGCGCTGCGTTGCGGGCAGCGGTGCACAAGAAGCCCGCGAATGCGTCGGGCTCTCGCAGGCGGGACAGGGAAGCAAACACGGTGCAGAACACGTCTTGGGTTACGTCATCGGCATGGTCGACACCGACGTGGGCAAGCGCAATGGCGTGCACGGTGGCGGCAAACACTTCGTACAATGACGACCGAGCGTCTCGGTCGCCCTGCTGCGCGGGCACGAGCAACGCGCGCCAGGCTGGTTCGGTCTTGCCGCCATCATCGGCCATGCATGGTCATTGGACGCAACGGACACGGCAGTGTTAACCGCAGAACGAAAAATCGCCACAACGAGGCCAATCCGGCTAGACGGCCAGCGTGCCTGCC
>JAPYTD010000030.1:0-17697 GCA_029936315.1 Planctomycetota bacterium | reverse complement strand
CGACGGCGACTCGAGAACGAGCGGCGGCGCGGTCGGCACCAGAAAGAAGCGGTCGATCGCGACATCGAAGCGCGAGCCGTCTTCTCGTTCGAAGGTGTACCGACCTTCCATCGTGCCCCACGACGTCGGCAGCGGGCAGTAGCTGACGTAGCTGTAGCTCTCGTCGGCACTGAGCGCCGGGTATTCCCCCACGACCCCGCGACCGCGAACCTCTTCGCGGTCGCCATCACCATCGACGATGACCCAATGACGCGACAACAATCGAACGCGAGCGTCGCCGCAGTTCGTCATCGTGATCTTGTAGCGAAATACGAAGCTCTGCTGCGCATCGTCGTCGAACGACGTGTCACGGAAGTCATGCGGTAGCACTTCCTGCGGCATGTATTCGGCCGCCGCATAGATGCGGATCCGGTCGGTTGTCGTGTCCGAGTGCGGCAAGTTGGTCATGGGTTGGGTCTCCGGGCGCGCCGCCGAGGATAGACGCTCCGAGCAGAAAAGCGAGAGGCTGAACACGAGGTTCGCAGGTGCGATTCCCGTGCCAAACCGACTCGGGCTAGTGTCCCTGGGCCGCCTTACCCCTCTTGAACTTCAGCACCGTATCCGCCGCGCCGAGTTCGAGCGTTTCGCCGTTGAGTTTGCCGGTCCACGTATCCCCCTTGTCATGGCCCAACAGCTCAGCCTTGACCGTTACGGCCTTGGTCTCGTCGTCGTAGGTGTAGGTCAATTCGCCTGCCGCGTGGTCGTGGCCGCCATCCGGACGTGGGGCGAAGTGCACTGAGACCTTGTTGCCATGGGCTTCAAAGTCGATTGTCATGCCGTCGGCGTCCGTGCCCGTGATCTGGTTCCAGCTGCCGCCCATGGGGCTCCCGGGATCAACGCACGAGGTGAAGGCGACCGCGGTGACGGCGAGCAGAGCCAGGAGGAGCAGGTTGCGCAGATTGATCATGGTAGCTGTCGGGCATTCTGGCACGGTCGAGGGGAGTTGCCACCCCTAGCCGGGACATCGGGATTACTTCTTCACCTTGTCTTTGCCTTCGTCGGCATCCTTCGGCTCATCCTTTTGGCGGATGAACGTGCGCGTGCCCGTCGGGCTGTCGTCGACGACCATCGTGATGACGCCATCCGCCAGCCTCGCGACCTGCACGTTCGGGCCAGCCGTCAGTTTGAGCTTGTCCTCGTCGAGCGTCCACGTGCCCTCCATGTCGCCCCTTTCGTCGCCACCGAGATGCATGCTGAACACCGCCTCGTCCTTGAGCACGACCGTACCGGAGGCCTCGTCGAGACCCTGCAACATCGCATTCTCCAACGAGTTCAGCTCGCGGTCGATCGCGGCGGTGAAGCGCTTCTTCAATGCCTCAACGTCGAGCTTGTAGGTGCCGATGGTCGGGGGTGGCCCTGGTGGTGGCTTAGGCTTGCCTTGCTCGCCATCGCTGTTGTCGCCATTGGCGTTTGCCGCAGTCCCGTTGTCCACGTCAGCTTCTGGAGAACCGCAGCCACCGAGCAGCACCAGCGCCAGAGAAAGCGCTACCAGCATCGTCTTCATGGCCGGGAGCATGCCACGATTCGAGGTGCCATGCCAGCCGAGCGGCCGAAGTTGGCAAACTAGGGAAAGCCCCGATTCATGGAATCGCCGGGTCGGCCGATGACATCGGCAGTGCCCGCACCTTCCGTAGTCACCCTGGTCGTAGCAAGCTGGCTCAGCCTGTGCGTAGCTGGCATGTGGCAACTCGCCGAATAAAGCTCAGGCAGTGATACCGCGCAACTCGGCCTGCACCTCTGCGGCGACGATGTGGCCCTTGTCGTTCTTGCTCAGGCTGCACATGGCCACGGCAGGGTCGTGTGTGAAGAACAGCCGCCCCGAACGCGACAAGAGGTCGATAAGCAAAGCACTCTTCTCGTCGATCAGCTGCTCTGGGAACCGGTCATAGCCCATCGTGATCGCGCTGCGCACCCACGGCACACCTGGAATCAGGTCAGCACAGAACAAGATCGGGCCATCGTCACCAGCGATCTCCGCGAGCAGCATGCCCGGCGTGTGGCCGTTGCTCAGATGCAAACGATAGTCGTCGCCGAGCACCTCACTGCGATCGCCGGTGACCCGTTCGAGGCGACCTGTCGCCGTCAGCAACTCCTGCAACTCCGGCACGAAGCTCTTGCGATCGCGAGGGTGCGGCGCGAGCGCCCGCGCAAAGGCCGTCTCACCGACGACGTAGTGCGCGTTCGAAAACACCAACTCTGGATCGTGGCCATCGCGGTGCGCCGACAACACGCCGCCGGCGTGGTCAAAGTGCAAGTGCGACAGCACCACCAAGTCAACGTCGCCGGGTGCGATCCCGATCGCTTTAAGACTGTCGAGCAACACATGCTCGCTCTCCTGCACGCCAAAGCGTTCTCGCAAAGCCGGCGGAAAGAACGCACCAATGCCGGCCTCGAACAGGATCGTGCGCTCGCCATCCTTGACCAATAGACAACGGCACGCGAGGTCGATGCGGTTGTGGTCATCAGCGGGTGCCCACTTGTTCCACATCGCTTTCGGCGCGTTACCGAACATCGCGCCGCCATCGAGTTTCTGCGAGTTGCCGAGCACCGACCAACACTGCTTGCTCATTGCTTCTTACCTTGTTGCTGCGCGCGAACGTCGAACGCGATATCAAGCGCCAGTGAACTCAGGTTGGTGCGTTCGAGGTTGCACATCAAGACGACGACGATGCCGTCGTCCGGCAACATGCACAGCATCGTGCTGACGCGCGATTGTGCGCCGCTGTGCTGCACGACGCGCTGGCCCTTCTTGGTGCGAACGCCAAACCCCAGGCCATAGCCGACGCCCTTGCCGGCGCGCGTGCGTTGCTCGGTCCACATCTCGGCGAGCGTCTCCTTCTTGACGAGGCGTCCCGCCAACAACGCTGCCGCAAACCGGGCCAGGTCCGGCGCCGAAGCACACAGGCCGCCACCGCCCAATTTGTAACTGCTGTCCATCAGGCCACTGTTGCCTAACTTGCCCGACCGCTTGCGATAGCCCTGGGCGCGGTGCTTGATCAACCGTTGCTGGTCGTCGTCCTGCAGGCTCGGGGCGTTGCAAGGCGCCGCCAACCGCTCGCGCACAACTTCGCCGAACCGCTTCTCGTAGTGCGTTTCGACGACGGCCGCGAGAAGGTTGTAGCCATAGGTGCTGTAGCGGTACTTCGTGCCCGGCTCGTGCAGCAACGCATCGGCGGCAAACCGATCGAGGCCGGCAATCTGGTTGCGGTAGCGCACGGTGCTCTCACCCTCGAGCAGGTAGTGGCGAACACCACCGAGGTGCGCCAACAACTGGCGCGACGTAGTCGGCCAGCGCTTCTGGGGCCATTCCGGCACCATCGTGGACACCGCGGCATCGAGGTCGAGGTCGCCGCGTTCGGCGATCTGCATCAGCAGCACCGCGGTGACCGGCTTGCTGATCGACGCCAGTCGATAGACGGTCTTGGCCGTTGCCGGCACATCGTTCTCGAGATCCGCAAAGCCATAGCCCTCGGCGAACACGATCTTGTCTTGCACGGAAACCGCGCACGAAATACCGGGCACGTCCTGTGCCTTTCTTGTGGCCCGTACCAACGGTTCGACCACCGAATTGGCCCAAGCTGCCGACTGCGCCGCCAATGGAACAGATAACAGTGGCAAGCAAACGCCAAGTAGAGCGGTGAGCACGGCAAAGCAAGACGGGACGCGAAGGCGCAGATGAGTGTCGTTCATGGCGACTTTTGTGGGAACGCTTGCTGAGGTTACCCAGCGCCCGGCCAGACCTCGTCAGGATTCTCTGGCCATGACCGCAACCTGCGGGCACGCTCGTCGCATGACCGCTCCTGAGTCCCCACGTCCACCCCAGCGCCTCGCCGCCAGGGTAGTGCCGTATTGGATCTTCGGGGACGGCATGACTTCGATCGTGCTGACCGGCCTGGCATGGTTCCTCGGCCGGCCGTGGCTCGCCGACAACTGGGACCAATGGTCACCGGCGCTGGACAACGTGCTGCTCGGTCTGTGCCTCGGGTCGCTGTCGATGGCACTGTTGATCCCACCGCTCAACTACGCACGCTGGCGTTACGGCTTCGTCGACGACCTGCTGTTGATGCGCTACGGCATCTTGTTTGTCGAAGAGCGCGCGGTGCCGGTGCGACGCATGCAGCACGTCGACCTCGTGCGCGGCCCCATCGAACGTTTGTTCGGCTTGGCGACGCTCGTCGTGTTTACCGCAGGCAACGAAGGCTCAGCATTCCGCGTGCCTGGACTGCCCGTAGACGTTGCTCGGGAGCTGCGCGATCGAATCGTGCAGATGCGTGGTGACGGACGACTCTGATCCGCCCCCCCTGCCTTCAGATCTGCCTTCAGATCTGCCCGCGCGTGAGCCTTCGCAGGTGCCGCCACCGGCGCCCGCCGAAGGAGCGTTGACGCCTGGGGACGAACTCAGCGCTGAGTCCGCAACCGAGTCGCCAGCTGCAGACGAGGTGATCGTGCTGGCGCGTGGGCATCTGCATCCAGCGATCCTGCTGCTGCGACTGATCGATGCCCTGCGACAAGTCATCTTGCCGCTCATCCTCGGCCTGATCCAGCCGTGGTTCCTGGTCGCAGCACTGGCACTGTTCGTGCTGCAACTGACCTCTGCAATCGTTCGCTACCTGACGCTCGAGTACACGCTGACGCAGGACGAGCTACGCATCCGCGAGGGCTTGCTGCATCGCCAAGAGCGGCGCATCCCGCTCGATCGCATCCAGGACCTCGGGTTCGAATCGACGATCCTGCGGCGAGCCCTCGGCTTGGTGGTGATCCTGGTCGAAACGGCCTCCGGCCGCGGCGTCGAAGCCAGGCTTGACTCGTTGTCCCGCGCCGATGCCGAGCACTTGCGCGAAATCTTGCTCGCAGCGCGCCCGGCGGCGACGGCAAAGATAGCCAGATCTGATGATCCCGCTGGGCAAGGCGAACCCGCAACTGCACAGCTTCCACCCGAGCCCGAAGTCGAATGGCTCGTGCATCGCAGCACCACCAGAGAACTGCTCGTGCGCGGCGCGACCGACATGCGCATGTCGGCGTTCGCTGTGACGGGTTACGCCGCCTACGAGCTTGCCAACCAACTCGGCTTCATCGGCCAGATCGCCGGCATTGCCTCGACGTTCCGCGACTGGTTGGCGAGTTTGCCGACTGTGCTCCTGCTCGCGGTGCTGGCGGGTGCCATGTTCCTGGTCGTGGCGCTCGGCGTCATCACCTCGACACTCGGAAACCTCGTGCAGTTCCACGGCTTCAAGATCGTGCTGACCGGCGACGTGCTGCAACGCCGCTACGGCCTGCTAACGACCCGTCAAAAAACCCTGCCGCGAGCGCGCGTGCAACGCGTCACGATCGAACAAACCTGGCTGCGGCGGCTGCTTGGTTTCGCGGTCGTCAAGGCCGACTCGGCCGGGGGCAGCCGCACCGACGGACAAGACACGAGTGCCGGCTGGGACGTGGTCGTGCCGCTGACCAAGGCGGACACCGCGCACGCATTGCTGCCCGCCCTGCTGCCCGGCATCGAAAACACGTACTTCGCCTGGCACCACGGTTCACGCAAGCTGGTGATCCGAACTGCCGTGCAAGGCTGCCTGCTCGCCGGCGTCGCGATCGCCGCGACCTGGTGGCGGATCGAAGCCAACGCGTTGTTTGCGCTGTTGATCATTCCGATCTGGACGGTGCTCGGCGTGCTCGTCTGGCGCAACCTTGGCTGGGCCAGCGGCGAAGAGTTCTTCGCGCTGCAACACGGCATCATCGGCAAGACCTTCGCCTGCGTGCCGACCAAGAAGGTGCAGGCTGTGGTCATACGGCAAGGCATCGTCGGCCAACTGCTCGGCCTTGCCGACTTGACGGTCTACGTCGCCGGCGGCAGCCCAACCTGCATCCCCGACCTGACGTTGCGCGACGCGCGCCAATTGTGCTGCGACCTGAGCCAGCGGGCCGCGATCGCGGCCGAACAAGACTGGTAGGAACCTAGTCCACAAGCCTTTTCGAGAACGCGATCACCTTGTCGCCGAGCTGCTGCGCGGTCATTCCGAACGCCCGCTCGAAGTCGAGCTCCCCGAGTTCGCCGGTGTACACATAGCTGCCATGGTCGCGCCAATCAGATAATGCGTCAATTCATGTCACCGTGAAGGATTGCTGGCCCCAAGGATTGTGTGCGGACTCCAACGATCACAATCGGCTGTGGCATGGTGCACGGGGTGGACGCCGTGCCCGTCCAGGTCGAAGCCACCTGCCGCAATGCCGGTGACGGCACCCCACGCCTCCTCGGGCTCGTCGATGCCTGCGTGCGCGAGGCCTACCACCGGGTGCTCCAGGCCTTCTTTGCACTGGACCTGCCGCCACCGCGCGGCGTCACCACCGTCAACTTCGCGCCCGCGTCGATGAAGAAGCAGGGCAGCGGCTTTGACCTGCCGCTAGCACTCGCGTTGGCCGGCGCGGCCGGGCTGTACCCGCCCGAACGTGCTGAAGGCCTGTTTGCCTTTGGGGAAATCAGCCTGCGAGGTCAGGTCTTGCCGGCGCGCGGCGCCGTGTCGGTTGCGATTGCCGCCCAGCAACACGACGCCACCGCGATGTTGTGCAGTCCCGCCGATGCCTCGACGTGCTCGGTCGTCGACGGCCTGGCGCTGTTCGGTTCGCCAACGTTGGCCGACGCCATCTACTGGCTGGCCGGCCGGCGTGAGTTGCCGCCGCCACCACCGCGACCACCGGTTGCCCCAACGGCCGTGGCCGACCTGTCGGACCTGCGCGGACACGCGACCCCCAAGCTCGCGTTGACGGTCGCGGCTGCTGGCGGCCACAACCTGCTGTTCTCAGGCCCCCCGGGCACCGGTAAGAGCGCAATGCTGCGTCGGCTGCCGGGCATCCTGCCGCCGCTGACCGCGCCCGAACGTCGTTCGGTGCTACAGGTGCATGCAGCCGCAGGGCTGCTGGTCACCGGTAGCTTCCCGGGCACCTGCATCGGCACCGCTGCCGGCGCGATCGGCAGCGAGCGGCCGTTGCGCGCACCGCATCACACCAGCTCGGCCGCGAGCCTGCTCGGCGGTGGTCCCGATGTTCGCCCTGGAGAAGTCACGTTGGCGCATCACGGCGTGCTGTTTCTCGACGAGTTGCCCGAGTTTCGCCGCGATGTGCTCGAAGCGCTGCGGCAACCGCTCGAAGACGGCACGGTCACCGTCGGCCGCGCCCAACGCACCGTCACGATGCCTGCGAAGTTCTTGCTCACCGCAGCGATGAATCCGTGCCCTTGTGGCTACCGCGGCCATCGCCTGCGGCCGTGCATCTGCACGCCTGGTGCCATCGCGCGCTATCGCAGCCGCTTGTCGGGGCCCCTGCTTGACCGCCTGGACCTGCTCGTCGAAGTACCAGCGCTGACGGCGAGCGAACTGCGCGGCCCCGAAGAACCCGCGGGATCGAGCAGCGCCCTGCGCGAACGCGTGATGCTTGCGCACCAGCGGCAACTCGATCGGCAGCTCAGCCAATCGGAGTTCGTTGCCAACGGCCGACTCGAGGATCGCCAACTGCTGCGGGCCTGTGCCGCGAAGGCTCCCGCCTTGAACGCGCTAGATGACATCCTGCGTCGCCACCATCAAAGCCCGCGGGGGCGGGTTCGCCTGCTAAGGGTCGCGCGCACGCTGGCCGATCTCGACGACCGCGAAGACGTCGCCGAGGTCGACATCTGGCAGGCAGCGGCGCTGCGCGGTCTAACGACCACCACCTGAGTCCGCTACTTGGGGATGCGCACGTTGTTCTTGTTCGCCGACCTGGTCACGCGCGGCGCCGGCGTTGGCTCGCGCAAGGCACCAGTCGGCGGACGCATCCTGCCGCCGCGGTTACGACTCAGTGGCCCTTGCGGCGTTGGCGTCAACGACTGCGCATTGAGTTCGATCGTGCGGCGCACGAACGCAAAGTCCGGCGTCAATTCGTGCCAGGCGGTGATCTTGCCGCGGCAGATCAGCACCAGGTAGTGATCATTGAGCGGGATGATGTCCACCGTGGCTCGGTCCACATTGCGTGAGTCTGTCGCGGACATGTGGATCGACTTGCGGCCACGAATGCGCGAATAGTAACGACTGTCGACTTGCAGCTGTGGGTAGAGCAGCACGAACCAGTTCGCGACCGCATCAGCCGCCGTGTCAAGCACGGTGCCAGCAGGGAGGTGATCCAGCAGCGACAACCGTACTTCAGCGTCGTGCGTGGCGCAGCTGAGCGTCAGGTGACCCGGGGGCAGTGGTTCGACCGGTACCCAGGCGGGGTTCGGCATCCACAACCCGAACCGACCATCGGCTTCGGCGACAACCGCGCTGCGGATGCTGCTGACGCCAACCGCACTGCGGGCGCTCGCGGCGCTGCTCGGCACGGCAACGAGTGCTGGGCCGGCAAGCTCGCGGCGAACGGTGCGCATGTTGGCATCGACCCATTCGCGATTGTGGCGACTTGTGCCGGCGGCATTGGTCTCGGCAACTTCGCTAACGCGTTGCTTGACGCCGTCGACCAGGATCTGGCGCGTGCCCGTGCCGTCAACGCGACGGACCACGAGCTCTTCTTGGCGCGGGTCAAACATCGATACCGGGCCAATCACCAACGCCGCCTGACGCGCGAGCGTGCGAGCCAACAACGGGAACGTCGACTCGTTGCTCCACGGCAACTGCCGTTCGTAGCGGCCGTGATTGTCGAGGTGGGTGACCTGCAATTGCTCGCCGACTGCCTTGGCTTCGACGATGCGCTCATTCTCGATGCGATCCGACGAACCGATACTCTCAACGCCTGGCAGTTGGCGGCGCAGCTTCGGTTGGCAAGCACGTTCGCGGTAGTAGCAGCGCAGGCCGCGGCCGTTCTGGTCGGCGGTGCATTGGTTGGTGATTTGGTAACGACGCGTACCGTTGATGAACTCGCACTCTTCGTTGACGGTGAACGTACCATCGGCCGCGGTCGTGATCGAGGAATGCAACCACCCCACCGACGCGCCGTCGGCATCGTGCAGCACGAACCATGCATCGTCTGCTCGCACTACGGCAGCCTTGCGCGGCGCGACGACGGCTCGCCTCTTGATTTCCTTCACCTGAGCGCGACTGATGCCAACGGTTACACCATCTTCGATCGCGATCTCGACGTAACCATCGAGTTCCGCGGTGACGCGACCAACCAGCTCATCGCCGTTCTTCAAGACGACTACATCCAGCTTGGCCAAAATGTCTGTCGGCAAGGGCGCGACAGCCTCAGGACCCTGCGGCACCTGCGCAGGTTGGGGGTCCTGGATGAGACAGACGAACAGCGGTAGCAGCAGGTTCATGTTGAGCGGAGACTCCGGGCTGTTCATCGAACGCCCGATGCCATTGGCTTTAGCCGCGCACTGTTGGCGTTAGCCGCCCGCTGTCTCGATCTCGTGCGTTGTCGAAGAATGCGACGGTCCGTCGAGCTTGCGCCAACCCAGGAATGACAGCAAAGCCCCCAACACCGCTACCGGTAGCACGAGCAGCCAACGGTTGATGCCATATAGGTCACCCCAGAAACACCACCACAGATGTCGCCCGCAGCGGTCGGCCCAGTGCGTGGGCACATTGCCCTGAGTATCAGAGCCCTTCGCGTCGGGGCCTCGCTCGACGGGCGCGACGCCGTAGATCGGGATGATGCTGTTCTCACCGCCGTTTCGTGGCTTGCCGTTCTCGTCTTCGAAGTAGCCCGTGCGCGAGTGCAGCGCGTAGAGCCAATTGGCGACCAAAGGCGTGTAGTTGGGATGCCAACCCCCGTAGTCCGCCGTGTCGACGATCTGCTCGGCAGCCGGGAGGCGGCCTTCTGAGACGGCGTGGGCACGTTCGGCCTGCACAGCCTGGCTCATCAACTGGATCTGCCCGCGCACCGGCGCCATGACGCTCGTGATGCTGACAAAGCAACCGATGGCGACAAGCGCCCGCCACGAGCGCGGCCAGTGCTGCCACGGCCGGGTCTGCGGCAGCCCGATCACCAGCAGCGCTACTACGCCCGGCGTCACGTAGCGGATCGCCCAGGCCTGGCCACCTTGCCAACCCTGTGCGGTCATGAAGATCAGCAGCGGCGTTGCGAACAACACCCACGCTAGCCAACGCAGCTGGACCTTGGTGCGCCACTGCAGCACGTACGGAACGGCCAGCCACAGGATCGGCGAGAACCACATGATGCCGCGCCCAGCTGCGAACAGCAGCTTGGTCATGCCGGCCACCGGATCAGCGTCGAACCAATCGCCTACTTCTGGGTAACCGGTGATCAGCGGATTGCCGAACCGCAGATAGTTGGTCAGCAGGAAGATCAGCAACATCGGCGCGCCGCCGATGGCGAACATCTTGAGGTCGCGGTAGTCCTTGCGGCGACAGCACGCAATCACCAAGAGCAGCGCAAAGGCAACCACAGCAAATGCCGTCTGGTAGCGCAGCAAGACTGCTGCGCCTCCCATGAGACCAGCCCACATGGCCGTCTTGCGCGAATGCGTTCCGAGATGGATGCGCACGATCGGCAACAGTGTTGCCAGCAGCAACATCAGGCCGGGACCATCAGAGAGCTGTTCGCGACCGAGTGCGAAAGCCTGCGTCGCGAGGCCGATCGCCAACGCCGTCCAGATGGCGTCGCGTCGGCTGCCACCAAGTTCGCGGGCGATCAAGAACAAGAGCATGATCGACGTCGCAAAGCACAAGGACGGCAGCAGCAGCGAGATCACACCCTGCGTGACCACCGGACTGCCTTCGATGAATGACTGAGTGACCCCAGACACCTTCTGCTGGAACCGGGTATCGGCATCGGGTAGCCAGTCGGCTACCGCCTCACCGAGGGCGATGAACGGCACCATCAAGAACACATGCCCTATCGGGTACCACACATAGGCGTGCCCATTGATGCCGATCTTGCCACTGATCCGCCCGCCCTTCCGTTCGCTCGTGATGATGTGCGCAGCGCCCATCTGCTCGCCAATCAAGTCGCCGCCTTGCTCCGCAGTCAACAGCGCACTGTCGCCGCGATGCCACAGCGAGCGCGCCGCGTGCATCGTGAAACCAGCGTCGGTGGTCTCGAAGTTGCCGTGTGCCACACAGACAAACAGCAAGAACGTACCCACCCACGCAAGCCACAGCGCCACTGCCGAGGTCTTGCCTTCTCCGCCAACGTTGGTCACTTTGCGCCTTGGATCAAAGCATTCATGTCGACGCCAAACAGCGGCAACGCCCAAAACCATAACACCGGCAGCAGCACCATGGCGGATAGTAGGTTGAGCCCGACGCCCGCGCGAGCCATCTGGCCAAAGCGGATCTGGCGCGACGCGAACACGATCGTGTTCGGCGGCGTCGAGATCGGCAGCATGAAGCTGCACGATGCTCCAATGACAACGGGCATCATCAACACCAAGGGATCCATGTTGGCCGCGATCGCACCTTCGCGAACAATCGGCAGCGCCAGGGTTGCGACAGCCGTATTGCTGGCCACTTCGGACAGAAGCGAAACGGCGATGATGATCGTGAAGATCAACAGTACCGGATGCATCGAACCGATCAACGGTCGCAGTAGCTCGCCGAACGCGGCCGACAGACCCGTCGGGCCGAAGGCTTGGGCCATCGCAATGCCGGCGCCAAGCAGGAACAACAGATCGAACGGCATCTTGCGCGCGGTTTCCCAATCGCAAAGGCGCCTCTGATCGCCACCGCCGGACGGGATCAAGAACGCGAGGATCGCGATAAACACTGCCACCGAGCCATCTGCCAAGAAGCGGTCACGCTCGCCGGTTGGCACCAGGTAGTGAGCCCACCCGTGGATCACATTGCCTTCACTCAATTGCAGGTCGCCGCGTGTCATCCACAACAGCACCGCACTGCCGAACAAGAGTGCCGTACGCTTCTCCGCCGTGCTCCACTTGGGCAGCGAGCGCGCTTCTTGCAGCAGTTCGTCGCCGCGTTGGAAGCGCGTCTTCGGCAACCACAGCGCCATGCGTGCCAACACCTGGCTGGCGCCGAACGACAGCAGCAGCGCGAACGGCGCAAAGGCGAGCATCCACAACAAGAACGACACTGGCGGCCGGCCCTGATCGACAAGCGGCTCATAGGTGGCAAAGAACAGCGCGTTGGGTGCCGTGCCGATCGGCGAGCCCATGCCGCCGATGGTCGCGCCAAATGCGATCGCGCACATGATCGCGGCGCCAAAGTTCGCCTGCAGCTTGGGCGACAACTCGCCGAGTTCAGCCGTTCTGGCCACCAGGACCGATCCAATCGGGAGCAGTAGCAGCGCCACGGCGGTGTTGCTGATCCACATCGACGCACACGTCGCCGATAGGCAGAACCCCATGACCAACCGACGCGGGTAAGGCCCAAGTGCGGCGACGATGTTGAGCGCCATGCGGCGGTGCAGAGAGCATCGCTCGACCGCCATCGCCAATACGAAGCCGCCGCCAAACAACCACAGGATCGGGTGGCCATAGCCGGATGTCAGGACCGCGGTCGACTGCACGCCGAGCATCGGCAGCAGCGCCAGTGGTATCAGCGATGCGGCTGCGATCGGCATCGCCGCCAGCAGCCACGACGACGTGGTCAGTCCGACGACGAACAGTAACCGGCAAGCAGCAGGGCCATATTCTCGCTGGCCGTCGGGAAGAGGATAGAGCTGCTCGGGGAAGGGTAGGTAGTGACCCAACCACCAACACACCAAGCCGATGCCGATCGCAGCCAGAACGCGCCTACCGTGAACCTGTTCTACCGCGACTTCGGCTTTGGACGTCGACATGTGGGATTGCTTCCTACGGCTGCACCGACTCCACGAGCCATGACAAGTAAGCGGGCAAGCCAGCCGAGATCGGCAACGCAATCACCTCGGGCACGTCGTACGGATGCAGCGCGGCCAATCGATCGCGTAGCAATTCGAACGCAGCCGCGGTCGTCTTGGCAACCAGCAGATGCTCGTCGGCTACGTCGACCTTGCCCTGCCAGCGAAAGAACGAACGCACGGCCGGTACCACGTTGACGCACGCGCACAGGCCTTCCTCGACGACCGTGCGAGCCAGCGTTTCCGATAATTCCGCGGGCGCCGTGCATAGCACGACTACGAGATCTTCGGCCGGGCTAGCTTGCTCCCCGGGCGATGGGGCCATGACTACTTGCCCCGCGCGAGACGCTCAGCCAGCGCCGGATGCAGACCGGCGGCAAGGATCTTGGCCTGGGTGCGACGGAAGTCATACGGCACACGCTCGATCTGAACGCGATTGCCACGCACCACGGCGAAACTGGCACGCGGATCGCCGTCGCGCGGCTGGCCAACACTGCCGACGTTGACGATGCACGGCCCATCGATGACGAACTCGCGCTCATCATCGGTCGCCTGGGTA
Source organism: Planctomycetota bacterium (assembly GCA_029936315.1). GTDB lineage: Bacteria > Planctomycetota > UBA1135 > UBA1135 > UBA2386. The sequence continues at coordinate 4,346 of JAPYTD010000030.1, read as the reverse complement.
AAGCGGAAGTCCGGACGGTGCACGCCCGGCCAGTGGGTATGTCCAACGAAGCACGGGCCATCGACGTAGGTGAACAACTGCGCCATCTTCTCCGGCTCGAGGAAACCATCGCTCTTCAGCACGTACTCCATCACCGGGTCGCGCGGCGAGCCGTGATAGAACTTGAAGCCGAACTCCTCCATCGTCTTGGGCAAGCCGCGCAAGAACTCGTGCGCCTGGCGACGGCGTGGCCTCAGGAAAAACGGCCGCAACTGCTGCCGCGTGTACATCAGAGCTTCACGCGCCAACGGATTGAAGTCGTCCATGTTGTGGAACATGCCCCAATCGTGGTTGCCCTGAATGGTCCACTTGCAGCGCTTCATGACTATCGTGGTCACCGGCAAGGGATCCGCTCCGTAGCCGACGACATCGCCGAGGCAGACAACTTCTTCTACCTCAAGCTCGTCGATACGCGCAAAGACCGCCTCAACGGCTTCGAGGTTGCTGTGCAGGTCCGAGATGATCGCGAAGGTCGCCAATGGTAGCTCTGTTTGCTTAGTGCCCGTGTTGCGCGGCCAGGGCGAGTTTCACTGCAGAGACGATCGCCCGCTCCGCTTCCGCCATCCGCATCATCATGGTGGCGCCGGAGGCTTTCTTGTGCCCACCACCACCGAACTGCCGCGCGATTGCCTGAACGTCGACGTCGTCCCGCGCCCGCAACGAGCACTTGACGTTGCCATCGAAACGTTCCTTGAGCAACGCAACGACCTCGACACCTTCGATCGAGCGCAGCGGCTCCATCATGCTATCGGTATCAAAGTCCGCCTTGGAGCACCGTTCGATCATCGCCTTGTCTAGGCTCAGGCACGCCAACTCGCCGTCAAGCAACAACCGACTGTTCTGCAAGGCGTCGGCGAGCACGCGCGGGGAGTCCGGATGATTGCGGCGGTTGATCGCGTCATACATGCGCGAGGCATCGACGCCGCGCGAGACCAGCTCAGCGGCCATCGCAAACACCTCGGCATCAGCGTTGGAGTAGCGGAACCAACCGGTATCAGACACGAGCGACAAGAACACACCCTCGGCCGCCGGCAGCGTCAGTTCGATGCCGAGATCAGCATGCAGCCGACGTATCAAAGCGCCGGTCGCAGCCGCGGTCACGTCAACGTAGAAGACACTGCCGTCACCATCTTCACTGCCAACATGGTGATCGACCACTGCGATCGTCTTGCCACACGCGCCAATGCTCTTGCCAAGCGATCCAACCCGAGACAGCTGAGAACAATCGAGCAGCACGCCGACATCAAACTCGGGCAGCGGATCGCCGTTGCGCGGGCACAGAAATGTCGTGTGCTCGGTCAGGAAGTCAAAGTTGGCGGACAGCGGATCCGGATTGACGATGTGCACCGTCTTGCCCATGCCCTTCAGCATTTGGGACAAAGCAACCTGCGCGCCGACGCAGTCCCCATCCGGATTCTCGTGACCGGTTAGCAAGAAGCGCTGCTGTGAGCGAATAAGGTCAGGAAGCGTGGTCACGTGGTGGTCACTCTAGGCAGGCGCGGGTCGTGGCTCAACGCCTGGCGGCCTGACGATGTGCAACTCCGGCGAGAACGACCGCCATTAGCGGTGTCTCATCGCGCACGAACCCAGCCAAGGTCTCCGACCAAGAACCACTTGCCGGGACCACGACGAAGTCGGCCCGACGGCCACGGCGCAGGCTGCCAAACGGTCCATTGAGAGCCTTTCCGCCGCAAACTGTGGCCATCGCGAAGAGTTCTTCCAGGCGCAACTCGGGCCATAACTCGGCCGCGCGGGCAAGTTCCTGACGCATCGACAAACCGCGATTGCTGGCCCGGGAGTCGGTGCCCAACGCCACAGGAATTCCTCTGCGAAGCCACTGCGCAACCGGTGGCGGTGTGCGCCCGAAGTAGTCGATCGTGCCCGGACAAACAGCGATCGTCGCGCCGGCGGCCGCGATCCGCCCAGCATCCCCGCGTTCGAGTTCTTGGCAGTGTACGAGCTGCGTGCCGACTCGCAGCACGCCCAATCGTTCCAGCCAGCGAACGGCGCCACAGCCAGGAGCCACGAAGTCCTTGGGCATGCGGCCGAGGCGGTGCAACAGATTGGCGAATGCCCCCGTGCCTTGGCGCAAGAACTGTTGCTCTTCAGGCACCTCAGCGCAGTGGATCGCGAGGTTGCGCGTGGCCGCCGCAGCGGCCCGCATCAGGTCGGGCGAGACCGAGTACGGCGCGTGCGGCGACAACCCTGGCAGCATGCTCGTGGTCGCGTCGGGCATGCGCTCGCGCACGAGGTGGCGCGCCTCTCTCTGCATCAGGTGGAAGCCCGTAACCTCGCGATAGCAGCGACCGGCCATTGGCAGGGTACGCAAGGCGGCAGTGGTGTTGCCCGTCGAGTCAATCTCGCCGATCGCCGTCGTGCCGGACTGCAGCAACTCGCGCATCGATTGCTTTGCCTGACGCCGATGGGCGGCGGTCGTCACGCCTTCGCGCGCCTTCATGACGGCACCGACCCACGGCAGGAAGCGGCGTTCGGCTGCCGGTAGCGCATCAATCTGTAGGTGCGCGTGCGCGTTGACCAGACCCGGCAGCACGGCAACGTCGAGCGCTTCGCGTGCTTGCGCCGAACGGGCTCGACGAAGCGCGACGATGCGGCCGTTCGCATCCCATTCGATCAAGCCGGGCACCAGGATTCGGCTGGCATCGAGCGCGACATACTTCGCGACGAGTCGGTGCGAAGAGAAGCTGCGCGAGAGAACTCGCGCGCTGTTGCCGCGGGCGCCGCTCATCATACGGGGCGCAGCCGGGCAGACCGCAACGGCGTCGACGGTATCGTCGGCGCAGTTGGCACCCTCGGGGTCGGTCCGCGCTTAGCGGCGACCTTCATTAGGTCGCGGCATAGACGCGCAGCTGACGCACAACGCAATCGGGGAACAACGCGCGGTTGTAGGTGATCGTGAAGCGGTAGCCGATGACTGCGTCGAGGTTGATGCCTTGGCCAGCACCAGCGCCGATGCCGTCGCGCCACGGACCAATCTGGCCAACCGGCTCGGAGCCGGCTTGGTTCAAGTTGGCACCCTGGAAGGCGATAACTAGCGGCAGCGTGATCGGGCCACCAAACTCGGACGCCTTTTGCGTGCCCGGAACACCCGAGTCGGTGTAGGTGATGTCGATCGTGCCGTCACCATCAAGGTCGACGTCCAGTTCGTAGCGATCCCACGTCGGAGGGAACACCAAGCCGGTCGAGTACCACAGGGACGTGTCACCCGACAGGTCATCGCGATCCGTCAGCAAACCGGCGTTTTCGCTGGCAACGTAGGCCGGCTGCGAGGTGCCTCCGAACGAGATGCCGCTCGGCGGAGCTTCGAGGCGGAAGAAGCCGGGAGCACCGTTGCCAGCTTGCGAGTTGACGCGCAATTGCGACGTCGCGATTTCTCCGACGCGACTACCAACACCACCACGCGCGTTGATGTCACCAGCAACCGAGATGTTCTGGCCCGATTGCAGCAGGAAGGTGCCACCCGAACCGGCGCCACCTGGCGAACCTACGCCGAGCGAGTTGGTGGGGCCACCCGAGCCGGGCGTTCCAGTGATCAACACACCGTCACCACCGCGCGCTAAGAGCACACCAGCAGCGCCGACCGAAAGCAGGCCACCACTGCGGATCGCGACAGCACCACCGCCGCCTGTGCCGCCATTGCCAGCCATCCAACGCTGCGGCGGGTTCGGCGAGACGCCGACAATGCCGTAACCGTGGCCACCGCCACCACCACCACCCGAGCCGCCGACCACAAAGTGATCAAGCGAAGTGTAGTTCGGCGGCGGAGTTGCCGGCGGGTAGGGCATCAACAAGAAGGGCGAGCCGCCCGTTGCCAGAGCCGTCGTGACCAGCGCGCCAGTCGCCGCGTTGCCGACGTAGACGGGATTGCCGGCGTTGGCACCACCGAAGGTGAATCCTCCACCCGAGCCACCCGGTGAGAAGTAGCTGCACCAGACGCTCTGGAATAGCGGTACTGGATTCCCCCATATGCCGGTCGTCGGGGTCAATAAGCTACCCTGACCGCCAGTGCCACCGACCGAGCCCGCGTAGGCGTGACCAGCGGGCACGTTCACATCGCGACCGACCTGACCGTTGGTCAGGTTCTGGCCACTGACGATCGTCGGGCCGAAGTTCGTGCAGCGATCCGCCCCCTTGCCGCCGCGGCCACCACCAACGCCGCCAAACGAGCCGGGTTCACCCGTCAAGCTCACCTTCGAGTTGAAGGTCGTAACTCGCTGGCCAAGCTGACCAGAGCCGTTTGGCGCTCCCGACGCAACGATGCCGGCAGCGTCGAGGCCGTTCACTTCAAT
>JAPYTD010000126.1 GCA_029936315.1 Planctomycetota bacterium | reverse complement strand
TTCGTCGCCGTAGACGTGACCGGGTCCGTGCGTTGCAGCGTGGACCGGCGCGTGTTGCGACCCCAGACGCTGACCGAAATGAAGGCCGGCGAAGTCCGCGCCATCGAGCTGAAGGGCACCACCGGCGACTGCCTGGTCCTGCGGCTGCTCGACGCGAATGGCCAGCCGCTGCCGGGCACCAGCCTGCGCGCGCGTTGGAAGTTCAAGCGCGGCTCGCAGTCACGCGGCTACACCACCAACGGCGCGGGCTGGGTCGCGATCTTGGTCTCGGAGCGTGCCACCGACGGCGCCACGCTCGAGCTCGAGGCCACCCGGCAGAACTCGCGGGGCCAGTTGCTGGGCACCTGCAAGGTCGACCTGAAGAAAGTCGAGACACCGCGGCAAGATCTCGGCGACGTGCGGCTCGACGCCCCGATCGTCGCGCTGCGCGGCCGCGTCACGTCAACCGCCGGGGCCAGCATCAAGGACCTGTCGCTGCGCGGCCGCTTCGACGGTGACTATCGCCGCTACAACACCAATTCCGACAAGGACGGCAACTTCACGCTGTTCGCTCCGCGCAAGGGCACCGCGGTGTTGCTGGCGATCGAGGGCTACGAGTGGTACCAGGTCGGCAACCCCGGCGGCGAGCTGAACTTCGAGTTCGGCGAGGCAGCCGTGCGCCTGGTGCTGGAGCCGTCGGCGCGCGTGCGGTTCAAGGCCGAAGGCCTGCCCAGATCGTTCAATGATAACTTCAAGGTCGTCTGCGTTGACCGCAACGAGAACGTCGGCGATGTCGAGGTGCCGCTCCACTGGAACGCCGACCAGTTCCGCGTGCCGCCCGGCGAATGGGATATCGTATTCCGGGTCGGCAACGACGAGGTCCACCGCATCGACAACGTGGTCGCACAGAGCGGCATCGAGGTGCACGACCCGCGCCTGATGTTCTTCGATTGGCGCCGCTTCGCCACGCTGATCACGATCACCCTGCAGGACAAGGCTGGCAAGGCGAAGAACTCCTGCACCGTCTGGCAGCACTACCAGAACGGGGCCAGCGGCAGCAGCCCGGTCAACGGCCGCTACCAGATCCTGGTGCCGCTCGAGGGTGCCCGCATCAGCATCGACGACGACCAGAGCAAGCAGAAGATCGAACTCGGGGTCATCAACACCGACCAGGTGATCCGGTTCGGCGTTGGCCCGCGCCTGCTGGTCGAGTTGAGCGAGCAGCCCGCACTACCGTCGGGCGCCAGCCTCGTGGTCGGTGCGGGTGATGTGTGGGCGCCGATCGGCGAGAGCAGCGCAGAACTGTGGCTGCCTTCGGTCGACCGGTGGCAGGTGCAGTTCGCCGTCGAACGCGACGGGCGGCGCACACCGGTGAAGCATCCATTCAAAAAGGTCGACGTGCCGACCGGCGGCGCCAGCTTCCGCATCGACATGAGCGCGGCGCTCCGCGCGCGGGTGCTGGCGGCCGCCAACAAGCAGTAGCGGCATCGACGCGCTGCACGGTGCGTAGCGATCGCATCGCGCTCGCGTGCGCATAACCAACCGCTTGCGTGCACCAATGCCACGACCTCGCAGTATCCGCAAACTCAGCCAACCCTATTGGACACCTAATTGGTCACTGCGATTGCGTTGATGACCAAAGAGCCGCCGGTGGTTTCGCCCGTGTAGGCAGATCGGTGGCGCGATTCGTAGCGGGCAACCAGCCTGTCGCGAGGAACCAGGCCGTCAGGCCGTGCGGCGATAACTGCGAAGCAGTCCGCCGAGTCGCTCATCAACGACCACCCTGTCACCGTTCGGTGGGGCGTTGCTGCTCGGTTCGATCAGGTCATTGCGAATGCCCTGATGCGGACGCTGTTTGTGATAGTGCGCAACGAACTCGTTGAGTGCGCGCCGCAGATGTCGCTCGCCGAACAGGATCAGCTTGCTCAAGCACTCTCGCTTCACGGTTTGAACCCAACGCTCGGCGAACGCATTCATGTTCGGTGCCTGGATAGCTGTGCGCGTTACCTCGACGCCAGCGTATGCGAGGGTGCCGCAAAACTGCTTGGTGAATAGCGTGTCGTTATCGACCACCAAGAACTGCATGTCGTGCAGGAAGCCATCGACGCTGTCAGTGAGGTTGCGCGCGACTTGCGCCATGAATGCGCTGTTCGGATGCGGCGTGACACCTGCGATGTGAACTGCGCGCGTTGCGTGATGGATCACGAACAGCACGTAGTGAGTGACGAGTCCGCGCTTCGTCCACACGTCGACGGTGAAGAAGTCGGCGGCGGCGATGACGTCGGCGTGAGACTTCAGGAACGTACCCCACGAAGTCGGTCGATCAGGGCTCGGTGCAATGCCGTTGTTCTTCAGCGTCGCCGCGATCGTTGTCCGTGCTACGCAGTGCCCGACCTTCTGCATCTCACCCTGGATGCGCAGGTAGCCCCAGCTCGCGTTTTCAGTTGCCATGCGCACGATCAGCTCGCGGATGGACTTCATGAGTCCGGGGCGGCCCAGGCGCGTCTTGTGGGGGTAGGTGTGGTGCGCCGCGATTAGCTTGCGGTGCCATCGCAGGATGGTGTCGGGTGTGACGATTGTCGCGACCTTGTCGAGTAGGCGACGGCCGAGTGGTTTGCCTTTGGCTGCGAGGCGGCGTCGTTGATCGTCGGTCAGGCGCAGCCGATTGTTGCCTAGATGCTCCTTGAGCACGCGGTTCTCCTCGACGAGATACTCGATGGCTTGAGCCTGGCGTCGGTTGACCCAGCCGCCGAACGTGGCGAGCAGGAGCCTCAGGGGGAAGTTGTCGACCATTGGGCCGAATCATCGGTTCTAAAGCGGTCGACGTAACTCGTGCTGCTGGAACGCGATCCTATTTTCAGACACCACGCCCTACGCTCGTCTCTGACTTCCGGACGACTATCATGCACACACGGCTCCTCGCTCTCGTCTCTCTTCTCGGCCTGTTCGCAGCCTCGGGCCACGCCCAGGAGAAGCCATCGTTGCGCTTCGCGAAGATCTTTGCGGACCACATGGTGTTGCAGCAGCAGAAGCAGGCCCGCGTCTGGGGCTTCGCCGTACCGGGCACCAAGGTTGTCGTGACGATCACCGAGGATGCCCCTGTCGCGCTGGCTCTCACTCCGGCCTCCGAATCGGAAACCAGCAAGGACTACACCGTAACCACCCAGTACGTGGAGACGAACGCTCCTGAGTTTCGCGCGCAGAACCGCACCGGCATCGCGAACCCGAACGGGGCGTGGCAGGTCGAGTTTGATCCCATGGCCGCGGGGTTCACGCCGAAGTACCTGATCGCAAAGGCCGGCGAGGAATTCGTCGCAGTACGCGACGTGCTGATTGGAGAAATCTGGGTTTGCGCCGGCCAGAGCAACATGGGTTGGGGCAACTTCAATCGCAAGGACCGCGAAGCTGCGTCAGCAGACTTCCCAGGGCTCCGTTATGTCGCGTGGCACGACTCCTGGTACAAGCCCCTCGACGATGTGCGCAGCAACATCCGGTGGCAGGAGTGCTCGCCGGAGTCGGCGCAACGCTTCGCCGCGGTTCCCTACCTCTACGGAATGTTTCTCCACCGCTACCTCAAGGTTCCGGTTGGCATCATCAACGTCGCGCGTGGCGGCACTCTCGGACAAACCTGGTGCACGCGCGGCCACCTCGACCGCATCGACAGCGAGATCGTCAGGACCGTGCTGCGCGACTACGACGTCGAGACTGCCGTATGGGATGACGCCGATCAGGTGAAGCAGATCATGGCCGACTGGGAGCAGGCGTGCGCTTCGAAGCGGATCGAACACGCCAAGCACACCGCCGACGCGGAAGCTCTCGGCAAGAAGAAGCCGCGACTGCGATTGCCGAAGAAGCCCGGGGATCCGCGAAGCGGGTGGAGCCCCCCGGCGGGTCTCTTCAACGCCACGATCATGCCGATTCACAAACTCGGTATCCGTGGCGTGCTCTACTATCAGGGTGAGAACCAGGCGTTCAACCGGTGGACGAGGTACGAGCACACGTTTCCCCAAGTGGTAGCTTCGTTTCGCGAGGCGTTTGACGACGAGGCACTCCCGTTCGGTTGCATCAGCCAACCCGGTTGGGGGAACTTCGGAGAGGACCCGGAACTCTCGACTGCGAGTGGTAGCTACCAGGTCGTTCGTGACATCCAACATCGGGCGCTGAAGAACGACCCCAACGGCCACCTGATCGCGACGTACCCGACCGGCAATTCGTACATCCACCCGGCGGAGAAACTTCCGGTAGCGGAGTACGCGTCGCTTTGGGCGCTCGCCAAGGTCTACGGCAAGCCGGTCGTGCACACGGGCTCGACCTACCGGCAGATGAAAACGAAGGGTGCCAAGGCCTACCTCTTTTTCGACAACGATCCGATCGTCTACGACCGCTGGAAGCACATCGAAAAGAACGCCTACTGGCAAGTGTTGCCGTGCCCCCGCGAAGGCAATGCGGACTTCCGCGGGTTCATCATCGCCGGCGCGGACCGTCGCTGGTACCCGGCGAAGGCGAAGCACACCCGGCTCGACGGTGTGCCATCTATCGAGGTGTGGAGCGATCTCGTCGTGGAGCCCGTCGCCGTGCGCTACGGGTGGGCAACCTGGCCGACGGGCAACATGGTCGGCCGCGAGCGTTTGCCGATGCCGACATTCCGGACGGACGACTGGCCGTTACCGGTCGGCGTGAACTACACACCGGAGGCTGAGGCCATCGCCAAGAAGGAACTCGGGCGACTACGGGAGGTCGCCGAGCGCCAGGCGCTCGATCGCAAGATCCGGCAGATGCAGGTCGATCTACCCGTGCTAGAGAAGGACCTCCACCTGGCCAAGAACCACAGCGCGAAGAAGCTCGTGCAGAGCAAGCTGAACCGGTTGGATACGATCCTCGACGAGTTGCAAAAGGACCGATGGCTGTCCGGCCAGCTCCGCAAACACCAGGACCTGATCGAGCAGATCGAGGCGGTGCGCAAAGCCGTGGCGGCGGCGAAGTCAACCTCCGAGCGGCTGGAAGACAAGAGGTGAGGCCGCAGTATCCGGAAACTCGGCCGAGCCTATTCCGGCGCTAACTGGTCACTTCAAATTCCGGATCAACGGCCCCGCTTCTCTGCCTGTTGGCTGGCGGTGTAGCTGGCGATCGCTTCTGAGGTTCGCAGGGCTCGAGCGTAGACTCGCAGCGCACGCACCGATCCGCCCCGCTCAAGCGGACGTCCGGAAACCGCGAGCAAAGCCTCACCGAGCGGAGACCGCTTCGCTTCCGTACTCCGAAAACGCTGCCAGCCGCGTACGCGCTGGTCGCCCCCGTCGCACAGGACGCCGTCGACGATCCAAGTCAGAATACCCGGTCCGCCATCGACCACGACAACGACATGGTGTCTCTTGCCTTCCCGCAACAATCCCGCGTCGCACGACCACGACACCTCGCTCTCGCCTGTCCGTGCGTAGAGAGTGACCGCGCCAGCCTCGGCCGCAAGCGAGAATCCCCGATCTTCCGAGGGGGAACGCAACAGCGTGCGCGTCTCGGATAACGCACCGGCCACAAACTCGAGATCCAGGGTGAAGCCGCCCCCGGCATCCACGTCCGCCAGCACGGGCTTGCGAGCATCGGTGATACCGGTGGCGTCAACCTCCGCAACTTTGCCCTGGCTCCACAACCCCTGGAGCAGGGCCGGGTCGATCTCGTGCACCCTAGCAACGGACTTCTGCGTTTCCGTGATCCAATAGCGTCCGTCCTTCTCGATGAGATCAGGATAACTGATCCGCACCATCTCATCCGGGTCATACAGAACGATCTCCGGCTGCGACCAGTAGATGAATCCGTCCCGCTCGACCCCGCCTACCAGCCAGCACGGGTTCCGCGTTCCCGGGCTCCAGTCCTTGTTGCCATTGTTGTGGAACCAGAATAGATAGCGGCCGGCGCGCGTCTTCCACAGACGCGGGCACGCGCGCGGGTGCTTGAAGCGGCGTCCGCCCGGCGTGTAAGTCGCAGCCGCCGGGGTCGTCCACGTCCTGCCTCCGTCGCGGCTGTAGGCGTGACACGGGTAGCCCATCATCGTGCGATACATGCAGTAGAGATCCCCATTCGCCAGGGAGACGAGGTTCTGTTCGGACTGGATCGAGCCGTGTTGCTCCGCACGCAGACCCTCGTCCCCGTCGGGCAGCAATTCCCAGCGCACCTTCGAGACGTCCTGCTCGGTCATGACGTTCGCGGAGCGGAAGAACCAGCCTTCCGATTGATCGAGCATGTAGCGCCCGATCTTGGTAAGGGCGAAGATGGCCGTCTCGCCAACGACGATGGGTTTGCCTATTCCCCAGAAGATCTGCACCTTGCCCTTCCAGTCGTTGCCGCGATCCACAGCCGTCTTGCGCAATGGTAAGCGATGACGTGAGGACCAACTGAGACCGTTGTCGTCGGAATAGCGGAAGCAGTACCAGCCGAGCATGTCCGCGCGTCGCCCGCTAATGCGCTCGCCGTTGTAGGAGTAGAAGACGTAGACACGACCAAACTCGGTTACTAACGGCATCCCCCAGGATGCGACAGGCCCGGTCACGGGTTCGATGTCGACAGGCTTCGACCAGGTCCGCCCATGGTCCTTGCTCCGGATCGCGACGACGTGCTGGCCGCTCGATCCTTCGTGCTTCGACCCTGTCGTCATGACGCACAGCCATGCACCGTCTCGTGTCGTTACGACGTAGGGCTGATCGCAGTAGCCCTCGTCAGGCAGTACGTGTCCGTTGCGGATGTTGCGCGGATCTCCCGAACGAGCGGTCGACCTCACGCCTTCGAGAGCCGGGGTTTGTGCGACGGAGCCGGCAGCCGTTAAGAGGATGGCGAGCAGTGCTGGAGATCGAGTCACTGCAGGATGATAGCCGAGCCTGCAGGCATCACGATACTTCATCGATGGGTGCAAGCCGGGCGTCGCTCTATCCGAAACTGCGCCGACGCGATTTGGTTACTTCGAAGTCGTCGATGACCAATGAGTGGATGCTGGATTGTTCGAATGAGCAGACGGGTGGCGTGATTCGGAGTCGGCAACCAGCTTGTCAACGAGGGGCCAGGCCGTCAGGCCGTGCGCCGGTAGCTGCGAAGCAGCCCGAGGAGTCGCTCGGCTATGTCGCATGCTACAGGGAATGCGACGTTCCAATTGACGCGACGTGCCACGCCTCCTGCGCCGTCGCATTACCGCTCGCATGTGACGCATCGGCTCCGTGCCGTAACTGCTTCGGGAACTGCGCGATCGACTTTTCGGACACCGCGAGCTTCAGTGGGAAGTCGGCGGTCATCTGGCTGAATTATCGGCTTTCAAACGGCCGACGTAACTCGTGCTGCCGGAGCGCGATCCTATTTTCGGACACCACGGTGTGGTGGTTGTCGCGTTGACTCGAAAGGCCCTCGGCATGGGCACTTTGGGACCCCAAGGCAGCACAGCGTGCGAGCCGTTGCGGAACCGGTTCGCACAACCTGAACGGCAGCGCCGGACCGTTGCGGAGTTTGCCCGATGGCACACGTCAGCGTTCCGTTAGGATACTTGGAACGGTGACCCAAAGGGGCAGCTCCAAAAATCTGTAGGCCCTCTCATGCAAAGTGAGCATGACGTCACATCAGCAAACGCGTCAGACCAAGCTGGTCTCCCGCGTGGCTTTTCGTCCCTGCATTCCCACTTCTTTGACTCCTATGAACTCGAAGATCCAAACCCGTATGTGGTCGGCGCTCGCCACGGTCCTTCTCAGCGCTGTTCCTGCACTCGCGCAAACTGTCGTGCAAGGGCCAGTCGTGAACCTTGCCAACGGCCACGAATACTACCGCTTGAGCAGTTCAAGCTGGACCGCGGCGGAAACTGCGGCCAACGGGCTGGGTGGTTTTCTGGTCACGATCGACGACGTCGCCGAGAACACGTTCGTGCTCAACACGTTTGCCAACGCAGTTGGCTCCGGTCGCATTTGGTTGGGCTACACCGACCAAGTCACTGAAGGCACCTTCCTGTGGACGAGCGGTCTGACCCTTGGCTACACCAACTGGACACCAGGCGAGCCGAACAACGCCGGCGGTAACGAAAACTTCACCCACATGTATCCCGGCAACGGCCAATGGAACGACGTTCCAGACGTGAACGGTGTGATCACCTACGGTGTCATCGAGGTCGTTCCTGGCGGCAACCTGGCGCTCAACACGACCCTCGGTGCTGGCTGCTACGCGCGGTTCGCTTCGTTCTACGAGCAGATGAGCACTGCGGCCTTTGACCTGACGAACACCGATATCAGCGCCACGAACACGGGCGTTGGCTACGTCGCGTTCGTGACCCCAGGCACCGGCCCGCTGCCCGTTGGTGGCGTCGACCCGCTCGGCGGCACCGTGCTGACGCTTGGTGATGACAACCAGGTTGTCGCCGGCACGCTCGGTCTGTCGGTTGGCTCGAACGGTTGGGTTGCGGTTGGCGGTGGCAATAGCAACGGGTTCACCCCGACCACGAGCGCGATGCTGAGCAACCCGTCGGCAACCGTCTACTTCTGGACCGACCTGCAACCGAACACCTCGGGAACGGTCACCTACGAAGAAGACGTCGCCACCGGCCAAACCCGCACGACGTTTGATGGCGTCAACGGCTGGAACACTCTAGACCCGGTCTTCATCCAGTGTGACTACAACGTCACCACCGGGGACTGGGCGATCCGCTTCGGCACCGTTGGCTTCGCCAATCCGGAAGATTGGATCGTCGGCTACTCGCCGGCCGGCCCAAGCTCCGATCCCGGCGCAACGGACCTCTCGGCAGCGGCAGTCATCCTGACCGAAGCTGCAGACGTGGCTCCGCTAACACTGAGTGCCAGCACCCGTCCGATCACCGGCGCGAGCTGGGACCAGCTGATCAGCCACATCCCGGCGGGTGGCATTGCGCTGCACATCCTTGGTCTTTCGGACCCGAACATCGCGGATCTCTCCGTGATCGGCATGCCGGGTTGTGGCCTGCGCGCCAGCCTCGACTTTATCAGCGTGGTCCCCGGCTCCACGTTCTCGCTCGCGATTCCGAACCTGCCGGCTCTCATTGGCATGAATATCTACGCCAATGGCGCAGCGCTCACTGCCGGTGTCAACGCGTTCGGCGCGGTCTCCAGTAACGGCGTCCGGGGCACGATCGGCGACACCTAGTCGTTCCCAACCGGGCGCGAGGACTAGGCAGTCGGGCCGGTCGGCGCTAGCCGCATCCGCGTCGCAGGTGGGTAGGAGCCACGCACGGTGCCGCCGTGCTGCGATTGCTCTCACCCAGAAGTTAGCAAAACCGTACAGCTCGAGGAGGCGTTGTTGCACCAATCGAATCGCGATTAGCCTGCAGCCCGCACTGGCAGATTT
>JAPYTD010000125.1 GCA_029936315.1 Planctomycetota bacterium | reverse complement strand
TGCCGGGGGCGCTGCGGCGGGCGCTGCCGCCGGGGGCGCTGCTGCCGCGGGCGCCGCGCCATCTTCGTCGGTGGCGACGGCATTGCCCGAAGCTATCAACTGCTTGATCTGGATGCGGAACTCGCCGCGTTCTTCAGGCTCGGCCAGGCGCCAACGACCTTGCTGGCGGCGGCGATCGACCGCCGAGCGCTGCATAACGACCGAAGTCACATGCTTGGCTACCGGTGAGAACACGTGTACGCGGCCCTTCGGACCGAGCACGATGACCGTGCTCTGATCGATGTCCCACAGAATGGCCGCATCGTTGGCTTCGCTTGCATCGGGATAGGCCTTCGGCGTCGGGCGCTGGCTGGCTTCACTGCGCTCCATGCCGTGCTGCGTGCGACGGCCCTGGTTGCGGGTGCGACTTGCGAGCTGCTTGGCGAAGTCCTGCAGCAACGGCAACACGAACTCTTCTTCGTCGACTTCCCCACTCTTCATCTTGCCTTCGAGGCGCAGCGCCTCGGTGTCAAGTTTACGTTGGAAGCGACTCATGATCTGCATCAACGCCGGGTCGGCGAGATCCATTGGGTCGACGGCACCCACCGGATGCAGGCGCAAGCGCACGCGTCCTTCGAGCGTCGTGCCGCGCAACAACTGGAAGCTGAACGCGCAACGACCGGCATCGCCGAGTACGCGGAACAAACCGGCGTCGACCTGACCGAGGATCTTGAACACCGGCGAGTTGCCACCGAACTCAGCAAGTTGCTGGGTTCGCAAGACACGCCCCATGCTGACGTGCGTCAGGACGATCTCGTCGCCGGCGAGCATGCGTTCGACATCAGCATCCTTGCGTTCGATCGCGAGCGTGACGAAGTCGGCAAAGCTCGGCTTGCCGGTCGACGTGTAGCCATCGAACACATGGCGCGGCTCGCTCGGACGGCAACCCTCCGCGTTGGACGAGTCGGCGAAGTAGCTGTAGACCGCGCCTGGGCTGAGCGCCTGCTCGTGCTCACGCACTGCGCGCACCCGCTTCAGGACCTGCTCGACAGCTGTGCCGGCGGCGTGACGAATGTCGTTGCCACCATCGAGCGGCACCCGCAGTTGCAGGTCGACGTAGCGCGGCATCGCCAATGGGTCGACACCTTCGACGAGCAACAACGCGTGCACCATGTCGGCCAGCGCGCTAACGGCAACCGTCGCAGAGTGCTGCGTGTCGCGCGGGCCACGACGGTGATCGTTGCGACCGCCACCGGGACGCTCCCGCCTGCCTGTGTTGTGGCCACCGCTGCGATCTTTGCGGCCGCGCTCCCCGCGAGCCCTCTGCTTCTTGGCGCGCGGCGACCGGCCCTGCTCGGCGGAAGCTTGGGCATCGCCGGTCGCGGCCTCGGCGTTCTCGCTACCAGCTCCCTCGGCGCTCTCGGCGCCAGCACCTTCGCCATCCGCGCCCGCCTTGCGGCGACGACGGCGGCGACGACGCTTCTGGCCGTCGCTGTCCGCGCTCGGCGTCTCCCCACTCGCGGCATCACCACTAGGGCCATCACCGCCGGGACTGCTCGGGGCATCGCTGCTGGCAGCATCTCCCTGGGGGCTAGGTGCCGAGCCAGTCGACTCCGGCGGAACCGAAGCAGAACTCGACTCGGGCGCCACGGATGGCGCCGGAGTTGGCTCGCTCGGCGAGGAGGAGTTGGTCGGCGGGACGTTATGCGGCTCAGACTCGTTCACGGGCCGAAAGACGATGCGGGTAAGGGGCGAGTTGAACAAGCGGCGTATCGAAGAAACCGCCGTATCGGCATCCCGACGCCCATCCGCAACCCCAAGCATTCCCTTCTCACCGTCATCCTGGTTAGATCACGGCACTTCTCGCACCCTACATGCCTCGCATCCACGACTCGATCCTCTCCACGGTTGGCAACACCCCGATCGTGCGCCTTGCCCACATTGGTCGCTCCATCGACCAAGAGATCTACGGCAAGTGTGAGTTCCTCAACCCCGGTGGCTCCGTCAAGGATCGCATTGGCGTGCGCATGCTGCTCGACGCTGAGAAGTCCGGACGCATCAAACCGGGCGACACGTTGATCGAGCCGACCTCCGGAAACACTGGTATCGGACTCGCTCTCGCTGCGGCCGTACGTGGCTACCGCGTCATCATCACGATGCCCGAGAAGATGTCGCGCGAGAAGCAGGTCGTGCTCGAAGCGCTCGGCGCCGAGATCATCCGCACGCCGACCGAAGCGGCCTGGGATGCTCCGGAGAGCCACATCAGCGTCGCCAAACGCTTGCGCGAGGTGATCCCCAACGCGCATATCCTCGACCAATACAGCAACCCATCAAACCCGCTCGCCCACGAAGAAGGCACTGGTCTTGAGATCTGCGAAGCCTTCGACAACAAAGTCGACGCGGTCGTAATGACGGCCGGCACCGGCGGCACGCTGACCGGCGTCGCGCGCGTCGTCAAGAAGCGCATCCCGAGCTGCAAGATCATCGGCGTGGACCCCGAGGGATCGATCCTCGCCGGCCCTGGTGAGATCAAGAGCTACAAGGTCGAAGGCATTGGCTACGACTTCATCCCGGACGTGCTCAAACGCGACCTCGTCGACCAGTGGATCCGTTCGAATGACAAGGACAGCTTCCGCACTGCGCGCCAACTGATCCGTCAGGAAGGCCTGCTGGTTGGCGGCTCGTGTGGTGCTGCGGTCTGGGCTGCGATGCAGGTCGCCAAGGACTTCGACAAGGGCGCCCGCATCGTCTGCATCCTCGCCGACGGCATCCGCAACTATCTGACCAAATACGTCGACGACCGCTGGATGCGAGAGAACGGCTTCCTTGAGGAGGACTGGGCAATCGGCACCGTCGAGGAGCTACTGCGAGCGATGCCACAACGCAACGTTGTCACTGTCGACGTCGCCGACCCGCTAAGCAAGGCGGTCACGATGTTCAAGGAACGCGGGTTCTCGCAAGTTCCTGTTACCGATCACGGCAAGCTTGCCGGTATCCTGACCGAAGCTGATGCTTTGCGCGTTCTCGTCGACGGTGCATCTCCAGCCACTTCCATCGCCGAAATCATGGTGCGGAAGGTCTCGACGATTGCTCCGCATGCGGAGGCAAACGAACTACCCCATATCTTCGAACGCGGCGAAGTCGCGCTGGTCGTCGATGGCGACCGTAAGGTGCAGGGAATCATCACCAAACTCGATCTCATCGAACACCTGACGAAAAAGCCGTCAGCGTGAACTAGTCAGCTAGAACAATGAGCATGAACTTCGGACGAGAGCAGGCGCTGCTGCGGCAACGCTTGACTGCTAAGGGGTCAGCAGAACTCGCGGCGCAGCGGGTGGCTCAGTTCGGAGACCGTGTCAAGTTCCTCGGTGCGGATGACGCCGAAGTGCTCGCCGCAGCCACCGACTTGGCCGAGACCTACCCAGAGATGGGACGCGCGCAGATGACGGCGTTTGTGCGCACGCTCTGGGGCAGCAAGACACACGAACTGCGCTGTGTTGGCATCGAGATCCTGGCGCAGCGCGCCAGTCTGCTTGAGCCCCCGGACATGCCGTTCGTCGAGGAGCTGATCAAGGAAGCGACGACCGAAGACCTTGGCGCCCGCATCGCCAACGACGTGCTCGGCCCACTCGTCTGCAAAAACAAGAAGCTCTGGAAGAACCTCGGTAAGCTCGCCAAGAGCGCCGACGAGAAGCTAATGCGTGCTGCCGTCCGTGCAAGCAAGGCCCCCATCGAAGCCGACAACTCGGTGTTCTCACGCTTTGAAGATCTGGTCACGCCACTGCTCGCCGAGGCGGACGCCGTGTTGCAGCAGGCCATCGACGACGTGCTGGCCGCGGCAGCTGAGCAAGACGCTGACGCCGTGAAGGCGTTCGCCGACGCGCACGGGCGCAAGCTAAAGTCCAAGTAGTTGGAGCGGCCGACAGGCTAGTAGTCCGACAGCCTGGTAGTCAGTTGCCAAAAGCCGACACGCCGGCCACTGCCGCAACTTGAGCACCCGGATGTTCAACAAATCGGTAGACGTTTCCTTTGGTTGTAGCGCGACGGTGATGCCGACAGCGGCGGCCGACGCGATCAGAACAGATACAACGATGGAGGCAGTGGCGTCCATGGGCGGACACGTGACGAAGGAAACGGCGCTCGCCGTAGGACCGTCGGACGTTACTCTAGACTACCGACACTATTTGCAGGCAGAGAGCCCATGCAGGTCTACGACACCCATTGCCACATCGGACTCGACGGTAAGGTCGCGCCCGAAGACGACCACTCGCGGGCGGTTGCAGCATCCGTCGGCGCGTTGCTCGTGGTCGGTATCGACGCCCCCACGAGCGCAGCCGCCAAAGAACTGTGCCGCCTGCCCGGCGTGCGTTGGAGCGCGGGTTTGCACCCGAACGACAGCACGAAGTTCGACGATCAATGGCCCACCATCGATGCGCTCGCGCGCGAGTCGACGTGCGTCGCAATCGGCGAGACGGGCCTCGACTGCTTTCGTGACCGTACGCCACTCGACCAGCAGGAACGTTCGCTGCGCGCCCACCTGGCACTGGCCCGCGAACTCGACAAGCCGGTGATCTTTCATTGCCGCGACGCGTTCGAACCGCTGTTCCGCGTGCTCGAGAGCGAACAACGGGTGCGCGGAGTCATGCACTGCTTCTCCGGTGGCATCCCCGAAGCCGACAAGGCGCTCGCCCTGGGCTTGTACCTATCGTTCGCCGGCCCGCTCACCTACCCCAAGAACCAGGTGCTGCGCGACGCCTGCGCCCACGCCCCGGCCAATCGCGTGCTCGTCGAAACCGACGCGCCGTTCTTGCCACCCCAATCGCGTCGCGGCCGCCGCAACGAACCAGCACTCGTCATCGAGACCCTGACCAAGCTGGCAGAAGTGCGCAACCTGTCACTCGAAGACGCCGCCGCTCTCACCTACGCCAACGCCATGACCCTCTTCGGCTAAGGGTTCCGTACATGCACTCTTACTTGGGTGGCTTGGCGAAGTGCCTCAGGGCGCCGATCATGCGCTGGTCCGTTGGGTAGTCACGCTGGAGGTCGATGATGGCCTGTTGCGCTTCTCGCTGGCGGCCGAGCTCGTAGAGCAGCCGGGCGCGATCAAAACGCACGTCCACGGTGTTGAGGCCGCGCTCGATACTCGTCTCGAGATGCGCTAGTGCGCCTGCGACGTCGCCCTGGCCGTGCCTTGCATAGGATGCCAACTGGTAGACGTAGCCCTTGGCCTTGCCAATCTTGAGGCAGCTGAACGCCAACTGTTCGGCGTCGACGAAGTACTGCGGCTCGCCGAGCAGTCGGCCAGCTTGCAACTGCGCCTGCACCTTCAACGTGCGCCCCCACGGATCAGCCGGGCTGCGCTCGACAAGTTTGTCAGCCATCGCCAACGCCGTGATGGCATCAGCGTGCTCGTCGGGCAACGCAATCAGCGCTTCGACCAAGTTGCGCAGCGTGTCGTGATGCTGGGGACACAACGAGTGCGCCTGCTGCAGCGGCGCGATGGCGCCCGGCATGTCCCCCTTGCGCATGCGACTCGTGCCTAACCCCCACCACGCTCGGAACGAACCCGGATTGTGCGCGAGTTCTTCCTGCCACAGTTCGCGTTCATCTTGGTAGAGCCACGAACGACTCGCCGAACCTGCGACACCAAGCACGAGGATCAGGCCAAACGCAGCACGCACGGCTGATCGCGGCACGCGCGCGAGCAGCCGGCGCATCGGGGCAGCTATCGCCACCGCAATGACCGCGAACCCAACCAACGGACCATACAAGCGGTGCTCGGCAAACGGCATGTTGAGCGGGATGACGATCCATGGCAGAGCGATCGCCCAGACCAACGCGGTGCCGATGCGGCGCAGGCGTGCGTTCGCTCCGGGCCAGACCCCTAGCACGGTCAGACCGAGCATCATGCCCCAACCCATCAACACCGACACATCGGCGAACGAGTGGCGGTAGACCACAACAGGATCCAGCGCGAGGTGCGTTGGCACAACGCTCTGCCAGACCATGCGCGGCAGCAACGTGCCCATGGTCGCGAGCTGCGTCAACAACGTTCGCCCGTGGCCGCTCGACGGATCGCCGCCAGTGCGGCCAAGCAACTGCACTGTCGCTTCGCCGAGCAACAGCTTGCGCGCAATCAGGTACACGATCACGAGGGCGACAACGGGCGCGATGCCAATCAGGGCTCGCCGCCACTGCGCACCGTTCGGGACGCGATGGCGCAGGCAGAACGTCTGCACGAGCAACAACCCTGGCAACACCACGCCCGTCTCCTTGCTGCCGCACGCGACCACGGTGCCCAGGATCATCATCATACAAGGCCATGCGTTGGCCTTGTGCCGCTGCCAACTCACGTGGGCAAACAGCGCGACCACGATCCCCAGCATCGACAACAACTCACTGCGCGCTGACACCATGTTGATCGCTTCGGACGCCAACGGATGCACCGCGAAGATGGCGGCAATTGCAAACGACGCACGCACCCGCCGCGACAAGCGCGACAACCACCAGAACAACATGCCGGCGACCGCGGCATGGATCAGTACATTGCCCAACTTGAGCGACCAGGCTGCCGGGCTGATAGCGATGTTGAGCGCGAAGCTCGTCAACAGCGCGGGACGATACATGCGCGCCGCAGCACCGCTAAAGGCACCAGGGTCGGTCCAGAACTGCGCGAAGTTCGACAGGCTCTGAACAGTCGGGTTGCCCGATACGGAGTGCACGTCGTCAAAGACATAATCGCCGGCGAGCGCCACCCCGTAGGCACACATCGCCAACAGCACGACCGCGATTCCACAGCGAAGCACCCAACGCTCGCTCACGCAGTTACCGCCCGCAGGCCGCCCGAGAATCGGATCGGGTTCATGCGCAGCAACACTTCACGCCAACGGGCAGCCAACTGCTGGGTGCCGAAGTGACGATCGTAGGCACTGCGCGCGGCCGCAGCAGCGACAGCAAGCTGCTGGGGATTGTTCGCAAGTCCGCGCAACGACTTCGCCAAACCACCTGCATCCGCAGCCTCGCTGGTGAAGACCACGCCACTGCCGTCGAGCCAACGTGCGACCGCGGGTGTGTCCGCTGTGATGACGGGACGGCCGGCGGCCAATGCGTGCACCAACTTGAACGGCACGACGCGCTGCGTTTTGTTGCTCTCGCCAAAGACACCGGCCACCAGGTGGCACATCGCCAACAGTTCTTTCAGGCGCATACTGTCGACGAACGACGGCCCAATCATGACCCGCGTGCCGAGCATCTGCTTGGCAAGGCGGCGGTCGTCATCGGTGCCTCCGACCAACGTCAACTTGACGTTGTCGACCTGAGCGACCGCGGTGATCAACGTCTTCAGACCGTGCAATGGCACGCCCGTGCCGAAGAACAGCAACTGCAACACGCCGTCTTGTGGTGCCTGCCACGGAACCACAAGCTGCGGAGCATCGGGATCATGAACTGGCAACCAAGTGAAGTGATCCGCGGGCAAACCCGTCAACGCCCGCACGTAGCCAGCGTTCTCGGGTGTATCAAGCACAACAAGGTCCGCAGCCGCGCACGCCTTGGTGTCGAGTCGTTTCAGGTAGTTTGCGATCACCGATCCGGGGCGCACCATCCGGCGGTCCTCGACGATCGTGTCGTAGGCAGACAAGAACATGTCG
Organism: Planctomycetota bacterium; assembly: GCA_029936315.1. Taxonomy (GTDB): domain Bacteria; phylum Planctomycetota; class UBA1135; order UBA1135; family UBA2386. The sequence goes on along the minus strand of JAPYTD010000125.1, from coordinate 1,701 downwards.
AACGCAACCGGAGCCGCGACGCGCTCCTTGATCGCGGCCACGAGCCCATGCCCCGGATACGGCACGACGACCGCGTGCGGGCGGACCTGGGCAACCTTGGCCTCAAGCTCTTGCAGCAACGTGGCACGCTGCTCCTTCTGCTGCCACCAAGCAACCGGCCAACGCCACGGCTTCTTTAGGATGCTCTGCTTCTTCTGGCCGAGGCCGGGCACGCGGCATTGACTGACTTCGATGCCCGCGGCTTCGAGACCCTGGCGCAACGAACGTGTACGCGGATAGCCGGCGCCTTCGTCCCAGGCACCACACAACAGAACGCGATCGTTCATTGCCCCTCTCCGTCCGTTGGTTCGTCTCGGTTGGCGCCGGGGCCACCACTCTGGGCAAGCCCTTGGAAGCGCAACGCGGCGATCTGCTCGGCAATCAGCCCCAACGCGAACAACAGCATTGCCTGCGTCAACAGGAGCAGCGCCATGTTCGTGAAGCGGCCGTCGTTCAACCACGTGTTGATGTACCACGCGACCCCGATCGCTCCGGTGAGCATCGCCGTCGGCAAGAACACGCGCAGCGGCGCGAACATCGTCGCGATGCGCAAGATGATCACGAAGAAGCGTGAGCCATCGGCAAACAGACGCACGTGACTCTTGCCGAGTCGTTGGCGCACTTGGAATGGGTGGAAGCCGACCGACCAACCGCCGCGCAGCATCGACATCGTGATCGTGGTTGGGTAGCTGAACGTATTGGGCAGCAACCACACCAGACTCTTGGCGACATCGGCGCGCATCAGTCGGTAGCCACTCGTCAGGTCCGGAATGTGGCGGCCGGAGACGTAGCTGGCGAACCGGTTGTAGACCTGGTTGGCGATGTTGCGGTGGATGCTGCCACCCGAACCACCGCGTGACGCGACCACCATGTCGTACTGGTTGGCCTGCTCAATCATCGCCGGCAACTCGTGCGGCGGATGTTGGCCATCGCCATCGAGCAGCAGGATCCAGTCGCCTTTGGCTTCGCGGATGCCGCGCTTGACTGCGGCACCGTTGCCGAGCCCGACGGGGTGATGGATGACTCGCGCATCGCGGTCAGTCGCGAGCTGCGCCGTGTCATCGGTTGAGCCATCGTTGACGACGAGCACCTCGTGGAACGGCAAGTCGAGCTCGCCCAGCACGTCATTGATCTCGTCCATCAACGCAGCCATGTTGAGGCCCTCGTTGCGCGCCGGAACGACGATCGACAGTCGCTTCACGCGTGAGGCCTTGGCGGCATGAACGGCGAGTGGCGGGCTCTGGATCCTGGCTGCAGGATCGTCGGGTGGATCCATCGTATCCGACTTCGACAACTCTACTTGTGTCGGTAGATCACCGCTCGCCATCAGCGATGCGATCACGTTGGGGCGGACTTCCAGCTCGGGACCCTGCAGTTGCGTCGGCATCTCCGATGGTATCGGCATCCTGCCCCGACCAACTCATGCCCAGTTGGCCCCAAACGAACAACGCCCGCACGTGGCCGAAGCCGCGTGCGGGCGTGTTCGCTGGCACACCCGTCAGGAGACGGCTGTGCGCTCGTGTCGTGCCTTACTGGACGACGACCCAGGTATTGGCGTCGCGGCCGACCGTGTTGGCGGCGAGTTGCCCAGTCATGCTGGCCGAAGCGGTCGCTATGAACGCGACATCGAATGTCGGGACCGTCGGGACCGTGTTGCTGTAC
>JAPYTD010000124.1 GCA_029936315.1 Planctomycetota bacterium | reverse complement strand
TAAGAGACAGGGACGATCCTGGCGGCTCCCTTCGGTCGCTACTACTACTTGCTGCTGCTCACCCCGGCCTGGAGTTGGCTCTGGCCCACAGCCGAGCGCGCGAAGCTCCGACCCTACGCCGGGCTCGCCAGCTGGTTGATCGCCCTCGTCCCCCTCGCCTCCAAGTCCACGGAAGTCTACGTGGCCATCACGGTGATCACCTATGTGGCCTCTGTCGCAAAGGTGCTCGCATCGCCAACATCGACTGGTTCAAACCGACTCAGCATGAGTTCTGTTATCTAGGTGTGAGTGTGATGATTGACGGTTTCGGGAAGGCAAGTAACAACGAGCCCGCAGTATCCGGAAACTCCGCCGAGCCTATTTGACACCTAATTGGTCACTTCGAGTTCATCGATGACCAATGAGTGATCGCTGGTTTGCGCCGAGTTCGCAGACCGGTAGCGCGTTCGGTGTCAGCTATCAGCTTGTCACGAGGAACCAGGCCGTCAGGCCGAACGACGGTAGCTGCGAAGCAGACCGCCGAGTCGCTCATCAACGACCACCCTCTCGCCATTGGGCGGCTCGTCGCTGGTTGGAGCGATCAGGTCATTGCCGATGCCCTGATGCGGCAGCTGTTCGTGATAGTGAGCGGTGAATTCGTTGAGTGCGCGCCGCAGATGTCCTTCGCCGAACAAGATCAACTTGCTCAAGCACTCGCGCTTCACTGTCTGCACCCAACGCTCGGCGAACGCATTCATGTCCGGTGCTTGGATGGCAGTGCGGACGACTTGCACGCCGGTGTCTCCGAGGATCGCGCAGAAGTGCTTCGTGAACAGGGTGTCATTGTCGACCACCAAGAACTGCATGTCGCGCAGGAAGCCATCAACGCTGTCGGTCAGGTTGCGTGCGACCTGCGCCATGAACGAGCTGTTCGGGTGCGGCGTGATGCCAGCGATGTGCACCGCCCGCGTTGCATGATGGATCACGAACAGCACGTAGTGAGTGACCAGTCCGCGCTTGGTCCACACGTCTACCGTGAAGCAGTCGGCGGCAGCGATGACGTAAGCGTGCGACTTGAGGAACGTGCGCCACGAAGTCGGTCGATCAGGGCTCGGTGCAATGCCGTTGTTCTTCAACGTCGTCGCGATCGTTGTCCGTGCTACGCAGTGCCCGACCTTCTTCATCTCGCCCTGGATGCGCAGGTAGCCCCAGCTTGAGTTGTCTGTCGCCATGCGCACGATCAGCTCGCGGATAGACTTCATGAGTCCAGGGCGGCCAACGCGAGTCTTGTACGGGTAGGTGTGGTGTGCAGCGATCAGCTTGCGATGCCATCTCAGGATCGTGTCGGGCGTGACGATGGTGGCGATTATGTCGAGCACTCGACGGCCTAGTGGCTTGCCTTTCGCGGCGAGGCGCCGGCGTTGGTCGTCGGTCAGGCGCAGCCGTTTATTGCCTAACTGCTCGTTGAGGACGCGGTTCTCCTCGACGAGATACTCAATGGCGCGGGCTTGGTGTCGGTTGATCCAGCCGCCGAAGGTGGCGAGCAGGAGTCTCAGGGGGAAGTTGTCGGCCATTGGGCCGGATCATCGGCACTCAAGCGGTCGACGTAACTCGTGCTGCTGGAACGCGATCCTATTTGCGGACACCACGAGGTGCGCTCGTTGGGATAAACCGAGCCGCTTGCGGACTAAACTGACGTTTGTTTGCTGCGATTATAACGACTCGACTAAGTTCAGCATTCTTGGAACCCCAAAAATTAAGTATGTCACCCCGAAAGTAAAAGAATGAAAAAAGCCATCATCGTTTCGCTGGACTTAAGTGTATTTGGAGGAAGAAAGGAGGCACAAAAACATCAAGACGCCCTTAGTGAACTCAATGAGCACCTAGCCGATGGCTGGGACGTCGCTCACGCATTCCCAACCAGTGGAACCGACAGTTGTCACTCCGCTTCTATTGTTATTCTTGAAAAATGCGAGTGATGTCTAATTCATCCGACGCTTTACTCGCGCTCGATCAGTTGCTCACGTTCGACTGGCTGATCACGTTCTAAATCAAAGAACCTAGCTTTCCAATTTTCGCTGGAGTGTAGAATGCGGAGCACATCATTTCCTTGGCCACGGCCCTAACTCGGTTGGTCTATGCCCCTCAGGGATCTCCATGTCCTTGTATGCGCCGTGGTACCGGCACCATTCGCATCCACTTGCGTACATCATCATGTTCAGTTCACGACGATGCCACTCGTGGTACTCCGTGTCCTTCGTTCCCCAAACGGTGTTGCACCTCCAACAGTGGGCACCGTCGACAAGACCGTCAGGCCGAAAGGTTGATCCGTAATGGATCGTCTCCCTCTGTGGAACTTCACACCCCACCGAGAAGAGCAGCATCAATGGCAGTAGGCTCCTCATGGCAGGCTGATCCTACCAACGGGCATAGGTGATTCAAAGTGCGGCTCGGACCACCCGAAGCCCTCCAGTTCACAATCGCCCCCCGCTGCAACCCCGTCACCCCACGAGCTTCCCAGTCAGTCACCAGGGCATTCCTCTCGGAAGTCGTGCAACCTTCGGCGACCTTCCCAACTCGATGATCGTCATCGACAAAGCGGGCAAGGTGCGCCTCAAACTGAGTTGGTTCAACCCTGGCTTGCTCAAGAAGGCGCTGTCCGAACTCGCGCCACCCGCCACCCGCCAAACGCCGCGATGCACCGACCATCGATACTGCCCGGCCCCGCCGGACACCTTGTCGTGATCCTGCCCCTTGGCGAGGACCGTCGGACGCCGACCTCGCGTCTCAGCCCGTCTTCTTCTTGTCGTCGCGGGACGCGGCCGGACGTCTTTGGAGCATCGGCTTCCCCTGCCAAAGCGGTTCGTCGGAAGCCTCGACTGACTTCGTCGGCAGGCCCCCCCACGAGGCATCCAGGCTGGCGACCACAATGAGGGTTAGTCCAACGGGCATCCTCACGTGGTTCTCGACCCAGTGGAACCAGCGATTCAGGATCGCATTGCGCATCCGAGCTCCGCGGCTCTTGCGTGCGTAGCGGAACTTCTCGCTGAAGCGGATCTTCAGGAGCCGGATACCGATCGCGTTCAGCAAGAATCCGGAGACGTTCCACCAGCGCACACTCTGGACGCGCAGCCCGCAGGTGCGGCACAGGTCCAGGAGCGCGCGACGCGAGTAGCGTCGGTAGTGCCCCATGCGTTCGTCTCGCTCGCTGAACAGGAACTGCCAGGCAGGCACCGTGATGACGAGCTGCCCGTCGGGACGCAGGAGCGAGCGCAGCTGGCACATCGCGTCGACGTCGTCCTCGACATGCTCGATCACGTCGCAGCAGTAGATTTCGTCGAACTCCTGCTTGCCCAACTCGTCGAGATGCTCGAGGGAGAGCTTGCTGGCGACGACATCCGGAAAGCCACCGTTGCGGAACGTGTTGGTGCTGATGTCGACCATGGACGCTTCGTGATCGACGGCCACGACGTCGCAGCCGTCCTTCAGGAGCTCGAGACTGAGCAGCCCCGTGCCACATCCCGCGTCGAGGATGCGTCCTCCCCGGGAATGGCGCCGCAGTCGCTTCGCCATGGACGCGGCGCGAAAGTCGACTTCGTGCCCGACGGACAGACCCTCGAGGTGCTCGCAGAGATCTTCGAGGTTCTCCGGATCTGACGGTGTCTGGACCGGATCCGAGGGTGGGGGCGTGTCGGAGGATTGCTCGGGCATCATGGAGTCGGGGCCGACCAAGGGCCCTCGAACCCAGCATATCGTCGACGGCCCGCCCACTGCAAGTTCACGAGTCATCTCAGGCACGTGGTATCCAGAAACTAAGCCGAGGCGATTCCGGCGTGAATTGGCCCCCGCGAACTCGTCGATGACCAATGAGTCGTTGTCGGTTTCAGCCGAGTTCACAGACCGATGGCGCGATTCGTAGACGGCAATCAGCCTGTCGCGAGGAGCTAAGCCGTCAGGCCGTGCGACGGTAGCTGCGTAGCAGTCCGCTAAGTCGCTCATCAACGACCACCCTCTCGCCGTCGGGTGGCTCATTGTCACTTGGCGTGATCAGGTCATTGCGGATGCCCTGATGCGGACGGTGCTCGTGATAGTGGACAGTGAACTCGTTGAGCGCGCGCCGGCGAACACCAGCGCGCCGAGCGCGCCGCCCGCGTTGCCGCCGAGTCGCTGGGGCCAACGCCGACCGTCTGCGCGGTGCTAGCCGAGGTCCTCGACCTGTTGGGTCAGGAGCAGAAGGCGCAGTTGCTGCGCGAACAAACCGTCGCGCGGTTGCTATCTCCGCCTGCGAGCTAACGCAGATGGCGGGCTAGAAGACGGTTACTTGCATCGCGTTGGACGTAACAAATGGCAACGGCGTCCCGATGTTGACGTCCAAGGCGGCAAGCTGCGACGCAAAGTAGAAGCCAACCAGAGCTGGGTTTGCCGGGATCGAGATGTCAAACTGAACGTGACCGCTGGCAGTGGTGGCACGCACGTTGCCAGTGCCCGTCGTTGCGGCAAGGGTCACGTCGAGGGTCGTGTTCGAAAAGCAAGAAGCCGTGCCGGGGATCAGCACACTCGGAAAGCCCGGAGTCACGCCGAGCACATTGAGAATCGGCACCCCGGCATCGAAGCCCGTGCCCTCGATGCGGAAGGTCGCGTTGCCAGTCGTTGGCAGTTCTTGAGCGAACGCCGTGCCAATCGCGCCTGCCGATCCAGCACAAGCGGTCCCAAACGGTACGAGTCCCTGCTCATCGAGAAGCCCGCAGTAGATGCGGTACTTCAACGCCTGCGCGGTGCCAGCGATCCAGTTGCCCGACGTTCCATTCATGTTGGGCATAGTTGTGCTACCCCCCGTCTCGAAGGGCGGCGTCGACCATCCTGGTTCGACGAGCACGATCCAGTAGTCCATTGCTGGCTGCATGATGACAAAGTCATCGAGGTTGGTTCCCTGCCAAGACGTTGTCGCTTCAATCAACCACGTGCCGCCACCCAGGCGGGAGCCGGGCTGACCGGGGTTGATAGGGTCGTCATCCCAAATCTCGAGCGACATGAACGCACCTACGGAACTGGTGTAGTTGTTACCAGTGTAGATGCGAATGCTCCGTGCGACCGTCGTCGCGGCCGGTGTGATTTGCCACGCCCACCTGCCAGGTCCAGCGTTTGAGAACGAGTAGATCAAAGCCACGACACTGGTCGTTTGGTCATTGGCTCTCATGCAGGGCGCCGCCTGAGCAAACGACGGAGCGGTTAGTGACAGAAGCAACAGGGCGGTCGGGCAGAGTGAGGCTTTGGTCATGGGTGCAATGTGGTATGGGCTTCGGGAAGACCAAGATGGTAGCCCTAGAGCACATTTTCGGCTAGCTCGGCGCACACGCGCGCGAGGCGCCAGTCAACGGAGCCACTCGCTCGAGCTTGCGACGCAACGGCACAGCCGAGCTGGCTGGCACGTGCTATCCGGAAACTGGATCGCGCTTCGGCAGCAAGAGTTACATCGCCCACTCGAAAGCCGATGATTCGGCCAGATGGCTGACAACCTCCCCCTGCGACTCCTGCTCGCCACCTTCGGAGGCTGGGTCAACCGACACCAAGCTCAGGCCATCGAGTATCTCACCGAGGAGAATCGCGTGCTCAAGGAGCAGCTCGGCAACAAACGACTGCGACTGACCGACGACCAACGTCGCCGCCTCGCGGCCAAGGGCAAGCCACTCAGTCGCAGGCTACTCGACAAGGTCGCGACAATCGTCACGCCCGACACGATCTTGAGATGGCACCGCAAGCTGATCGCCGCACACCACACCTACCCGAACAAGAACTCGGGGTGGCCTTCGCTACTACGCGTGGGCGGAGTTACTGCGGCGGGCGTTCGGCGTGGACGTGCTGACGTGTCCGGTTGACGGCTGGCTGAAGAGGTGCGAGAGTCGGTTGGTTGGGTTCGGGTGGTCCGCACCGCACTTTGAATCACCTACACAGCCAGCACGTCGACATACCGGGGGCCAGGTGCGTCGCCGCCGGATCGCTCAGTGCGCCGGTTCCGGCAACAGGCAACCGACGGCCGGCGGGTGCGGCGGCGGCACCGTGTCGCCACGACGCGCGCTGGCAACGGCGTCGCGCAGGTCGTGAATCGTGGCCGCTGGGCTGCGCACGCCGAGGTCGGCCCACTGGTCGTCGATGCGGCCGCGGTAGACGAGCCCAGCTTCACTCAGCACGACGGCTTCCGGGGTTCGCGTGATTCCCAGGGCCGTCGCCAGCTGGTGCTTCGGGTCCATCAGAATCGTGCCTGCCAATTCGTATTCGCCGCGATGCACGATGGCCGCATCGACCGAGAGGTCTGGATCGACGTGCACGAGGAACAGTCGCACCGGCTGCTCACTCCACTCAGCTGCGAGTCCAGCCATCGTTGGCGCATAGGAATTGGCGATCGGGCACTCGTGACTCGTGAACACGATGACGTTCGTGTGTCCGGCTGTGACCTGCTGTGGCGTCTGTTGGCCGCCATCGAGATCGTCGAGTCTGACGAACGTCGTCGCCTCGCTACAGGCAGTCAGGCCGATTGCGAGCAGGCTGGGGAACAACCAGCGCGCTGGCCGGTTGCCGCGGCATCGCCGCGAGCGCTCTGCGCAGCCATCGGTGCTGGATGTCGGTCGCTCGTCGTGACGCACCATGGCGAGGATCATAGCGACCGGAGATACCAGGTAGGCAACAACCTGCATGCAAACCAGCATGGCCGATGGCCTGGGCGGGTAGGATGCGGGCACTATGCAGCCACCGCGTGCACGAGCTTCGGCCAGTGGAATGATGCGACGTCTGTCGATGACCGCCGCCGTGGGCCTGTCAGCGCTCGTGGCTGCCTGCACCGAGGAGGGACCGACGAGCGGGCCGACGTTTGCCAGCGACGTGGCCGAGATCGTCTACTCGTCATGTACGCCTTGCCATCGGCCGGGAGGGCCAACTCCGTTTTCACTGCTCGACTATCGCGATGTCTACAAGAGACGAGGGCAAATCGTCGAGGTCACCGGCGACCGACTGATGCCGCCGTGGCTGCCGAGCCACGGGGACTTCGCCGGCGATCGGCGCCTGGCCGACGACACGATCGCGTTGCTCGCGCAGTGGGTGGCGGCCGGTGCGCCGCGCGGCGATGCTTCTCTCGAACCGCCTTGCCCCGAGTTCCCGGACGAGTGGCAGCTGCGCAAACCAGACCTGATCTTGACCGTTTCGCAGGACGTGACGGTGCCTGCATCCGGCCCCGACCTGTTCCGCAACTTCGTCATTCCAGCCGGGGTCCATAAGATCAGGTTCGTCGAGGCGATCGAGATTCGGCCGGGCAACGCCGCGGTGCATCACGCGGTGCTGACTGTCGACCAGACCAGTCATTCGCGTCAGCGCGATGCGCTCGATGCGGAGTTCGGCTTTCCGGGCATGGATCTGGGCAACGCGAAACCACCTGATGGCTACTTCCTCGGGTGGACTCCCGGCAAACGCACCGAACGCAGCCCTGCTGGCATGGCCTGGCGCTTGTCGCCGGGCGACGACCTCGTGCTGCAATTACACCTGACGCCGACTGGCCGACGGGAGACGCTGCGGCCACGCATCGGCCTCTACTTCACCGACGTAGAACCCAGCGTGGCCTCTTATCCGCTGTGCATGTTTGCGCTGGAGATCGATCTGCCGGCCGGCGCCGCCGATGTTGTCATCCGCGACAACTTCGTCGTCCCGGTGGCGGTCGAGGTGCGCTCGGTCTACCCACATGCGCACTATCTCTGTCGAAGCATGGTCGCCTGGGCGACGCTGCCTGGTGGCACGCGCCGCGACTTGTTCCGCATTGATCGCTGGGACTTCGATTGGCAGGACGATTACCGATTCCGTAAGCCCGTGCCATTGCCGGCCGGAACGCGCATCGACTTCGAGTACCACTACGACAACAGCGAGGCCAATCCGGCAAATCCGTCCAGCCCACCGCAGAGGGTACGGGGCGGCGATCGCTCGATCGACGAGATGGGCAACCTGACGCTGCAGGTGACGACGGCAGACTTCGATACCCGTCGGGTCCTCGGCGAAGCAGGCATCCGCCGCGACCTCGAGAAAGTCGGTTACGACACGGCGCTGCTGCTCGAGTTGACTGGCTTGTTGCGCGAGATGGGACGCAACGAGGAGGCCCTGCGCGCGGTTGCCCGCGTTCGTGAGAAGGAGCCTGGCAACGCCGACGCGCTTCGCGAACTGGGTGCATGTCTCGTGGCCGCCGGCAAGATCCAGGAGGGCGTGCGTGCCTACGACGAATGCCTGCGTCGCGACCCAGGCCAGAACATGGCGCGCATGCAGCTGGCCGGCGTTCTGATGCGCGGCCGGGTGTACGAGCAGGCAATCATCTTGTACGACGAGGCGTTGCGGATGAACCCGGAGATGGCGCCGCTGCACAACAACCTCGCCACAGCGTGCATGGCCGCTGGCCGTCTCGATCGCGCCGAATACCACTACCAGCGCACGATCGCGATCGACTCCACGTTCTTCCAGGCCTGGTTCAACCTGGGGCGCGTGCTTGCCGCGGGCGGGCGCACGAGCGAGGCCCGCACAGCGTTGCAGCGTGCGCAAGCGCTGCGGCCGGCAGACCAGAGGCCGCGAGAGGCGCTGCGACAGCTCGGGAACTGAGCTCTGGAACTGAGCTGGGGTGTCTCGAGGAACAACTCGTCGGCAGGCGACGCGATCACCGCCCCGACCTTCGACCGCAGCGTTCGCGAGTGCCGCATCGTCCAGGCAAGAGGAGTAATGGTCGACAGCGCTACTACACGTGGGCGGAGTTGTGTGCTGTGAGTGTTCAGCGTGGATGTGCTGACGTGCCCGCACTGCGGTGGGGTTCGCCTCAGCGCGAGCCGATGTGGGCGTGCATGACGCGGGTGACCAGCAAGTTCGCGGGGTTCGCACCGGGGTAGACGACCATGGCCTGCAGCAAGAAGACGCTGCCGACGAGGTTGGCCTGGTTGGGGATCGACAACGGCAGTGGTCCTTGCAATGCAGGCGCGGCAAAGCCGAAGACGGCGTCCGGTGTCACGTCCCAGAAGCACCCGGGGATCCCGATGTAGTCCAAGGGCAATGCGCCGAAGTTCGACGTTCCGATGGCGAGCAGTAGCGAGCCAGGCGTGGGCGGCATGGAGTAGGTGTAGAGCGGCCACGGTTCGCCGATCCACGGGCGGTTGCTTTCGCCACCGTGGCCCAGTTTCGGGTCGTAGGTCAGTTGCGGGCAACCATAGGCTCCTGCGAACAAGCCGCCGCCATCGTTGTTGGCGCCAAGCGTCGGCGTGCTGTCGAGGAACCACGACTCGGGACGGTTGCGGCTGCCGTAGGCGACGTCGTCGTAGTGGGCAATCGTGGATCCCAGGTCGATCTGTCGTGAGTTGGATTCATGCACCAACGCCCCGGCGAGGTCTTG
>JAPYTD010000123.1 GCA_029936315.1 Planctomycetota bacterium | reverse complement strand
GGCGATTTGCTTCGTGTTCTCCCGCGACCGCTCCGCCATCAAGTGGCGGCTGGTCCGACGCGGTCTCGGCATCCAGTGGGTGTTGGGGTTGGTCTTTATCTATTGGGAGACCGGCAATGCCGCCTTGCAGAGCGTCGGCAGAGGCGTCGGCTCTTTCCTCAAACTGTCGGCCAAGGGTAGCGAGTTTGTGTTCGGTGTGCTGACCAACAGTGAAGACCATGGCTTCATTTTTGCGTTCATGGTGTTGCCGACGCTGATCTTCTTCAGCAGCTTCATGGCGGTGCTCTACCACATGGGCGTGATGCAGTGGGTCGTGCGGCAAATGGCGTTTGTGATGGTGCGCGTGCTCGGCACTTCGGGGAGCGAGTCGTTGTCGGCCTGTGGCAACGTTTTCGTTGGACAGACAGAGGCGCCGTTGCTGGTGAAGCCGTTCCTCGAGAAGATGACCATGAGCGAGCTGCACGCGATCATGGTCGGTGGGTTCGCGACGATCGCAGGTGGGGTGTTTGCGCTCTATGTTGGCTTTGGAGTCGACCCCGGACACTTGATGGTCGGGTCCGTGATGGCCGTCCCTGCGGGGCTGGTGTGCACAAAGATGCTCTGGCCAGAAACCGAGAAAAGCGAAACGATGGGCACAGTCGGGAAGATCGAAGGCGTCGCCTACGGCAACGTCGTCGAGGCCGCTGCTGGCGGTGCCGGCGATGGCCTGAAGCTGGCCCTCAACGTCGCCGCGATGTTGATTGCGTTCTTGAGTCTGGTTGCCGTGCTCAACGCCGGCATTGGCATGATCCACGAAGACTGGTCGGTCGGCGGTGGTCTTGCGATCCTGTTCTGGCCGATCGCCGCAGTCATGGGTGTGCCTTGGGATGAGATTCCGGTTCTTGCCGAACTGCTCGGTACCAAGATCGCTCTGACCGAGTTGGTCGCGTACAAACAACTCGGTGCCCTGCTCGGGGACAACGCGATCTCGTCGCGCACCGCGTTGATCGCGAGCTTTGCGCTGTGCGGGTTTGCCAACATCGGCAGTGTCGCCATCCAGGTTGGCGGCCTTGGCGCGATGGCGCCGGGCCGGCGCGGCGACCTCGCCAAACTCGGCTTGCGCGCGATGTTTGCCGGCGCGCTTGCGACCTGCATGACGGCATGTGTCGCCGGTGTTCTGTCCTCTGGCGCCGAATGAGCGCCGCCACAGAACTGCAACGCGTCGAGTTCGCGGCCACCTGGCTGCGCGACCGACTCTCCACGGACTACCTGGCCGGCGTGCGGCTCGCCCTCGTCTTGGGCAGCGGCCTCAAGTCCTTTGCAGAGGTGCTCAAGGACCCGATCGAGATTCCGTTCGGCGACGTGCCGGACTGGCCCAAGCCAAAGGTCGAAGGTCACGGTGGCTCGGTCGTCTTCGGTCTTGTGTCCGGCACCCGCGTCGCCTGCCTGACTGGTCGCGTACATCTCTACGAAGGCTGGCAACCAGCCGAAGCCGTTCGCTGCGTGCGCACCCTGCGGCATCTCGGTATCGGCAAGTTCTTGCTGACCAATGCGGCCGGTGGCATCGCCGATGGCTTCGCGGCTGGCGACCTGATGGTGTTGACGGACCACCTCAACATGACTGGCCAGTCGCCGCTCATCGGGGCGCACGAACCTGCGTTCGGTCCGCGCTTTCCGGATCAATCAAACGTCTATTCGGAGCCGTTGAGGCGCGAACTAGCGTCGTGTGGCACGTCGCTCAAGACCGGTTGTTACGCGGGCCTGCTCGGCCCTTCCTACGAGACCCCCGCAGAAGTGCGCATGTTGAAGACGCTCGGTGCCGATGCCGTTGGCATGAGCACCGTGCACGAAGCGATGGCATTGAACGCGATGGGGGCCGAAGTGGCCGGCATGTCGCTGATCACGAACCTCGCCGCCGGCATCTCGAAGCAACCGTTGTCGCACGACGAAGTCATCGAAACCGGCAAGCACGCTGCTGCGGCGATGACGGGGGTTGTCGGGGAGTTCTGCCGGAGGCTCGCGTGACCGAAGGGCTGACGATTCGGCCGTATCAACACGGCGACGAACACAGGATCCTCGAGACGTTCAACCTGGTCTTCCGTCAAGTCTGCGGCCCCGACTATGTCGACCGCACGCTTGAGCAATGGCAGTGGGCCTACCAAAACAACCCGGCTGGCCACCGCATCTCACTGGCGGTTGCTGACGACGGCTCGATCGCGTCGCAGTACGCCGGCATGCCGATGCTCTACGACACGCCGTGGGGCGCGCAACTACTGATTCATTGCGTCGACTCGATGACGCATCCGACCTGGCGCAAGGGGTTGAGGGCGAAGAGTCTGTTCGTTGAGACCTGCATGCCGTTCTGGGCGCACAGCCGCACGATCGGTGATGCGTTGTTCTATGGCTTCCCGGTCGACGCCGCCTACCGCATTGGTAAGCGGTATTTGAAGTACGAGATGATGGGCATCATCGACTACCTGATTCGCGACCGTTCGCTTGAGCCGATTGTTGCGCCGGCTGGCATTGAGGTGGAGAAGGTTTCGGTTGTGCCGTCTGATATCGGTGGTCTCTACGACATGGTTCGCCATGACAAGCAGTGCTTGTTGCGGCGTGACTACCGTTACCTCGATTGGCGCTACTTCCAGAACCCGGCGCGCGAAGACTATGAAGTGTGGACGTCGCGGCGTTCGGGTCGGCTTGGCGGACTGATCGTGTTGAAGCCGCAGTCTGGCCTGGCGCCGGACTCATCGACGATCGTTGATTGGTTGGTGCCGGAGGCGGATACCGAGATGGCCGACGCGCTGCTCGCGAAAGCCGTGGGGCGCCAGCACGACGAACAGAAGGAACGGTTGCTCGCGGTGTTCCCGCCGTGGTCGAAGGAGCACCAGCATCTGGTTGCGCGCGGCTTCGTCGAGACTGCGTCGGCCAATTGGATGCAGCGTCGGTTGATCCACAACATCTGCATTCCGCAGGTGACCGCGGAGTTCTTGACGGAGAACTGGTGGTACACGCTGGGCGATAGCGATCTGGCCTGAGCTAGCTGCTCGCGATGCTGGGCGGGGCAATACCGGCCTTCTGCTTGAGGTGGGTCTACAGGTACCGTTCGAGGAGGTGAGGGCCTCAGCTTTCCCTAGCGCTGCGTTTCTTCTCCCGCAGCAGCTCCTTCGCCTCGTCATAGTACATCTCACGCGGATCGACACCGAGCGCCACCAACTGCTTCGCCTGCTTTGGCGTGCACAGGCCGACCGCCTTGCGATCCAACAGCGATTCACGCAGTGCATCAGCCTGATGACTCGACAACTGCGCGACAAGGTCCGTCGGCAAACCGGCGCGTTTGAAGTAATGCAGCTGCGTGTCCGTCGCGCGCTCGCCACCCCTGGACCGCCGCACGTAGAACTCCAAGTCGATACCGACCGCTGCAAACGGGTCGCGCTTCTTCAGCCTGTATGCCACCGTAGCTTCCTGCGCTTCCTGTTCTTGCTGCGCCAACTCCAACGCGCGCTCCAACGCGATCGCCTCGCCTTCGGCGCTGACTTCCTGGGCGATGCGTCGCGCACGTTCTTGCACTTCGGGGTTGGCCGAGGCAAAGATGTCGACGGCTTGCGCCAGCGAATGCCGGCAGTTGCCCGGCACGAAGTCGAGCACGAGCAGGTCCTTCTTGCCGGGGGCGATGCGGGTGCCGCGGCCGACCATCTGCGCGTAGAACGAACGCGACAACACCGGCCGCGCGACCGCGACGAGTGCGATTTGTGGCACGTCAAAGCCCTCGGTGAACAGCGAGCAGTTGACCAGCACCTTGATCTCGCCCTTGCGGAACCGGTTGAGGGTCGGTGCGCGCAGCTCGTACGAGCTGCTGCCATCGAGTGCGGCTGCGAAGTCGTTGTCGTCGGCCATCTCGTTCATAACGCGACACAGCGCATGCGCGTGCGCGACCGACGCGGCGAACACAATGGTTGGGCGGCCCTTTCGCTCGCGCAGGATCGGCGCGGCGATCTCGGCGAGATGCAGTTCTTGCGTCAGGATGTCCTCGACGTCGCGCGTCGCCAGTTCTCCGGCGATCTTGCGCACGCCGGAGAAGTCGGCCTGCGTCTGTACGAGGAACGACCGGATCGGGCACAGCCAGCCATCGAGGATCGCGGTGCGCATGTCGTAGGCGAACGCAACGGCCGAGAAGATCTCGCCGAGTGGCACGCGATCGCTGCGGTCGGGCGTTGCCGTGACCCCGAGCAGATGGGCGTCGAAGTGTTCGAGCACCGCGCGATACGAGTCCGATGTCGCGTGGTGGGCTTCGTCGACGACGACGATTCGGAAGGCGTCACGGGGCACGTCTTGCAAGCGCTGCCGCAACGTCTGGATGCTGGCTACCGCGATCTTCGGCCGCGATCCGTCTGGGCGGGTGAAGCCGCGCTGGTTGGCCATCTCGACTGCGACGACGTCGTTGCACCATGCGGAGATCTTCTCGCGGGCTTGCTCGACGAGTTCTTGGCGGTGAGCCAGGACCAAGACCGGTCCTTTGGCGAGGCGCGAGATCTCGGCGAACAACAGAGTCTTGCCGGTGCCGGTTGGCATGACGACGAGTGCGGAGCGGTGGCCCTGGCGATAGGTCTCGCGCACCGCTTCGAGCGCGGCGACTTGGTAGGGGCGCAGTTGCATGCTGTGGTTCGTGGAGATTCTTGTGGTCTGAGGCCTCGGAGACAAGGCTCCGGAGACAAGGCTCGGAGGCAAGCCACAAGAGGCAAGCCACGTTGAGTGTTCGCACGGGGGCAGCGTTCGTGCCTTGACTTGCAAGGAATGCCTGCCACGGACCTTTCTTCTCGCCCGGGGCTCGGATAACTCAGGTGCAGTCATGTTGTCCTCCGCGATCGTGCTCGGCCCGCAGCGCCGCGACCCCAATGTAATAGAAGCTCTCGACCACTTCGTGTCGGACCGCACCCAGCCTGTTGCCGTCGTGACCGCTGGTTGGGAGGAGCGTGAGGACGAAGACGGAGAGCTGCGCGAGCACGTCTGTCGGCCGCTCGTCAACCTCAAGATTTGGGCTCGCGTCGAGCGTATCTTTGCCAAGGACAAGCAGCTGCATGAGGCCATCCGCGAGCGCGACACCACGTGGAAGCGCGCGCAGGAGCTATATCGCCTCCGGCTTGATGGTCTGATGGGCGCCAGTCGGGAGCTGTTGCGGCAGTCCGGTCAGGACGCGATGGCAGCCGCCGAAGAGCAGGACTCGTGGGATCTGGTGCGCGGCCTCGACCAGCAGCACGCAGCGCGCATCGCGCAAATCCACGCAGACTTCTTTGAACAGCATCAGCCGGCCGAACGCGCAGCTGTGCAGGCGGAGCGGCGCGCCCTTGAGAAGCAACTGGGGGAGGTTGCGTGCTTGATGGTTGCTGGTGGGCACATCGGCGTGTTGCTGCACCGCATGCAGTTGTTTGACCTGCTTGCGTTGTGGGGGGATCGTCCCGTGATTGCGTGGTCGGCCGGTGCGATGGCGCTGAGCGAACGTGTTGTGCTGTTCCACGATGAGCCGCCGCAGGGCAGCTCGTGGGCCGAAGTGATGGAAGCTGGCTTCGGGTTGCTGCCGGACCTGGTCGCGTTGCCGCACGCACGCCATCGTCTGCAGACCGATGACAGCTTGCGTGTTCGCATGTTGTCGCGCCGCTTTGCGCCGGCGAAGTGCGCGTTGCTTGACTACGGCGCTCGCTGGGACTGGCACGGAGGCAAGTGGACGGGGCATGCGGGATCGCGGCAGCTGGGCTTCGACGGCCTCGTCGAGGAGGTGTCGCAATGAGCATGCTCGAGCGATTGGAGGCAGCGCTTGCCCGTGGCCCGCGCGGCATCGAAGCCGTGCTCGACGATGTTGAGTTCCCGCACATCGAAGGTCGCAACGTGACCTTCCTGTATCGTGGGCAGGCCGAAGAGGTGATGCTGCATCACTGGATCCACGGCTTGCCGGGCGAACTGCAGTTCAAACGATTGCAGCGCAGCGACCTGTGGGTGCTGCAGGTCGACCTGCCGCGTCAGTCGCGCATGGAATACAAGATTGGCGTGATGGTGCGCGGTCGGGGGCAGTTGATCCGCGACCCGCTCAACAGCCATCTTGCGCGCGATCCGTTCGGCGCCAACTCGGTCGTCTATGGCGAAGGCTACGAGCCGCCGGAGTGGACGGTCGAGGATGGTGAGGCGCGCAAGGGCACGATCGAAGAACGTCACCTTGACAGTAACGTGTTTGGCGATTGGCGACCGATTCAGATCTATCGGCCGGCGCGCTTCCGCGAGACGCGCCGCTATCCGCTGTTGGTTGTGCACGACGGCATGGACTACCTCAAGTACGCGAGCTTGCAGGTGATCCTGGACAACCTGATCCATCGCCTCGAACTGCCGCCGTTGATCGCCGTCATGACGCAGTCTTCGGAGCGCATGACCGAGTATGCGGCCGACGATCGCCACGCGGACTTCCTCGTCAAAGACCTCGTGCCGCAGATGGAGGAGTTGCTGCCGCTGATTCGTAAGCCGTCGGCACGCGCGATGATGGGGGCCTCGTTCGGCGCGGTTGCGTCGCTGTCGACGGCATGGAGGCATCCCGGCTTCTTCGGCAAACTGCTGTTGCAGTCGGGCTCGTTCGTGTTTACCGAGATCGGGGAGCACGATCGCCCGCCGGTATTCGACCCCGTCGTCAAATTCGTCAACAAGTTCCGCAAGAAGCCTGGCCGGCCCGCCGACTCGGTCTTCGTCAGCTGCGGGGTCTACGAATCGCTGATCTACTACAACCGCTCGCTGGTGCCGCTGCTGCAGGAGACCGGAATGCAGGTGCGTTTCCGGGAGGCCAACGACGGCCACAACTGGGAGAACTGGCGAGACCGCCTGCGTGAAGGTCTTTCCTCGCTGTTCCCTGGTCCTTTGTGGCACGTCTACGAGTAGGGTGCTCGCCCCACATCGCCCGCAATGCCCGCTGTCACTCGCAATATTGGTCTCTCGCTTGGTGCCGACATCTGTTGGCCACTCGCATTCGAACAAATCCTTGCCGACAGCAAGCTCCGCCTCGACCTCGGTCGTGAAGTTGTCGAGTTTGCCTGCGAGCGGGTCGGCCTCGGACCGTTCGCGCTCGAGAAGGGCTGCAAGTACGACGTGGTCGTCGACCGCCTGACGCACTGGTTCACGCTGCAACGCGAGTGGATCAAGAAGGGCATCTTGATGGACGACCTCTACGTCTACAACAACCCGTGGACCGTGCAGAGCTACGAGAAGCACTCGAGCTACTGCGCGATGATGGCGCTCGGGATGCCGGTTCCGAAGACGGTGATGCTGCCGCAGAAGAACTACAAGGAGCAGGACGATCTGCAGTTCACGCTGGAGAGCTACGCGCGCATGTTCGAACTCGACCCGATCGCCGATGGTTTGGGCTACCCGTCGTTCTTGAAGCCTTACGACGGCGGCGGTTGGCGCGGTGTCTCCAAGATCGACGATGTCGAAGGCCTACGTAGCGCCTACGACGAGAGCGGCCAGGACCTGATGCATCTGCAATCGGCGGTGCATGACTTCGACGTGTTTGTGCGTGCGGTCGGCATCGGCCCGCAGGTGCGCGTGATGAAGTACGATCCGAGCCAGCCGTTGCACAGTCGCTACCGCGTCGATCGCGACTTCTTGCCCAAGGAAGACGAGCAGCTGATTATCGACACGACGCTGACGATCAACACGTTCTTTGGCTGGGACTTCAACAGCTGCGAGATGCTGAGCAAGGACGGCGTCTACTACCCAATCGACTTCGCCAACCCCTGCCCCGACAGCCAGGTGAACTCGATCCACTACCACTGGCCGTGGTACGTGCTGAGCAACCTGAAGTGGGCCTTGTTCAACGCCGCGACCAACCGCCAGATGCGCAAGACGGTCGACTTCGAAGCGTTCTACGAGATCGCCAAGAAGGACCTGCCGTACGCGGAGAAGCTCAAGGCCTATGCCAAGATCGCGCGCGACCGGCTTTCGACCAATGAGTTCGAGACGTTCGACAAGAAGCACTTCGCACCGCTTGAAGAGGCCGCGTTCGCGTGGTTCCGCAGCGAGCGCTGCGTGGCGGCGATCCGCCTGAAGGTCACAAACGTCTTCCCCGAACATGAAGTCGACGAGTTCGCCGGCAAGTTCCACGCGCTGGTGCTGCAATCGGTGGATGACCTCGCAGCGTCCTGCAAGTAAGGCATTCGCCTTCCTCTCGTCGCGCCGCCCAACCGCCCAGTCGGGACCGCACACACAAACCCCGTCCGCAATCGAGCCGTGAGTAAGCACAAGATCACCTGGAAGTCGCCATCGCTTGGCGGTCGCGAGATCACCTTCTGTCGCTACGGCGTGTCCGGCACTCCGTTGCTGCTGTTCCCAACCGCGGGGGGCGACGCCGAAGAACCAGAACGCTTCCACATGATCTCCGCGATCGGCGACTTCCTCGCTGACCTGCGACTCAAGGTCTACGTGGTCGACTCGGTGGCAGGCCAGGCGTGGGTGCAGGAGTGCAGCACGTTGCAAGAGGCAGCGCAGGCGCAGAACCGGTTTGACGAGTGCCTGGTGCGCGAAGTAGTGCCGGCCATCCATCGCGACTGCGGTGGCGATGCTGGCATGATCTGGACTGCGGGTTCGTCGATCGGCGCGTTCAACGCGTTGGCGGTGCTGTGCCGGCACCCAGACATCTTCCAGACCGCGATCTGCATGAGCGGCACCTACAACATGAACAAGTTCCTCGAAGGCGAGATCACGCGCGAGTATTACGACTCGTCGCCGCTCGACTTCGTGCCGAACCTCACTGGCAAGCACCTCGAACTGCTCAAGCAGCGCTTCGTTCTGTTGGCGCACGGTCAGGGTGCCCACGAAGAACCGGCGCAGAGTTGGAGCGTCGAGAAGGTGCTCGGCCCGCAGGGCATCCCCAATCGCGTCGATGCCTGGAGTGACGAGTGGCGTCACGACTGGGTGACCTGGCGCAAGATGCTGCCGCAGTTCTTGGGCGAGTTGTTGCCGCCTAAGGCGGAAGTCAAAGATCAGGACGCGGGCGAAGAGAAGGCGGACGCCTAAGTAGCCGCGGATGCAATCTCGCCGTCTCGTTGGCCTCACAGTGGCCGTTTGGTTGGTGGCGACCGCATTCGTGCAAGGTCCCCAATCGCAATCCCCGCCCCGCTGAGCACCGGAGTTAGGCCGCTTGTTGCACGAACCTACTCCCAGACGTGATTCTGCGGCACAACCACAATACCCGTCGCCGACACCGTGAAATGCTTCTCGTCATCTTCGCGCTCGTGGCCAATGACCGTGCCATCCGGCACCTCGTTCCACTTGTCGATGATGCAGCGCTTGAGCTTGCAGTCCTTGCCGATCCTGGCGCCGCGCATCACGATGCACTCCTCGACCACGGCTTGTTCATCGACGTAGACCAGGTTGCTCAGGATCGAACGGCGGATCTTGGCGCCGCTGACCACGACACCTGGTGCCAGCAATGAGTCGACGAC
>JAPYTD010000122.1 GCA_029936315.1 Planctomycetota bacterium | reverse complement strand
CCCTCGACCAGCGCAGCCTGCACATTCGCCCGATGGTCGAGTTGCAGAGCAACCGTTCCTATACGATGGCATTCCTGCTCGGTGCAGCAGCGGCATCCGACGTCAGTGGTAACGGCCTGCTTGGCACGCAAGCCCTGACGTTCACGACTGGAACGGATCGCAGCGGACCGCAGGTTTCGGCGAGTTCGCCAAGTGCCGGCGAGACGCGGGTTCCAGGTGTGTTGGTCGCCGAAGTGCAGTTCGACGAAGACCTTGATTCGCGCTGGGTCAACACCGACACCGTCGAGCTATTGGTCGACGGCAACGTGTGGACGTCCGTGGTCGAACTGGTCGGCACGGACCTGGTGCGCGTCAATCCTATTCTGACGCTGCCGACCGCCACCCAGTGCACGCTCAGGCTGCGTAGTGGCCAAGACGGCATGCACGACCTCGCCGGCAACGTACTCGCCATCGAGGAAACGATCTCGTTCACGACGTCGGACGACTCCGAACTGCCACAAGCGATGATCCTGCCACCCGATGGCGCGGTTGCAGTCGCGACGAGCTCACGCCTCAGCATCGTATTTGACGCGCCGATGGACCCACCGACGCTCAACTCATCGACGCTGTTGTTCACCGATGACTTTGGCTCGCCGATTGCCGGCAGCATGGCATTCAGCGCCGACAACCGCGTCGTCACGTTCACACCGACGAGCAGTCTCATCGCGAACTCGTACTACCGCGTTCGTGTGTTAAGCGGCAATGCCGGGCCTCGTCGCGTCAGTGGCAACTGGTTTGACACCGATCGCCTGTCACGCTTCCGCACGGGTCAGGTCCTTGACGGCATCGCGCCGACGGTGACTGCAAGCATCAACGGTATCCCCAGTTCGCGCCGCACCGGCCTTGTGCTGCCGCCAAGCGGCTTCACGGTCGACGTGTCGGTGACCGATCCCGGTAGCCAGTGGGTCGACATGGGTTCGATCGAGGTGGAGTTCGATGGTGGGGTTGGCCCGAATGCGGAATCGCTGCTGGCCGTCTCGTCGATTACCTACAACTCGCTGCAAGTGGTCGTGCCCTTCGACACGCCGCTGTCGGCTGGCACCTGGACACTGACGGTTTGGGCAACCGACCTGAGCGGCAATCGTGGCCAGTCGGAGGTGATTGCGTTCTCCGTCGACAACCCAACCCCGGGAGCCATGCCATTCGAGCGCACGCAGGTTGTGTGGATTCGCAGCGATCTCGACCGTGATGCCAACGGCCGCGCCGACTTCTCCGATGACATGCTGCGCCTGGGCTTCGCAACCGAAGGCGACCCGATTGGCACCAACGCCTGGGTCGAGAAAGTGTTGCTCGAGGGCGTGATGGCGAAGGCCAACGCAATGTACAAGCGTGGCCAACGCGGCGAGCCGATCGATAGCGGCTCGGTGCAACTGCGCTTCTCGAAGCGCCAGCCGATCGCCCTACCACACATGCAGATCGCGCTCGGTGGCCTCGATCCCGAGAGCAACCGTACACGCGTCTACGGCGACGAAAGCTCCGGCGTACTCGGTCGCGCCTACTACGACTACAAGAACGGCAACATCAACGAACGCAACACGTCGACCGGCCTCGGCGTCTTCCCGGCCGAGATGTGGCTCTACCAGACCAACATCCACCTGCAGGTCTACCCCTCGTTCCAAACGCAGTTCGCCGCCAAGTTCTTGCCAATCTGTCCGGACATGGGCGGCACACCCGCAGGCAGCCACCCACTGGATGCCACGGTGCTGACGCCGACGTTCGACTATGACGCCGCGAGCGTCGCCGAACGCGCCCGCTGGGGCACCATCATGGCCGCGGCCGACGACTGGGCCGCGGTGATCGGTATCATCCTCGCCCACGAAGTCGGCCACTCGGTTGGCCTGGTGGCGCCTGGTGGCATGCCGAACGGCTTGTTCGGGGATGGCTCATTGCATGACACCTACGCCAGCGCGGCCGAAGTGATGGCCGCATCGGTCGGCTACGAAGCAATGACAACCCTCGACTACCATTTCCGCGATATCGACCTCGCATACCTTCGCCAGAGGATCTTGCTGCGATGAACCATCTGACCAGGAAAGCGAGCTTGCTCGCACTGTTGCTGCCCACAATTGCTCCAGCCCAAGATCAAGCATCGACACTCGCCCGGTTGTGCCAGACCGCGGACGTCATCGTTCGGGCGACGGTCACGGGGGCCGTTCAGCCAACCGCCGAACTGCTACAACTGACCCTGCAACCTAACCAGGTGCTGAAGGGTCAGGTCGGCAACTCGTTCTCGTTGCTCGAGCCGGCGGGCCGATGCTGCGGCCGCGCGTTGTTTTCCCTGGCCGTTGGCGATACCCGCATTCTATTCCTGAAGCGCGTCGGCGCCACCTTGCACACCCATGGTGGCAGTCGCGGTGTGCTGCCGGCGACGGCAGAACTCGGCACGCATGTGCAAGCGTTGCTCGCATCGCCATCCAGCAACGCCACCGCGCACTTGCTCGCGAGCAACATCAGCCATCAGGAACCACGCATTGCGGACGACGCTGCATTGGCGCTGGCAGTGCATCCGAATCTGAGCATGAACCTGGCCGAGCGCGCAGTGCTGGCGACGGCGATGGCACAATCCGTGCAGCACGGCCTGACCCGTACCGCGGCACTCGCCGACATCGCCGCACGCCTCGGCGATGCCAACATGGTCGACACGATCGTGCCCGTCTACCTACAGGCGACCAAGAGCGATCAAGCACTGCTGCTGCAGAAGGCGCTGACCAGATGCCCGGCGCAACTAGTCGCCGACCGCCTGCCGGTACATGTCGGTTCGACACGACGCGCCAATCTGCGCGCGGCGCAGTTGCTCGCCGAAATGCCCAGCTATGCGGCGCAGGGAGCCATGACCACCCTGCTGCAACGGCCCAACCACCCACTGGTGCAGATGCATCTGTGCGAAGGCCTGATCGGCGCCGGCGTCTCGGCAGCGTCGTTGTCCCCGATGGTGCCGGCACCGGTACTACAACTCGCGATCGAACGACTGAAACGGCGGCCGACGTTCCGCAACATCAACCCACGTAGATGATCGAGTACTGCGACAGCACGGTCGGCACACGGTCGGCGGCAGAACGACTACTGCCGACGACGTTGTGGGAGCTGCCGCTGACGCAACTGAGCCTCGGCCACCAACTCGCCGACACGCTTGCTGGACGCGGCATCCTGACGGTTGGCAACGCGCTCGACTTTGCAACCGTTGCCTTGCGAGAAGGTGGTGCGCTAACGCCAAACGAAGAAGCGGAGCTCAGAGAAGCGCTGGCACGTGCCTTGGCGGACGGGCTGCGCCAATTCGAATCCACAACGGCCAGCGACTGGCCGACCCTACGCGCCCAGCTGCTCGGGCCACTCGATGACAACGGTCGCAAACTTCTGGTCGCCGCGGTCGGCCTCGACGAACCGCTGCAACCACGCCAGGCGTTGGTGCAACTACTCGGCGCGACCCAGCTTGACGACAGCCTGGACCGCATCCGCACGACACTGATGCAGCATGGCACCGCCTTGATGCGGCGCATGGAGGAAGAACTCGAGCGCGAGTTCGCCGCATTCGACGGTGTCTTGCATGCACCCAACGCCGCGATTGGATCGATCATATCCATCATCACAAAGAACTGCGACGACGCCGAGCTTGGCTTGCGCCTGATCGCGTTCTGCTTGCCGCACCGCTGCCACCTCCATCGCGGCTTCCTGCACGGCGTCACGTCACGACGATTCCGTGAGCTGCTGCGTACGCTCCCGCAACTTGTCCCGCAACACCGCCTGCCGATGCCGGTCGACAACATCCTGTCGCGACTCGCGGACCGAGCCACCGAAGTGCCGCGCGGCGTGCTGATTCACGTGCTTCGCAGTGAGCTGCGCACGGCAGTCGAACTCGACAGCGCAGAAGGCGAAGTCGCAGTACCGGACCCGCGCACGCCCGCCGCACGCCTGATCGAAATCCTCACTGAGATCGGTACACCGACTTCTCTGACTGACCTCGTATTCGCCTATCGAGAGCGCTTCCGGTTCGCATCCGGGCAACGCCTGATGCGCCACCTCGCCGGCAACTCGGTGTTTCTGCGCATCGGCTCCGATCTCTGGGCGATGCGTCAATGGCATGAGCAAGAGCTGCAGGACTGCGCCGAACTCGCCGAGCAAACCGCCCGCCGCATCAGCACCGCCGAATCACGCCAAAACGTGCTCGAACTTGCCCAGAGAGAATGCGATGAGCACACCGCATGGTTGGTGCTCGACCGCCTCAACCAAGACCCGCGCGTACGCATGCTCGGCCGAGGCGAAGCGTGTGCCGCCGACCAGGCACAGTCGTCGGTCATGCGACGACTGCATTTTGCCTTCCGCAGTGCAGCTGGTGACGTTGTCAAGAATCTGTTCATCGACAACCAACCGGAGTCGCAGCGCCGGCTCGTGCTGCGACTGCTCGATCACAACCGCGCGTTTGTGCAATCAGACGCAAATCGCGTCGACACGCTCAGCAACTACCCGTTCAACCAAGAACGCATGAAGCGGCTGATCCAGCTAGTGCTCGAACACCTGAAGAAGCGTACCGGCTACGCACAAACTGAAGCCTTGCGCGAGATCGTCAGCGCAACCGACCTGGGCGGGGCATGGCTGAAGGCAGACCTGCTGGCGGACATCCTGCGACGCAACGGTCCGTTCGAAGTGTTATCGCCCGGAATCGTGGCGCTCAAGGATCTGGCCCTACCGTCGATCCTGCGACGTTCGGCCCGGCAGGCACTGCGGGCCGCCGGCAAGGCAGTGACGGTTTGCGACATCGTGCAGGCGCGCCAGGACCTCGTCGAGTTCGCGCCATGCCTAGCCGAACTGCTGCTCACGGATCCACTCGTGCAGTCGCCGGACGGCAAGTACTTCGTGCTGCACTAACCAGAATCACGTGCCTCAGTCCGCGGTCGCTTCGGCGCGCGCCCAACCATCTCGGTCGGCCAACCAGTCGCACGCGCGTGCCATTGGCCACGCCCAGAACCCGCCGATCACGACGTCGCTGGCCCAGTGGTAGCGCAACAGAACCGTGCTGACAATCAACGCGATGCTCGGCACAAGCAGGATCCAAAACCACCGTCGCGCCCACCGCCACAGCATGATCAGGTTGGTCACGGTCAGCATCGTGTGGCCACTCGGGAAGCAGTCCCAGAGATTGACCTCCAGCGTCTCGATCGACTCGCGAATCCATGCCGTGAACCACAAGCCACGCAGTTCGGTTGCATGCTCGAGCACAAGCTGCGGCGCAATTGTTGGCCACAACAGGTAGCCGAGGTAGCTGCTAAGGAATGTGCCGACGATCATCAACACGGCGCGATCAAACGCATGCGGGCCAGTGTGCCAACGCACCAGCAGCGCGGAGACGACGCACATGCCGTAGAACGAGGCGTAGTTGAGCTGCAGAACCTCCACCAACCACGCCGGCATGTTGTCGCCGAGGCGCGCCAAATCCGTCCCAAACAGCCAGCGGTCGATCTCAAGCCAGACGAACTCATACGGCTCCGGGTGCACGTTGGGTAACACCCAGCACAGTGCCGAGAACACGATCGGCAAACCGACCAGCGCGAGCCCAGCCCGGACCCAACGCGCCGCATCAGGGGATCGGCGAGACGCCAGCCAGTAGCTGAACAAGGCGACCACGAAGACGGGCAACTGCACACACAAGAACATGCAGACGTTGTGTGCGTGCGCACCCTGACCTGGTGTCAACAGGGCGACGAGGCTCACGCAGGCCAGGTAGCACAGCCATACGCGTTCACTTGTTGGTCGTGGCCGATCTACCATTGAGAGCCCGACAGCATACGTCAGGGCGCGAGCGCCTCGCCAGCAACAGTCAACCAAGACGCGAGCTATCTGCTACTCATCTGCCGTGCCGACGCGTCCCGTCGCGGGATCATCCGTCTCGATTTCCTGGCTGGTCGACTCCTTGCCATCAAAGCTCAACAGTCGCCCCTTGCCATCAATCATCGTCCGGATGTGCACCGGCCGCTTCCACATCGCGAACAGCGACTTGAGCGTCATCTGCGCCTGATCCAATTGCAGGTCGCCGCCAACCCATTCGTGTTGCAGGACCAACTCCCCACGGTTCTCGTGGTTGCCGTCAGCCACCTTGATGATCGGGTTGCCAAAGTTGGTCAGCGCCTTGAGCAACTGCTTCTTCACCTTGGTGTAGTCGCGATCGACGATCACGTATTGGCCAGTCTGGCGATCCTGACCGTAGATGAACATCTTCTGGTCTTCGGCAAACTCGGGCGTAATGAACTCATCGACAAAGGTCACGTCATTGTAGATACGGCGCACGTCAAAGACCTTCTTGCGACCTTCGCCAGCACCCGTGTCCCACTTGCGGCGCATCTCCGGGTCTTCGCACCTCATGTAGTCAGCGCCAAAGCGGCCCTTGTTCCAGCGTTCTTCAATGTCGCGGAACAGTTCAACGCCCATCTTGTAGGGATTGATCTGCCCAGGCCGCGTCGCCAGCGTGCCGCTGTGTGTATCGCAGTACTGAACAATCTCGCCCGCCTGACACAGGTGCCGAGTCATCATCGTCGAGTGCCAGTAGACGGCCCAGCCCTCGTTCATGATCTTGGTCATGCCCTGCGGCGCGAAGTAGTAGGCCTCCTCGCGCAGCATCGCCAACAAGTCCTGTTGCCAGGTTTCGAGTGGTGCATGCTCCATCAAGAACTTCAACACGTCACGCGAGGGCCGCGCCGGGAATCGGTGCGCCTGCTCCTGACGCTTGTCTAGCCGCTCCTGCTCCGCCTTGATGAAGTCCGGCGGATTGATGTAGCGGTCCATGTAGTCCTTGGCCGCGATCTTCTGGACTTCCTTGTTGCTCGAGTCGGCTCGTTCTTTTGCCTCCGAACGCGCATCGGTGCCGCGTTCAATGTACGGCGAATACGGATCAATCAGGTTGTCGAGCGAGTGCACGACATCGATGAAGTCCTCGACCGTGCTCTGGCCGTAGCGGTCCATGTAACGGCGAACGCGCGAGCCGTGATTGGCGAGCACATCCATCATCTTTCGCGACGTGTGTGAGAACCACGCGTTGTTCTTGAAGAAGTCGCAGTGACCGTAGACGTGCGCCATGACGAGCTTCTGCTCGGTCAGGGCGTTGCTGCGCATCAGGTACGCATAGCAGGGGTCGTTGTTGATGACGAGTTCGTAGATCTTGGACAGGCCATACTGATAGCTCTTGCTGAGCTGCTCGTATTCCATGCCCCACCGCCAGTGCGGATAGCGAACCGGGAACCCGCCGTAGCTGGCAATCATGTTGAGTTCGTCGTAGTCGACCAACTCGAAGATGACCTCATAGAAGTCGAGGCCGTAGCTCTTTGCCAGATCGCGCGTCTGATCGCGCATCGCCGCCAATTCGGGGGTCAGGTTGCCCATGTCAGCTTGTGGCTAGCGGCCCTTACCCAAGAACGACTTGATCGAGGGCAGGATGCCATCACGGTCGGGGATGTCGGTCGTGACGACCTTGTCTTCGCCTCGGAAGGCGCCGTCGAGGTCCTTTTTGAATTGGCCCGAGCCATAGGCGCTCTTGACCTGTCCGTAGCAAAACTGGTTGCTCATCGGCAGCAGGCTGTCTTTCAATAGGCCAATGCAGTGCTCGGTATCGCGCGTGCTCCAGTTATCGCCGTCGCTAAAATGGAACGGATACACGTTCCATTCCGACATCGGGTACTTGGCGCGCATCATCTGCAGCGCCAACTCGTAGGCCGAACTGATCTTGGTGCCGCCGCTCTCGCGCAGGTGGAAGAACGTGTGCTGGTCGACTTCGTTGGCGGCCGCGTCGTGCACGATGTAGCGCACTTCGAGGTTCTTGTATTGGTGGCGCAGCCAGGTATCGATCCAGAAGGCTTCGATGCGAACCATCTCCTTCTGCTCGCGCCCCATCGAACCGGACACGTCCATCATGTAGATGACGACCGCACTAGCTTCGGGCTGCTTTCGGGTCTGCAGCGCGCGGAAGCGCAGGTCCTCCCTGATCGGAACAATCATCGGGTTGTCCGGATCGTAGGTGCCCGACGAGATCTGCCGCTTCAACGCTTCCTTGAAGGTGCGCTTGAAGTGGCGCAGCGACATCGGACCAGCCTTCGAGATGCCCGTGTACCGACCCGCCTGGGTAGTCAGGTTCTTGTTGCCGCGCGGCTCGATGTTGGGGAGTTCGAGTTCTTCGCCGAGGATCTGCGCAAGGTCTTCGAGCGAGACATCGACTTCGATCGCGTGCTCGCCGGTGTTTTCTCCGGCCAGACCCTGTCCGGACTCATCACCCTCCTGACCGGGTGCCACCTCGCCTTCTTCGCCTTCGCCCTGGCCTACGCCATCGTTCTCGTTCTTGCCGAAACGGAAACGCGGCAAGTTGATCTGCGGCAGCGGGATCGACACGTAGCGCTTGCCCTGCTTGCCAATCAACTCGCCGGAGCTGACGAACTTCTTGAGGTCGCGTTTGATGCGGCCCTTCACGATGTGACGGAACCGCGTGTGATCCTGGTCGATTCTACGTACGGCCACGATTACTCTTCCTTGGTGTCACCTCGGGCGAAGATCGACGCAACGTAGTTGAGCACGTCGGTCGCACTGATCTCGTCGTAGCCAAAGTCCTTCATCAGCCGGCCCTTGACGATCTCAATCTTCTCTTGCGTGTCCTTGTCGACAACGGTCGACACCAGACTCGTCAGCTTGATCGAGTCCTTCTGGTCTTCGAACAGCTTCAGCTCAAGGGCGCGATGCAGACGCTCGTTGGTCTTGTAGTCGAACGACTTGCCTTCGACTGCCAACGCCCCAATGTAGTTCATGATCTCGCGACGGAAGTCATCCTTGCGCGAGTCAGGGATCTCGATCTTCTCTTCGATCGAACGCATCAGACGCTCATCCGGCTCTTCGTCTTGGCCCGTGTACGGGTTCTTGACGCGCTCGTTCTGCGTGTAAGCCTTGACGTTGTCGATGTAGTTGCCGCACAGGCGCGCAATCGCTTCTTCGTCGGCCGAAATGGCGCGCTGGACTTCATTCTTGATGATCTCCTCGTATTCCTCGCGAACGACGATGAGCAGATCCTTGTAGTGCTTCTTGGTCTCAGGGTCCGAGATCAGGCTGTGATGGTCGAGCCCCTCTTCGAGCTCGTTCATCACCATGAACGGATTGATGCACGGCATGTCGCGCACCAGCACGTTGGACATCTTGTCCTGGATATAGCGCGGCGAGATCCCAACCAGACCTTCGCGCGCCGCTTCGTCGCGCAGCTCGCGGATGTTGTCGCGGGTGTAGCCCGGAATCGCCTTGCCGTTGTAGAGCTTGAGCTTCTGCAATAGCGACATGTTGGCCTTCTTCGGCTCTTCGAGGCGCGTCAGGATCGCCCACATCGCGGCGATCTCGAGCGTATGGGGGGCGACATGTTTCCCCCGGACCCGCTCCTCGTTGTAATCCCGCTTGTAGATACGGAGTTCGTTGTTGAGCTTCAGGTTGTACGGGATGTCGATCTTCAGCGTCCGGTCCCGGAAGGCCTCCATCAGTTCGTTGTTCTGAAGCCGCTTGTACTC
>JAPYTD010000121.1 GCA_029936315.1 Planctomycetota bacterium | reverse complement strand
CGCGCGCGGTGCGCGACGCGGCCGCGGCCAATGCCGGCCGCAAGGTCGCGTTCGTCACCGCCAAGGACAAGCTGCGCGCGTTTCTGTCCGACGGCCTCGACGGCATCGCGTTCTCGTCGGAGAAGGCCGATGAAGCCCGCACCGAGACTCATGGCATCGACGACGTCGAGGCCATGGTCGGAACTAGCAAGCCCTCGATCTACTCGGGCGCCGCCAGCGTCTTCGCGCTGCAGGCCGGCGCCGAGATGATCAAGAACGGCAAAGCGGACTTCCTCTACCTGTCGCTGACAGACTACGTGCAACACAAGTTCGCGCCGGACGAGGAGCCCGTGCTCGAGTTCTACGCGCAGCTCGACCACGAGATCGGACGCATGCTCGAACTGGGCGCGATCGTCGGGATCACCGCGGACCACGGCATGAATGCCAAGCACGACGCCCAAGGCCAGCCGAACGTGCTGTATCTGGAGACCGAGCTCGCGGCCCGATTCGGCGACGGCATTCGCGTCATCTGCCCGATCACGGATCCCTACGTCGTGCACCACGGCGCGCTCGGCGGCGCGGTCACCGTGCACCTGCCGCCGTCGCTGACGACCGCTGAGGAGCGCGACGCAGTCGTCGACTGGATCGATCAGCTCGACGGCGTCGCCGAGGTCTATCCGCGTGAAGTCGCCGCCCGCAAACTGGAGCTTTTGCCAGATCGCATCGGCGACATCTACGTGCTGGCGACCCGCGACGTCGTGATCGGCCGCACTGCCGAGGCTCACGACCTCAGCGGGCTCGACCGCCCACTGCGCTCCCACGGCGCCCGCTACGAGGAGATGGTGCCGATGCTGGTCTCCGAGCCGCTGAACGCCGAGTATCGCATGAAGGCAGTCGCCGATCCGCGCAACTTCGACATCTTCGACTTCGTGTGCAACGGCACGTGAGTTCCCTGGACACAGCATGACGAACCCCGAGGTCTGGCCTAACTTCATCGCGGGCGAAGCGGTGACGAGCGACACACGCCTCGACGTGCACTATCCGTTCGACGGATCCCTGACCGGCCAGGTCACGATGATCGGACCAAGCGAGCTCGAACAGTGCATCGCGACGATGCTGCGCGGCGGCAAGGCATTGAGCCGACACGAGCGGTCGCAAATCCTCGACAGCGCGCGACGCCTCCTCCTCGAGCGCGCCGACGATTTCGCCGACCTGATTCGCCGCGAGTCGGGACTGTGCATGCGGGATACACGCTACGAAGTGGGGCGAGCCCAGGACGTGCTGCAGTTCGCCGCGATGGAGGCCCTCAAGGACGACGGCCAGATCTTCTCGTGTGACATCACGCGGCACGGCAAGGCACGCAAGATCTTCACGACGCGCGAGCCGCTGCGCAGCATCGCGGCGATCACACCGTTCAACCACCCGCTCAATCAGGTCGCGCACAAGCTCGCGCCGGCCATCGCGTGCGGCGCGCCGGTGATCCTCAAACCATCGGAGAAAACCCCGCTGACCGCGCTGAAGTTCGCCGAATTGCTCTACGAAGCCGGGCTGCCGGGCTGGATGTTGAGCGTCGTCGTCGGGCCAATCGATACCGTCGTCGAGCCGATGATCCGCGACGATCGCATCGAATTGGTCAGTTTCACTGGCAGCGCCACGGTCGGCAAGCAGATCGCCACGACGGCCGGCTACAAGAAGCTGTGCCTCGAACTCGGCGGCAACTCGCCCTTGATCGTGCTCGAGGACGCCGACCTCGACCGCGCCGTCACGCTCGCGGCGGAGGGCTGCTACCGCAACTCGGGCCAACGCTGCACGGCAGTCAAACGACTGCTGATCCACCGCGACATCATCGAGGACTTCACCGCGCGGTTCGTCGCCAAGACCGGCGACTATGTCGTCGGTGATCCCGCCGATCCCGCGACCCGGATCGGCACCGTGATCGACGAGGCCGCCGCCACCGATCTCACCCGCCGCGTGCGTGATGCCGCCACGGCCGGGGCCCGGGTGCTGACCGGCGGCCAGAACGAGGGCGCGGTGATGCCCCCGACCGTGCTCGACAACGTGCCGAGGAACGCCGAGATGGTGCGCACCGAGTCGTTCGGCCCGCTCGCGCCGATCCTTGAGATCGCCGACCTCGACGATGCGATCGAGCTGGCCAACTCGACGCCGTTCGCCCTGTCCTGCGGCGTCGTGACCAATGACCTCGATCGCGCCCTCGAAACCGTGAAGCGCGTCCGCACCGGCACGGTCAACGTCAATGAAGTGCCGGGCTATCGCATCGAGTGTTCACCGTTCGGCGGCCTCAAGGACTCGGGACTCGGCATCAAGGAAGGCGTCATCGAGGCAATGAAGTTCATGACCAACGTCAAGACCTTCTCGTTGCCGTGGTGAACGTCGCGCGGCTACAGGTCTTTCACGGGCAAGGAACGCCGTTCTCCGCGGAGGAGTTGCCGCTCGACTTCGCGCTCGCCGAGGGCGAGGTGCTGGTCGCGATCGACTGCGCCACGATCTGCGGGTCGGACCTGCACACGATCCGCGGCGTTCGCGCCGAACCGACACCCGCGGTGCTCGGCCACGAAGCGGTCGGTCGCGTCGTGCGCACGGGCGCGGGGCGACAGCTCGCGCCATCGACTCGGGTGACCTGGTCGATCGCCGATTCGTGCGGCGTCTGCAAGCCATGCGCCGAGTACGACCTGCCGCAGAAGTGCGAGCGTCTGTTCAAGTACGGGCACGCGACGCTCGCCGACAGAACGGGCCTCAACGGCTGCTATGCCTCGCACGTGGTGTTGCGACGCGGAACCCACATCGTAGAGATCCCCGATGAACTCGACGACGCAATCGTCGCGCCGGTGAACTGCGCGCTGGCGACGATGGTCCACGCCGTCCTGGCGTGCCCGGCCGATCGCCGCGTCGTAGTCGTGCAGGGCGGCGGCCTGCTCGGCATCTACGCCTGCGCGCTGCTGCGGGACCGGGGCGCGAGCCACGTCTATTGCGTCGAGCGCGACAAGCAACGCTTCTCATGGATCAGGCGCTTCGGCGGGACACCGATCGACGGCTCGCCGGGTTCGGACCCGGTGCGCCAGATCAAGCACGAGCATCCGCGGGGCGTCGACGCCGTGTTCGAGGTCGCGGGCGCCAAGGAGTTGTTCGCCCAGGGCATCGAGCTGTTGCGCGCCGGCGGACTCTACGTGCTGGTCGGCCTCGTGCATCCCGACTCGGCGCTCGGCGCCACGGCCGAGACGCTGATACGCAAGTGCCTGACCGTGCGCGGAGTCCACAACTACGCTCCCCAACACCTCGACGAGGCGGTCGCGTTCTTGCAGCGCACCGCGCCAGACCTGCCGTATGGCGAACTCGTCAGCCCGCCGCTGCCGCTCGAACGGATCCAGGAGGCGATCGATCTCACAGCGTCACAACGCTGGCTGCGCGTGGCGATCAGGCCCAATGGGCTGGCCGGTTAGAACGCCACCCCCGACTCAGTCCGGATGACCGGGTTCCGGCAGGTCTTCTGGCTCGCTGCGCATTTCGTAGGTCCGGCTAACGACCTCGATCTTGACCGCGATCGCCAGGCACAAGAACAACAGCACGGGGTGTAGGTCATTCAAAAACTGCGGCTCAGACCACCTGAACCCAAGCATTCTTCTCCGCCATCGGGTTCAGTCAGATGGGTGTTCGGCCCGCCGCGCAGGCGGGCGCGCCAGAAAGGTGAAGAGATGAGGGCTATCTTTGCGCTCGCGGGCTTCGGGCTGCTCCTGGTCGCGATGAGCTTTGACCGCACTTTGAATCACCTACACCCGCAGCGACCCGCTCACCCGCAAATCCCCTGCGCTAATCGTTCCAATCCAAAGGGACCTGATGCTCGCCTTCTTCGCACTTGCCTGCTCGATCCAAGCCCTTCAGGATCCCGCCCCCACCAACCTGCCACCAACGTTCGTTGCCGAGACGATCGGGAAGATCGCGATCGGCTATGGCATCGCCATCGGTGACGTGGATGGGGATCGGAAGCCCGACATCCTGCTCGCCGACAAGCGGCAGTTCGTGTGGTATCGC
This sequence comes from Planctomycetota bacterium, assembly GCA_029936315.1. GTDB lineage: Bacteria > Planctomycetota > UBA1135 > UBA1135 > UBA2386. The sequence continues at coordinate 5,553 of JAPYTD010000121.1, read as the reverse complement.
AATCCTGACTGGCAGCGTTTCATCATGGTCAAGAACTTGACGAAGCGCGACAACGTGTGCATCGCCGCGCGTGACATCGATGGGGACGGCAGGGTTGAAGTCGCGGTGGGAGCCAACTGGAACCCAGGGGACACGGAAGGCTCCGGATCGGTGCACTACCTCGACCCGCCGACCGACCGGACTGGCCTTTGGACACCGGTCGAGTTGCCGCACGAACCTGTCGTTCACCGCATGCGCTGGGTACGGCTGGCGGAGGATCGCTTCGACCTCGTCGTCGCACCCTTGCACGGGCGCGGAAACAAGGGCGCTCAGGGAACCGGGGCTCGACTGCTGGCCTACGAAAAGCCTGCCGACGTACGAAAGCCCTGGAAGACCGTTCTCCTGGACGACACTCTGCACCTCGCTCACAACTTCGATCGCGGCCAGTGGCGGCCGGAATCCGAGGCCGAGGAGATCCTCTACATCGGGCGCGAGGGCGCTCTCTTGCTCGCGTTCGAAGACGGCGCGTGGCGCAAGTGGAAGCTGTCGGGGATCGACGGTGGTGGCGAGATCAGGATGGGTCGGGAGGGCGACGGCACGCGCTTCATCGCGACCATCGCGCCTTTCCACGGCAACCGCATGTCGGTCTATCGATCGATGGACGCAGTCTCGGACGCGGAGGATGATCGGACCTTTGCACGGGCGATCCTCGACGAGAGCTTCAAGGGCGGCCATGCGATCGCAGTGGCGGACCTTTGCGGAGACGCCGGACTCGAGATCGTCGCCGGGTGGCGCCAGCCCAATGGCGACGGCGAGGTCGGCATCAAGTTCTTCCATCGCGCGAGCCCTTCGGCGAACGAGTGGACCTCGGTCTGGATCGATCGGAACGGCATGGCCACGGAGGATCTGCGGATCGCCGATCTGGACGGGGATGGTCGAGCCGACATCGTGGCCGCGGGGCGTGCCACCAGGAACCTGAAGATCTACTGGAACCGCGAACGAGACTGAGAGCCGGCCACCATCGCGTCCGTCAGCAGTTGCCTCGGAGCGCGCACGTCGACCAACTCGCCAGGCATCGTCGGCTCTCAAAAACTCGGGGACTCGCTGAAGCTAGGCCTTTCGCCGCGCGTGACGTCCAAAAGCGGCTGCGACGAGTTGCTTGGCGAATCCAGCGTGCCCAGCAGGATCAAGAGAGAGGCAGATATCTGCGCTGCCGGGGGCGGTTGCCGGATAGAAGACGCCGCAGTTGGGGTTGATCTCCAACATGTGAGGCGTTCCTGCGCGGTCGACTCGCAGATCGCACCGGCCAAAGCTCGCGGCCTTTAGTTGCACAAAGAAGCGGCCGCACTCATCCCGAAGTCGTGCGGCCAGCTCGGTGTCGGCAACAGCAAATGATGTGAGCCCGTCATACTCAACCCACTTGAGGCGAGCGTGCTTGAAGTCTTCTCCCTCGGGAAAACGGTATTGCACGGGCGCATACGTGATCGGCCGCTGAGGGTCTTCGGGATTTTCGGCTACCAAGACCGTGCACTCAATGCCTTCGATGTATTCTTCGATCAATGCGGCGCCATGACGAGACATGATCTTGCGAGCCTGTTGCCGCAACCCTGCTGGCGATTGCACCCGCGAGCGGCGGCTTAGGTCGACGCTCGCGTAGCTGTTGTGGTGCTTTACAAAGAGTGGGAAACTCAGCGTTTGAGCGGCGCGCTCCACGTCTGCATCGTTCTTCGCCACGATGTAAGCAGGGGTTGCGATTCCCAGCTGGTGGCAAGCCTCCTTCATCTGTGTGCGTGTTGGCTCGTAGCACTCGGATACTGCGCCGGTAAACGGAACCCCGTGACGTTCAAGGGTCTCAATGACCTCGATTCCGGGGATATCCTGATCGGCGGCGCCATCGCAGAGGTTGAAGAACAGGTCGTAGCCCTCTGCGATCAAGCGCTCTGTTTGTGCCACTGCTTCGTGCTTGCCCGTGAGAATCGCAACGTGCCATTCCTCTTCGGGGAGGAATGGTCGCGGATCACACGGCCAATCCTCCGCTGCTTCCGAGTTCGCCAGATCGTCGAGATCTTGAGTGGTCAGCAAGCAGATGCGCACAGGTGAAGAAGGCTTCGAGTAGCGTTAGGTATGGCGCCTAGAGCATCGTGCGCGGCTGTTGGAATGCTAGCAACCGCTCGATCAAGAGGCAGGCGCGACTGCCGCATTGATAACCATCGCGCATCGCTGACCATCCGTCAATGCAAGCGCTCTCTTGGACAAGCAGGCTGTGGGCAAGCCTTGCGCATGCTCAGGCATGGCAATGGTCTACTGCGTGACGCTAACGGGCTTGCATTTTCTGCAGCAGCTGTTGGATCTTCGCCTCCTGTTGTTGTGCGAAGATCACGTTTCCTGGCACCTGCTTGGCGGCGATCTTGCGCAGGATTGCCGCGAGATAAGGCGCTTCTGACGCCTCCATGCCATGTTTCGAGATGACATGTGCGAGGGTGGCGAGTTGATAGTGAAACTCGGGCTTCGATCGATTCAGCTCTTGCAAGACCGACATTGCGAACTCGGCCAGAATCACCTCTTTCTCGTCGGACAGCATGGCCTGTGCTCTTGCCAGTTGCTTGCGACTCCTGCTGCTTTTGGGGCGAATTTCAACCAGTCTACGGAAGCTGGCGACTGCTTTGTCAGCAAGAACCTTGGCGGCTTCTGGGTCGCTGTCGAGGAGGTGCACTGACTCGCGCATGGCGATGCTGCCAGCCAGCTTTGCGTGCTTCCAGGCTTCGCCGCGTTCGCCGGTCGCCTTCAAGCTAGCCATGATCTGCCATGCTGCATCGAAGTTGCTTTGATCACGGAATACTTGCGCCAAGGTGTAGCGAGAGTTCCAGCTAAACGAATGCAAGCGCAGCGCACGCTGTAGGTGAAGTTCACTCGTGGCGAGGTCGCCCATTCGACGATAGGCGATCCCGAGATTGAGGTGCAGCGCCTGTCGATCAGGCCGGATTGCCAGTGAGGCCTTGAGCTCCGGGATCGATTCTTGGTATTTCTGCTGCATCACCAATGCGACGCCACGCATCGCACATGTCCTGGCAGTTGGCTGACCATAGATTGCTTCCAGGGCGATGGTCTCGTCATAGAGTTCTTGCACCAGTTGTGGCTGCGTTCTTCCTTCGGGCCGTTGGCTCTTGGGCTGTTCTGCGAGGCTGGCCAGGGCGATCAGACGTAGATCTCGGGCTGGCAGGTAGTCGGCTGATGCGCGGCGCAGCAGATCTTCGGACCGCTTGCTGTAGCCCGCTATGTGTCGGTTGCGCAGCTCATGGAATCCCGCCACGTACAGCTCGGTTGACGAGACCGGCTCAGGGAGGTCTGTCAGATCGATCGACTCGGCGCCCAGTAGCGCCGCCTGACTGTTGCGATATCGATCGGCAAGCTCGCGGAAGTAGGCGCTGCTCTCGTTGGCGGCGATGTAGGCAAGATCTGCAGCAGCTTCTTCACGATGATCGAGGTCGAGTTGCAGGCACGCGCGCCAAAGTCGGGTCGGCAGATCCCGTGGATCAAGCACGAGCAATTGATCGAGTTGCTGCAGCGCGGCGTGGTTCTCGTCGTTTAGCTCTGCGAGCACGCGCTCATCAGGCCAACAGTCAATAGCCAGCAATGCTGGCAAGCTGCGATACAAGCTGTGCTTTTGAGCCAGGATGTCCTGGCTTCGCTGCTCGAAGTAGATTGGGATGGATATAGCAGCGATCAAGGCAGCGATGGCCGTTGCAAGCACAGCAAGCGGACGCGCAGGCGCGCGTCGCCATTTGCGCCACTGCCGCCCGATCGCGGTAGTCGGCCTGGCAGAGACAGGCTGATGTGCCAGGAAGCACTCAAGGTCACGGTATAGTGACGCAGCGCTGGGGTAGCGCATGCCCGGTGAGCGCGCCATGCAGCACTCGACAATGGCGACCAGGTCGCGCGGCAGGTCTGGCTGCTGATGAAGCAGCGGTTTGGGGTCGCCTTGCTGCAGTTCCATCAAGATCGTCGCGACACTGCCGACGTATGGCTCCCTACCTCCTAGCAGGTGATACATCGTTGCGCCCAGGCTGTAGATATCGCTCGCTGGGTTTAGAGGGTGCTCTGCAGCGGCCATGACCGCCTCTGGAGCCATGTAGGCAGGTGTGCCGAGGGCTGCATCTGTGGCCGTCAACTGCGCATCGCTGACGCTCTTGGCGATGCCAAAGTCCAACAGCACAGCACGCCCCTCTGTCGTCAGGAGGATGTTCGACGGCTTGATGTCACGATGAATGACTGACTTTGCGTGAGAGGCTTCCAAGCCATGCGCGAGCGCTACGCACCACTTCGCGACGATCCTTGGCCAGTGCCTTTCAGCGAGAGGTTCATCAAGCAAGTCGTCGAGCGTTTCGGTCGGGTCTCCGTTCTCGCCAGTGGACTCAAGCACGGCCGCGAGCGTCATGCCGTCCAGCAATTCCATGACCAGGAAGTGGATGCCTTCCGGTGTGCGCCCCCGATCATGGATCGCGACAATGTTGTGGTGCTGAAGAGCCGCCAGAACACGTGCCTCGCGTTCGAAGCGTTCTTCGGCGTCTGGATCGTTGAACAGTCGCCCATCCAGGATCTTGATCGCGACCGAGCGCGGGAGTTGTCGGTCCTGCGCCAGGTAGACAACGCCCATGGCGCCTCTGCCAATGCACTTTGTCAACTCGTAACGATCGGCGAGCATCCGGCCCGTGAGTGGGTCCTCAGACATAGCCTGCTTCTGTAGCGCAGGAAGATGCTCGGAAAGGCCCAGGGCTTCGACCACGGCAGCAATCAACGCCGGGTGATCCGCGCAGAGCACTTCAGGGACGACTTCCTCTCCCCTGTCCATCTGCTGCAGGGCGGCTTGCACATAAGAGATGAGTAGCTCTTCTTCGTCGAAATCGTCGGACTTCGACATGACTAACCCACCGTCTTGCTGATGCCCAGGCTGCGTAGCTTGACGAGGAACTTGGCCTGCGCCGCATGGAACGCCTGTCGCGCGGTTTCGTCACTTGAGTAGCCAAGAGCCTCTTTGATCTGCGGGAACGTAGCCTCTTGCATGAGTCGCATCTCGAGCATGACGCGATTCCGCTCTGGCAGGACGTTGAGAGCTTCTCGAACCAGTGAAGCTCGTTCGCCGAGCGAGGCGGCGAGAGTAGGCGTTTGGTCGTGAGATGGACTTGCTAGATTGCCGATGCCAGCAACAGTCCCAGACACGGACTTGCGGTGATCGCGGCGCGAGGCTTCGTGAAACCGAACAGCATCCAAGAGTCGATGACGGACAATCGTGCTGAGGTAGCCATGAAACTTGTCCTCGCTCTCAAACGACGTGTCTTCGAGTCCACGCACAACGGTGACCAAGACTTCGTGCACAATGTCTTGCGTGCTGAATAACGGCAGGATCCAGCGATGCCGTTTGCGGAAGTCCAACTCCAGCCCATTGTGGACCAGGTCCCGGACGTACGGATAGCAGACCTCGATGATCTGATCCTGGGCATGCTTGTCGCCTTGTGCAGCCTCTTCGATGGCTGCGCTGAGCGAGTTCCAGTCGGCCATCACAGAAATACCTGGACT
>JAPYTD010000120.1 GCA_029936315.1 Planctomycetota bacterium | reverse complement strand
GCAACCACCGCGGCGGCGTGCGCTCCGCCGCCCGCGGCGGCGATCTGTGGATCCGGGCCCAGCCCAGGCTTCGCCTGAGCAAGCCGCTGGCCAGCAGAGGTCGTCAGCGCGGCTGTGGGGTCACGGTGACGACGTCATCGCCAGCGGCTACTTCGAAGTCGGTGAGGGCGACCAGGCGCGGCTTCGCCGTCCCCGCTGGATCATGAGCGTACACCCGAAGCGTGTAGGATCCGGGTGGCAGCGCTTCGCCCAGCTCGAAGCGGCCGTCCGCCAGCACCTCGGTCGATGCCGCAGAGGTGACTGTGTCGGTTGGCGTGACGAGGACCGAGAGCCTTGCTTTGGCGGTGGCCGTCCGGCTCCACGAGCCAACGACTCGCGTGCCGCTGCGCAGCACAAGCGAAGCGAGGGCCTGGTCAGCCCCGCGAGTGATCTTCACGTTGGCGTGTTCGCTGCGGCAGCAGGCGGGGTGTCTAGCCTCGATGGTGTATTCGCCCTCGGTGAGCCCTGTGATGCGGTAGCGACCTTCGCCGTCGCAGGTCGTCGAGCGGCGCCCCTGGATAGACGCAGCGAGAGAACCCGGGCGCGGCACAGCGGCGACCTGTGCAGCGGCAACCGGGCGGCCTCGGGCGTGCAGTACCTGCCCGGCGATCGCGCCCGGAAGCTGACATGCGATGGACAGGCTGCGCTCGCCGTCACCTGGCGAAAGCTCGAAGGGGGCGGAAGCGGTCACCGTTCCGCCGGGGGGCTCAACGGTGACGACGAGCAGGCCTGTGGTCTGCACCTCGAGCCGAATTGCCGAGCCGTCCGTTGCCGTGACGGCACCGCTCGCCACCTCGGCGTAGTCAGGCGGCGTCGCGCTGCGAACTGCGACGCGAGCTGAGGCCGCGCCAACGGCCTCGAGGCCGACCACGCTGATCTTGACGACCGCCGCAGGGCGCAGCACGATCTTGAGCTGATCTCCGCCGCCGACGACGTCCCGAAGTATCGCGATCCGCAAACCGTCCGCGTGGCAGCGAACCAGGTAGTGGCGAAGGCGCTGCAGCCCGTCGAGCGTGAATGCGCCCTGCTCGGACGAATACGTCACGAGCGGTGGCAGCGTGCTGTCTTGCGGCCACGCCTCGATCCTGGCGGCAGCTATCGGCGCACCGTCGGCGTGTCGCACCGAGCCGAGCAGCCGAGTGCCTTGCTCCAGCACGAAGTGCGCCTGTTGGTTGTGCTCGCCGCCGAGGTCGAAGCCGGTCTGCAGGCGCCTGCTAAAGCCGCTCGCAGTCGCGCTGAACGTGACTTTCCCGGTGACGGGTAAGGGCCCGAGTTCGAATCGTCCGTCGGTGCCGGTGTGCGCGACAATGCCGTCTTCGCGCCCTGGAATTCTTCGGAGGCCCGCGTCCAGTTCTGCGCGGCTTGGTGTCACCCGCACGGTGGCATGCGCGATTGGCTCACCCGAGCCGAGCTTGGTCACCGAGCCTTTGACGACGCGCCCACGCGTGAGTTGCAGGACGCCCAGGTCGCGCCACCCGCTCTCATCGCCGACGCCGGCGCTGAGGTCGGCGTGCCCGGGCAGCAGTGCCCAGATGACACCATCGCCAGCTGTTGGTATGGAGAGCGGCAGCGCGAAGCGGCCGTCAGCCAGGGCAGAGGTCGCGGCTAGCGGCTTCGACGGCACCTCCTGCACCGCGCCCCTGCGCGGGTCAGGGCCGTCGACCAGCAGGAAGACTCGCGCGCCAACCGCAGGCGCGCCGTCGGCGTTCAGCAGCCGTCCGAAGACTCCTTCCGGCCCTAGCTGTATAAGCTCTCTCTGCTGGCGGGCCGGAACTTCGACGCGCTGAGCGGCCGCCTGGCTGCCGCGTCCGGCCGGCGTCGGCGCTTGCTCGCCGGCGCCCTGCGCGCCGCCTGGCGGAGGCGTAGCCTCGCTGCAGGCGGCCAGGGCGAGTCCGATCAGCACCGCGAACCTCGCCCCGACTCGGCGGCGCGAGGCAGTTGGTGCCGCGCCCCGGATGCCGAGGCGCAGCGTCACGGGGCCCTCAGCCCTCACTGCGAGCGCACGAACATGTGATCGATGAAGAGCCGGTCGCGGCTGCCGTTGCCGGGCGTGCGATCGGTGTCCTCGGCCTTGACGTAGATCGTGCCCGAGGTGCTCGCCGGCAGCGTGAAGACGCTGTAGGTGCCCGGATCACTCGTCCCAGTGATCGTCAACATCTGCTGGAAGTTGACGCCGTCTTGTGACCACGAGAAGCGGAAGTTGTCGTCCGGAGAATTCGACTGCCAGGCGCGCACCAAGAACTCGACGCTCGAGCCGCCGGTGACGTTGAACGTCCAGTCGTGCTCCATGTAGCTGATGCGCTGCGACGGCGGACCGTTCGTGCGTAGTTCGCGAATGTTTTCCGAGACGCCGTTGAGCGTCGCGGTGTCCAGGTAGCTGCCGGTCACATCCCCGGAGATCGACGTCTCGCCGGTCGCGGTGTCGTCCGCCGAGCCAGCGCCCGGCGTAGTCACCGCACCCGTGTTGGCCCACGCAGAGGAGCCTGCCGCGTTGGTCGCACGCACTCGGTAGAAGTAGGTCGACATGGCCGAAACCGTGCTGTCGGCGTAGTTCTCCGTGTCGGTGGGGAGCGTCGCGATCGTCGCGAAGTTGACACCGTCCGTCGAGCGCTGCAGCTCGAAGGACAGCTCCCTGAACGCGTTGTCCGTCCAGCTGACGTTGACGAGGTTGCTGCCTTGCGCGGCTGCGCTCGCGTTGCTCGGTGCGTTCGGTGGTGTTGGCGTGGTGATGCCCGAAGAGCGGATGAACAGCTCGTCGATGAACACCGTGTCGAGTGACAGGTTGCCTGACGTCTGGTCGGTGTCGACTACCCGGATGTAGACGTTGCCGTTCAGGGTCGTAGGCAGCGCGGCCGTGTAGGTCGTGCCGTCGGAGGTCGCGGTCACCAGGATCGCTGGAGAGAACGACGAATTATCGTCAGACCACTGCAACTCGAAGTTGTCATCGGGTGACACTGACTGCCACGCGTTCGCGTAGAGCGTCAGCGAGCTACCGGAGGCCACCGGGATGACGTACGTGTGCCTCAGGTAACTGTAGCGGCTCGAAGGTTTGCCTCCGGAGCGTCGCTCAGTGATTTGCATCGCCTGGCCGTCGTCGCTGAGCGTCAGCTGATAGGTGCCGGACCTCGTGCCGGCGCCGTTCAACTCGCTGGTTGCGTAGTAGTCCTGGCTGGCGAAGGCATCGGTCGTGCCCGTAGCGACGTTGGACGGTGCCGAAGACCCCGCGCCGTTGAACGCGCGGACCTGGTAGTCGTAGGACGTCGAGGCCTGCAGCCCCGTGTCGGTGAACGACGTCGTGTTCGAGCTCGTCGATGCGATCTGTGACCAGTTACCCAGTCCAGAGTCGGATCGCTCGACCGCGAAGCCGGTCTCGTTCGACGAGTTGTCGCTCCAGGAGATGTCGATCGACAACGACGACGTCCCGGTTGCCACGAGACCGCTCGGCGCGGTCGGCGGTTGCGGAGTCGGCGTCGAAGCGCTCGCGATGTTGGAGTAGCCGGAGGAGCCGCCAAGGTTTGATGCCGCGACCCGGTAGAAGTAGGTCGTGCCGCTGGCGAGGCCGCCGTCGACGTAGGACGTCGCGTTGGCGCCAAGCGTGGCGATCAGCGCGAAGGACGTCCCGTCCAGCGAGCGTTCGACGGTGAAGTCGTCTTCGTCGCCGCTGTTGTCCAGCCAAGAAAGGCTGATCGTCGTCTCGCTGGTGGCTGCCGCATTCAAACCACCAGGGACGGCAGGCGGATCGGGGAGTGTCGTGGTCGCACTCGCGGTGTTGGAGTAGCCCGACGATCCGGCCGAGTTGGACGCGGCGACGCGGTAGCTGTAGGTCGTCCCGGGTTGCAGGCCGTTGTCGGCGTAGGCCGTCGCGTTGGCTCCCAGGTTCGCGATGATCGTAAAGCCACCGCCGCCGGTTGCGCGCTCGACCGAGAAGCCGGTCTCTTCGCCGCTGTTGTCGGTCCAGGCGAGGTTGATCTGGTCCGTGCCGTTTTCTGTGGCGCTCAGTCCGCTAGGCGCGTCGGGCGGTGAACTCGGCACGCTGACGTCGAGGCTGAATGAGCCGGTCGCGCCGGAGTAGCCGCCCACCCGGACGTAGTAGGTCCCAGGTGCAACCGTTGCGCTGACCGTCGAGCGGTAGCTGCTGCAGTCGTCGTCATTGCAGACGATGCTGCTCAACGAACCGCAGCTGCCCGAGAAGAGCTGTAGCGCGGTGTCCCAGGACGCGTAACCGCAGGTCGACACCGAGAGCGTGCCGTTGCCCGTCACGTCGATCGAGAACCAGACGTCGCTGCCACCGGAGGCGCAGGGCCACGACGGCGACGAAGTGAACGCGCCACTACTGGAGTAAGTGCCGTTGACGCCCGCCGTGAGCGCGATCGCGTCGACGCATTCGTCGTTCGGGAGGCCAGGCTGGCCGGGATATGGCAGCGAGTGCTGCTCACAGGCCCAGACGAGGTCGTCGTAATTCGGAGTGCCGTTGCTGAGGTTGCCGTCATCGTCGTCGGCGACGAACACCTCGAACACAGCATCCGGTTGGTTGGTCGCGTCAGCGACGACCGTGCTCACCACAATGTTGTTGGAGATCGAGATAGCCGTCGCGCGGCTCCCGTAAGTGGTCTCGAGCCGGTTGCGCAGCTTCCAAGCGAAGCCCATCCAAGACTGACCGGCCGTGTGCACGCTGCAGCCGTTGCAAGGGTATTGGGTCGTGTTGGTGCCGTTGCGGATCCCAACGCCCGACGTCTGGAAGCCGCTGCCGAGGATCGGCGAGTCGACGATGTAGAGGCCGATGATGTCGCCCCAGCCCTCACTCAGGCCGTCGGTCTGCGAGATCCCGCCGTAGCGGTCGTCGAGTCCGTGACCCCACTCGTGCGAGACGATGGTCGAGAAGGCCGTGTTCGCGCAGCCGCCGCCTGCTTGGTAGAAGTTGATCGTGTTGGCGGTGTAGTAGGCGTTGCAGGTAGATGTGCGGTTAACCGTGATGCCGATGTTGCTCGCCGTGTCGAGTTGGGACGTGTTGCCCAGGATCGCGCGGGTCCATTCGTTGGTCAGGTCGGTCCACCAAGAGGCCGTGGTGTGTGCGCCTTCGCTGCTGGAAGCGCCTGACATCAGCAGCTGGATCGTCGCGGCGACGCCAGGCGTGACGGTCCAAGAGCCCGAGGGGGCGTTGTTGCCCGAGATCAGCGCGTGGTGTCGGCCGTTGAACCCTGAGATGTTGATGGTGGTCGTCGTCCTGATGTCGATGACGACCTCCCCGTTGGCATCCGTCACCACGGTGCCAACGTTCGGCACACTGAGCTCCAGGCCCGGCATCGGGACGTTGACCAGCGGGTCGTTGGCGTCGGCACCGGTGCGAGTCCAGCCCATGACGGTGACCGTGGTCGGCACCGGGATCGGCGGGTTGGTGACCTCGGGCGCGGGGCGGTGAGTCGCCAAGGTGCAGCCAGGGAATCCGCACTCGTGCTTGTCGCTGACGAACACGATCACCTTGCCCGTGCGAGCGTCGACATACGAGCGACCGATCGAACCGTTGCCGTTTGCTTCGACGTTGCTGAGCGCGATCTCGTAGGCGAGCGTCGGCGTCTGCATCGAGTCGGCGTGGACGTCGGCGTAGATGACCAGTCGTGGCATGGCAGGCATCGTGGGCTGCGGCGCCAGCGAGGGCTGCTCGCCGAGATCCTGCCAGGCGATCAACCACGCGGCTTCGCCGTCGATCGTCGGCGTCGTGAAGAAGTCGTCGGGGATCTGTATGGCGGTGCTGCCGAACATCGGCACGCGCCCCGTCATGTGGACGCGGACGTCGGCGCGACCGCCGACGACCTCGAGACCATGATAGAATTGCTGGAACTTGAACGACCAGACCCGGTGCATCCGCGCACCGATCTCTTCGCGCAGTTCGGAGCCGCCGAGGCGAAGGAGCTCACGGTTGCTCTCGAGCAGGGCCTTCGCGTGTCGTCGCGCTTCGGCCAGCGAATTATCCCGCCAACCTCGCAAGGGGATGCCAGAGCCCCAGATCGCTTTTGGCGTGGCGGTCGCTGCGGACCAGGTCACGTTCCACTCTCCGCCATGTTCGCGGAGGAAGTCGCGCCAGGTATCGCTGGCTCTCCACTCCGACTCAGCAAGTCGCACGGGGTCGGGTTGTTTTTGCTGAGCGCGAGGCGCTGCACCGAGCGATGAGAGAATGACGGCAATAAGCGCCACTGCATGCGGGGTGAAGCGCATTGTATTTCAGCTTTTGAGACGAAGCGCAGGGGAGACTGGAGGCCAAGCGCCAACGAGCCCGCACTGCAGAGCTATCACCACGATACGCCAACAATGACGCAATTGGAGCCGGTGGTCGCAGCGGCCCGCAAACTTTCCGGGCTTGGGGCAAGTAGTGGGCAGGTAACCGCTATCGTCGCGCACAGTTGCGCCGTCCACCGCGATACGAGAACACCGCCATGCCCAGCCGCTTGCCATTCTCCCGCTTGACTCCGGTCGTCGCGCTCTGGGCAGCCGCAGCAGCATGCGATCGCACGATGGCGCAAGCCCCGGTGATCACACCCCACGCGATCCTGTTCGTCACGCAGGTGCCGGTGCCCACCGACTTCACCACGATCGGTTCGACCTTCGGCAACCACCGCGGCGGCGTGCGCTCCGCCGCCCGCGGCGGCGATCTGTGGATCCGCTATCCGGATGGCACGTTGCGCAACCTGACGGCGCTCGCCGGCTACGGCAACAGCGGTTTTCAGGGCGCCGGTTCGATCGCGGTGCGCGACCCCGCGGTGCACTGGGACGGCACGCGCGCGGTCTTCGCCATGGTCCAGGGCTCCCCCCCACAGCAGTACCAGACAGAGGACTACTACTGGCAACTCTACGAGGTGACCGGGCTCGGCCCCAGCGACACGCCTTTGATCACACCGGTATCGAACCAGCCGAGCGACTACAACAACGTCAATCCGTGCTATGGCTCGGACGGTCGCATTCTGTTCGCCTCGGACAGACCGCGCGACGGCAGCCCCCACCTGTATCCGCAGCTTGACGAGTACGAATGCGCTCAGGCCACGTCCGGCATCTGGAGTCTCGACCCGGTGAGCGGCGATCTGCGGCTGCTGAACCACGCTCCGTCCAGCGACTTCACGCCGATCGTCGACAGCTTCGGTCGCGTGCTGTTCACGCAATGGGATCACCTGCAGCGCGACCAACTCGCCGACATCGACTTCGTGAACCCGACCTACGGGATGTTCAACTGGAGCCACGAGGGACCGGCCTCGGTACCGACGTCGTCGGTCGCCGAGGTCTTCCCGGAGCCGCGACCTTCGCGTGTCGACCTGCTGGCGGGGACCAACTTGCGCGGCCACTTGTTGAACCACTTCTTCCCCTGGCAGATGCACCAGGACGGCTCTGGCATCGAGACGATCAACCACGTCGGTCGCCACGAGCTGCACAGTTACTTCAATCACTCGATCAACGGCGATCCGAACGTGCACGAGTTCATTGCGAACTCCTCGGTGCGACCGTCGCTGCACAACTGCTTCCACCTCGCCGAGGATCCGTTGCAGGCCGGCCGCTACATCGGCATCGACGCACCTGAGTTCGGCTCGCACTCGTCAGGCCAGATCATCGAGCTGTACGCGCCGCCAAGCCGCAACCCGGACCTGATCGAGGCGGTGCACCTGACGCACCCGGACACCTTCACGCAGACCAACGCGCCCAGCCCCGAGCACTCGGGGCACTATCGCGATCCGCTGCCCTTGAGCGACGGCACGTTGATCGCCGCGCACGCGAGCTACACGGACTCGGCGGCCAACATCGGCACGCTGACCGCGCCGCAGTCTCCGTACGCGTTCCGTCTGCGCACGCTTGCGCAGACGGGCAGCTACCTGGCCAGCGATCAGGAGCTGACCGGCAGCATTCACAAGAGCGTCAGCTGGTGGAACCCCGACCACCTGATCACCTACTCGGGACCGTTGTGGGAACTCAACCCGGTGGAAGTACGCGCGCGAACCGTGCCGCTGCTGACCACCGAGGCGAACAGCCAGCCGCTGCAAGCCCCCGAACAGGCTGCGTTCACGGCCGCGGGCGTCGACCCGGCCGTGCTGCGCCAGTTCCTGCACGACCGCCAGCTCGCGTTGATCACGAGCCGCAACGTCACGACACGGGATCACGCCGACCAGCAACAGCCATTCAATCTGCGCATTACCGGCACGATGACCGAGACGCTCGGTGCGCCCGGCACGGTCTACGACGTCTCCTACCTGCAGATCTTCCAGGGCGACATGCTGCGCGGCATCGGCGGCCCAGCGACGCCGACGCCCGGTCGCCGAGTGCTGGCACAACCATTGCACGATCCGCAGGCTACCGCGTTGCTGCCGGCTACGCCGAACGGTCCGGTCGGCAGCACCGCGCTCGGTGCCGACGGTTCGATGGCGGCGTTCGTGCCGGCGACGCGCGCACTGAGCTGGCAGTTGACCGACGGCGCCGGTGAAGCCATCGTGCGCGAACGCTACTGGCTGACGTTCCAACCGGGCGAGATCCGCGTCTGCGCGTCCTGCCACGGCACCAACAGCTCGGACCAGGCGAGCCAGCCCGAGCCGAGCAACACGCCGCAAGCGCTCGTCGATCTGTTGCGGCACTGGCAGGCAAGCACCGGCCCGGTGCTGCCCGCGGTCGCCGCCGGCAACGTTGGCGGCGCCGCCGCACCCGAGAACGTGCTGACCATCAACGGCTCTCACGGCGGCTTCGGTCGCCGCGTCGACCTGCTGCCGGGACAGCCTTCACTGCTGCAGATCAACAGTCCCTCTGCCGGTCCCGCGAGCAGTCCGTTCGCGCTGTGGGCCTACATCGGCGTGCCCACGCCTGCCGATCAGCTGCTGACGTTCGCCGGCACGCTGATGTTCCCGCTGCCGCAGATGATGCCCGGGAATCCGCTGCTGTTGACGGTGTCGAACTCGCTGTTCGCCGATCCGGGCGCCATCCTGCCCGCGGCCGCGACGCCATGGGTGCTGCCACTGCCGGGACTGCCGCCGCAATTCACCGTGACGATGCAGGGCGCGGTCTACGACTCGTCCTCGCCGTTCGCCCTGTCGATCACCAACGCCCTGATCCTGCGAGTGCCGTAGGCCGCGTCGTTCGCAATCAACGGCTTGAAGAATGCGCCGGCGGCAGATGACGCCGCGATGCACCGAACTGCCTCAATCGCGCAGCCGCTGGCCCTTCGCGAGGTCCCATCGGTCCCCTGGCTCCAGCCACGTCGGCGGGATGGGACGGGCCGCGCTTCGCCGCGCGTCGACGAGGATCTGTGCCGATACCAGAGCCACGACATCGACATCAAGCCACCTCTTGGCATCGGTCATAGACGCGACTCCACCTTTTGCCACCTGCTTGCTAGGGCAGTGCCTAGTAACCCACAGTGCCCAGGATAGCGTTTGATGTGGTGAAGCCTATCGCCGTAGCTGTCGACGGGGCGGATGCTTGTATGGTCAGAGCGGCCCCCACAAGCAAGGGATTGTTCGGGACAGGGATTGTGTGGCTACTGGTCCCAGCCACCGCAGGCTCGATGCACGCGCAGATGCCCTCGTTGGTG
>JAPYTD010000178.1 GCA_029936315.1 Planctomycetota bacterium | reverse complement strand
GGCTTGAGGTGTCGTGGTGACCTTGACCATCCGTCTTCAGTCCAGAACGTCCACGACTCGAATTCTTTAAGCGAGTCTTCAGGTGCTTTGGCCACGACCAACGCCGTCTTCTTCCCGTGCTGTCGCCGTCCGTAAATGAATGTGTCACCGCCTTCGCGGGCTATCGCGATACCCCAGTTGAGAGACGAACTATCTTCCTGAGGGCCTGACCAGGAAACGACCCTCTGGCTGACGGTCCAGGAGTCAGCTGGCTCAGACCAGGTGGCGATCTCCAGGAGCACTGATTTGCGGCTCTCAAAACCCCAGGTGCCTCCACCTTTCTCCTTGAACACCACGTCGGCGAAGAGGGTGAGCGAACCCGTCTCGCTCGCGATGCCTTCTCCTGTGAGCCAGTAGATCAGTTGTCCATTTGGCGAAGCGAATTGTTCGACAACGCTGGTTTCTGGCCGAATCCAAGCAGTGGGTGTTCCGTCCGCTTTTCTTGCGTAGTGGAACTTTGTAGTCCAGGCCCCATTGATTTCGCTCGACAAAGCAATCGCGTTGGCAACCATCGTTGAACCTGCGATGTGGCGCCCCTCGTGCACGGGACCGACCCAAGAGTCGCCAAATAACCACAAGACTCGACCGTCTGGGAGCAGGACGGATCGGCCTACGTCGCCGCCCGTCCAGCCTTTGGTTGTTCGGAATTGCTTTTCCCAATGTTCACTCCATGGGCTCGTCGCAGGCATCTGGAGTGAGGGACTCGACCTGCCAAATCGAGGCTTCTCAGGCCCTGTCTTGCATTGGCAAAGCAACAAGAGGGCGATGATAGGCAGGTGGAGTCTATGCATCGTTCCATTGGGGCGACGGGTGGTCCAACTCAGTTCTCTCGAGTTGAGTATAGCTAACTCATTGGCCTTCGCGGCGATCGCTGATGCTGCCTACCTGCTCCCACCCCAACCATTGCGCATAAGAGACATTACGTTAACTCTCGAAAGAGCCACACGGGCCTTCATCGGGACTATACTCAGCCCACTCGCCCCACCCATCGCATGCCACGCCCCTCGTTCGTCGTCACCGTAGCCACAGGCGTCATCGCCACCGCTGGCAGTGCTTGTTGCCCAATCGATATCAAAACGGGCGATGAGTGCCATTTTTATCATTCGTGCGGAGAGTTGAGTAACGACTGTGGCTTTAACGGATTCGAGTGCCACAAGGACAAGTGGCGCGAGGCCATCACCTATTGCAACCCAGCAGCGCCGCCGAGGCCGGGTTCTACTTCAGGGACCAGCGCGCTCGGTAAGGCATCTGCGGTTGCTGACGACGGCAAGGGACCGCTGCACAGCGACGGACTCGGAGCCTTCATTGACAAGCCGTTAAGCGAGCTCGTAAGACGATTGTCGCTGGTGGCTGAGGGCATCCGGTACAACGACGAACCGCCCGGAAAACTGCGCTCCTTCTCCGTCAAGATCCCGCCGGTCGGGCGACCGGAGAGCTTAGCGTCCGCGACGCCGAGCGCGGTTGTTGGCAAGCCGATGCGCGAGTTGCGCATCTACCTTCACTACGACGCGAAGTTCTTGTTTTCCGCCGAGCGTCATTGGCCACTGGACAAGATCGGTGGTGCCAAGGTGCTGGGGATCCGTCTCCGCGAGGCCACGCAGACGCGTGACTTTGGTGTGCTGCCGCCGTCGCCTTGACACAACGGCGATCGGCTCACGCTGCCTAGCTGCTCCCATGTCTTTACCGCTTGTTCCCCCATCGTCGAGTTCTTTGTCGCCTACTATGGCGACGAGCACATGCAGCGACTGGGCGACAAATTTGCCAACACACGAGTCATCGATCTGCAACCCGACACGAAGGGCAAGGGGACGTGGAGCGCGCAGTTGGTCGTG
>JAPYTD010000119.1 GCA_029936315.1 Planctomycetota bacterium | reverse complement strand
TTGCGGTCCTCTTCCTTGAGGATCGTGTTGCAGATCTCGATGCACTCGTTGCAGATGTAGATGCCGGGAGGGCCGGAGATCAATGACTGCACGTGGTGCCGCGATTTCTCGCAGAACGTGCAGCGTTCCACCGACTTGCCCTTAGCTGCCATTCAATCTGCCTGCGTTGCGAACAATGTGAGGTCTGGAGTGCACCGTACGCTCCACGGAACCAAACTGTGATCACTGCCTAATGATAGCGCAGATGGGCCGTGTCTACACGGCTCACTTGGAGGTCTCGACGATCTCGTCGATCAGGCCATAGTCCTTGGCTTCCTGAGCGCCCATGAAGAAGTCGCGGTCGCTGTCGTTCTGGACTTCTTCGATCGTCTTGCCGGAGTGCTTGGCAAGAATGCCGCAAAGCGTGGTCTTCAGGCTCAGGATCTCGTCGGCCTGGATCGAGATGTCGAGGGCCGTGCCGCCGACACCGCCCCACGGCTGATGGATCATGATGCGCGAGTTCGGCAGCGTGTGGCGCTTGCCCTTGGTGCCCGCGGCGAGCAGCACGGCGCCCATCGATGCAGCTTGACCAATGCAGTAGGTCGCGATCGGGCAGCGCACGAATTGCATGGTGTCGTAGATCGCGAGGCCCGCGGTGACGCTGCCGCCCGGCGAGTTCAGGAAGATATTGATGTCCTGGTTCTTGTTCACCTTTTGGAGAAACAGCAGCTGCGCGATGACGGCGTTGGCGACGCCGTCATCGATCGGGGTACCGATGAAGACGATGCGGTCTTCCAACAGGCGGCTATAGATGTCGTAAACACGCTCCCCGCGACCGGTCTTTTCGATGACGTTGGGGATGGTGTACATGTTGGCGTTGCTCATTTAGGTGTGGCTCCATACGACGCGATTCCGGCGATGTCACCGGGTTCACATCAACTGGCAGTCTTATCGACGATCTTGGCGTTCTCTCTGAGAAAATCGCGAACCTTACGTTCTAGCAAGGAGAGACGGAGCTCCCCGAGGCGGTTTTCCTGCTCCAAGTGCTGGTGCACCTGAGCCGGCGTGATCTGCTGTTCTGGGCTGCTGTTGGCGGCTGCAATGTTGGTCAGTTCGGCTTCCATGTCCGCTTGTTCGACAGACAACTGCTGTTGGGCAGCGACTGCCTCGATCATGAAGAACAGTTTCACGCGTCGTTCGGCGTCTTGATGGGCCTCATCCTTCGACTCCTCCAGCTTCTTCTGGATTTCCTCGTCGGACATGCCCTGTTCCTTCATGCGGTGGCCGAAGGTGCCAAGTGACGCCTGCTTCTGCTCTTCGATCAATGAGGGCGGCAGCGGCATGTCGACTTTGGAGCTGATGAAATCGAGCGCTGCTTCTTCTTGACGCTGCACGCCCAGGCGCTGCTTTTCCCCGGTGATCCGGGCCCGGAGGTCTTCCTTCAGCTTGTCGATCGATTCGAACTCCATGCCCTTGGCGAGCTCGTCATCGATCGGCGGCGGCGAGACGCGTAGCACCTCATGCATGGTGACCTTGACCGTGCCGTCCTTGCCGCGCACATCTTCCTTCTCGAAGTTGTCCGGAAACTTGATCGCCATCTCGCGGGTTTCGCCGGCCTTGCCGCCGACGAGCGCGTCGGTGTAGGCGTCCGGCTCGACGCCGTTGATCGGGATGCGCGTGTTTAGCTGGACGCCGGTACGCGTATGCACGTCGTTGTCGCCATCGCGGAACGTGTAGTCGCACTTGATGAAGTCACCGTCTTCGACGGCGCCCTCCGTCGGCTGGATCTTGCGCTTCTGGTGGGCGATCTCCTTCAGGGCGTTGTCGATGTCATCGTCGTTCGCTTCGTCCTCGAATGCCGGCACTTCAATGCCCTTGGCACTCGGGATCTCGAACTCCGGCTTCACATCGATCTGCACGGTGAACGCGAGCTCGGTGTTCTTCTTGACCTCGAGTTTCTCAATGTCGTCGACCTTGATGTTGCCGATCGGCTTGATCTCGTTCTCGCGGCAGGCTTCGCCGAAGTAACGGTTGAGGAGCTGCTCCTTGGCTTCGGCGAGGATCGCCGGGCCGTGCAGCTTTTCGATCATGGCACGAGGGACCTTGCCGGGCCGGAAGCCCTTGATCTGCACCTGCTGTGAGGCCGACGCGTACATTCCCTCCAGGTGTTCCTGGACCTTGTCAGGCGGAATGGTGATTTGCAGGGATCGGCTGCAGGGGCCGGTTTCGGCTACCTGGACTTCCATGTGAGTTACGTGCGGGCAGAAAGGGGGCAGTGGCCGGAAGAACCGGTGAAAAGGGCGAGCATCATCCTCGTCGAGGCGACGTGGGTCAAGGCGACATCGCCCTGGGAATCGCGGCCAAGGCGAGTTCTCGCCTGGGTTCGCCGGTGGTTGCCTGCGGTGGCGGCTCGGCTGGGCCGCAACGGGGTCTCTCGTCGCGGCTTGGTGCCCTACTACTTGGGCCGGCGATCTTTGATCAGCTGGCGAATAAAGGACTTGGTGCGATCATGGCCCATGGCCTTGTGAAACGGCGCGTCGGTCGCCGCCAAGCTCTGAAACTCCTCTGGTGTCATGCCCGAGGTCTTCATGTGCTTGATCATGCTCTGGACCTTGTTGGGGCGCCGGGCTTCGCACTTGAGCAAGCCTTCGTAGGCCCGCCGCGTCATCGCGGCACCCTCTGAGTAATCCAGGATCTTCTGGAAGTCGTTGTACGCGTGGGTGAAGTCGTCGATTGCAAAGAGCAGGCTGGCGCGTTGCTCATACAGGCCTGCTTCGCGCTTGCGCTTGCGGATCTTGTCGTCGAGCTTGCGCCTGAGGCGCACGATGCCCTGCTTGTCGCCGAGGGCGCGCATCGTGACGGCGGCCTGTACGGCTAGCGAACTTGCATCGCTGCTCTCGATCAGCTCGGCGAGCTTGCGAATGGTGGCGTCGTGGCCCTTCGGAGCCACCGTTGCGAGCGCCATGATCAGGTTCTTGGTGTCCTGCCAGTCGATGCGTTCGCGATTCAATAACGGCAGTAGCACCGTGGTGGCACCGGCGTGGTTGGTGATGCAGGTGCCGAAGTATTCGATGTAGAACGGCAGCACGCGGTCTTCGGCTTCGGTCGACAGCGCCTGCACGACGGTCTCGACGACCGAACTGGCGCGCGCCGCGATCAAGTAGCTCAGGATGTCTTGGCGGAAGCGGCGACTGGTGGAGCCAAGCAGGCCGACGATCTTGGGCGCGGCCTCCGGTGCGCCAAGTCGGCGCAGCGAGCCAATGATCAAGGTGCGATCAGAATCGTCGACGTCGACCTTGTCGAGCAGCTCGGCCAGCACAGTTGCCGATTGCGGCACATTGGCATAGCCGAGCAACATGATCGCCTGGCTGCGGCCGATCGTGTGATTACTGCGTGCCATCTCGGCCAGCGCATCGGCGAATGAGGCGGGATCCATGTAGCGCAACACCCGGCGGCAGTTGTCGGCCAGGTTGCGCGACACCGAGCCGCCTTGCGCCGGCCGCAGTTTCTCAAGCAGCAACGGCACGACGCTGTCACCCAGCTGCGACGCCTTCTTGATCGAGTCATCGAGCACCGATTGGTTGTCGAGGTAGTCGAGCGCGAGGTCGGCCCAGAACGGTTCTAGCGCGGCGATCTGGCGTGGGCGCAAACGCTCGGCGCGTTGGCGCGCGAGTTCGGGAATGTCCTTCAGGGATACTTGGGCAGTCACGGCCGTCACCGCCAGCAGGCTGGCAAGGACGGCGAGCAGAGGGGTCGAACGCACGCGCATCGAAGCATCCTAGCCGGGATGTCGAAGGAACGCACTCAGCCAGTGGGGCGAACCCGGAGTGGCTCGGGAGCGAAGCCCGAAACTTCAGCTACGGTTCGCAAGAGCCGATGGGAACGCCATGTGGAACTATGTGCTGCGTCATCGCTTCCTGTTGCGCGCTATCTACGGGCGCTCAGAAGCCGCCTAGTTGGGGCCTGAAGCTGCCAATCTGCTTTGGCGGATCCGGCACACTGAACTAGGCCCATTGCAGGTGCTCGGGTATGCAATGCCCGCGTGACCCGCGACTTTGACGTGATCATTGTCGGCGGTGGCCACGCCGGAGTCGAAGCCGCAACTGCCTCCGCCCGAACGGGGGCGCAGACGGCGATGATCGTTTTGGACCCGGCCGCCATCGGCCGCATGTCCTGCAACCCAGCCATCGGCGGCCTCGCCAAGGGCCAACTCGTGCGCGAAGTGGATGCGCTCGGTGGAGAGATGGGTGTGGTAACGGATGAGACCGGCATCCAGTTCCGCATGCTCAATACGAGCAAGGGGCCGGCGGTGCGTTCGCCACGAGCCCAGTGTGATCGCGACGGCTACAACCGGGTCATGGCCAAGCGCGTGCTCGGCTACCAGAACGTCACGGTGTTGGCTGGCGAAGTTGTCGACCTGGTGGCATCCGGCGATGGGCAGTCGGTTACCGGAGTAGAACTCGCCGATGGCAGCAAGTTGGCGGCGCCGGCGGTGGTGTTGACGACGGGTACGTTCTTGGGCGGCAAGCTGTTCGCGGGATTCACCGAGAAAGAAGGTGGTCGTCACGGCGAGCCGGCGGCATCGCGCATCAGCGTGGCGTTGCAGCGCCTGGGAATCCGACTTGGCCGGCACAAGACTGGCACGCCGCCGCGCCTGCGCATGTCGACGATCGACTTCACCGGTCTGGAGGAGCAACCAGGTGATGACCCACCGGTGCCATTCTCGTTTCGCACCAAGAAGCTCGACGTGCAACAGATGCCGTGTTGGCTGACGCGCACGACCAAAAAGACCCACGAGATCATTCGCGCGCACGCGTCGGAGTCGCCGATGTTCCGCGGTGCGATCCAAGGGGTCGGTCCGCGCTACTGCCCGAGTGTCGAAGACAAGGTCGTGCGTTTTGCCGACCAGGAATCACATCCGGTGTTCTTGGAACCGGAAGGACGCGAGTCCGACGAGATCTATCCCAATGGCATCAGCACGTCGTTGCCGCCCAACGTGCAGATGGAGTTTCTGCGCACGATTCCCGGCCTCGAAAACGTCGAGATGTTGCGGCCCGGTTACGCGGTCGAGTACGACTACATCCTGACCGAACAGATTCGCGGCGACTTGCACGTCGCGACGATGCGCGGCCTGTTTGCCGCGGGCCAGATCAACGGCACCAGTGGTTACGAAGAAGCTGCCGGCCAAGGCCTGATCGCCGGCCTCAATGCCGCGCGCTATTCCCGCGGCGAGGATCCCGTCGTGATCGATCGCGCCACAGGTTACCTCGGGGTGATGATCGATGACCTGTGCCGCGTGAATCCCGTTGAGCCCTACCGCATGTTCACGAGCCGCGCTGAGTTCCGGTTGTTGCTGCGCAGTGATAACGCGGACCGTCGCCTGACACCGTTGGGCGAGCAGTGGGGCATCGTCAGTGCCGAGCAGGCCAGTGAGACCCGGCAGAAGGAGGCGAACATCCGGGCGGCGTTGCGTTGGCTCGAATTGACGCGTCGTGACCACAAGACGCTGAAGGAGTGGTTGCGCCGACCCGAGGTCACGACCGCGGATATCCTTGAGTGGGATGACACGTTCGCCGGCATGGCACTGACACCGATCGAACTTGCCGAGGTTGAGGCCGAGGTGAAGTACGAGGGCTACGTCAAACGCCAGGCAATGGAAGTGGCGCGCTTGAAGCGGTTGGAGCAGCGCCGCATTCCGGATCGGTTCGACTACGAGAAGGTGCTCGGGTTGAGCAACGAGGCGCGGGCCCGGCTGGTGCAAAGGCGGCCGTTGACGCTCGGTGAGGCATCGCGCGTCGCTGGTGTGCGCCAGGCGGATGTGCAGTTGCTATTGGTTGTCTTGAGCAGATGACCCGCGTGATCGATGGTGACGCGGAAGACGAGGCGATCTCGATGCCGCGAGCCGCGCGCTCACATCTGCAGCACGGCCTTGACGATCGCCTCGGTGTCGGCATCGACACCGTGCTTGCCGCGCGCCTTGTTGACCTTTTGGCGGGCGTCGTTCTCCTTGAATCCGAGTGTGACGAGGGCGGCGATCGCATCGTCGTCGGCAACGCTGATGGCTGGCTTGCCGTCCCGCGTGCTCGGAGAGCCGAGGTCGAGTTTGGTCACAACCTCGCGCAGCTCGAGGCAGATGCGTTCGGCGGTCTTCTGGCCGACGCCTTTGACGGCCTTGAGCGCCGGGGCGTCAGCAGCAGCAATGCGGCTGGCGAGGTCGGCGGGGGTGTAGACACTCAGCAGCGCGAGGGCGATCGCCGGGCCGACGTTGGTCACGGCCAGTAGGCGTCGCGCGAGTTCGCGTTCGGCCTGCGTGGAGAAACCGAGCATCGATGGCATGCCATCGACGACATTGAGCACCGTGAACAGCTTCTGCGTGCTGCCGACCGTGAGATCGGCGGCCGAGTTCAGGCTGACGCGCACGTCGTAGCCGACTCCGGCACACCGTACGACCACACGCGAAGTGTGCTTCTCGACAATCTCGCCGAGCAGGTGGTCGTACATGTCGTTTCGCTACGAGCCAGAAACCAGAAACCAGAAACCGGAAGACCTAGCCGCGCAGGGCCAGGCCGAACTCGTCGAGCTTCGTCTTGATCTCGTTGAGCGAGGTCTGGCCGAAGTTCGGGCACGAAAGCAGCTCGGCTTCGGTCTTCGACGACAGGTCACCGATCGTGCGCAGCTTGAGCAAGTCGACGATCCGGCGGCTACGAACCGACAGGTCGAGTTCGGCGATCGGGCGACGTGCCGGATCGGGACTGTTCGGGTCGGCGGTCTCTTCGACGGCGACCGGTGCTTCGGATGCTTCGCCGAGATCGCGGTGCATCAGCTCGTCGTTCGTCATGCCGAGACGGAGACCCTTGTTCTTCAAGATCTCCTTTATTTCGGTCAACGAAGTCTCGCCGAAGTTCTTGTAGCTGAGCAGCTCCGCTTCGGTCTTCTTGACGAGGTCGCCGAGCGTGCGAATGTTCATCTTCGCGAGGCAGTTGCGCGAACGCACCGACAGCTCGAAGTCGTTGATCGGGGTGCGCAGGAGCTTGTTGCGCTTGTCGTCGCGGCGCTCCTGGTCCTCGTCGTAGTACATGTTGAGCGCCGCAGCGGCGTCACGACGGAACATGCGCGCGCGCGCGTTGTCCGGATGGGCATGTAGGGCCAGGTCGAAGCACTGCATCGCGCGCCGGTAGTTGCCCATGTCCTCGTAGAGGATGCCGAGGTTGACGACACAGGCGATGTTGACCGGCGGGGCCATCAAGGCGCGCTCGTAGAGTTCGCGAGCCTCTTCGTCTTCGCCACGCAGGTCGACGTTGAGCGCCAGGCGGAACAGCGCATGCTTGTGGTTCTCGTCTTCGGCGAGCACTTCGTCGTAGGCTGCGATCGAGCCATCGACGTCGCGCTGCAGTTCGAGCACGCGGCCGCGGAAGTAGGCCTGGTCGGGAGCGGCGAGCAGGTTGGTGAGCTTGCTCGTTTCTTCGATCAGTTGTTCGGTCGCGTTGGTGGCGTCGAGTGCTCGCAGCCAGGCCAAAGCCTGAGCCGGGTCACTGTCGCGCTTCGGTAGGCGCTCTTTGACGTTGTCGAGCTGGCCGAGGGCGGCGTAGCTCTCCGCGAGGCATAGAGCGACGACGTCGTTGCCGGTCTCGGCAGCCAACAGTGTCGTGGCTTCCTCGTGCCGGCCGAGGGCCCACAGCGCGATGCCGCGCGCGGTGCCTTGGGCACGCGGGTCAAACAGCCAATCGCGCAAGTGTTGGAACGTGTCGACCGACTTGAACGCAGCCTTTCGGAATGAGGCGAGACGGTCAGCCGTCAAGTCACCCTCGAGAAAGGTGGTGGGGTCGATCGAAGGTTCGTTCGGGACCAGATCCGTTTCCGTCATCGTCGTCTTGCCAAGAGGTCATCGCGCGGCCTTGCGCGAAAAGGCACTTGAGCGAACGTCGCTCCCATGCCGGTTAGCTTTTCTGTCCGGCCATTTGTTCTGTTCCGGCCCGTTCTGCGGTGCCGGCCAGATCCACTGGGCCATAGAAAAGGCCGCACAGACTAGTCATCCGCCCCCGGCCCGGTCAAGAACGGCCTGGGCTGGGAGCAACATCTCCGTAGATTTTGCAAAGTTCGGCGGCCATCGCGGCAAATCCGCGGGCGCGGCCCCGGGTGGCCCCGACGTAGCGCTGCACAATTTTCCGGTCGTCGGCCAACTCGCGAATCGCTTCCGCCCAGCCGTCGACGTCCCCAGGTTCGAGTACGCGACCCTGGACCCGGTCGTCGACGGCGTCTTGCAGCCCGCCGATCCGGCTGACCAGCACCGGCCGCGCCGCCGCCAGAGCTTCGCGCACGGTGAGACCGAACGCCTCATGCCACAGCGCCGGTGCCGCCAGCACGTCGATCGTCGCGATGCGGCCGGGCATTTCGTCCAGGGAGTAGGGGCCGTGGTAGGTCACGCCGCTGCCCGGCTTCAGCAGCTGGAAGCACTTGGTCAGATAGCTGTCGTCGCCGTGGTAGGGCACCGAGTTGCCGTGGATGTGCAGTTCGACGAGCCCGTGAGGCAGCCTCAGCACTGCTTGGATCAGCACGTCGAGGCCCTTGCTTGGCATCAGTGTGCCGAAATAGCCGAGGCGCAGCGGGCCAGGGCCGCAACTCGGCGGTGCCAACGCCTCGAGCCGTTGGGTGTCGACGCCGTTTTCGACCACGGTGAAGCGGTCCTTCGGCACGCCGAGGCTGGTGAACGGTGGGATCGCGCGCGCGCTCGGCACGACCAGCCGATCGGGAATGGCGAGCACACGGAGGGCGCGTTCGTGGACAGCCGAGACCCTTTTCTCGCGATCGTCCTTGAGCCACCACGGGAACGTCTTGGCCAGGCAATCGGTGCAGCGTGCGACACTCGCCGTTTCGCAGACCTCGCCGCGATGGTGGTACATCTGCCCGCGCGGGCAGAACAGCCAGTAGTCGTGCAGCGTCATCACCGTCGGCACCGCGGCGTCGCGCAGCTTGGTCAGTGAGTCGACCGACATCCCGGTCAGGTGGTGCACATGCGCGACGTCAAAGGTGACGCCGTCCGCCTTGCGCGCGGCCAAGAACGCCGCCATGGCATCGGCCATCGGCGCGCAGGCATACATCGCATCGAGTGAGTCGCAGTTCTCCCAGCGGAAGGCAACGCGCCAGACCCGCGGGTTGTCGGTCTCGGTCTCAGTCTCGGCAAGCGTGCCCTCGGCCTGTTCTGGTGCGTTGGCCCGCGCGAAGATCTCGACCTGGTGCCCAGCCTCGACCAGCGCAGTTGCGAGTCCGCTGACATGCTGCTCGACGCCCCCGACGCTATCCGGAGGCAATCCGTGGCTGACCAACAGGATGCGCATGTCCGAACCATGCCCGCCGCTACCCCTCAACGCAAACGGCCTGTGCTGACAGGGGCGGTCTCCAGCAAAGCCCAGTTCTGTATTTGACGAAGGCTGGCCCCCTCGCTAACCTCCTTCGCCCTCCAACCCGACCCCGCTATGAAACTCAAGATTAGCAACTCCAAGTCCAAGCGCCTGAAGAAGGTCGGCTTCCGTACCCGCAGCAAGACCGTCGGTGGTCGCAAGATCATCAAGCGGAAGATTGCACGCAGCGGCAAGTTCCGCGTCGGGTAATTCGAGACGCATCCGAGCCTCCTGCAGAGATGACGTGGCATGCTGCGTCGCGCCGTCCTCGGCGGCCGGGATGCCGCCTGTGGGGGGCTCCTTGCCTGCCGCGCCGCGCACCGCACCTCGAATCA
>JAPYTD010000118.1 GCA_029936315.1 Planctomycetota bacterium | reverse complement strand
GCCGCGCAAGTCCGTGTTGATCTCGGTCAGCACGCGCGATCGCAGGAACCCGAGGGACAGTGCGTACGGTGTCATCAGCACCAGCAGAAGCAGTGCGCAGAATCCGATCACAATGAGGCGCAATAATCGGCGCCGTGGCTTCGGTGGCAAGGGTGGCCTGGGCCAGAGCGGTTCGGAGTTAGAGCTGGCTTCCATGCGAGGGGGGCATCATGCCGAAAAACCCCCTGGAGTGACGAACCAGCAGCAGAAGCACAATATCTCGATGCTCGATCGAGT
Organism: Planctomycetota bacterium; assembly: GCA_029936315.1. Taxonomy (GTDB): domain Bacteria; phylum Planctomycetota; class UBA1135; order UBA1135; family UBA2386. The sequence goes on along the minus strand of JAPYTD010000118.1, from coordinate 9,597 downwards.
CGACCTGGCCCTGGCCAGCCGGCTGATCGGCGACGATGTCGAGCAAGATCTCATCGCCTGCGCCCACCGGGTGTTAGACGGGGTCCGCAGTCCGGCACCGAGCGACTCGGAGTTCTTGACCTCGCTGCTGCAGCTGCGCGGGTTCGTGATCGACGACGAAGACGCGGCCCACGTGCTGGCTGGTCGCCAATGCAAGATGTCGCCGTCGACGCAGGAGTTTCGGCTACTGCGCGGGCTGCGAGACTGCCTGACGTTGCTCCGGCAGCGGGCGGCCCACAGCCTCCCGCCGGACGGGTGGTTCTTGGTCGAGTTGTTCCGCACGATGGCGAAGGACCTACCGCGGTTCCGCAACAACGATCTCCGTCGCAGCCCGCCCTGGGACGCGCTGCTCTACCTCAACTACCCGGCACCGGAGCAACTGCGCTTCTTGATCGACTCGTTTGATCGCAAGCGCTGCTACCGCGACATCCCGGTCGTGTTCAATGCGATGCACCCGGTGCGCCAGGGCTTCCGCATGATGTGGCGTTTCTTGCGCATTGCACCATTCCCAGACTTCAACACCGTGATCGCCTGGCTGGGCATGAACGCATACCTACAGAGCCAGGGCTACCCGCTGCTGCGCGCCGACCACGGCGACCAGCGAGTTTTGTCCAAACTCGTGAGCGGCCCACCCCCAACCAAGATCGTGCAGTACGAAGCCCGCCTCCTAGCCGCCTTCGAACCGCCCAACAAATGACGAGTATGGTGCTGTGCCAAGCACCGTGGCAACAAACTCAGGAGCGAGTAACGGGCGCGGTGCACTTACCATCGCGCCTTCTTTTTGATGTCGTCTTCGGTGTTGACGACTTTGTCCGGGCCGGCGCAGACAACCAAGAACGTGCGCTTGCTATCGCCCGGATGAATTGAATACGGCTCGTCCCAAGGGTCTAACGAGGGCTCGTCCATATAGGTGCGGTCCTCGTTATCGGGCGTCATTAGTGCTGCCATGCTCGGCAGCTCCCCCTTCTTCATGTGGTAGAGCTTGACCACCGATGCGATCGATGTGAGGTCGGCGTTGACGCGCTGCGTGCGGGCGTCATCGACGTTGTCGCCAAGGTTGGCGATGACCATCGCTGTCAGTAAGCCGATGATCGCGATGACGACCATGACCTCGATGAGGGTGAAGCCGGCCTCGCGAGGACAGTGTTGTTGGATTGTCGGATGCATGCGTAGGTGCGTTGCAGTTGCACTTCCGACGTGCGCGGTGATTGGGCTATTCCTGCGAATCCGACGCGCCGTAGCCAGTGCTATTCTGGTGCCTGCCGCAGCGAACGCACCATCGCGAGTGGCACCTCGATTTGGTCGTCGAGCTCCAATCGTTCGAAGTTGATGGAAGTCAGGCGGCCACGCATCGTCTCGTTGGCCTGTACTTCGACTCGTTCGCCGAGCAGACCCATTCGCTCACCAAACAGGCGTTCGCGTTCGGCAAGATCCCCGGCGCAAATCGCAGTCACCGTCGCGTCGACGTGTTCTGACAGCGCGAGCAACAACGCACCGCGATCGTGGGGCGCACCGGTGAGCAAGTGCAGCGACGTGGCGGTGTCCGCCAGCCCAGCAGGGAACGCCGTGCGGTTGACGTTGATGCCAATGCCGATCCGGTAGGTGTGCGGTTGGCTGGTGTCGCGATCGATCAGCACACCGGACAGTTTGCGGTCGCCGGCGTAGACGTCGTTCGGCCACTTGATGCGCAGCGGCTGGCCGGCGAGTGGTTCGCAGGCCTGCAACACGGCCACCGGCAGCGCCGCCGCCAACGCCATCGGGTTCGCCAACTGCACGGTCACGCGCAGCGTTACAGCCAAATCCGTGTCCGCCTGGTTGTCCCAGATGCGCTGCTGTCGGCCGCGCCCGCGCGTCTGGTGGTCAGCCCAGAATACGGCATCACCGCGCACGCCCTCAGAATCCGTAGATCCAGCAGCGGCCATATCTTGTGTCGATTCACACGACGCACGGTGCACCAATGCCTGAAAGCGTGTCAGGCGCTTTAGCTCGGATTGGAGGAAATCGTGCGAGGTCATGTCGGGTGGTCCGGAACCGCCCACATCATCGCGGACTGAGGTTGTCAGTCCAGTTCTGCCGATGGTGTGGAGGTGTTGGACGGTTTGTCCAACCAGGCAAAGGAATGGCTCAATCTGGCAACAATCTGCCGATCGGATTCCATGGTCCCGTCAAGGGATGGGGGAGTCTGGTGCCGGCAGCGAAGAACACGCTACAGCTCCCTAGGGAATTGTCGCAGTGGCGCGTTGGCTCAGATTGTGCCGGGACCCGCGACCTGATCGAGGTGACGGCGCTGACCGAATCGATGGGCCGAGTTGAGAACGCGTTTGCGGACCCGGAATGGAGACGACGATGACTGCGACGACGAATAACCCAGTGCCGACGATCCCGTCGGCGATCACCCAGAACCAAGGCCAGACCTTCCAGCCGATTCCGACCCGTATCCGCGACATGCGCGAGGCGGGCGTGCCGCCGCTCGTGGTCGAGCCGGCACAGGAACAGGAGAAGGCCGTGATTCGCGATAGCCTGGCCGAGCTCAGCCTGAAGCTCGCTGAGATCCACCGCACGGCCGCCGAGGCCTACTTGTCGCAGGGTCTCTACGACGAGTCGCTGCCGCACCTCGTGACTGCCGCAACGTTCTCGCCGAGCGAGAACGAGTACCACATGCAACTCGGCTTTGTGCACTACGTCACTGGTGACGATGCGTCGGCGATCAAGTCGTTCAACCTCGTGATCCGCGATGACGAGAACAACGGCGAAGCGTGGTTCAACCTCGGCATGGTTGTCTTCGGCCAAGAGCAGTACACCGAAGCCGAATACTGCTTCCGTCGTGCCAACGAGTTCGAAGCCGATGACGCGCAGACGTGGAACAACCGTGGCGTGTGCCTGTGGAAGTTGGAGCGCATCGACGAAGCGCGCACGTGCTTTACCAACGCTCTGCAGCTCAACCCGAGCGACGAAGACGCGAAGTTCAACCTGGCCAGCATCGGCTAGGTCGTTCCGAATCAGACACCGCGGCGTTGATCCGCCGCGGTTCCGGGGCCGGCTTGTCAGCCGGCAATGCACCTATATAGGGTGATTGCCGCCATTCTTACGGCGAATAGAAGGCGTGCAATGCCCACGCCGATGCGGCATGCGGACGAAATGCCCGGCGTAGTTTGTTGTTCCACGGCCGTATTCATCGATCTCCCGGGGTCACCAGGTCGGCGACGCGCTAGCCTAGGGGCGTGATTAGAAAGGATAGAGTCGTTGCGCGTTCGTGGGTCCAGCTTGGGCTCCAACTTGGACTGACAGCTGCCGTCATGCTGATGACTGCCGCTACCACAACCGCTCAGTATCGCACCGAGAAGGTGCCCGACTGCGGCATCCAGTTCACAGCTCCTAACCGGCTTGAGCGTCTGCCGATGAAGCTCGGTAGCAGGGCCATCTACCAGCGCGCCCGCCTGCGTCCGAAGGACACGATGGACTACGTCCAGGCGAGGTACGAGTGGTACTGTGACGTTTACTCGTTCGCGAAGAAGGAGGTGAAGGCCGAGGACGTCAAGCTTCCCGAAGGCATTCCAGAATCCATGAAGGAGCAGTTCCGCGAACTGATGGCTGGCATGGGCCGTGGCGAGCGCTACCGGAGCTTTGAGGACTGGCTCGGCTCGAAGAAGAACATCGAGATCATCCAGAAGGCCAAGAAGAAGGGGAAGAAGGGCAAGAAGCTTCCCTACGAGCACTGGATCTACATCAAGGACAGCGGCTTTGGCCCGGTTGGCAAGGTCTACTGCCAAGCTTCGGTCTACGACTTCGAAGACTCGCAGGTTGCGCTGGTCATCGAGATGCCGCTCGAGACGAGCCGGTCAACCAAGCCGAAGAGCAAGTGGTACAACATCATCAAGAAGGTGATGCGCAGTGGTGAGCTCTGCCAGGCGATTGCTGCCAACAAGGCGAGCGACAAGCGCGATAAGTACGCGGACACGCCGGATCGCAAGGAAGCTCTAGCTGCGGCCAAGGCGAACATCGCGGGTCTCGACGGTTGGGACTACTTCACGCAACCGAACTACATCGTCTTCTACTCGTGGGACTTTGAGCGGCCGGACCGAGAGTCCAAGGCGAAGAAGCAAGCCGAGTTCTATGGCGAACGCCTTGAGAAGATGCGCGATCTGTACATCGGTAGCTATCCGCTCGATCCGACGGGAACCAAGGCGGTGATGCCCGACCCGTCTTCGATTCCCGGCCTAGAGGGCCCGACTACGGGTGCACCCAAGACGGAAGCCGAGAAGACCAGGGCGAAAATAGCCGCGAAACGAGCGGCCGAGAAGAAGAACGAGCTTGGCAAGAAGCCGTACTCCGTCTTCCGTCTGTGTGCGACCTATGACCAGTTCTTGAAGTACGGTGGGTCGCAGCGCGGCGTGGTTGGTTGGTACTCGCCGATGAGCAAGGAACTCGTCGTGTTCCTCGGCGGCGACAAGATGATGGGCAAAGGCGCGACCGAGACCGTCACCTACCACGAAGGCTGGCACCAGTTCGCCGACTTCTACTTCCACCCGCCCGAATCGGAGAAGCACGCAACCCTGCATCGTTGGTTTGACGAAGGCCACGGCGACTACTTTGGCTGCTTCCGCTGGGGCTCCAGAGGTTGGAAGTACATGGGCTCGGATATGCGCTACTCGGACTGCAAGCAGATGGTGCGGCAGGGCGACTACGTGCCTTTCAAGGACATCGTTCGTTGGCCACGCCAGCTCTTCTACGCCGCCAGGGCGCCGTACTACTACGCGCAAGCGTTCTCGATGGTCGACTTCTTCCGCCGTGGCCAAAAGTCGAAGGGCTGGCAGAAGAAGTGGGGAGAGATCCCTGAGATGTATCGCCGCGTCATCCTCATCAAGGGCGACGCCAAACTCGCCGTCGACGTAGCCTTCCGCGACTTCAAAGACGAAGACTGGAAGGAGCTCGAAGATGCCTGGAAAGCCTGGGTCTCCAGCAGCAAGTTCCTAAAGGGCTGAGTTCGTTCGCTCAGCCGCTCAGCAAACGGCTGCTGCTCTTGCCAGCAGCGTTGCTGTAGCCGCGCAGCGCCGAGCGAACCACGCAGCGAACTGAGCGAGTTGATTGCGGAGTCGATGTTGGTGATCGCCGTTGTGGTCGAGCCAGTCGAGCTGATATCGAGCGAATTGAGCGCCAACGACGTGCTCAGCGCAGCCGAGAAGCTGACCGAACTGGATGAGCCGTCGAGCAGCTTGATGCCCGAGAACTCGGTCGAACGACCGATTCGGCTGGGCAGTTTCGTAGGCGATGTCGACATCGCTCCCTTTCCAATCGCGCGTGAGCGAGAAGCACAAACGCCTTGCGTCCTTGAGGTAAGGAAGGCCGAACAGCAGCAAATCCCAACGATTTTGAGGAAGTGGCCAAAAGGTCAACGGCGGTTGTGCCGAAAAGTCCATGGCAAGGTCATCAAGGACCTGCGGTAGGCACTCTCCCCTCGCCTGCCGGAAATCAAGACAAGGTCGGCACATGAAGAACCTCAGTTTCTCAGGACTCCCCCGCGTTCTTATCGTTGATGACGAGGACGGCGTGCGGGAGGGTCTTCGCACTCTCCTCCAACATGAAGGCCTTCACGTCGAGACCGCCGGCACTGCGGAAGAGGGTTTGCGTCGCGTTGGCGCGCGGTGCTTCGATATTGTGTTCCTGGACCTCAACCTGCCTGGTGCAGACGGTCTCTCGACGGTCGGTCAGTTCCGTCAGGGTGCGCCGGCGCCGGATGTCTTGATTCTGACAGGCTATGGCACGGTTGCCAAGACTGTCGAGTCCATGCGCAAGGGGGCGAGTGACGTCATTGAGAAGCCGTTCTCGGGTGACCGTATCCTCGCCACCGTTCGCCGCGTGCTCGAGACCCGTCAGCTCAAGAGCGAGCTGAGCTGGTTGCAAGATCGCGTCCGCGAACTGACGGCGACCGAGCTCGTTGGTCTATCGCCGACGATTCGTGAAGTGCAGACACGCATCGATCAGGTCTCACACGCGCCAGATACGACGGTGCTCGTCACGGGCCAGAGCGGCACAGGCAAGGAACTCGTAGCACGCTGTGTTCACGAACGCAGTGCTCGCCGCCAAGGCCCCTTCGTCGCAGTAAACTGTGCAGCACTGACCGAAGCGCTGCTCGAGGCCGAGCTATTCGGCTACGAGCCGGGTGCCTTCACTGGTGCCTCCCGCGAAGGAAAGGACGGATTGATTGCGGTTGCTTCGGGCGGCACGCTGTTCCTCGATGAAATCGGCGCAATGGAGCCGACGCTGCAAGCGAAGCTGCTGCGGGTGCTGCAAGAGCGCACCTTCCGCCGCGTCGGTGGCGTGCAAGACCTGCCGGTCGACGTGCGCATCATCGCCAGCACCAACCGTGACCTCCGCCAGATGGTGCAGACCGGCGAGTTCCGCGAAGACCTCTTCTACCGTCTCAACGTCATGGCCGTCGAAGTGCCGCCGTTGCGCGATCGTTCGGCGGACGTGCCGCTGCTGTCACATTTCTTCCTGGACCAAATCGGTCGTCAGATGGGCAAGTCGCTGTCCGGCTTCACCGAAGAAGCAATGGAGACGCTGACCGAATACAGCTGGCCCGGCAACGTGCGCGAGCTGCGCAACGCGATCGAGCACGCCTGCATCATCTGCCCGCAGGGCATGATCGACGAGGTTCACCTGCCGAAGTTCACTGGCGGCATGCTGGACGGCAGTGATGAGATCGACCGCACCGCCTTGGTGCTCGAGGGTCAAGACCGTTCGATCCGGGCGCTCGAATCACAGCTGGTCACCAAGGTGCTCGAAGAAACCGATTGGAACATCAGTCGCGCCGCATCGATTCTCGGCATCAACCGCACGACGCTCTACAACAAGATTCGCCTCTACCAATTGGGCAACCGTCCGATTCGGAGCAAGGCGCTGGCATGAGCGTTGTGACGCAGGATCTGCCTGGCCTCCTCGGCCACGAACTGCGCAACCCTCTCGCTTCGGCAATGACCGGGGCGATGCTGGCTCGCGACATGATTGACAGCGGGGACCCTCGCGCGATCGTGCTCGATGGCGTGCTGCGCGATCTTGACCGCATGACCGGCCTGATTGATGGCTGGCTGCAGTTGGCCCGTGATCAACACGGTGTCGTCGAGACTGTCGATATCGAAGAGATGCTGACTCTTGTGGCGAACCGCTATCGCGCCGAAATCGTTTGCACGCCGCCATCTTTCAAGGTGTTGGGCAATCGTTTCCTGCTTGAGCGCGTCTTCGAGAATCTCTGCGAGAACGCCCGCAACGCTGGCGCGACCAAGATTCGGATTGCCGCCCAACACGACGGCGACCGCTTCGACATCCACGTCGAAGACGACGGTTGCGGCATTGCCCCCGATGACCTACCCCATATCTTCGAACCGGGTCATTCGGGCTCTGGCAGCACCGGTCTTGGCCTGCACGCCGTCGCAACGACGGTTGCGGCTTGCGATGGCGACGTTAGTTGCACTCCTTTGCCGGGTGGGACGCGATTCACGATCTCGTTGCCGCGCGCGGAGATCACCCTGGCATGAGGTGCTTGCTCGTCGATGACGAGCCTGGCATTCGTGAAGGCTTGGCCATGCTGCAGGATTTGCCTGATCAATGTGCCTGAGCACCTCGAATCGATCACGTCGGATTGGGAAAGCACCCATGACATGCCGATGAGAGAGCGGGTCGGACCCCGCCTGTCGGTGGAGTTGGCCGAACTCTGGAGCTAAGCCGTGAGCGACGACAAAGCCGACAACAATCCTGTGCCCGAAGAAAAGGCTGCGACGGTCAATCAACAGGCGCAACAATCTTCCGAACCTGCACCCCCGCAGGAAGAGCAAGCCGACAACAAGCTGACTGGCTTGATGGCGGATTCGCCTGCTCCGGCTCCGGAAGCTGCACCAGCAAAGCCCACGGTGAATCTGGAAGCGGAAGCGATGGGCGCCGCGGAAGCTGCCGTCGCCGAAGGTGAGAAGGCTCTGGTCGAAGCGCAGGGCGAGTTGCAACCGCAGCCGACTGCAAAGGTCGCCCCAAAAACAAAGTCCAACAAGCGCCGCGAACTAGCTCTTCGCGTCCTTCTGGCGGCCAACGTCCTGGCGATGATCGTGGTGTCGATGATGCCGGCGACGGGCGACCAGCCCGGTGGCAATGGTGGGGCCGCAATCGTGGCCGCACCAGACACGCTCAAGCCGATTCCGATGTCGGATCCGGTCAACCGCGCCATGCAGTCAGCGCAGAACCGCGACTTCGCAGGTGCTGTCGGCATCCTGGAGGGCTACCTCAACGACTCGCCGTTAATGCACGTGGCCGAGCGCCTTAGCGTGCTGTTGGCGTTGTCGAGCTACGCCGCTCGGGATCAGGATTTCGACAAGTCACGCAAGTATGCGCAGGAAGTCCAGTCCTTGGAGCAGAGCCATCATCTGCCAGAAGACCTCGTCAACATGGCCGAAGCTGCTCTGGCTAGCGGGGACCAAGAGTCTCTGCGCCGCACGTGGGCCCGGTTCTTGTTGCAGCAACGACAGATCCCTAGCTGGCTCTACCAGCACGTTGCCCAGGCATACTTGCAGTTGGGTGACAGCTACCGCAGCGATGCGGATCAGGCTGCTGAAGCCGCACGACTAATTGAATTGAAGGCCGCTACGGTACGTTTGCGTGCCGAGGCGCTGCCGGGAGGCAAGTAGTGAGCAATCTCCTGGTGTGTGCCCTGTCGCTGGTGTTGCAGTCGCCGCAAGATCCGCCGACCTTCGTCAAGAAGGAAATCGCGTCCCAAACTTCGCGCATTGCGGCGACCGCAACGTGCATCGTGCCGTGAGCCGTGACCAGAACGACTGGTCGATCGGAGTCGTTTGACTTGCTGGCAGCCAGAACTTTAGTCCCGAATTGGTGCGGCAATGGTTGCAGCCACAAGGAGTTGCTGCCGATGAGCGAGTAGTCGTTCTGCAGCCCGCCGCCCCGCTCGGCGGTCTAGTTGGACGAACCCTTGCGGAGGTCGAGTGCGAGCTGATTCAGCGCACGCTCGTTCACTGTGGCGGGAATCGGAAGCGCACGGCCGAGAAGCTCGGCATTGGTGTGCGCACGCTCTTCAACAGGCTGAAAGACCTGCGTTCGCAGGTGTCGGAGACACTGAACCAGATGAGGAACTCGGGTGAACGGAGAAGAGCGCCGCGTCCTAACGGCGTGCTTTCCGGTAAGCGCACTGGTACTCGACGAGTACTCGCTCTGGTACTCGCCGCGGTCAATCGCTGGCTCGACGTGCTACCGCTGACGCACTGGCTGCATCGCCGCATTCGCAATCGGTTGGAGATGCCGGATCTCACGTTGCCCCTACGCACCGAGAACGAATCGCTCAGTGGCTTGCGGATCGCGTTCGTCTCGGATGTTCATGCCGGCAGCTTCCTCAATGAGGCCGACCTGACTGAGATCTTCCGACGCATCCAGGCACAAGAGCCGGATCTCGTGTTGTTTGGCGGCGACATGATCAACACGCGCGACCGCGAGATCCTGTTGTTCCGCAATGCTTTGACGCAGCTGCGGCCGCGCTACGGCATGTTCGCCGTGCCTGGCAAT
>JAPYTD010000117.1 GCA_029936315.1 Planctomycetota bacterium | reverse complement strand
GATCCTCTCCGACGACCTCGTGCTGAGTTCGATTGTCGCAGATGCGACGACCCGCGAGAACGCGGTGCTCGAAGTGTTCATCGCCGACGATGACGACGGTAACCTGCTCAATGGCACGCCGCACTACGCGGAACTTGAGTCAGCCTCGATCCAAAAGGGCATCCCCTACCCGATGGTCGTGCTCGCCACGCTGGCGCACACGCAACTCACCAACACAGCCGAAAAGCTGTCGCCACGTGAGGTGTTCTGCGTTGCAACGCCACTGAGTGGCTCGATCAACCAGATGCGCATTGTCTACTCGGCAGGTGGCCCGAGCGTCACGCGCAACATGCACCCGACCGGTGCCACCAACCAGTTCTTGGCCATGTTGCCAGCAGTTGCCTCGGGCGTGGTTACCTACCGCATCGAAGCCGTGCACAGCAGCGGCACGACCGTGCGCACCCCCGCGACCGGCAACTACACGTACCAGATCAATAGCGGCACCTTCGGCAGCTTCTTCCAGGAGACCTTCGAAGGCAGCGCCCCCGGTTGGGTCAGTGCGCAGATTGCCACGCAGGACGACTGGCAGCTCGGTGTGCCACAGGGCAAGTCGGGCACCAGCCAAGGCATCGCCTGGAGCGACCCGGGCGCCGCAGCTGTTGGCACCCGCGCCTACGGCAACGACCTCGGCATTGGCAACTACAACGGTGCCTACCAGCCGAACGTGCATAACTACCTGCGTTCGCCTGTGCTCAACTGCACCGGCAAGACCGGCGTTCGGATTCGCTTCCGCCGCTGGCTCACGGTCGAGGAGGGCCTCTACGACGAAGCAGGCCTCTACTGCAACGGCCAACTCGTTTGGCAGAACCAAGCCAACGGCAACCACATCGATACGAGCTGGCAATCGGTTGAGTACTCGGTCCCGTGGGCGGACAACAACCCATCCGTGCAGTTCGAGTGGCGCCTGATCACCGACGGCGGCCTCAACCTGGGCGGCTGGGCGATCGACGAAGTCGAAGTCGGCGAAACCATCGCGGTGACGTCCGACGCCGAACTTCGCTTCACGCCGGAGCAGGCCGTGCAAGGCAACACGATGACGTTGCAGATCGACACGCCGTCGAACTCGCGGCCCTACCTGTTGGTGGTTGGTGACTCGGCCGGCCCAACGATGGTGCCCGGCTTCCCAACGATCTTCGTCGGCGGCAACTACGGTGTGATTGGCGGCCAGACCAACGCTACGGGCACCGATGTTTGGACGTTCCCGGCGCCGAACATCCCAACGACGATTGGGGTTCGCTTCTACAGTCAGGTGTTCACGGTGGACGCGACGTTCTCGAACTTCGTGGTATCCAACCGCTCGACGAACCTGATCACGCAGACGCCGTAGTCAGTAGCTGAAGGCTGCAAGGCCTTGGCAGATGCAAACGCCTGCTCGCGCATTGCGCGGGTAGGCGTTTTGCTGTTTGGGGGACCGACTGCGAGGAGGTCACGCAGGAGTAGGCCCTGCAGGATTCGAAGACGCAGCCACCGATTGTGCCAGGCTGTGCCAGGTTGTGCCCGAGGACATTGCACACTCTGTTGCGCACTCGGGCTTGGCGGTGTTCGCCGCGCGTTTGCGACGGACGACTCGGCTGCCGAGGACAGATCCAATAGCAATTGCTCCTCGTCACCTCGCCCAGCCAGCCGACTCGTCGGAAGCTCCCTGCCCCACCCGTCAACCCCGCGTCGTAGACGATCGCCAGGCCATTGGTCTCAGAACTCAGCACGGCCTCGACGCGCACGAGCCGGCACCCCGCGTAGACTGTGATCACGAGTCTACCGGCGAATGGCCCGGCCGAGACACCGTCAATCGAGACCGACGCGTGGTGGCTTGACCGTGGAACTCTGGGTCGTGGCCAGGCTGGCCGTCGTCAGGGCGATGAGTACTACGCGCAGCATTGGCTTTCCTCTTGGGCTCGAGTTCTACCGAGACTGTGTGAACAGCGCGATCGGCGCACAACGCCTAATCGCCGAGCATATGGAGGTGGGCGCAAGTTGATTGTACTCTTGCCCTTACTGATCTGTTCCTGCTGGCCGGTTCATCCTGACCCCACTTGTTCATGCGATACCTGCGACCGACCGTTTTCTCTGCCACGATGCTGTGCCGGATCGCGGCTTGTCTGCTGGCGGTGGGCGCGTTCGCGATGCCGACGTTGGCGCAGGAGTCGCCGCCCAACGTCATCTTGATCATGGTCGACGACCTCGGCTACAGCGATCTGGGCTGTTACGGCCATCCCAAGATCAAGACGCCGGTTCTCGACCAACTCGCCAGGGACGGGATGCGGATGACAAGCTTCTACTCCGGCGCCGCGGTTTGCACGCCGTCGCGCATGGCGCTGCTCACCGGTGCGTATCCGACGCGCATGGGTTGGACGAAGGGGGTGATGGGCTACCTGATCAGCAACAAGCGTGGGCTAGATCCCAAGGCCCTGACCATCGGCGAGATTTACCAGCAGGCGGGCTACGAGACGGCGCTCATCGGCAAGTGGCATCTGGGTGGGCTGCCGCAGTTCCTGCCGCAGCGACAGGGGTTTGACTACACGTTCTACGTCAAGATGAGCAACAACCAGACGAAGAAGCTCTGGCGTGGTGATGAGCTCGTCGCGAACCCGTTCGAGAATCGTTTGCTGACCGAGCAGTTCTCCAACGAGGCCATCGGGTTCATCAAGGCGAACAAGGACAAGCCGTTCTTTCTCTACCTGCCGTACACGGCGCCGCACTTCCCGGTACAGGCGCATCCCGACTGGAAAGGGAAGTCCGCCTTCGGGGTCTACGGTGATGTGGTCGAGGAAGTCGATCACCGCATCGGCGAGATCCTCAGCACCCTCGAGTCCGAGAAGCTTGAGAAGAAGACCATTGTCGTCTTCCTCTCCGACAACGGTCCGCAGAAGGGACAGAAGGCACTGTCGATCCCGTTCCGCGGCAAGAAGTGGCACTCCCTCGAAGGTGGTACGCGCGTGCCGTGCATCGTGCGCTGGCCCGGCGTCATCCCGGCCGGACAGGAGAGCGACGCACTGACCGCGGCGATCGACATCCTGCCGAGTCTGAGCCACGCCTGCGGCATCGACCTCGCCTCGGTGAGCTTGGGCGTGCCAAAGATCGACGGCGTCAACGTCTGGGACACCTGGATCGGCAAGAAGCACGCCGTGCACGCGCGCAAGGATCTACTCTACTGGCATGGCAAGGACGGCTTCCACGCCATCCGCAGCGGCGAGTGGAAGCTGTTCCTCGTGCGCGACGGCGCACAGCTACCGCCTGGCGGAACCGGGCCAGCGCTCTTCCACCTCAGCGACGAGGTCGACGAAACCACCGACGTGAGCGCCGACTACCCCGAAAAAGTGAAGGAGCTGACGGCCCTGGCCAAGAAGCTCCTCGCCGACGTCGAGCACGACATTCTCCCCCTCGGCAAGTAGACGTGACGCAACTTCCCGCGCGCATGACTCCGCGGGGAATGATGTTCCTTACAGGTCGATGGTTCGACCGGTTTGGAACGTCTCGTCCGCCGCCAATCTACTTCTTCTTCCAAGCCCCAAACTTCGGCATTGGGTAGACCTGTGCGCGATTGGCCCAGCCTTCCCACGCCTCGGCCAATCGTTTGGCTTGTTGGGGGTGGCTCTGAACAAGGTTGCTCGACTCGGTGCGGTCAGCTTTCAGGTTGTAGAGTTCCCACGGGTTGTTGATGCCCTTGGCGACGAGTTTCCAATCCCCATCGCGCACCGCTCGGTTGCCCTGGTGCTCCCAGTAGAGCATGCCGTCGCGCTCGATGGCTTGATTGGCAAACGTTGGCTTGAGCGAAACGCCCTGTAGCGGCGTGACCGGTTTGCCGTTGCGCTGCTTGGGGTAGGTCGCGCCTGCGACATCGACACACGTCGCCATGATGTCGATGACATGCCCGACGCCGCGATCCCACTTGCCGTTGCGTGACGGGTCGATGCCCTTGGGCCAGTGCGCGATCAGAGGGGTTGCGATCCCGCCCTCGTGCACGCGGCTTTTGAACTCACGGAAGGGCGTGTTCTGCGCCCAGGCCCAACTCATCCCGCACCATACTCTTGAGCCCGGCCCACCCGGCCGCTCGCCGCCATCGAGGGTGCCCTTCGGGCCGTGCTCGGCGTTGCCGCCGTTGTCGCTGACGAACAGGATCAGCGTGTTGTCGAGGGCATCGCGCTCGCGCAGCGCTGCGACCAGCTTACCGATCGACTGGTCCATCTCGTCGACCACCGCGGCATAGATCGCCATGATGTGCTCCATGCGATCGCGTTCGTCCGCCGTCTTCTGATCCCATGGCCCGACCCGTTCGGGCAGCGGCGCGAGCGGCCAGTTCTCATCGATGAGCCCCATCTCAAGTTGGCGCTGCTGTCGCCGGCGTTGCAGGTGTTGCCAGCCCTGCTTGTACTTGCCGCGGTACTTATCAATCGTTGCTTGCGGCGCTTGCAGCGGGAAGTGCGGGGCGATGTGCGCGAGGTAGAGAAAGAAGGGCTTGTCGGCCTCGCGCGACTCGTCAATGAACTGCACCGCGTAGTCTGTGAAGGCGTGCGTGCTGTAGAACCCTTCGGGCAGTTCGTCGTCTTCATCGGCGATCAGCGAGTCGTCCAGGTAGAGGTCGCGCCCGCCGATCGTCGAGAGGTCATACATCACGCCGCCTTTCGTGCAGCCAAAGAAGCGGTCGAAGCCGCGCGAGGTCGGCCGTTGGCCATCGCGTCCGCCGACGTGCCACTTGCCGGTCATGGCGGTGAAGTAGCCGGCGGGCTTGAGCGCTTCGGCGATCGTGACGCAGCGATCGTTGAGCGCCCCGCGGTAGCCGGGCAGCTTGAAGTCTTGGATCATGTGGCCGACGCTGGCCTGGTGCGAATACAGCCCGGTCAGCAGCGCCGCGCGGGTCGGGCAGCAGCGCCCTGTGTTGTAGAACTGTGTGAAGCGCAGGCCGTTCTTCGCCAGCGCATCAAGGTGAGGTGTGTCGATCTCGCTGCCGTAGCAGCCAATATCAGAAAAGCCCATGTCGTCCACGAGGATGACGACGATGTTGGGCTTGTCCTGTGCGACAGCGAGCGGGCACAGGAGGAACAGTGCGACAAGGCCAAGCAGGCGATAGGGCATAGAGATCAGCTATGAAGAAGGTTCATGCGTCTTGTCGGGGGTGTCGGCAATGCAAGCAGCGGTCCGGACCAGCCAACCCGACCACCGCACGATCCCGCCACGCACGAGAACGCGTCAACCCGCATGCTGACGGACCTCGACTCTAGGCTATCCGCCCAGGTCAGCGACCGAGAAACACACCGCGCCCCTACCGCGACTTCCAGGCTCTCGCATCAGAGCGGCGATGAAATCGCATCGGGCGAGAGCGAGAGTGATGTTGCCACGCGCCACGAGCAAGCGGTCGTCGTCGAACCAGCTGCCGACGCGATACGGCGGTTCGTGCACCAGCGCCCCGCCTTGTCGTGCCACCCACCCCCGGATAGCGTCCCCACGGCGCTATCGCCGATTCAAACCAACGCCGCAGGCGCATACCCGCACCGCCCCAAGGGCGAGTGCCCATCCGAGCCATCAGGATACATATGTTCTCGAATCACTTCGCTGTGAGTCTCCTCATAACTCTGGCCCCCCTTGTCTCGCTCAATGCACAGGGTAAGGAGAGGCATCTGCTCCTGAAGAAGGAGGAGACGATTGCCTTCATGGGCGATTCGATCACCGCTGGAGGAGTCAGGAAGAACGGCTACGTGACTCTTGTCATGCAGGCGCTCAACAAGGAAGGGCTGGACCTCTCGCACATCGCAGCCGGGAAATCAGGCAACAAGTCCAACGACATGCTCAAGCGCCTGGATGCGCATGTGATCAGCAAGAAGCCACAATGGATGACCCTGAGCTGCGGAGTCAACGATGTCTGGCACTTCAAACTGAAGCTGGGCAAACGCACCTTCAAGGGAGTCCCCCTGAAGGACTACAAGAAGAACATTGCCGCGATCATGGACAAGGCAAAGGCTGCCGGCGTCAAGGTCATGGTGCTGACCTCGACGATGATTGGCGAAGATCAGTCGAAAGAACTCAATCAGAATCTGATCCCGTACAACGACTACCTCAGGAAGATCGCCAAGGAGAGGAACTGCCCGCTGGCTGATCTCAGCAAGGACATGCAGGAGGCCCTAAAACGGATTCCCGATGTCAAAGGCAAGGCCAAGATGTTCGGAGACCGTCACTACAAGAGCGACATCAAGAACAAGCTGACCACGGACGGCTGCCACATGAATACCCTTGGCAATATCATGATGGCCAAGGGAGTCTTGCGAGCTTTCGGCTTGAGTGAAAAGAGGATCACTGCTGCCGAGAAGTCCTGGCTGGGGAAGAAAAAGTAGTAGTAGAGCTTCGCCATCTGCCTAGCCCTTTCGGGGGCCTCGAACGACTCTCGAAGTGAGTTCGACGATGTTCGGTCTCGAGCTGCGCGACGCATGCTCATGCTCGACGATCGCGCTGCCGAAGCTCGATCATCGCATACCGCTGAAACGCTCCCCTCCGCCGGATCGCGGGAGGCCGCATGCAAGGATCACCGAGAATCTCGACGAAGCCGAACATCTGCGTGATCGCCGGGCGCTCAAACCGAACGCGACCGGGTTGCCGGGCCGGCGACCGGCACCCAGTTCTGTGGTGACGTGTCGTAGGCATCGAAGCATGCCCAAAACGAGGCTGCGGCTGTCCGTCGTACGAAACATGTTAAGGTCCGCGCCATCATGAACGACGTTACGCGGCCAGCCGGCGAATCGCCCCGTCCAGACGGGCGCGACTACGTCACGATCTTCCTGCTGAGCTGCAGCATCCTAACGTTTCAGATCGCACTCACGCGGGTGCTCAGCGTAGTGGTTTGGTACCACTTTGCGTTCCTAACGATCTCGATGGTGATGCTCGGTCTCGGCGCTCCCGGGGTCTGGTTCGCGCTAATGCGCAAGCCATTGCGGCTGCTTCCGGCCTGTTTGATCGCCAGTGGAGTCACCGTTCCTATCTCGACGATCCTGATCATCAAGAACGGCACGGCATTCCTCGCGGAAGGGGCAACGATATGGATCGTCTTCTGTGTGTTGCCGGCGATGCTGGCCCTGGGCTCGGTGATTTGCCTGCTATTGATGAAGGCGGGGGGCAAACACATCCAGCGGATGTACGGGGTCGATCTGATCGGTGCCTGTCTCGGGGCCATCATCATCATTCCCCTCCTACATTGGGTGCCAACACCGGAGTTGGCGGCGTCGTGTGGGCTGCTGCCGCTTTTGGCTGCGACTCAGTATGGCACCAAATGGCGCGCTATGGGTCTCGTGGGGATGGCTGCGATCGCCGCGCTGATGGTGACCACGTCTTTGCTCAAGGTCACGCACTCCAAGTCCTACGACGAGAACGTCGTGACACCCGTATTCGAGAAATGGACGCCGACCGCACGCCTGACCATTTTCGACGAGAGTTTCTACCTGCTGCAAGCCGGCAACAAGGCCGGGTTTTCGTGGGGCAAAGGTAGCAAGCGCCCGACAGACGAGACAGAGGTACTGCAATACTGGCTTGAGCAGGATGGTAGTGCCGGCACCCCAATAACCAGTTTTGATGGCGACCTCAGCAAGACCACGCACCTCGACTACGATGTAACGACGTTGGGGTATCAAGTGCGTCCCCCCAAGCGCGTGACGATCATCGGGGGCGGCGGCGGCCGCGACATCCTCTCGGCGTTGCGTTCTGGCGCGGACAACATCGACGCCGTCGAACTCAATGCACACACCATCGCGGCCGTCAGCGAGACCTTCTCGCACATTTCCGGCGACATCTATCACCGCCCTGGCGTGCACGCTTTCGCCAACGAGGGCCGCAGCCACCTGACGCACTCCGAGGACCACTACGATTTCATTCAGATCTCGTTGATCGATAGCTGGGCCGCCAGCGCAGCCGGAGCGTTCGCGCTCGCGGAGAGCAATCTCTATACGCTGGAGGCCTACCAACTGTACTTCGATCGACTCACGGAGCGTGGCATCTTGTCGACCAGTCGTTGGCTCGGAGAGATGCCTCGGCTCTTGCTGCTCGGGCGTTCCGCGCTTGAGGCAGCCGGCTTTGCCGAGCCCGAAAAACACGTGTTGGTGGCCTCGGCCGGGGGCGTGGCGACAGTTCTGATCTCAAGAACGCCGTTCGAAGCGGCGGACGCCGTGCGGTTGCGCGAGGTAAGTGAGCAGCGCGGCTTCGTAGTCCACTATCCCCCAGCGGCGGGCGACACCGAGTTTTCTGCGTGGGTCGAGCTGATCGAGGGGCGCAATCAAATCCTGATCAAGCACCGACTCAACGTCGATCCGCCAACGGATGATAGTCCCTATTTCTTCCATACCGTGTCACCATTTGCGGACGCGGATCTGTTCGAGTCGGAAGCCCTCGCACTGACGGGAATCAACGTCAACTGGAACTCGATCCTCGTGCTTCGCCAGGCGATGTTCATCGTCAGCCTACTGGCCTTCGTGCTGTTTCTCGCGCCGTTCCTTCGCTACGCGGTCAGTCGCCGGGTCAGCGGCCAGCCCAAGGTGCAGTGGCTATCGCTGTTCCAGTCATCGCTGTATTTCGCAGCAATCGGCGCCGGATTCATGCTGCTCGAGAACATGTTGCTCCAACACTTTGTGCTCTACCTTGGCCATCCGAGCTACGCGACCACGGTGATCATTGCGTCGCTGCTTCTGGGCATGGGCTTCGGCTCTCTGAACGCCGAGAAGCTCGGGGTGAGCGGACTGCTTCGCCGCGGCTGGATCGTTCCGGCCGTGATGGTGGCGGTGGTCTCGGTGCTCCCCGGACTGTTCGCGTCGACCCTCGGTTGGCCACTCGCGGTGCGAATCGTCGTCGCCTGCACGATACTCGTACCGCTCGGCGGCGCCCTCGGAGTGTTTTTCCCGCTTGGCATGCTGCGCTTCGGTGACATGAACAAACCGTGGTTCTGGGCCATCAACGGAGTGTTTGGTGTCGTCGCCAGCGTCATGTCGCTGGCGTTGTCGATGGAGTTCGGGTTCCTGTTCGTCGGTAGGCTGAGCGCGGGGATCTACTTCTTGGCTTGGTTGTGTCTGCTCCGCCGCCCGTCCTATCCCGGAACAGGATCGTGCTGAGCCGGCATTGGTAATGGCAGCCCTTGGTTTAGTCGATCATCGCGCGTGATGGCCGACAGCTTCCCGCTCCGGTGCCTACTGGAGGCACGCGACCGTCAAACGACCGGTGTCTGCAGGCTAGTAGTTGATCCCAAGCCCAAAGAACAACTGCTGCCGTTGCAACTCGGTGCGACCCGGGCTGCCGAACAGGTCGCCCTGCGACTCGCCATACATCGTGTGGTTCAGGCGGTAGCCGAGCTCCATGTGCCAGGAGCCAAACTCACCGCGAAAGCCGGCACCGATCTCACCGCCCCAACGCGGCAGAGAGTCACGATCGTCGCCGTTGCCGAATTCCTCGGAGAACCATGTGGCGCCAGCGTCCACGCCAACTCGGGTGAACAAGTGCAGGTTGGTGTCGCCGCCGCCGAGCAACTTCCAGGTTGGCTCGATCACAAGGCGCGGGCCGAACGACAACCACTCGCGCTCAACGCGAGCTTGCTGATGATCGAGCTGGTGCCAATCGGCGAACAGACCGAAGCGAACCGGAATGCTCCAATCCCCAATCGTGTTGTCGAAGCGAAGGTGAGGAAACACATCCGCGCCGCCTAGCTCGGCGTTCGCCTTCTTGGACTCAACGCCAACGTCGATGGACATGCCAGCAAACAGCTCGCTGTCACTGCCCCACCACTCAGCGTGCAGCGCGGCGCCAGTGCCAGCGTCGATGCGCATGCGGGCAAAGGCAGCGTCGGCGCGATCATTGAGTAGGGTGCCATCGGCGCGCACCATCACGTCGCCGACACCGTAGTCGAAC
>JAPYTD010000177.1 GCA_029936315.1 Planctomycetota bacterium | reverse complement strand
CTCGACGTCCGCGACGACGTCCGGAACGTCGGGTGGCGGCGGCGCGATCTCCAGACAGTAGAATCGGTTGATCACCGCCAAGCCGCGAAATACTGGCGACGGCTGCACCGCGTGCGACTTGGTCGCCAAAAATCCCGCCCGCGTCAGCATTCCGGCGCGCTCCGGCGGAAGCTCGTTGCTGCTGGACGCGATGCCGTAGAGCGCGGACAGCTCCGGCCCTGCCTCCACCCAGCGCGAGGTGAGCAAGTCTGCGAAGGTGCCATTTTGCTCGAACACGGTCGTCTCCACGAAGCGATCCGTCTCCTCGTAGAGCTCGGCGCGCAAGGTCTCGGTCCATTGGGGATACTCCTCGGCAAGCGGAGTCACGGAAGCCAGGTGATCGAGATCGAGCAACTCGCGGAAGAAGCGCACCACGTTCTCGCGCGCCCGTGGATCCTTCAACATGCGGCGTGCCTGCTCGTCGCGCACACTTGGATCGGCGAGGGTGTTCGCCTCGGCCGCAGCGAGCAACTCTTCGTCCGGCGCCGATGACCACAAGAAGAACGACATGCGTGAAGCGATCGACCAGCCGTCAACCACACCGCTCGACGTTCGCTCCTCGACGTGGAAGCCAAAGCGCGGTGACAGAATGATCGCCTGCACGAGCGTGGCCAAGGCCACGTTGGTTCCCTCACCGGGCGCAAGCTCATCGTACAGCGCGCGCAATCGCTCGTGCTCCTCGGCGACGACGGGTCGACGAAACGCCTCTTTCCCGAAGCGATCGATGAAATCGTCGACGCAAGCCGGCTCCGACGTTTCGCAGCCGAGCAGCGAGGCACCCTTGCCAGCCTCGAGCGTCGCGACGACTGCGTCCGCGGCAGCCGCCGACGCGTCGAACTGCCCGTCGACCAACAGCGACGAACTCCCGAGAGCATCTTCCGCGGTCGCGAAGGTGGTACTGACCGATGTCGCAGGCAGCAGATCTTCGTCGAACTGCACCCCGATCAAGTCGCTCAGCGCCCGCGTGTACTCGAAGGCGGACAGGCGGCGTACCTGCTCTTGCACGGCGGCCTCACACGAAATCGGGTTCGGCTCGATGGGTGGATCTTCAGAGCAGGACGCCAGCCCCATCGGCACGATCAAAACGGCAACGACAAATCGCATAAGGGGAATAGTGTGCAGTGGCGGCGGCCCGCGGTCCACAACAACTCTATTTCGTTCCCGTTTATCGAGCGAGTATAGTCCCGATGACGGCCCTTTATGGCTTTCATCGAGAGTGAACATCATGTCTCTTGTGCGCAATGGTTGGGGTAGGAGCAGGTAGAGACATCTCCTAGAATCGCCAAATACCCCCTTTGAGCGGGCGATACTCCCGAATCGTTACGTCCTCTGTTGGGGTGTCGCAACATGCACCCAATGCTGCTTGCCCACATCAAAGCCGGCTCATGGACTCGGAGCCAGGCCGTTAGACTTTCCCACATGACACTGACGGCGATTGGTCTTGTTGTCGCCCTGGCGTTCACTGCGTGCAGTGGTGGCGCGAGCAAGACCAAGGCACCAGATAGCGACACCTTAAAAACAATGGAAGAAACGAACGGACGACAATCCCTCATGCTGTGACCCAGCCAAGCAGCCAGGCGCGGGCGACAATCCGCGATGCCACGAAGGCGCAAGCTGTTGTGATGACGGCGGCTGGCGATGCAACAAAAGTCTCGGTCAACCGGCGTGCGCAGGCGGCACCGGTAGGGTTTGCAGCGCGCAAATGACCATGGATGCTGGCGCGGGGCGCACGAGGCGGACTTCGATATCGCCAATCTGCAGCCTTAGGCGGGCTACGTGCACGCCAAGACAGGGCCTAGTTGCCTTGATGGGGCAAAACCATTAACCTGACGGACTTCCTATCTGTCTTGTGTGAAAGGTCTGTGCTCATGTCGAATCAATTGAAGTGGATTCTCGGTGCGTTGCTCATCAGCTTGGGT
>JAPYTD010000116.1 GCA_029936315.1 Planctomycetota bacterium | reverse complement strand
GCGTTCGGTGGGTGACGTTGCTGGCGGAAAGTCACGTAGTGATGCGGTGAAGCGGATTGGTTGACGGGGTTTTGTGCGGCGTAATTGCGGCTGCGTGGGGTTTGGGCGGGTCGAGCTGCAGCTTGGATTGCCATACCCCGCAGCTGGTATTCCCTATGCTTGGACTTGCTCGTCTCGGTGGCTGGCCCCATGTCGCGGGGTCGCCACGCGCTCGTCCTCAACCAACCGAAGGAGTCTCCCGTGCGTCGTTCACTGATCCTGCTCTGTGCAGCAACGATGGCCATGTCCGTCTCGCTGCTGGCTCAGACTCCCCAAGAACTTGCCCAACGTGCGGCCATCGCCGCGCAGATCAGCGGCTTGCCGGTGCCGTCCACCGACCTGCCGTCCGGGCCCGGGATCGAAGCCGCGTTGGACTTGCCACCGGGCGTCTCGACGTCGACGACGACGACCGGCGATCCGTCGCAGATCGCCGTGCTCAACAACCTCGGCATCATCTCGCCGCGCGCCGGCAACGACTTCGTGCTGCTGTCGAGCGGCGTCGCCGGCACGAGCATGCCCGAGCCCGGCACTGGCTTCGGCAACTTCGGCGGCCCGCTCGGCAACGACACCGCGACCGTCAGTCTGACGCTCACCGTGCCGCCGAGCGCAACCACGCTGTCGTTCGACTTCCGCTTCTTCTCGGCCGAGTTCCCCGACTACGTGCTGGCGGGATTCAACGACACGTTTACCGCCGCGCTGACGACGCCGACCGGCACCCAGCAATTGGCCGTTGACGGCGCCGGCAATGCGGTCGAAGTCGACAGCGCCAGCTTCTTCCCCGCGTTCACGTCGATCGCCGGCGGCACCGGCTTCGACATCTTCACGCCGGACCCGACGGGCGTGAACACCTCCTTTCCAGGTGGCTTGCCGGATGCTGGCCTGACCGACTGGTTTTCGGCCAGTGGTGCGGTGATGCCCGGAACCTCCGTGACGATCGTGTTCGGCATCGCCGACTTCGGCGACGACATCCTCGACTCGGCGGTGCTCGTCGACAACCTGCAGTTCAGCAACCTCGAGATTCTCGACGGCGACGACGACCAGTTCCGGCAGGGCAACGACCTGACCAACAACTCGAACACGCTCGCCCAGGGCGGCGAGGCGCGCGTTGGCATCTGCGCCGACGGCACCGCCCGCCTGTTGCTGCGCATGAACCTGCCTGCTCCGGGCACGGTTGATTTCAGCATCCAGAACTTCGTCAACGCGACCGAATCTGGCGCGCTCGGCAACCCGGGCGCAGCACCGCAGGGCGGCCTGCTGCAGGTCAACTCGGTGAATACGCCGCAGGGTGACAAGGCGTTCGCAGTCTACCGAGCACCTCTCGACTTCGTGCGCGCCGGCACACCGGCCGACGCGAACGCGCGCTCGCGCAATCTGGTACTCGACATCACCTACACGCCACAGGTCGGCCCGCCGCAGATGAGCACGGCGACGTTGATCATCGAGCGGCCGCCGGTCGTGCTGTGCCACGGGCTGTGGTCCGGTCCGGCGACCTGGGGCGGTTTTGCGCCGCTGATTGGCGACGCGCGTTGGGACTTCAACCGCGTCGACTACTCGAACAACAACGGTGGACGGATCTCGATCAACCGCTTCCAGGTGCGGCGCGCCTCCCGCGAGGCACGCGGCGCCAAGAACCGCCGCGGCATCGCGTCGGTGCAGCTCGACTGGATCGGTCACAGCATGGGCAGCCTCCTGGCGCGCTCGTTCGCCGCGACCGGGTTCTGGATTCGTCCGGACAACTTCGGCAGTGGTGACCTGCACAAGCTGGTCACCGTCAACACGCCGCACTGGGGCAGTCCGATGGCGAACATCCTGGTCAGCATCCGCGGCACGTTCTTCATCGGCGATCTGCTGGTCATCGGCATGGAGCGGCTCGGCATGACCGTGGTCGGCGGCTCCGTCGACGATCTGGCCGAAGGCAGCACCGCACTGCGGGCGATCGGGGCCACGGCCGTCCAGACCCACGCCATCGTCGGTATCGGCGGCTCGCAAGCGATCGGCGTCGCCGACGTCGGCTTCGGAGTCGCTGCAGCCCTGTCGCCACCGCCCTTCAACGCCCTGTTCCGGCTGCTGAACGTGCTGAGCTTCGCGACCACGGCCGCCGTGTATCGCTTCCAGGATCACGACTTCATCGTGCTGCGAGCGAGCCAGGAGGGCGGACTGCCGGCAGCCAACACGACCGTGTTCGGTGGCCTCGGCTCGATCCACACGTCGGTCACGTCGCACGCACCGGCCGCGGCCCGCTGCATCGCGCTGCTGAACGCGGCCACGGGCGGCGTCGACTACGCGGCCATTGTGCCTGCTCCCAACCTCAACCCACCGGACGACGACGACCTCGGTGGACCGACGCCCGCGCCGCCAGGTCAAGGCATCTCGTTCACGACGACGTCGAGCACGGTCAACCCAGGCGCCATGGTCACCATCGACGTCGCGCCGTTCGGTGGCTTCATGCCCGACTCGGTACTGTTCATGGCGTCATCACAGGAGTTCGTCTCGGACGACACCGCTCCTTTCTCGGTGACGTTGACCGTACCACCCGAGGCGATCGGTGAGTTCGTCGTCACGGCGATCGCTATCAACGACCAGAACGAAGTCGCACCGGCGGACACGTTGACGTTCCCGGTCAACCTGGTTGCGACGCTGAACGACATCGAACTGTTCTCCGACCGCATGTATCTCAGCAAGCCCGGCCAGGAAGGCGCAGTCACCGTCATGGGCAACTTCAGTGATGGCATCAATCGCAACGTCACGCCGTCGGCTCTCGGCACGACCTACCTGACCAGCGACCCGTTAATCGCGACGGTCTCGTCCGAGGGCGTGGTAACGGCCGTCGGCGAAGGCTCGGCGGCGATCATCGCGCAGAACGGCGGTTTCGAGGTCTCGCTTGGCGCGTTCGTCACGTTCGAAGCGGACGTGTCGTCGTTCGGCATCGGTTGCGCAACAACGGTCGGTGTGCCGGAGATCGGCACGGCCGGTGGCTTGCCGGTGGTCGGCAACACCAGCTTCGAGCTGACCGCCAGCAACTGCCCGACGCCGAGCTTCATCTTCTGGGCGCTGACCGGCGGGCCGGTCACCAGCCAGACCGGCATCGCAGTGCCCGGTGCGCCAGCGTGCGCACTGCTCTACTTCCTGCCGCTGGACATCACGTCAGCGATCGCCAGCCCAACCGGGACCGGCACTTCGCCACTGTCGATTCCAGCCAACCCGTCACTCTCCGGTGCGATGGTCTCGGCCCAGGTGGCCGCGTGGGACCTCGCTTTAACGGGCTTCGGCCTGCCAATCGGCACATCGAACGCGCTCGAGATCACCGTTGGCAGCGGCAACTGAGCCGCGCGCCAACTGGCTGGACCCGCGACTGAGGTTGCGCGGTCCGACCTACCTTGGTTGAGCCAGTTGTCTGGCAGCGGCTCTAAAGTGGCGCAAGAGACCTTCGGCCAAGACCTCGGCGCCTCCTGATCAAGCAGCTTGATCGTCAGCGCGCCTGGCGGACGCGATCTAGCGGTCTTCGCGTCCGGCGTCGACCGGCACAGGCGTGTTGAATGAGGAGCTGCCCTTGCCGAACTGATCGATCGGCCAGCGGCTTTCGCTGCCGTACCAATCGGGCATGGTGCCAGAGACGTCGAGGATTGCGCGGTTGGAGCGGTGCGGGCGGACCTCGATCAGCAGCACCTTCTGGGCACCCCGCAGGCCATTGATCTGGACCGGCGCCGGGAAGTAGCGGAACGACGAGCGCACGACGCGGCCACCTTGCAGGGTGACCTGCTCGGCCAGGTCGTCGGCCGGCATCAGCAGCGCGTCGTCTGGGAGTTGCTCGGCTGTGTACAGTTCTGCCAGGTCCTTGGGCCAGCGTTGCTCGCGGTTCTTGAAGCGCTCCAACTTCTCGTAGACCTTCTCGAGCTTCGTTCGCGCCACCATCAGCGAGTATTGCTCGATCGTCCAGTCGGTCATCTGTTGACTGAGCATCGTGCTCCACGTGAACAACAGCGCGGTAGTCTCGAGGCCGCCGGTGGCGCTTTGCTGGATCAGCGAGTAGCGGTCGCCGTCGCGGCGCAGCACGCCGCGGCCCTTGCCGAGGAACTCGGCGACGATGTCTGGCTCGGGCAGGTCGCGGCGACGGACCGGCGCCGGCAGGTCAGAGGCGCCACTAATCTCGAAGAGGGGCAGCCAGAGCTCGTAGAAGCTCTCGTAGATCGCGGCGCCGTCATAGCGCAGGTCGATGTTCGTCAGCAGCTCGCCAGCACCGGCCGGCGCTTCCATCTCGTCGACGTCCATCGCGACCGCGTCGCCCTTCTGTGCCTTGAGGAACGAGCGCATGCTGCGCGCTGACTCGGCGATGTGCAGCTTGTCGCCAACGCGGCACCAGGCTGGCTGTAGCCCCTGCGGCGCGCCCGGGATCTTCAGCGTGGTCACCTCGACGTCACCGAACTTGACTTTCTTCACGGGCAACTCGTCGCTGACGAGCATCGCCAGCAGCCCGTCCAACGCCTTGCCGTCCTTGATGTTGACGGTCGCGAACAGGCGCGGGATCAGCCCGCCGAGCTGCGGCGCGCAGCATGCGATGGCGAAGCCACCGTCGAACGCCGCCAGCACTTGCTTGGTGATGCCCACAGGCAGCTCGAAGTCGTTGTCAATGTGCGCCAGCTCCGTCAGCGCGGTCTCGAGGTCGACCGCCGCCCGCAACTGTACCAGCGCGCCCTTGGGCAGCTCCTGGGCCGGCGGTTGGGCCTTGCTCTGCAGCACCGCCGCGACCAGACCGCTGGGCTCGCCGTTGAGCTCGATGTCCAAGACGTCGACAAGCAGTTCGCCGGCGAAGTGCCCGCTCCACTTGAGCCGCTTGAGCTTGTCGAAGCCCAGCGCCTGGAAATCCCTCGGGATCCCGCGACCCGTCTTCTGGAACATCTCGACGAATGTCTCGAGGTCCATCTCGAGGCAGATCTCGGCGTCAGTGCGCACGGGCCCGGCGTCGATCTTGCCCAGCTCCTCAGGTATGCCGCAGCCATAGATGAAGCGGCCGGGCAGGTGCAGCATCCACTGCTGCGGTGCGATCATGCTGCGACCGTTGGCGAGTTCGCGTTCGGGAACGGCGAACGCGTACGAGGGGAAGCCGTCGATCTTGGCGTCCTCGACTGGCTCGAACAGACGGGACTTGGTGCGTGCTTGCGCCTCGTCGTCGAACTGCTGGGTCCAGCGCCCCTCGAACCGCGGCTGGCACGACATCGTCCTCAGAATCCGCGGATACGCCCTCGTGCCCAGTTCGGGATCGGCGTGGAGAGTCAGCTCGACAGACTGGACCTCTTGGGCCGGCTGCTCGAGCATTCGCCAGATCTCAAACTCCTGCACCCGGTATATGCTTGAGGCCAAATGGGGTTGCATGTCGCCGGGTAGTTCGATCGCGCCTGCTGCCAGCGTGAGCGCGTGCTGGCGCCTGATCATGTTGTAGGTGTAGCGCTTGCCGAGTTCGGCTGCGTGCAACGCATCCTCGTCCGCTAACAGCCTGCCGAGCGCCGTCTCCGGCCACTGCTTCAGGATCGTCGGCACCTGGTCGGCGCGGATGCTGATCAGCGGCTGGTGCTTCGGCACGAACGCCGGGCCTTGTGCTGGCAGCAGGGACAGCGAGAGGGTGAGGGTGGCGAGGTAGCTTCGCTTCATGGCGTTTTTGCCCGGATCTTGGCCGGGTGCCTGGATGGTGCCCACGTTATGGGGCTGGGCAGGGGATTGCGGCGATCAGACGATCTGGGCAACGGATTATTGCGAATGCGTGCCGTCGCTGCCGCGATCCACGCGATCGATCCTGACTACTGCCAGTTTTCCCACTCGCTGTAGGCAGTGGCAAGGTCGGCCTTGAGCTGGGTTTCCTGAGCCCGTAACTCCTTCATTACCGAGCCGCACTTTGAATCACCTACACCCTACGTGCGGCGCCGCTTCAACAAGGACAACCCGCACGAAACTCCGGCTTGTCTTCTGGGCCTCTTGCCACGGCAGCTGCAGCCATACGAGGTTGTTCGGTGGCGGCAAGACTGGGCAGGCAGGAGCCTGCATCCGGCAAGTCGAACCGGCATGAGAACGGTGTCGACAGGAGGCGTGATGATGTAGCCCCTGCGACATTTCTGACGCGATTGGAGTCTATTCAACATCCATGAACTGGCCGCCAACAACCAAGGCATCAGTTGGCTGGCCAACCGACGGCTTTTTTTGTGCAGAATAACGGGCGCACAGCAGCTGCCGCGTGGCAGTAGCCAGTGACGATGACCCGATCCTCAGAGAATCGCTGCTTTCGCCGCTTCCAAGAGACGCGTGACCCGCGCCTATTGGGCAAGGTGTTCGATGCGACGGCAGCCGAGTTGCTGCGCGTTGCGGGCCACCTCAGCAACGGCGATCGCGAACTGACCCAAGATGCGCTGCAGGCCACGTTCCTGACGGCGATCGAGAAGTCCGATTCGTACGACACCGAGCGTGACGTGCGACCTTGGCTGCTCGGCATCTTGGCGAATCACGTTCGCAAGGAGCGACGCCGCACGGTGCGGCAACGGGGAGTGGATGTTTCGCAAGCGGGCTTGGCGGCGACGGATTCTCCGGTTGTCGACGTGCAGCTTGCGGAGTTTGGATCGGCGGCGTTGGCAGCCATGAAAGAACTGCCTTCGCCGTTCCGCGAGGCGATTGTGCTGCACCTGCAGCACGGATTGTCCGCGGCGGAGATCGGCGAAGCACTAGGTCGGCCGGCCGGCACAGTGCGCACGCAGATCGTGCGCGGCATGGATCGACTGCGGGCGCTGTTGCCCGCAGGGTTCACCGCCGCCGCGCTCGGCATGATGCTGACTCCGGGTCCTATTCTCGCATCCGTTCGCAGCAACGTGCTCGCCACGTTGCCAGCAGTCGCGGTCGCATCGTCGTCGTTTGTTCTAACTGGTTGGAGGCTCTACGCGATGATTGCTGCAAGTGTGACGGTGGTTCTGTCTGTTCTGAGTTCGCTTTCGTCGGGGCCGTCGGTTGCACCACCTGCTGGTGTTGCGACCGCGGATCCGCAGCAGGTGGTGGAGCGTGCGAGTGTCGACTCGGACCTTGAACGGGAGTTGGTTGCAGAAGGTGAGCCGGAGCTACCTGTGGTTCAGGTGAAGCCCGCGCCGAAAGCGCCAATCGATCCGAACCTGCAGCGCATCGCGCTCAAGGTTGTTTACGTCGGTGGCAAGCCGGCGGGCAACGTGCCGGTCGGGGTCTTCCTGAACGGTGGCTTGAAAACGTGGCAGACCGACGCGCGAGGTCGCCTGAATCTGTACCTGCCGTGGCCAGGGCTCCACGAGATCTATGCAATCGGTACGAATGAACGCACCTACGTCTCTTGGAACTTGGGCGGGCGTCGCCCGCGCGTGGTCAAGAGCCGTATTGAGATCAAAGACGGTATGACGCTCGATCTCAAGGTTGTCGATGCGGCTGGCAAGCCAGTTGCCGGTGCGACCATTGAGAGTGCGCATGGATTCACCGCTGGTCGCACGATGCTGACGACGATCGGCAAGACGGATGCGAACGGCCGGTTTGTTCGTTCGCACGTTCCGGCGCGGAAGGCTTCGGTGCGGGTGTGGGCGGATGGCTACCAGCCTTCGCCGCTTCAGAATGTCGCTGGCAAGATCGGCGAAGTGGCGGAGAAGACGCTGACGCTGGCAAAGGCCGGGCACCGGGTTCGCGGTACCGTGGTCGACGAAAAGGGTGAGCCAGTCGCCAATGCGCAGTTGGCGTTGGTGCAACTCCGGGGGCGGCCGAAGCAGCCGCAGTTCTTGATTGCCGGTGAGGACGGCACCTTTGAGATCGGCACGCTCTCTGGCGGTCGGCATGTAATCGTTGGCATGCATCACGACAAGGTGATGCGGCGCGGCCAGGTCCGGTTTGCGCACGACGGCAGAGGCACGATCAACGTCGAGTTGCGCCTGACACGCGGCGCGCGCATCATCGGAACGCTCAAGAGCCAGACGGGCCAGACTTGGGCAGGCACCAACCTGGTTGCGCGTGATCGACCTGAGGCGATCCACGGTTTGCCGTTCTTGGAAACCTGGACCACGTCTGGGGCTGGCGGCAAGTTCGTGATGGAGGGGCTGTTGCCCGGAACCTACGCACTCGAGTCGGACCACGTCGAGACGAAGGTCGTGACGGTTGCCGAGGGCGAAACCCATGAGTGGATGCCTGTGCGTTCGGCGCTGCAGCTGATGAGTCTGCGATTGCTCGATTCACAAGGCAAGCCGCTGTCCGGCTGGCGGGTGGCGGTGATTCCTGACGGTCAAAACTGGATCGATGCCGGGATGAATACGGGCCCCGACGGACGCCTGTTGGAAAGCATGACCGGGTTCTTCTTCGCGCCGGGGACCTACTGCCGCCTGGCGATGTACAAGCCGCAGGGTAAGAGCGACAAGCCGTATGCGGACTTCGGCCGGATACCAAGCCTGATAACGCCGCCGCTGATCGTTGGCGTCGAGCACGAAGTGCACGTGCCAGCTTCGGCGAACTCACTCCATCGCGTCACCGGCCAGCTCGTGGATTCGGAGGGTGCGCCGATCACCAAGGCAACGGTTCGGATCTATGGTGACCTGGACGGGCAGTTTGGTCCTGATGCGGAAGTCGACGCAACTGGCACGTTCCGGTTCGAAGACATCCCAGCCGGACGCAGGCATGCTTACGTGTCGATGCCGGGGCGGCCCAAGTTCTCGTTGCCGACGGTAGCCGTTGGTCCGCAGCCAGTCATGGAGCTGGGGCTCATCGAGATCCCGGCTACAGGGCGCATCATCGTGACTGTTCCCAAGGCGGTTGCTGGTAGCAAGGGGCTGCGGATGCAACTCACCAGTGCGTCCGGTCACCGGAAGTGGTTGCGCAAGCAAGACGACGGAACCTGGAGGTCGGACATCCTCTACCACGGCAACTACGAAGTGACAGGGCGTACGGGCACGACGTGGGCACCACCGCTAAAGGTTGTGCTCATGAAGCCGGAGGTGCGTGCCGACGTGGCGTTTGTTCCGCACAAGGCCAGCAAGTTGGTGGTGCAGTTGCCGCACGACTACCCGCGCAACTCCAGTGCGTGGAGCGGCGACCTCAAAGCGCACCTGAATGGACGCGTCGTCTTCGAAGGCAGCCTCAACTACGGGTTCGGCGGCCTGTTCCAGGATCGCATGGAGTTCTCGCGGTCGCTGCCACCGGGGCGCCTCGAACTCGAGATCGTCTCGTGGCACAAACGCAAGGGCTACGCCAAGTTGACCGTGCCGGCAACCGGCGGTGGCCAGGTCGTGATCCGGATCGAGTGACGGCGACTTCCGGTGGGGCTGCTTGTCGTGTTCGATAGCGACATGAGTTCCACCGAGAAAGCGT
Organism: Planctomycetota bacterium; assembly: GCA_029936315.1. Classification (GTDB taxonomy): domain Bacteria; phylum Planctomycetota; class UBA1135; order UBA1135; family UBA2386. The sequence goes on along the minus strand of JAPYTD010000116.1, from coordinate 998 downwards.
TGCAGACGCAGCTGGCCAACATCGAGACGCGCACCGGCAAGACGCTGAAGCAGCTGTTTGCCGTTCTCAAAAAGACCAAGCTTGAGAAGCACGGCGAGATGGTCAAGTTCCTCAAGAGTGAACTGTCCATGGGGCATGGCGACGCCAATACGGTCGTGGCGATGTATCGCGCCGAGCAGACTGGTGCGGGTGCTGCATCCGCTGCGCGCGGCGGCCACAGTGACGGCAGCGATCCGCTGGCTGCGATCTATGCGGGCAAGAAGGAAGAGTTGCGGCCGCTGCACGATGCTGGGTTTCCTGAGCCCGTAACTCCTTCATTACCGAGCCGCACTTTGAATCACCTACACCCCATTGGATAGGAGGTGGAAGAAATACGGCTATGCCTAGTGCTTCGGCGACTCCTACTGCCGGCCTTCTAGCGACTCTCTTAGACGATGAATTGCGTCAGATATGCTGTAAGCAGCGCTGCCGAGTAGAAGCGAGGTCCCAAACAGAATGCCACACAGTCCAGTGCTACGGAGGGCATCGTCTTCAGAAACGTAACTCCCGTATAGGAGCCAGCCGCTGATGCCGTACGACGCTAGCGCGAGAAGTAGTAGTAGGCCTTTCATGGTCTTCCGATCCTAACTTCAGACGCTCACTCCCTGAAGAGAGATTGCGACTACGATATGTCGCGCGCATTGGAGCCTGAGTGCGACCCCATGCAACGGCATCGGCAGGAGTGGCGAAGAAGAACTCCTTACGGCTGTTCGCCTTGTGACCGCTCAGCACCCTTGGATCAAATCCCGTCGCCAAGGCCTGCTTGAAGATCGGCGGTCCTACCGCGATCATAGGTGAAGGAGTCTCCACAATGGTCTTCAAGATCGTCGCTGCCTCGTGCTTTGCCCTCGTTCTCGGTTGCGCTCTCACCGCTCAGGATCTTGGTTCGGCGCGGGCCAGCAACGCCGTCGCGGGCCTGGCCAAGGCAAAGCAGTCGGCTGCGCGCGGTCTCGCGGCAG
>JAPYTD010000115.1 GCA_029936315.1 Planctomycetota bacterium | reverse complement strand
ATTTCGGTACGACCAACGAAACCAGCAACCAATCGGCTAAGGCTCCCATCGCAGCCAGGTCCGACAGGTTGCGGTTGACGGCCTTCTTGCCGATCAGCGACGGTTTCGTCTGGGCTTCAAAGTGCACTCCCTGCACGACCGGATCACAACACAGCACGACCCGGTCATGGCGGTGGCGCACGACCGCAGCGTCGTCGCCGATGCCAACCACAACATCGCGGTGCCTGGGAAAGAAGCCCGCCAATCGTGCCGTCAGTTCGCGTTCGGATGCCATGCCGCCTACTGCTACTCGGGTTGGAAGACGACAATGATCACGGCCTTCACGTTGTCGCGAGGCAAGCCACCGAACTTCGTCGAATCGCCGATACTGGAACCTGGAGTTGGATGCTTGATGAAGACCTTGCCGTCGCGCAATTCGCTGACGCGGGACAGGACTTCGCCATCTGGTGTTTCGATGAAGACGTCGCTGCCGACCCGCAGGCCGGAGCACCATCGATCCATGATGAGCCAAGAACCAGGTGGGATCTCGGGCACGGTGTACATACCTGCCGGCACCCACCGCGTACCAAACTGTAAGAAAAACCAAGTGCCAGCGACGACCGCCATAACCAAGGTGACACGGCGCACCCAGCGCGCGACGTCGGTCAGCTGCACGCGCTTGGGTTGGGAGCTGGGTACGGTGCCGGAAACGGCCATGCTCGCAGCATCACGGTTTGATGCCGTTGGGTAAAGGCGGCGCGCGAAAGACTGGGGCTCGCGAGCAATCAGGCGACGGGTAGCGCCGCCAACAGGTCCTGTGCGGCCTGCTGCGGATCCTTGGTGAGCATGATGGCACTGCGCACCGCGACGCCGACCGGTCGCTCGTTTGGCGGCACATCGACGATCTGGCGTATCGTCTCGACGTTGACGCCACCCAGCCAGATCACTGGCAGCGGCGCGGCCGCTGTTAGCTGGCCGGCGCGCTCTGGGCCGAGGAATGCTGAGTTGGGTTTGCTGGTGGTCGGCCAGACTGGCGACAGCAGCGCGAAGTCGCAGCCGTGCTTGCCGGCGGCGCTCAGTTCTTCCTCGTCATGTGCAGAATAGCCGAGCACGCTTTCCGGACAGAGTATTTGGCGGGCTAGCTCGGGTGGTAGCGAGCGATGGCCAATCTGCACACCGTGCGCCCGGCGGGTTGCGGCAACATCGACCCGGTCGTTGACCAGCAACAAGCCGTCGACTGACTCCAGTATGGGCCGCAACGTATCGCACGCGCGCAGCATGGCGCGGGCCGACCACTTGCCCTCGCGCAATTGCACACAGCGCACGCCACCGAGTGTGGCCTGCCTGACGATCTCTTCGACGCGACCAGGATCGCCGAAGCCATCGGTCACCAAGATCAGACGCAACCGGGGATCGGCCTGTGGTTTCTGCCGGGTAGGGTCGAGCATGGGTTGCCTAGCAGACCAGAACCCAACTTACGCTGCGAGCGCCAGCAGCGCAGTTAGATGCGCTTCTCGTAGATCGGGCCCTTCTCGAAGTACTCGTTCTCGGCTCCGACGCTGTCCATGTCATAGCGGCGGCCTTCGAGGATCATGCGGCTCGCGATGATGCCCATTTCCAGGCTGTGGTCCTGGTTGGTGTAGCGGAAGCGCCCGGGACGACCGACGTAGATCAGGTTCTCAATGCCGTCGAGATACTCGCGGATCTTCTCGACGTTGCCCTTGTACGTCGTGTCATAGACCGGATAGACGTGGCTGCGCTTCATCAGGTAGCTCTGCCGGATGTCGTCCTTGGTGAAGAACCCCCACTTCTCGAAGTAGGGCATCACCATTTCGAGCAGCTTCTCCTTCGGCATCGTCCAGATTTCGTCCTCTTCGAAGGTGAAGAACTCGATGAAGAACGACGTCATGCCCTCGGGGCACATGTCGGGACTGAAGTTCTTCATCTCGCTCGTGCGGCCGAACGGGATGTCCTTCTCAGGGAAGTAGATCCAGTTGTCCTCTGTGATCTGTTCCTTGTTGATCGTCAGGAACAAGTAGACTTGGTTGCGCCAGCGCAGGTTGCTCGCGGCCTGCATCACTTCTTCTGGTGGCTTGGGATCCAGGAGGTCGAGGAACGCAGTCAACGGCACGGACTCAACGACGTGCTGCGGCTTGATCGTTTGCATGCCTTCCGGCGTCTTGATGTCTACCTCGAGTACGCGCTTGCCGTCGTGGCGAATCGCGACCGGTTCACTGTTGGTCTTGATCTCGGTACCGCTCTCAATGAGATGCTTGGCGATCTCTTCGTAGATTCGGCCGGTGCCGAACTGCGGGTAGTAGAACTCGTCGACCAGCGACTTCGGTCCCTTCTTGCCACCGAGGCCAATAGCGTTCTTCAGCACGCTCCACAGATTGAGGCCGCTGATGCGTTGCTTTGCCCAGTCCGGATGGATGTCGGCGCACGGGATGCCCCAGATCTTCTCCGAGTAGTTGATCATCGAGAACTCGGCCAGTGCGCGGCCGAAGTTCGCGACGACGTAGTCCTCAAAGGTGCGCATCGGCTTCTTGAACACGTCGTAGCGCAGACGTGCTAGGACGTAGTCGAAGCCAATGCGTGCACTCTTCCACAGTCCCAGGTTGCGAACGACCTGACCGAAGTTGACGGGGTAGTTGTAGTATTTGCCATCAACGAACTGCCGCGTCAGGCGCGGTACACGCCGCCACTCTTCTTGCAGCAGGTCCTCGATGAAGTCGTAGAGGTACTGATTCTTCGAGAAGAATCGGTGCGGACCGATGTCCGTCAAGAAGGTCTTGTCGCCCTCTTTGATGGTGATCGTTTGGGCCAGGCCGCCGACCTGGTGGTCTCGCTCGATCACGGAGCAACTCTTGCCTTTGCGTGAAAGCTCCATCGCACAGGCGAGTCCGGCAGGGCCTGCGCCAATTACGAGGATCTCAGGCGCAGGGTTCAAGCTAGGGGTAGGCATCGAGTGAGGGCGACAGCGTGCAGCGAACAGATACCATCGGCCATGCTGCGGGCCGCAGTAAAAAGAATGCTATCAAGCGGCTCCGTCGACCCAATGGCGCCCGCGCGGTGTCTCACGACCGCGGGTTTTGGGCCCAATCCTCGAGGCTGTAGACCACGTTCTGGGGAATGGGCACTCGGGCCCGGTCGGTAAGCTCTTGTACGATCTGGGCTCCGCTTAGACCGTCATCGAGTCCCGTATTGATACTCTCGCGATCGATCCGGAACTGGAACACATGATCGCTCTTGATCCGCCTGGCGAAGCGATCAAACAAGTGCAGGACTTCGTGCACATCGTCGCCGGGGAATACGAGGATCTCGAAGTCCGGCTGCACGATCACTGAGCAACGAGTGCCGCCAACCTTGCCCGCTGGCTCGGCGTCGAGCAGTTCTGCCCCCAGACGCGACAAGCGCAGCGCACTGACGCGGCCACCGTGCAGGCCGATCTCGACCAGGCCGAGCGGGAACAGGCGCTTCTTGATCCAGATCAGCAGGTTCCAGCACATCTGCTGCAGCGACTCACTCGGCGTGTAGGCACCACCTTGGAAGCGCGCTGCGAAGAACTCTTCGGCTGCCCGGGTGTCGAGCTGCGACAAGTAGGCGTTGCGGGCCAAGAACGGTAGCACCGAAGCGTCCTGCCACAGCAGCGGCTCGGCACGACGTAGCAGGCGAAGTAGCACACGGCGCATGCGCGTGTGGTGATACGGTTCCCCCGGCAAGGTGCGATCTTCGACAAAATGGCTGAGCAGCAATTTGATCTGATCGGACAGGCTGGCGCGTTCGAATTGGCCGCCGGCCTTGGTTGGTCGCAGTGAGCGTTCGCCGCGACGGTCGATCAAGCGGCGCTGCAGGCAGAACCGGAAGATCGTCTGGAGCATCGCATCGGATGGCAGGAAGCCGCCTGGGATCGGCAACAGCGTGCCGGCGATGCGTTTGGCCGACGCCTTGAACAGTTCGCCTTCGGCGGTGAACAAAACCTTGCTCTGTTGCAGTTCACGCAAGAATCGGCAGGTGTTGCTGGCGAGGTCACTGCTCGCGCCGAGCTCCTGCTCGACCGACGGACGGTGCTCTTCGCCGCGCTTGCGGATCGCCCACAACGCGACTTCGTGGAAGACGATGACCCCCTGTTCGTACGGCTGGATGCCGACGCGGGCCAGGTCGAGGTTGGCGGTCGTGCCGAGCATCGACTCCTCGAGACTCTTGCCGAGGAAGTCGAGATCGGGCGGCGATTTCAGCTCCACTTCCTGGGTCAGCTCCGTCCAGGACGCAATGCCGCCGTGCGTGTGCAGCGTTGTGTCCACTAGCGTGCGCACGTGCTCCGGCAGCTTGTTGAGGCGCTGGTCCATCGCGCTCTCCAGCGTGTAGAGCTTGTAGATCTTGCGCGCGTGGTCGGCCGCCTTCTCCTTGGCCTTGTTCGTGCTACTCGCGTCCTTGTTCTTCTTGAAGAAGCGGGCCTCGAGGAAGCCCTGCAACGTCAGCGTGTCGGGCAGTTGCCGTTCGCGCCGTTCGCGGTATTGCCGCACGCACTCGACGAGCTCACTTGGTGCGCCCCACGCCGGACTGTCAAAGTGCGCCCATCGCTTGTCCTTGACCGGCCACAAGAACGCCTCGCGATGCAGCGCAGCGAGCGAGGCTTCGAGGTCGAATCGGCTCTTGAAGTTCTTGCCAATGTCGGTGAACAAGTCCTGGACGGTGCGCACCGAGCCGTCATCGGCGAAGAACGTCTCGAGCAAGTCCTGCAACTTGCGCGGCAACATGCCAATGCGTTGCAGGACCTTGGCCTCGTCTTCCATCGCCGAGCTGGCCTGGCCAAGTTGTGGCTTGACGGTTTGGGAAGGCGACCCCCAGCTGTGCAGGCATTCCTGCAACACGTCTGCGCTGCAACCGCGCAGCAAGACACGCAGACTCAGGCGGCTCATGCCGACACCCCCTTGCCCAACGTACCGTTCTCGCCCAGTTCCCCGGCCCCCACGATCTGATAGGAGTAGCCCTGTTCGGTCAGGAATAGCTGGCGCTTCTTGGCGAACTCCTGTTCACGCGTATCGGCTGAAACCAACGTGTAGAAGGTGGCGTTGCCGTCATCAGCCTTTGGCCGCAGCACCCGGCCGAGTCGCTGCGCTTCTTCTTGCCGGCTGCCGAACGTGCCCGAGATCTGGATGGCCACATTGGCGTCCGGTAGGTCGACCGCGAAGTTACCGACCTTGCTGACGATCAGGTGCGGCACCTTGCCCTCACGAAACGCAGAGTAGAGTCGGTCGCGTTCGGCGTTGTTGGTCTGCCCCGTGATCAGCGGCAAGTCGAACACAACCGCCAGATGACGCAGCTGTTCGAGGTATTGGCCAATCACCAACACGCGATCGTCCTTGTGTTGTCGGAGCAAAACGCCGACCACGTCGATCTTCTGCTCATTGTCGGCGGCGATCCGGATCTGGTGGCGTGCGGTGGCGGCTGCGTAGCGCTGCTGGCGCTCTTCGCTGAGCTGCACACGCACTTCATAGCAACGGGCGACCGCCAAGAAGCCCAGGCCTTCCAGGTGCTTCCACGGCAGTTCGTAGCGCTTGGGCCCGATCAGCGAGAACACTTCGTCCTGTCGGCCATCTTCGCGCACGAGCGTTGCCGTCAAACCGAGGCGACGGCGAGCCTGGATGCCGGCCGTAGCGCGGAACACCGGTGCCGGCAACAAGTGTACTTCGTCGTAGATGATCAAGCCGAACGCACCGCGATCGAACAGGCTGAGGTGCGTGAACGCGTCGAGTTTGCCGCGTCGATGCGTCAGGATCTGGTAAGTCGCGACCGTCACCGGGCGGATGTTCTTGTGTTCGCCGGTGTATTCGCCGACATACTCTGTGGTCAGCGACGTCTTGGCAAGGATCTCGCGTAGCCACTGGCGCACGGCAATCGTGTTGGTTGTCAGAACCAGCGTATTGGTCTGCAGCAGGTCCATCACGGCAATGCCGACTACGGTTTTTCCGGCGCCGCACGGCAATACAATCACACCGCAACCGCCGAGGTCGCTGCCCCCCATGTGGAACGCTGCCGCGGCCTCTCGTTGGTAGTCGCGCAACTGAAAAGAGTCATCGCAGACGAGCCCAAAGTCCATCGTGGCGCCGCTCTGGTAGCCACCGCGATCATCAACCGGGTAGCCGAGCCGCACCAACGCCTGCTTCAGATCGCCGCGGCGTAGCGCCGGCAAGAAGACGCGTCCGTCGTCGGCGACCTCGACAATCTCTTCGACGGTTGGGTGCTCGATCATCTCTTTGAGCACGTCTTGTTCGCCGCAGTGCAGTTGCAGTCGACCCCCGCTCGCCTTTTCGAGACGCATCATGCCGTAACGGCGAAACCACTCGGCGATGCGCTCAGTGACTTCCTTCGCAACCGGGAAACGCGCGTTTTCTTCCATCCACGGAATCACTTGCTCGACGGTTACCCCGAGCGCCGCAGCATTCCAGATGCTGATCGGAGTGATTCGGTAGAAGTGCACGTACTCCGGCGACTTCTCAAGTTCGGCAAAGCGTGCGAGCCGTTCGCGAGCGCGTTCGTATTCTGGATGCTGGGTCTCCAACAGCACGGCACCATCAGCCTGTACAATCAGCGGTGGTTCGCTCATCCGAGCACCTCCTGCTTGCGTGCTGTCTTCTTCTTGCTTGCTGCCCTTTTCACGCGAGTCGTTTTTTTGGTGACCTTGCGGGTCGTCTTGGGCGATGCCTTCGGAGGGACCCTGCAAGGGGTCTTGCGAAGGGCTGCGAGGTGCGTCGCCAGGAAGCGACCGGTGTGGCTGCCGCGAGTTCTCGCGATTTGCTCTGGCGTACCTTCGGCGACCACGAGACCGCCATCGGCGCCAGCTTCTGGTCCCATCTCAAGCACGCGGTCAGCCGCGGCAATCACGTCAAGGTGGTGTTCAATCACGATGACGGAGTCGCCGCGTTCGATCAGGCGTTCTAGCACCGCCAGCAGCTTCTGCACATCGTCGGCGTGCAGGCCCGTCGTCGGTTCATCGAGCACGTAGATGGTGTGGCTGCTTGGCCGGCGCGCCAATTCGGACACGAGCTTGATGCGCTGCGCTTCGCCACCCGAGAACGTATTCGCGGGCTGGCCCAGGGTCAGGTAGCCAAGGCCTACGTCGTGCAACAGTTGCAGCGGTCGCAGGATCTTCTTGTGGTTGCCGAAGAACTGTGCCGCTTCGTCGACGTCCATCGCCAACACCTGCGCAATGTTCTTGCCGCGATACTCGACGCTGAGCGTCTCCTGGTTGTAGCGCCGGCCCCGGCAAATCTCACAGGTGACCCAGACGTCGGCAAGGAAGTGCATCTCCACCTGGATCTGGCCCTTGCCTTCGCACGCGGCACAACGCCCAACGGCAACGTGGAACGAGAAGCGTCCCGGGGCAAAGCCCTTCTGGCGCGCCAGTGGCGTCGCGGCAAACAGCTCGCGAATCGGCCCAAATGCCTTCGTATAGGTCGCTGGGTTGCTCGACGGTGAGGTTCCGATCGCGGTCTGGTCGATGACGACCATCTGGTAGTGACGATCCTGCTCATCTTGCCAGGCCACATCGAGTTCGTTCTTGGCCAGCAATGGCACCATGGCGTCCATTATTAGCGACGACTTGCCCGAGCCCGACACACCAGTGATTGCGGCAAAGACACCGAGAGGTATGTCAACGTTGACGTGCTGCAAGTTGTGAACGGCGATGTCACGAAGTTTCACATGACCACTGGGCGCGCGGCGATCGCCTCCCTTACGGATTTCAATGCCCAGAGTGTTGTTGAGCCACCTGCCCGTCAGGGTGTCGCTGGCGGCAATTACCTCGGGGGGGCCTTCGGCGACCACGGTGCCGCCGTGAATTCCAGCGCCGGGGCCCATGTCCAAAACGTGGTCGGCTGAGCGCACCATGACTTCGTCGTGCTCGACGGCCAACACCGTGTTGCCGAGGTCGCGCAGTTCGAGCAGGGTCTTGAGCAAACGCTCGGTATCGCGTGGGTGCAAGCCGACAGTCGGCTCATCCAGAACGTAGAGAACGCCAACGAGTTTGTTGCCGAGCTGCGTCGCCAATCGAATGCGCTGCGCTTCACCGCCGGACAGGGTTGCAGCAGAGCGCTCAAGGGTCAGGTAGCCGAGACCGGTCTCCGACAGGAACGACAGGCGGTGCCGCAGTTCCTTCAGGACATCCGCAGCGATACGGGCTTCGGTCTTGTTGAGCTTGAGACCTTTGACGGTTGCAATGGCTTGGTCAACGGTTTGTCGCAGCACCTCTGCCAGGCGCACCCCCCCGACCCGCACACTGCGCGGTCCCGGTTGCAGTCGATCGCCATGGCAATGCTCACAGATCTCGCTGCGCATGACGGCGCCAAATCGATCCTGCGATGCGTGTTCGCTATCCCGCCCGTGGAACCAGTCTTCGACCTGCTTCGACAAGCCCTTCCATGGCACCGACATCCGCCACTCGCGCCTCTTACCGGCGTCGTTCTTCTTGAAGACGACCTCAAAGCGCTCACTGCCCGAGCCGCGCAGCAACAGCTTGCGTGCCGATGCCGGCAACTTCTTCCACGGCAAACTCAGGTCGAAGCCAAAACGCTCGGCGAGCGCCGTCGCAACTTCGTGGTAGTAGCCATGGGTGCTGGTCAAGAACGTGAACGCGCCACCACGATGCTGGATCGCGCCCTTGAAGGCCGGCTTGTTCGGGTGATTGACGAGTAGGTCCTCGGGGCAGACCACGACCTGACCGAGGCCAAGGCAGTTCGCGCAGGCGCCGCTGTGGTGGTTGAACGAGAACCAGCGCGGATGCGGCTCGCGCGGCGCGCGGTAGTCACAGTCGGCACAACTCGGCTCCGCGGCGTAGCGATGGCGGGTCGACTTCCCCCGCGCGTCCAGCACCTGCACCACCGCCGCCAACTGGCCAGAGTGAGTACGGCCTGCGGTTTGCGCTTGCTCAATGCCATCCGACAGGCGCTTGCGGTCTTTCAACGTCGTACGGTCGACGATCAAAAAGAGCTCCTTCGGCATCGTCTTGCCCCAGTCTTCGTCGAGACGTTTTTCGGCGCCGTCGACGATCGCACGAACGAAACCCGCGCGTTGCCAATCGGCAAGCAGCGCGACCAACCACTGCTTGCGCGCCGCGGCCTTCAGGTCCGTCGGCAACGTCACCGGTGCGAGCACGTTGGCGCGCTGTCCGGCAAACTCGGTGACCAGATGACTGGCGGCCTTGGTAGGCGACCACGCCACCAACTCATGTTCGTGCGTCGGGCAGTGATGGCGGCCGACGCGCGCGTAGAGCAGGCGCAGGTAGTCATGAATCTCGGTGGTCGTTGCGACCGTCGAGCGTGGACTGCGCGAAGTGCGCTTCTGGTCGATAGCGATCGCCGGTCCGATGCCGTCAAGACTATCGACTGGCGCTTTGTCCATGCGGCCAAGGAAGCGACGCGCATAGGTCGACATGCTCTCAAGGAAACGGCGCTGCCCCTCTTGGAAGATCGTGTCGAAGGCGAGACTCGACTTGCCCGATCCCGATGGCCCAGTAACGACGGTGTACTTGCCAATCGGCACATCACAATCGATCGCCTGCAAGTTGTGGGTTCGCGCCCCACGAACGGCGATGTTGCTCGGCGCCGGCAAGCGCATGTTCTTGCGACGCGGCACGGCCTTGGCCTTCTTGGCGCGACGTTTCTTGCCGAGGCCAATGCCTCGCAACGCCGCCCCGGTATGCGACAACTCGATGTCGGCGATGTCTTCAGGGGTGCCGCAACCGACCAACTTGCCGCCACCGACACCGCCTTCCGGGCCCAGATCAATGAGCCAATCTGCGGCCCGCACGACGTCGAGGTTGTGTTCGATGACGAGCACGGTGTTGCCCGCCTCGACCAGGCGCTGCAGGGCTTCGAGCAATCGCGCCACGTCCTGGAAGTGCAACCCGGTGGTCGGCTCATCCAAGACATAGAACGTATTGCCGGTCGCCGGCCGCTGCAGCTCGGTTGCGAGCTTGACGCGTTGGGCTTCGCCGCCGCTGAGGGTCGTCGAAGGCTGTCCCAACTTCAGGTAGCCGAGGCCAACATCTTGCAGCGCCACCAGACCCCGCGAGATCTTCGGCAGGTCGCTGAAGAAGTCGGCGGCCTGTTCGACCGTCATCTCAAGCACGTCGTGCACGCTCTTGTCCTTGAACCGGATCGCGAGCGTATCGGCGTGAAAGCGGGCGCCGTTACATTCCTCGCAAACGACTTCGACGGGCGCAAGGAAGTTCATTTCGAGCGTCGTGACGCCTGCACCGAGACACGCTTCGCAGCGGCCGCCGGACACATTGAACGAGAACCGCCCCTTGACGTATTGGCGCAACCGCGACTCGGGCAGCATCGCGAACAAGTCGCGCACGTGCGTCCAGATGTCCGTGTAGGTCGCCGGGTTGCTGCGCGGAGTGCGGCCAATGGCGGCCTGGTTGATTTCGACGACCTTGTCAATCTTGTCAATGCCGGCGATCGCACGACAGTGCGCCGCCGCGACGCCGTTCTTGGCGATATTGTCCTTGAGCGTTGGCACCAGCACGTGG
>JAPYTD010000029.1:47768-55716 GCA_029936315.1 Planctomycetota bacterium | reverse complement strand
GGTGCGGGCAATCAATCGGCGAGGACTTCACGGTTGGGACTGGGCCCGCGCGTCGACTCGGTAGTGCACGGCTACAACCAGCCCAAGTCTCTATCATGCCCCTGAGAATGGGCTGGCGGAGAACGACTGGGAGGTAGTTACCGCCGCTACCAAGTCGCGATGTTCGTCTTGCGGCCGATCAACACACCTTCGCTGCTGTTGAAGAACGATACATCGACGATGTTGTCGGCGATCGACGACTTGGGTGTCGAGAAGGCGGCACCATCGAAGTACACGACCTGGCCCGCAGCGCCCGCGAACCACCATTCGAGCGAACCCGGCACTGGCTCGATGCCGAACGCGTAGCGACCGAGTTGCACCGGCGCCACCTGAGCGACTGGCTGCAACGTGATCGACGGCAGGTCCACGAAGAACAGTTCGCCCTTGTTGTTGCCGACGTAGAAGTTCGCCAACGAACGTGCGCCGATGCAAGTCGGCACGCCGGTGCTACCCTGGATCGGCGCGAAGACTTGCGCGTCGGTCAGTGCGCCGACAAAGCTGATGTAGACCCGGTTGTTCTGCGTCAGGTAGTAGAGGAACGTGCCATCGAAGGTGAAGTCGATGATCTTGGTCGTGACCGGCACACCAAGGTAGGTCAGCGGCACTGCGAAGAAGCCCGACACGCCACCATTGGGCGAGACGTAGAGCATGCCGCCTTCGCCCGCCAACACCATCGGTAGGCCTGATCCGACCGTCAGCGCCGATGTCAGATCAGGCCCGTTGGCCCACGTGCCGATCGAACGATCGAGCCAATTGCCCTGGGCATCACGCACGTGCACGCGGCCGCGATCGCCAACCACCACGGCGCGGCCACCATCGTCGGCGATTGCAACGTCCTGAAAGTTGCCGCTGTAGCTGATGCCCGTGCTTGGGTTGATCGGGATGTCCGCCATGTAGTCGAGGCTGAACTCCTGGCCACCGGTCACCGTCGAGTAGACGCGCCACAGTTGGCCGGCAATCACGCCGATCTGCGGATCGGCGAACGCACCGCACTGGATGCGACCGCGGTGCAAGCCAGCGAGTTCGGTCCAGGTCTGGCCCTGATCGTCCGACCGGCGCACGACGCCGAAGTCGCCGAGTGAGTAGCTGACCTGCTGAGGCCCCGACGAGCAGATGTCGCGCAACAGCGGCTTGCCGATGTCGTCTTCCGGATCGACGGTCATGTTCTGGTCGCTATCGCTGACCACCTGTGTCCACGCCTTGCTACCCGGCGCGCAACCTGAACAACCGGTTGGCGGCGTCGCGATATTCGAAGGCCCACCGACGAACGTGCCGGAGCCGTAGCCGACGACCACGCCGCGGTTGGCATTGTCGAACAGCTCGACGCCGTAGAAGGTCGGTGGCGTCGTATTGATGCCGACGCCATTCAAGAACGCGTAGCACGGCGAGTCGAGGGCCCAGGTCGCACCGCGGTCGGTCGAACGAAAGATGTAGCCATCGTTGTGGCCGACGCCACCGACTGCCAAACCGACATCGCCGACGAAGTCGATCGCCCAGATCTCGAGGTCCCACGGCTGGCTGGCCAACTGCGGCAGGTAACACCAGAACGTCTCATCGAGCTTCTTCGGCTGCATCACGCCATTGGCCAGACGCCGCACCAGCCAGCCCTCGTCAGCGACCGCCATGAACTCGCCGTTGGCAAAGCCATGCAGTTGATACCACTCCGGGTTGTCCGCCGAAATGTGGCTCATCGGCGCAATGTCCTGCCACGTCTGGCCGCCATCCTGCGTCTCCATCAGGGTGTGGTCGAAGCCAACCACGAAACCATGCAGGCGATCGATGAACCAGACGTCCCACAGGGCCGCCGGCACATTCGGGTTAACGGGACTGATCGGCGCAGTTAGCACTAGCGGCAACTGCGTCCAACTCTGGCCCCAATCCGTCGAATACAACACCACCCCGTTTTCGCCGACGCAGTAGCCATACGGCCCCTGCAAGTCGCGCGACATGTGCAAGCCGCGCAGGGTGCCGCGCACGGTGTCGGGCACGTTCGCGTTGAGGATCGTCGTGCCACCGTCGGTCGTGTAGCGGATGACGCCACCGTCGAAGCTGAACCACGCCATATCATCGCCAGCGGACTCGCAGCGATAGCCGACGCCGCCGTGCACGTAGTCGAATGCCTGCGCAGTCAGCGGACTAGCGACGGGGAAAAGGAGAAGGCCGGCGACCGAGAGCCGCCAACCGCTGAAAGTGGAGGAGAACGTCATGGCTTGGAACCGGCGCGGCGATGACCCACCACCGCAGTATGAATATGCTGATTGCGTGAGCTTGTGGTGAAAGCAGGGGCCGCCGGAAAATAAGTGGGGTGCCGAAGCTACGTATCACCGCCCAGCTGGAAGGTAACAGATGACTACGTCGACACAGTGCGACGGCTACTTAGGCCTGCTGGCAGCTCTGAGCGCTTGCTCGATGGACTCTACTGTCTGCAGACCGCGCAATGCGTAACGGACGAGGCCCTGTGCGTCGACCACGTAAGTGATCGGCGTCACCTGCGCCCACTGCGCCTTGTGAAACAACTCCATAAAGGGCTCATCCGCCATCAAGATGGGCTGCTGCGTAAACTGCTTGCGCGCGATCGTCGCATCCGTTGTCGCTTGGGTCACATCGAGTACCACCGTTTCGCCGCGCCAGCGGGCTATCTGCGATAGGGCCGGTGTGCCGCCTCCAGTGCCACGCAGCTTGACCGTGCTACACGCTTCCAGATCAGGCCAGCAACGGCACTACGAAGAGCACGTAGGCGACCGCGATGCTGAGGTGCACCAGCGCGTAAGGCAGCGCAATGACCACGAACTTGGCAAAGCTCATCGGCACGTTGTGCTTGTGCATCACGGTCACCGCGACCAGGGTCGATGCTGAGCCGATCGGGGTGAGGTTGCCGCCTAGGTTGGCGCCGAAGATCACGGCCCACCAGTGGCCCGACACGATCAACTCGGGCGACTCGGCCGCCTGGGCCTGGAGGATGTTGGCCAGCATCGCCGCCAGCGGGATGTTGTCCGTCACCGAACTGATGCCGGCAGCCGACACCAGCAGCGAGGCCGTGCCGGCCATCTCGCCGAGGCCGATCAATAGCGCGACGCCAGTGCCGATGAGCTGCAGCACCGCCGCGTGCTCCATGACGTAGATCACGACGAAGAGTGCGCAGAAGAAGCCGATCAGGTCCCAGTCCACCGCCTGGTAGAAGCGGTCCGCGCTCGACTTGAAGCGCAGCATCATGATCAGCGCGAAGGACAGCGCGACGTAGCCCATGCCGAGGCTGGAGACCCACGGTAGCACCGAGGTGGTGGCGATCACCGCGATGAAGAGCACCAGGATGATGGTGCCGAACCAGAAGAAGCCCGTGCTCTCGATGCCGTCGTTCTCGTCGAAACTGGACACCAACTCGCGGGCCTCGAGCCGTTCGGCATCGCTGGTGAGGCTAGAGATCTTGAACAACTTGGCGCCCATCATCAGCGTGATCACGGTGGTGACGATCACGAATGGGCTTGCCACGATGATGAACTTGACGAAACTGATGCCTGCAGCCTGGCCGACGATGATGTTGGGCACCGAGCTGATCAGGGTCAGCAGGCCGCCGACATTGGTGAGCAATCCCTCGATGAGCAGGAAACCTAGTAGCAGCCCGCTGCGCTTGAGCTTGCCGAGCGACACTGCCGAAAGCGATCCGACGATGATCATCGCCGTCACGTTGTTGAGCACGGCGGAGAACACCACCGTCATCAGGCCGTAGAACCAAAGCAGCTTGCGTGGGTCACCTTTGGAGAGCTTGGTGAGCTTGATCGCGATCCACGTGAAGAGCCCTGACTTGGAGGTGGCGTCGACGAACAGGCTCGAGCCGAGAATGATCGCGATGACGCCCCAGTCGATGCCCGGGATGTAGACCGGCATGTGCAGGGCGTGGCCGCCGTCGTAGACGTGGCGCGCGGGCGACCAATCCGCAGGCAGGATTCCGTCCGGCAGCGGCACCGATGTGCCGCCGACCAGTACGTCTTGGAACGGCAGGATCTGGAAGGCTGCGCCCAGCAACAGGCAAAGTACCGCAAAGGCGCCGGCGATGATCGACTTCTTGGCGTGCAGCTTCTCCTCGAATGCGAGGCACAGGATCAATGCGACCAGCAACCCGCAGAACACGTAGGTCACCGAGGGCGCAACGGCGTGGCTGTCGTTGTCTGAGAACGAGAATATCAGAGCGAGCATCTAGAGCATTAGAAGCGGGATGTTGCGCAACTCCACCGCGAGTGGGTAGGCCAGACCGTGCATGGCGCTGTGGTCCTCGTCCTTGGTGTTCAAGACCAGCAGGTCGATGGCGTGCGCTTCCACCAACTCGCGGTACTGGCTGACATGGCGCCCCATGCTGACCAACTCTTCTACCGTGCAGGCCACCTTGGCCGCCGCCAAAACCTCGCTCACCGATCGGATGTAGTCGGCGGGCTCCTTGAGCAGTTGCGCATGGATGTGTTCGCGGGCCAGCTCGGTGTCGATCTCAGGGATCCTGCCGATGACGCCGAGGTAGCGCTCGAAGGCGGCATCGTCTTCGACGTGCGAGAGGAATAGCGTGCCCCGGGGCTCGGCGAAGGTCAGCGCGGCGTTGACCAGCCGCTCCTCGCCAGCAAGGTGGTCGGTCACGGCCATCACGCGGTCGGTCACGCCGGGCCCCGCGCCGCCCTCGGACTTGCTGGCGGTGTTGTCGCGGTCGGGGTGCGGTACCAGCAGCACCGGCGTCTTGCTCGCCTGGGTGAGCACGTCGATGTGGGCGCCCAGCGTGAAGTCCCAACGCCAGGCTTTGGAGTGCAGGCAGCGATAGGTGACGATCAGATCCGGATCCCGCTGTTCGACCAGGTCGAGCAGATCCTTGGGTGAGGTGAAGTTGTCGCCGGTGACGGTGTCATAGGCTACTTCGCCGCGCTCGCCCAGCACCGCCGTGAGCGTCTCCACGTCGGCGCGGAAGCGCTGGGCTGCGTCGCCTTTGCGGTCGGTCACGACCAGCACGGAACGCATTGCCAGCGGTTGGTAGTGAAAGATCGGTTTGGCCGCCGAGCGGAATGCGCTTTCGAATTGATCGACCCGGTCCATGGGCGCGGATCCTACATCATCCGGTCGTGCGACTGCGCTATCCGAAAGCGCTACTTCGGTCCTTCGTCTTCGAAGCGTGCACCATGCTCGACTGCAACCCGGTAGCGGGGGGCCCCGATGAGGCCCTTTCCTGCTCTGGGGTTGCGCATCGTGCCGCGCGCGTCGGGAGAAGAGCGTGACGGCGGATGTCAGAGCACGCAGGTGGACGCGGATGATGCGCCGGTCGCGAGGTCAACCGCGATCAGGCGATCGCTCGCACACCATCACCCTAGCCAACATGCCAAACCCTTCTCTGCTCGGTCTTCTACTCATCTCACTGGTCGCGACCAACTGTAGTCGAAGTGTGTCTAGTGCGACTGCGGTCTTGGCCGAGTTGGACTTGACGCTCGGCAGCTTGATCTTGGCAGCCGCGAGCGATGCTACCGACATCAACATCACTGGTAGTGCTGGCGGCGGCGGTGACGGTGCGACGAAACCTGGGCTGAGTTGTTGCGGCGGGTGTTTGTCGTCGACGTGCTGACATGTCCGCGCGGCGGTGGCGCGAGAATGGGGCGGCACGATGGGCTTTTCGGATCGATGTACCCCAACGATCTGACAACCTGCTATCCGACCGGATTGACTTACATGGTGCTGAATTGGATGATTAGCGGTGCTCTTGTTCCCTGGCACTTCACGACCATCATGCGACCTCTTCACTTCCTCGCGCCGTGCCTGCTCGCAGGCTTTGCCAACGCACAGACTGCCTTCCTCGTCGACACGACTCTCGACAAGCTATTCCTCGTTGACTGCACTACCGGCGCAGCCACGTTCCTCGCCGACGTCGACAACAACGGCCTCACAACTGCGGCCGACCTGAGCTACCGGTTCGCAACCGGAGAGCTATGGACGGTGGACCTCAGCGGAGGTGAGATCGGCACGATCAACCCGGCATCAGGCACGTTCACGCCGATGTACCAGACCAACCTGTCCGGTTGGCAAGGAATCGCCTGGGACGAAACCACCCAGCTGTTCTTCTTGGCAAACCAAAACGACAACAACTACTCGTTCGATCCAGCGACCAACCAGCTAACGCTGCTCGGCAACTCGGGAACCGGCTTGCTGACGTGCCTCGACACAGATCTCGCGGGCAACCTCTATGGCATCGACTTCTTAAGCGGCGACGTGATGCTCATCGACAAGGTCACCGGAGTCGGAACGTTGCAGTCCACGACGACGAATGGCATGCAAGGCCTCGGCATCGATCCGGTGACCGGGATCTGGTTTGGCTCCAGCTCCAACACGGACTCGCTCTACACCATCGATCCAATCACCGGCGTCAGCGTCCTGATCGGCGCGCACGGCGCAGGCGTGACCTTCATGAAGGGATTCGACCTGATCGACTTCGGCTTCGGCACCTTCGCAACGAACACGACCTTCGGCACCGCTTGCAGCACCCTGCGCATCAGTGGCGATACCCGCCCCGTGATTGGCTCGAGTTGGGATCTCATCATCGGCTCGGTGCCCGCCAATGCCGTCCTCGGACTCCTGCTACTCGACCTGACCAATCCCATCTTGGCACTCGCCCCTCTCGGCGCTCCCGGTTGCACACTCTACAGTGGCGGCACTGGTCTTGTTGTGCTGCCGCTGCCGGTCGCATTCCCAGCGTTCAGCTTTGCGATTCCCGGCAACCCAGCGCTGGTCGGCCAGAGCGTGTTTGCCCAAGGTGCGGTCATTGAACCAGGCGTCAATGCTCTCGAGATTGTCACCAGCAATGGTCTAATGGGCTGCATCGGCGACTTCTAGGACGGATCTGATGCTGCCGACGAGCGCGTTGCCGCGCTCGCCTGCTGCCGACGAGCGCGCTGCCGCGCTCGCCAGGCGGTGAGCAGGAACATCAGGGGGAAGTTGTCGGCAATTCGGCGGAATCATCGGCATTCAAGCGGCCGGCGTAACTCTTGCAGCCGAAGTGCGCTCCAGTTTCCCGATAGCACGGGCCTTGAATGGCGGATCACACTCCTACACCCTCTGCGGGCTGGGCCTCTAACATCTGGTTGCAGCTGCGCGCCCGTGCAACGCGGGTTACATCCCACTCCAATGCCCATACTCGCCAAAGACATCGAAGCGCTCATCCGCGAGACGTTTCCCGATGCGAAGATCACAATCACCGACCTTGCGGGCGACGGAAACCACTACTCCGCCGAGATTGTGGACGAGAGCTTTCGTGAGATGAACCGGGTGCAACAACAGCGTGCGGTCTACGCCTCGCTCAAGGGCAAGATGGACGGCGCGAACGGAGAACTGCACGCATTGTCGTTGACCACAAGAGCGCCCGAATGAACGCCTGCGACTCTGAGCCTCTTAACTGGCTGCCCCTTTAACTGGGAAGGGCTCCTGTAACTGGAGAGCGCATGCGATGATGGTCAACAATCACGTCAAGTGCAACCCAGAGCCATTTGCGGCGAAACACCAGACCTATGAGATTCAGACTATGAGCGCAGAAGAACAGATCAAAGAGACCGTTACCGCCAACGACGTCGTGCTCTTCATGAAGGGTACGAAGCAGATGCCACAATGCGGGTTCTCCAACCATGTCGTCGGCGTGCTCCAAACCATCGGTGTGGAGTTCCACGACGTGGACGTGCTGGCCGATCCGGCGATTCGGCAGGGCATCAAAGACTATTCCGACTGGCCGACGATCCCCCAACTCTACGTCAAAGGCGATTTCGTGGGCGGTTGCGACATCATCAGCGAGATGACCATGTCGGGAGAACTGGGCGAGCTTCTTGATAAGTCCGGTGTGTCCTACTCGAAAGAGGCCGCCAAGAAGATCCGCGAAGGCAACGCCAAGTAGCCGCGGCGC
>JAPYTD010000029.1:19205-47668 GCA_029936315.1 Planctomycetota bacterium | reverse complement strand
GCGGCGCCTGCAACGGTTCGCCAATAGCGCCGCGCAAGTAAGCCCCCGAGTCCAGAATCGACCACGATTGCGCCGCGCTGGCCTTCTGGTTTTTCGTGCTTGTACGATGGAAGGTCGTGCAAGCCGGAGGCTACCATCGCCGCCATGAAGACGCGCGCCGCCATCGCCTACAGTGCAGGCCAAGATCTGAGCATCGAGGAAGTCGATCTCGACGGACCCCGAGCGGGGGAAGTCCTTATCGAAATCAAAGCCACGGGAGTGTGCCACACCGACGCCTACACGATGTCGGGCGCTGATCCGGAAGGTCTCTTTCCGGCCATCCTCGGACACGAAGGGGCCGGGGTGGTGGTCGACGTTGGGCCCGACGTCACCTCGCTCAAGAAGGGCGATCACGTGATCCCGCTGTACGTGCCGGAGTGTCGCCAGTGCAGCTACTGCACCAGCGGCAAGACCAACCTGTGCCAGTCCATCCGACTCACCCAAGGCGCGGGCATGATGCCTGACGGCACGAGCCGCTTTTCGATCGGTGGCGAGCGGCTCTTCCACTACATGGGCACGTCGACCTTCGCGCACCACACGGTCGTGCCCGAGATCGCGGTCGCCAAGGTTCGCGAGGACGCCCCTTTTGACAAGATCTGCTACATCGGCTGCGGTGTGACGACGGGGATCGGCGCGGTGATCAATACTGCCAAGGTCCAAACCGGTGACAACGTCGTCGTGTTCGGCCTCGGCGGCATCGGCCTCAACGTCATCCAAGGCGCGCGCATCGCCGGCGCCAACATGATCGTCGGTGTCGATATCAACCCGAGCAAGAAGGCCCTGGCCGAGAAGTTCGGCATGACCCACTTCGTCAATCCCGAGGAAGTCGAAGGCGACCTCGTGCCGTATTTGGTCGACCTGACCAAGGGCGGCGCCGACTACTCCTTCGAGTGCGTCGGCAAGGTCGAGCTGATGCGCGCAGCCTTGGAATGCTGCCACAAGGGTTGGGGTGAGAGCATCATCATCGGCGTCGCCGGAGCAGGTGAGGAGATTTCGACCCGACCATTCCAGCTGGTCACCGGCCGCGTGTGGAAGGGCTCCGCCTTTGGTGGCGCCAAAGGCCGTAGCGACGTTCCCAAGATCGTTGACTGGTACATGGACGGCAAGATCAACATCGACGACCTGATCACCCACAAGATGCCGCTCGACAAGATCAATGACGCCTTCTCGCTGATGCACAAAGGCGAATCGATTCGAACCGTCATCACCTTCGACTAGCCCTAACGAGATCAGCATGCCCAACGAAGTACCCAGCGAAGGACTCACGATTCACACCCTGCCGCTCGGGCCATGGGACAACTTCGTTTACCTGCTCGCCGATGAGGCCAGCAAGACTTGCGCCGTCGTCGACCCGGCTTGGCACGCGCCGTCGATCTTGCAGGAGGCGCAGCGCCTCAACCTGGAGATCACGCACATCTTGTGCACCCACAGCCATTTTGATCACGTCAATCGCGTCGAGAAGCTGCTTGAGACCCTAGATATCCCCGTGCACATGCTGCGCCCGGAGATCGAGTTCTCCGGCTACCGCTGCGAGAACCTCGTGCCGTCCTCACCCGGGGACACGCTGCGAGTCGGCAAACACGTGGACGTGACCATGATGCACACACCCGGGCACACGCCCGGCTCATGTAGTTATCGATTGCGCGACGCAATCGTGACCGGCGATACCCTCTTCGTTGACGGCTGCGGCCGATGTGACTTCGTCGGGGGCGACCCAGAACAGATGCACCAGACCTTGCAGGGTTTGCTCGACAAGCTGCCCGGGGACACAGTCATGTATCCCGGACACGACTACGGGCCGACCGCTAGCGCTCCCTTGGCGCAGCAGCGAGGCACGAACCCGTACCTTCAGCACAAGACGGTCGCCGATTTCGTGGCGCACCGGATGCAAGGCAAGAAACCAAATACCGGCCTGTCGAGTCCGCCTGATTGGGCGCCAGCGGATTCCTAGTGGCACCCGTGAGCGGCTTACCCCAACTGCGATCTCGCGCGATGAGGTGCCGGTGGTGGAGAGCTTTCGCCAGCCAGGGATGAATTGACAGAAGCCCGCATCGCCGGCCTCTGTTGTTGCTCTCACCCGCTATTTTTGACGTTTGTCGGTGAGCTCTTGCCCCTGGCTCTTTCTGTAGGCCTCATGGCTCTTGCTTGCCGCATTGCCGTAGTAGCTTCCAGCGTGCTTGCTGGCCAGTTTCTCTAGCTTGCTCGCGAGGGACTTGAGCTTCTTGCGGTAGCTGGTCGTTGTCTTCTCCTCAGCCTTGGTCCGTTTGTTTCGACCGGTAATCCTCTTGTCCTTGGCTTGGCTGCTTGCCAATCGATCATTCAGCTTGGCGAGATCCGCGAAAACTGCAGCATAAGCCTTTCCTGCCGCAATCGACCTTTTCACAGCGGGGTCTTTGGCTTCAGCAGCCCATATCTTATTGGCTTCGTCAAACTCAGGGATCTTGGCAAACTTGCTCTTTGATTCCTTGATTGCCTGGAACTTGGAATGCGTGTCCCCCAGCCTCTCAAATGCTGAGATTACTTTGAAGGTTTTGCGGAGGTCGGCTTTGGTGGGGGCAATCTCTGCTTCTGCCTTGGATACATAGAAGGAACCAGGATGTTCATTCTGGAAGTCGTCGATCAGTTTAAAATACGCGCCCACGCTGGCTCGCTTTTTCTTTGCGACAATCGCGATGAGTTTGTCACCAATGACCATTTCGCGGACGGCCTCCTCGGTGGTCAGCTCTGCGGCCCAAGCCTCCTGCTTGCTATCGTACGCTGGAATGCCCAGAAGGATCTTGCCGTTCTTGGCAAGCTCGTCTCTCAATTGACAGAAATCGCCACTGTCATGGAATCCTTGCATATCCTTGATGGATCCATCGACAAGGCTCGTCAAGTATTCGTTGAGTCTTCGAGCATGAGCTACCTGTTCCTCGTCCTTGCGGTCCGCAGCGGCGAGATAGGGTCGAATGGACTTGTCGGCTTGGTTCAGTCTTCCGGCGACGATGTGCTTGTAGACGCCCTTGAGGGAGCCATCCAATTCATCGGCGTCTATGCCGGGCACGCCGGCTGGATTGTTCATGATCAGTTTGGCCATGGCCTTTCCCATGGCTTGACCGATGTTCATGTAGGTCTCGGCATTCCCCCCGTAGTGGCCGCTTGAGCTGCCACCCTTGCTGAACGGGTGCGAATATACGGAAGCGACCTTACCCTTGTGGGATTTGTATTTGCCCCGTTCGCCGTCAATGTTGAGTGTGCCTTGGAGGATCTTGCCTTGAGGGCCTCCTGCACTTTTCTTGGTCTGGCCGAGAGTGGCGCAAACAAACTTGGCATTTGGTGCGCGGAAGTCCTTACGCAGTGACTCTATGAGGCATAGAAGGTTGCTCTCATAACTAGCAGCGTGATCGGCATTGCGAAAGTCCTTGTCGCCCTGCCACCAAAAGAACCCCGCAACCACGTATCTCCTGCCGCCGGGGTAGTGCTTGCCAAGGCTTGCTAGAACTTTCTTGGCGGCAGCTACATCGCCGTCATATTGCACTCCGGCATACCATGGTCCTGATGTCGGTCGCTTGGCTGGATTAGGGTCCCCTGCATAGCCCTTGGCACTTGGAGGTAGTAGGTCATATCCCAGACTGCGATTGCCAATGCAAGTCTTGAGGATCATGACGGGTGCTTTCGTGACATGCCCAACGTAATGACCGATCCCCATCTCAGGACCAATGTTGCCTTTGATGGTCATCCACTCGTTGTTGTAGGTCCTGCTGGGACCACTACCGGAACACATTACTCGGACAAAGCGCACATCCTTGCGTGTCGTCCAACCGCCTTTCTCGTCAACGAGATAAGGGTAGAGTTTCTTGTTGTTGCAAGCATCGGCCAACCCACTGACTTTGCCAAATCCCAACATGTTGGATTGCCCCATCAGGATATAGACCTGAACAGGCTTTTTCATGTCGGCTGATTTGCCATCGGGTCTGGGTAGGGTGTCGGGAACTTGTAGGGTGTCACCCGCAAACAGCACAGCCGGCACGCCGACTGTCATCATCAAGGTCAAGACGAACCTGTGCATGGTCATTCCGCTTGTTGTGCTTTTCACGATTCACTCTCCGAGAATTGCGCCGTGCACGGCCGCCGCCTCGGGTTCGTTGTATGTCAAGAAAGACGCTGAAGCATGCCCAGGGCCGCTGTGCGTTTTGCGCGCTGGCGAGCAGGCTTGCCCGACCAGTCGAGCAGGGCCTCGGCCACAGCGCAAGTAGCACTTGGTGTCGAGTCGGAGAGAGTATGGCCTTCTACGTTGTCGATCTCGATACGCTGGACGCCAGTCCAGGCAAGCGGCGCATGAATGGGCGGTGGTACTGGACCTGGGCTTGGTTGCGTGCCGTGAGTCTTTGGCGTGGACGTGCTGACGTGTCCGCACGGCGATGGCGTTCGCCGTCTGCTCGCAGCGATCCATTATCCAGATCGATCGAGCGTGTGCTGCGGGCGATGGGGTTGCCGAACGAGGCGCCGGCCATCTTCTCGCCCACAAGCAGTAGGCCAAGAGTTTGCCTAATGGGTCCGGCTCACGTATTCGTAGCCTGAAAGCTGTGTTTCCATCTCAAGTTGGAAAGAACGCTGTCAGTGGTCGTTCCACCCACAGGCCGTGGGACAAGACGATTGCTCACACTGGGTTCTCTCTCCGCAACTGGTCATCAAATGATGAAAATTCGAAATCGCCTCGCAGTCCTCGGCCTATGCGCCTTCACCAGCTGTGCCACCGTGTTCACTCGCGTTCCCCAAGCCAGGCCTGCCGGTAGATCCACACCCTTTGCCCACTATTTGGATCATGCCGCGTACCGCGGTGTGATCTTTGACGCGACGCACATCTTCGCCCCGGAGGTCATCGGTTATTTTTGCTTGATCGATCTGCCTCTGAGCTTGATTGGGGACACGATCTGTCTGCCCTATGATCTCTACGAGTGGAGCCAGCGAGAGACCAAGGAATAGGTCACCCGTACCGTTGAGCCGCCACCGCCGTCGTTCTACCCGTTCGATGTCACAGCCGGCATCTGGCAGCCGCCGGTCACGCCGCCGGCCAGCCTCAACGTCAACTGGAACTGGAAGTCGATCAACGCCTGGCACGCGTCGGGGCACAACGTGCACGTGCTGCACGTGTCGGGCAACAACAGCGCCACCGGTCGCATCGTCGTCTAGCGGCGCTCGGTCTAGCTGTCGCCGTGCATAACGGGTGGACTAGCATGGGTGTGCTCGTTCGTGTTCTTGGTGAGAAACGCAGGCCAATGGGCTTGAGAGCGCAACTCGAGCCGCGCAAGCAGCGATGGCCACATTTGCAGCGATTGCATATGTGCGACCCAACACGTCGACTAGTCTGTACTAATGATCCTCGTCCGTATTGTGGCTTCTGTCGCTGTGATTGGCGTCCTCGCTCTTCTCGGGGGTTGCGCGAGCAACGACGACGAGCTCCGTGGTGAACATGGCGGTGAACACAGGGGCGAATCCCGCGGCGAACACGGCCGCGAGGGCGGCGGTGAGCATGGCCGTGAAGGCGGTGAAGAGTCGGGCACGGAGTTCGGCCTCGACGACGTCTACGACAACACTCGCAACGGCGCCCGGCTGGTCCTGCGCTACAAACGGGATTCCAACTCGTTCGTCGGTACAGTGCAGAACACCACCAAGACGACGCTTGAGCGCGTTCGCGTCGAAGTCCATCTGTCTAACGGCAAGGAACTGGGACCGACGATTCCGAAGAACCTCGCCGCCGGCGAGCGCATCGATGTCGAGCTGATGGCAACGAGCAAGAACTTCGAGAAGTGGAGCGCGCATCCGGAAGTCGGCAGCGGCGAGCACGGCCAGGGTGGCCGGAGCGAAGGGCATCGCTGACTGAGAGCAGGGCCAACATGCGATGTGGATCGATGCAGGTTGGCTACGCGCCGCCGGTCTCGCCAACGCAGTTCGCGCCCGTTCGGCGGAGTGTTGTTTGGCGTTGGTGCCCAGGTGCGGACTCGCTGGGATCGACTGCAGAATAGCGAGCGGCCGTGCGAACTGCGCGGGGGTTGGGTTGGCAGTGAGGCGTTGCCACCAACCGGGACGCTATGCTGCTTCGGTGAGCAACCGACGCAACGATTTCGCTTGGAATACAGCTGGCCTCCAGCAACGACCAGGTGGTCGACGGCTTGGCTGTCTTGCGGGGCTCGCCGTCATATGGCTTTGTGCGGATGTCGGTTCGCAGTCCCCGGACGATCAAAAGGTGTCGCAGCCCCGAGCGATCTCCGGCATCTACCCGCACCTCGCCATGTTCAATGACGAGAACGAATGCGGCACGGGGGCGGTCGTGCCCTGGGCGGATCGGCTGTGGGTGATCACCTACGCGCCGCACAAGCCGCGCGGTTCGAGCGACAAGCTCTACGAAATCGATGCGCAGCTAAGGCAGACGATCCGCCCCGAGAGCATCGGCGGCACGCCAGCGAACCGCATGATCCATCGCGAGTCGCAGCAGTTGTTCGTTGGGCCTTACGTGATCGACAAGGATCGCAATGTGCGCGTGATTCCGTACGCGCAGATGTTTGGTCGGCCGACGGCAAATGCGCGTCACCTGTTCGATCCGGCTGGCCTGATCTACTGCGCGACGATGGAGGAGGGTCTCTACGAGATTGACGTCAAGACGTTGGCCGTGATCGAACTGTGGGCGGACGAACAGAAGAAGACTGGGCGGCACAGTGACCTGCCTGGCTACCACGGCAAGGGGCTGTATTCAGGGCAAGGTCGGTTGGTCTACGCCAACAATGGCGAACATGGGGCGCGTGCGATGCGCGATCCGACGGCCGAGTCCGGGGTCTTGGCTGAGTGGGATGGCAAGGCGGCCGCGTGGACCGTGGTGCGGCGCAGCCAGTTTACCGAGGTGACTGGGCCGGGTGGGATCTACGGCAACGAACATCCGGACACGGATCCGATCTGGGCGATCGGTTGGGATGACCGTTCGTTGATTCTGAAGGTGCTCGCTGCTGGCAAGTGGCATCGCTATCGCTTGCCGAAGGGGTCGCATAGCTATGACGGGGCGCACGGTTGGAACACTGAGTGGCCGCGCATCCGTGAACTCAGCGATGGGATTCTGTTGATGACGATGCATGGCGTGTTCTGGCAATTCCCGCGCGAGTTCCGTCCGGGCAATACGGGTGGGCTGCGGGCCGCAACCGCCTACCTGAAGGTCGTCGGCGACTTCTGCATGTGGCAGGGCCGGTTGGTGTGCGGCTGTGATGACACCGCCAGATCTGAGTTCTTGAACAAGCGGCGCGCGAAAGGCGAGATCGCGGCACCACGTTCGCAGAGCAACCTGTGGTTCGTGGATCAACTCGAATTTGCGCCGGTGCGCGGCGTGGGAGGTGTGTGGACGCACGAGAACGTTGTGGCTGGTACGACCTCGGATCCGTTCTTGTTGAGCGACTTCGACAACCGTGGTCTGCACTTGGCGCACCGGGGCAAGAACGAGGTGCAAGTGGTGCTCGAGATCGATGACGACGGCACCGGGGTTTTTCGCGAGTGGCGTACGGTGACGTTGCAGGGCATCGATGCTGGCGGGCACACGTGGCTGCCGTTGCCTAAGAACGCGTACTGGTTGCGCGTGCATGCAAAGCATGACCTCGTCGGTGCGGTTGCGTATGCCCACTTGAGCCATGGACTCGGATCGCGATTGCCGAATACGGTGTTTGATGGGCTAGCGCCGGCGGGAGCTGAGCATGTGCTTGGCGGGCCGATTCGCGCGAGAGGCGGCAAGAAGACGTCGTTGGCGTTCGCCGCACAAATGGGCGCAGCCGATTCCGTGGTCGACGTCGGATGCTACGAACTGGATTTGGATGCGAGCAGCCTGCAGTTGCGGTTGAAGAAGACCGCCGAGCCTGGTCTACACAAACACACGCTGCAGCACACACGCATGCCACCTGCGGTGCTCTCCGAAGATGATGCGTCGATCTTGATCGTTGACGATGACGGCAACCGTTGGCGGTTGCCGCGGCGGCGCGCCGCCCATGCTCGCGATGTACTTGGCGACTACCGGGTCGTGCGAGAAGTCGCTACCGAGCGCGACCTGCTGCACGCAGACGGAACGTTCTATGAATTGCCTGCGGAGAACGCCGGCGGCTTCCGCAAGCTGCGGCCGATCGCCTCGCACGAGTTCTTCGTGCACGACTTCTGTTCGTATCGCGGCTTGCTGGTCATGAGTGGCTTGGAACCGTCGGTTGTCGCGGGTGATCATGTCGTGCGTTCCGATGACGGCAAGGCGGCCTTGTGGGTGGGGGCGATCGACGATCTTTGGCGCCTGGGCGCCCCGTGCGGCGTGGGCGGGCCGTGGAAGCAAACCGTGGTCCAGGCACATGCGTGGAGTGATCCATACCTCGCGACGGGCTATGTCGCGCACGACTACGAGTTCTCCCACGACCAGGACCATGCCGTCGTCTTCACGTTGGCAGCGGATGTGTGTGGCGATGGCCAGTGGACGGTTGTCGATCGCGTCCAAGTTCCGGCGCGCGGCCTGCACGGAACGATGCCGCCCATGTGGAGTGCGTATTGGCTGCGCCTGCGCGTGAGCGAGGATTGCATCGCGACCGCGCAGTTCCTCTACCGCTGAGACTCTTCTTTGGCCATGGTGATCAGATGGCGGTGGCGAGGTCGTCGCCTGTCTACGACGCGCGTGTCACCACCGCGTCCAGCACCGCGCGTTCCAGCGCGACCCCGTCGAGGTGTTCGATCTCGCGAAGTCCGGTCGGGCTGGTGACGTTGATCTCGGTGAGGTAGTCGCCGAGCACGTCGATGCCGGCAAAGATCACGCCACGGTTGCGCAGCACGGGCCCGATGCGCGCGCAGATCTCGCGATCGCGATCGGTCAGTTGGGTGCGGACCGCGCGAGCACCCGTGTGGAAGTTGGCGCGAGCATCGTCGTCGGCCGGCACGCGGAGCACTGCCCCGGCGGCCTCACCCTCGATCAGGATGATGCGCTTGTCTCCCTGCCGTACCTCAGGCACATACTGCTGGGCCATGATCAGCTGCCTGCCGTGCGCGGTGCCAGTCTCGAGGATCACACGCGCGTTGCGATCGCCGCCGGCGATGTGGAAGATGCCGCGACCGCCAGCACCGTCGAGCGGCTTGACGATCATCTCACCGCCGAGTTCCTCACGAAACGCCAGCAGCTGCTCGATGCTGCGGCTGACCAGTGTGGCCGGACACAGGTCCGCGAACTCGAGCGCGAACAGCTTCTCGTTCTCGTCGCGCAGCGCTTGCGGATCGTTGACCATTACCGGTCCCTCGGCTCGCGACAGCAGCAGCGTGGCGAACAGGTAGTCCATGTCGAATGGTGGATCCTTGCGCATCCAAATCGCATCGAAGGCGGACAGCTCCACGCGCCGCGCGTCCTCGGTTTCGTACCAACGCGGCGTCGCGTCCCCGGCGCGGGTCACAGCCGCATCGGCGAACGGAGCGCCGCCGCGCTGGCTGAGGTCGCCGATGAGGCACGTCTCGACCACGTGGCCGCGGCGCCCGGCTTCGCGCATGAAGGCGATGGACGAGTCCGTCTCCGGCTGGAGGAGTTCGAGTGGATCGATGATGAAGAGGTGGCGCATGGTGCAGCAGGCGAGCTTTGCATTGTACCGGCCGCGGTCCAGTGGCGGTGGCTGCAGAGGCTGGCCGGTTGGAAGGTTGTTCGAGGTCTAGGTCTTGTCGGGAGGAAGTGGCGAAGGGCAGTCTGGATCGTATTGACGATCGATTTCGGTGAGGTCGACAATACTGCGCCGCAGCACCTCGCGCGGACTGAGTCCAGCCGCGACCTGGGCCAGCCACTGCTGTGCGAGGTTGCCGTCAGCGAGGATCTCGCCGATGGGCGCGAGCCGTTCCTCGAAGCCGTGGGCTCGGGCAGTCGGCAGACAACCGCGCCAGCAAGCTTCGACCCACTCTCGCATGGGTAGGTCGTCGCCGGTGCGCCAGTCGGTGATCGTCGCGTCGAGGCTGGACTCCGCCACCCGACGCTCGTTGCGAAGACAGATCTCCTGTAGTTCGCGGTCGCCTCGGAAGGCGAGGGGGTCGAGGTCCCGATCTCCACGTTCCAGGGATTCGAGGACCTGCCAGATGCGCGCCTCGAACAGGGCGATCACCGCTGCCAGGATCCGGGGCTGCGAAATACGATCGCAGATGCGCAGCTCCAGCCTTTCGATTTTGTTGGGAGTGGCGTCGCCGTTTGGACGGATGGAGAGCCACAGGTGGCGCGCGTTGAACATGGCGCCGCTCTCGATTTGCTCACTGACCCACTTCCGGAAGTGGTCGTGGTTGGTGAAGAAGGGGATGTCGGTCGGGGTCTGTGGGAACACCAGCCAGCGGTTCGAGTGGGCGCCGGTGGGCTGGCCGCGCAGGAACGGAGAGTTTGCGGTGAGGGCCAGGTACATCGAGGCCTCGGCCCGCAGCAGGCGGTAGGCGGCGATCAGGGCATCGGGCTCCGGGATCCCGACGTTGATGTGCGTGCTCGCAGTCACCACAGTGGTGCCGTAGGTGTCGCGAATGAAGCGGTAGTAGGGGTTGTTTGGGTTGGAGATGACGAACTCGTCGCTCTCCTCCAGAGATAGCGTGCTTCCCGGAATCAGCGTGTAGTCGCCGACGCGGACCAGATAGCGACGCAACTGACAACGCTTGGCCATCAGCCGGTCCAGCAGAACCTGGTAGCTGCGATACGGATCCGTCGTGTACTCGACGTTGCGTGCATCGGGCTCGGTGACGAATCCGGATAGATCCGCCGCGATCTGGTGCGACAGGGGCACGGGGTCGGCGTCGAGCGTGCCCGTATAGACCTCTTCCTCGAGGCCCTTGGTCAGGAGACGGTGTTCTGCGCCAGGTGAATCAGTCATTGGTTCGTTAGCTCCGGATCCCGATGCCACGGCGAAGCATCCACATCGCGGCCATGTAGAAACCGACGATGAACAGCGTCAGGACACCGAAGGCCACGGCGATCGGCATGTCGGAGCGACCGAGGATGCCGTAGCGGAAGGCGTTGACCATGTACAGGATTGGGTTGGCGTACGAGAGCGTCTGCCAAGGCTCGGCGAGCAGAGTGACCGAGTAGAACACTCCGCCCAGCATCGTCAGCGGCGTCAGGACGAACGTCGGCACGATTGAGATGTCGTCGAAGTTGCGGGCGACCATGGCGTTGATGAAGCCGCCGAAGGAGAACGCTACCGAGGTGAGCACCGCCACCGCGATCGTCAGCACGGGGTGCACAACGGGGAGGTCGGCGAACAACAGCGCGACCAGCCCGACCACTGCGCCGATCACGAGGCCGCGAAAGACGCCGCCGACCGCGTAGCCCAGCAGGATCGATTGGCTGGACATCGGCGAGACCAGCACCTCTTCGATGTGATGCTGGAACTTGGCGCCGAAGAACGACGACACGACGTTCTGGTACGAGTTCGTCAGCACCGCCATCATGATCAGACCCGGGGTCACGTACTGCAGGTACGTGTATCCCTGCATCTGCCCGATCCGGTCGCCGAGAACCGGCCCGAAGATGATGAAGTAGAGGCAGGTGGTGATCACCGGAGGCAGCAACGTCTGCGGCCAGATGCGTAGCACTCGGTGGATCTCACGTCGCACGGTCGTGGCGAAGCCGACCCAGGCCTCGCTGAGCCGGGACCTTTGCTCATCGGATATCGACCGCAGGGTCTGCATCGGGTTCCGGCCCGTCTGGTTCCGGTCTTCGGTGGCTTCGGGCTTCGTCACGGGGTCACCTCGTTCGGCTCCGGGGCGGAGGCAGCACGCCCCTTCGATTCATCGACGAGCCGAAGGAACAGCTCTTCGAGTCGGTTCGCCTTGTTGCGCATCGAGGAGATTTGAATGTGCGCGTCGTCGAGCGCGTGGAACAGCTCGTTCAGGCCAACGCCCTTCTCGATATCGACCTCGATGGAACCGTCCTCCCGAAGGCGAGTAGCGAAACCCGGCAGCGTGGGCGCGCGCTCCAAGGGCTGCATTGGATCGAGCACGAAGGTCTCCGTCACCAGCTGGCGAAGCAGCGAGCGTGTGTCGGTGTCCTTTACGATGCGTCCGTTGTCGATGATCGCGATCTTCTTGCACAACGCTTCGGCCTCTTCCAGGTAGTGCGTCGTCAGGATGATGGTGGTCCCGGCGTCGTTGATCTCCTCGAGCAACGACCAGGTAGCGCGGCGGATCTCGATGTCTACGCCCGCGGTCGGCTCATCGAGGATCAGGAGGCGTGGTCCGTGGACCAAGGCGCGCGCGATCATCAGCCGTCGTTTCATGCCGCCGGACAAGGTGCGCGACATCGCGGTGCGCTTGTCCCAGAGCCCCATCCATCGCAGGCACTCACCGGCCCGCTCTCGCGCCTCGCGCCACGGGATTCCGTAGTAGCCCGCCTGCTGGGCCACGATGCGCAGTGGCTGCTCGAACTGATTGATGTTGATCTCCTGCGGCACGACGCCGATCAACCGCTTGGCGCCCTCTAGATCTTCGTCCGTATTGATGCCGAAGACCTCGATCGAGCCGCCGCTGCGGTTGATCAGCGACGTGACGATCCCAATGATCGTCGATTTGCCGGCGCCGTTCGGACCGAGCAATCCGAAGAACTCGCCGCGATTCACTTCCAGATCGATCCCCTTCAGAGCCTGAACACCATTGGCGTAGGTCTTGTGGAGGCCGCGTAGGCGGAGGGCGGGAGAGGTGCTTATCGACAAGGTAAGATCTCAGCTGCCGTCGTGGTGGTTGGCGTAGTGGCGGTTGACGTATTCGACGATGTCCTCGCTCTCGAACATCCGGACTTCGCGTTCGGGGTCGTGGAGGAAGGGCACCTGAGAGCGGCCGCCGAGCACCACCAGTTCGCGTCGTGTCTCGGAATCCGCCCGGAGGGAGATCTGTTTCTTCTCATAGGGGATCTCTGTTCGGTCGAGATGGTCGAGGACTCGCGTGCAGTAGGGGCAGCCGGGATCAAAGTAGAGCTGGATCATGGGGTGTGTTCCGATGGAAACGAGGGCGTATGGCGAATCGGCCACACACGCGTCGGCTCATGGATGTCGAGACAGTGACGAAGAGCGTCCCGATTGCTCTACCAATTCTTGGTTCGCCAAGTTGATCGACGCCCTCCAGGCCGAAAACGGCTGGGGGCGCTGTCTTGTACGGTGAAGTCGTAAGGGCGGAATGTGTCGCTACATGTGGCGGCGGTTGCGTTTCGCTGCGTTTGCCGTCAACCTGTGCGTCGATGCGCGAGCCGATACTGCGACCCATGCAGCCCGAGGATCAGGCGGCCGTAGCCGCCCTGATCCACCGTTCGACCAACACTTGGTATGAAGCGCGCGGACTGCCGTCGGTGTTCTCATGCTCGCCGAATGATGTCGCGCTGTTCTGCCGCGTTTACGAGTCACTCGATCCGGGCTGCTGCATTCTTGCCGAAGTGGATGGTCGCCTCGCTGGTTCCTGCTTCTGGCACCCCAGAGAAACGCACGTGGCACTTGGCATCATGAACGCCGCACCCGAAGCGTTCGGGCGCGGTGTCGCGCGGCGTCTGCTCAGCTACGTCATCGAGCGTGCCGAAGAACGCGGGCTGCCGATTCGGCTGGTGTCGAGTGCGCAGAACCTCGATTCTTTTTCGCTCTACAACCGCGCCGGCTTCTCGGTCTATGCCGTGCACCAGGACATGTCGATCGAAGTTCCCGACGATGGGCTGACTGTGCCCACTGCGGTGCAAGAACGAGCATCTGCCGCGGTGCGTCCGGCTACGGCCGCCGACATTCCCGCGATGGTCGAGCTCGAACGCGAGATCAGCGGCATCGAGCGGCGTCGTGACTACGAGCTGCTAGTGCAGAATGCCGAAGGCATCTGGCACGTGTCCGTTGCCAAAGACGACGCCGGCCGGCTGTCGGGTTTTCTGGCCTCCGTGCGGCATCCCGCGAGCGAGATGCTCGGACCCGGTGTCGCACGCGACGAGGCTGCTGCGTTGTCATTGATCCTCGCCGAGCTCGACCAGCATCGCGGCGGTGCCCCCGTGTTCTTGCCGCCGAGTGATCGACCAGCGCTGCTAGCATCGCTCTACGCGCTTTCGGCCCGCAACCTCGAGTTGCACGTCGCCCAAGTACGCGGCGCAGCTCAGCGACCTGCTGGCGTCGTGTTGCCGTGCTTTCTGCCAGAAACGGGATGAGGCTTCTAAGCCCTGACTCGGCAATCGGGGTCTTGCGGAATGTACCGGAGGTGTGACGGCTGCGATGTTTGAGCGCCCCGTTGCACGCCCGGCTACGATTCCTACACCCATGCGCACTGTATTAGCCCACGTCTCGGCGATGTTTATCGCCGTCGCCGCGCAGGCTCAGCAGGGCATCCACCCTGACGAGCTGAAGCTCAAGCCCGACATCGACCAGGCGATTGCGCAGGGTGTCGAAGCGCTGATCAACAGCCAGTTTCGCGACGGCACGTGGGGTCAGTACGGCAACTTCCGTGGCGGCAAGACCGCCCTGTGCACCTACGCGTTGCTGAAGTGCGGCGTCGATGCAGCGCACCCCGCGGTTCGGCGCGCGATGCTGATGCTCGACGAAGTGCAGCCAACGCACACCTACACGGTCGCTTGCATGATGCTCGCCTACGCCGCTGCCGGGCAGACGGTGCACCGCGAGCGCATGGAAGACTTGACCGATCTGTTGCTCGACTGGCAGAAGTCCAGCGGCGACTTCGCCTATCCGGATCGAGCCCGTGATCTGTCCAACACGCAGTATGCAGCGCTCGGACTGTGGACGGCACAGAAGTACAAGATCAAAGTTCCCGTCAAGGTCTGGCGGCAACTCCTGCGCGCGACGATGGGATACCAGCAGAAGGCCGAACGCATTGACGGACCGGTCACCGGCACGCACACGGTCAAGAACGGCGGCAAGATCGACATCGCTGGCTTTGGCTATCGGCGCGGTCAGAAGCCGACCGGTTCGATGACGACGGCCGGCGTTTCGATCCTGCAGATCTGCAAGATCGGGCTCGGCACTTCGATCGGTGCGCAGCGCAAAAAAGTCGACCGTGCCATCGACGCCGGCCTGAACTGGCTCGGCCATCACTTCGCCGTCGACAAGAACCCCGGAAAGGGCGGCTGGGCCTACTACTACCTCTATGGCCTCGAACGTGTTGGTTCGCTGACGCGAGTCGAACAGATCGTCGGCCATTGGTGGTACGTCGAGGGCGCGCGACACCTGCTCAAGCAGCAGAACAAGGCGGGCTTCTGGCCCGGGGGTGGCCAACAGCGGGAGGTGCGCACCTCGTTCGCGTTGTTGTTCTTGCGGCGTGCGACTAGCGGCAAGGCTTCGACGACCGGAGTCGGCGGCAAGAGCATGGCGCCTCCGCACCTGTATGCCGCCGGGGCGGACAAGGACAACGTCGCGATCAGCGCTACGGGTCAGCAGCCGCTGGCGATTTGGGTGACGGGCTTCGGCGAGAAGTTGAGAAAGCGTCACGAGCAGTACGGTCTGCGTGTCGTGCAGGTCGAGTACCTCGATGGCGACGACATCGTCGGCCAGCTCGCCGGTGACCCGAGCAAGGCTTGGCGGTTCGATGCATTCCTGCAGCGAGCGCCGGCACTGGCTCGCGGCGACCACAAGATCCGCGCCCGCATTGAGTTGATCGCCCACGACGTGCCACCGCCGAAACCGTCGGCGAACGAGCCGGGCGCAACACCTGCGACCGAGACCGTGCTGTCGCCGGAGATGAACGTCAGGATCCGCGACGTCTTCGCGCCGTGGATGAAGGAAGTGGCCAGGATCCAACGCGTCAATCTCGTGGTCTTCAAGAAGACCGAGGCCACGGCAAGCAGCGCCGGCAAGACGGCTCGGAACGCGTGTGACGGCAAGGAGGGCACCCAGTGGGTGTGCGCTCCGAACGACGCCGATCCCTCGCTGGAGATCGATCTCGGCCGATCCGTTGGTGCGAGCCACCTGATGATCAGTCAGGCAGGTTCGCGGGCGACCGACATCGGCCTGTTCGATTGCATCACCACCATCGAAGTTCGCATCAACAGAGGCAAGCCGTTCCGCGTCGAATTGGATCCGGACCATCTGGCGATCACGATCGTGCCGTTCGGCAAGGTACGCAAGGTTCGAGTGTTACGGATCCGCATCGTCGAACGCCTGCCTGGGCGCAGGAAGGGTCAGGCGGGATTCACCGAGATCGCACTGAGCAAGTAGGTGACGTTCGGCCGGCGCGCCTTACCCCGAGATCCGCACGCGCGGGTCGAAGCACGGGCGTACTCATCCGCGCAACCGTCGATACAGATCACAACGTTGGCGTGAGTCCAAATCCTTGACCGCTTTGACACCGTGGTTTCGGGTGCCTCCGCCTCCTATCGTCGACCTGGCGTCGAAGGCTCGGCGGTCGCGACCAGGCTGGCCGCCCACTTTGCCAACAATGCTGAAGCCTCTGTTTGGCGCTCGCTCGCGTAGGTCGTCAGCAGCCTGCGGGCCCCGGCGGGATCTTTGGCGTGCAGTTCCAGCGCCCTGGCCTCGATCTTGCCCTGAGCGGCAAACCAACGCGCTTCGATGGCGTCTCGAGATTTGTCCATGCCTTGGAATTGGTCGCCATAAACCAAATCGAGCCGGCGCTCGTAGTCGTTGACGGCAGCAAATCGGGCCGGAGACCCCAAGGCGCTGAACTTCGAATCCATGTGGAGCCGTTCGGCATCGCGGCGATCTCCAGACGAGTAGCCAGCTGGGATTGCCGTCATTCCGGCATACCACGGCACGTAGATGCTCGCGTCTGGTCGCCCCATCGCGATCCACATGACCGCTGCGATCGCGGCGGGTTTGTCCGAACGAAGTTGGAACACCGTCGAGAACGACGTGCCGCCAGCACAGATCGTCGCGCCATTCGCGTTGGGAGAACTCAGGGTGTATCCCAGCGACTTGTCGTACTCTGTGCCTTCGTAGTGATCACGCAAGATGCCCATCAAGTCCTGTGTGCTGACCTTGCGCTCTGGCTTGATGAACGTTGGCTGTAGCCATGCCTCTTGAATCTTCTCGGCACCAAGCAGGTTGTTGGCACGCCAAGCGCGACGGATGTTACTGGCGTGCTTGCGCGCCCCGTCGCCGCCGTAGACCGTGGCAAAGTCGAACGCACCATCGCGTGCGACGTCGTACCAACCACGCTTCTTGGCGTAGTCGATCAACCCCGGGCTCAGCAGGAAGTTGTCGGTGTCGCTAGGGTCGACACGGTGGATCGAGAAGTGGTTGGCCACAACAGCGCACATGTGGTCGGGCACCCGCGCAGCCGCCCAATGCTTGCCGTGCACCATGTTCAGGATCCAAGCTTCGCGACCATCGGCGATCGTCATGCAGCGACCGCTGTCTCCATAGCCGAACTGTGCCAACAGATCCGTCGCGATTTCGACCCCATGACGAGCCGAGGTCGCGCGTGCGCCGACGATGCGTCGCAGCAACAGCGTGATGCCGCCGTCAGTCAGATCTGGTTGGGTTTCACGCGACTTGCAAGCGTTGGTGACAACCGCGACCCCGCACTCGTTGAAGTAGGTGTCGGAGTACCGCAGGCCGGGCATTTGGCACCAGATGTAACCACGGGTCTCGCTCGCATACGGAACCGAACCACCCTGTAGTAGCGCCCGCATCGCGCCGGCTTCATGCTCTTCGGCGGCGACCTTCCAGTGGTGGACTGCAGAGTCGTTGCCGCTGTCTTCGTTGTGGGCCACGATGACGCTGCCGTCGACTGTGCAGTCTTTGCCCGCAACAACGGCGAAGCAATTCATCCATTCGTCGGACTGGACGGCTGCCGGCTGTTGCGCGTGAACTGTGAGCGCGCTTGCCAGTAGCGCCGCAGGGCAGTGCCAGATGGAGATCATGCGCGCATTGTGGCCCATTCGGGGCGTCATGCCCATCCTCGGCGTGCGGGTTCGGGGCACGTGACGTTCAAAGTACGGCATCACCGTCTCTCGGCCGCACGTGCACCTGGTCCGGAGCATGCATTTCGGCGATGAAGAGGCCTTCGAAACTCTTCCGCAGTCTCGGCAGACCCCTATTCGTTAGATTGTTGTGCCATGCGATCCTCACTAGTTTGCGCCGTTCTTCTCGTGGCAACACTGGGTTGCCAAACAGCTAGTCGGCCGTCCCTCAACCCCGGAACCAACGAGCACTGGCTCCAACACGCAACCGTCGCGCCTCGCGCCGTCATCGCGCAGACCATCGAAACTGAGGTTGTCGACCTCGTGGCAACGCAGTCGCCGCAGGACGCCAAGGTGGTTGCGAACGGCTCGTTGGTGATCGGCGGCGGCGGCGGCATGCCGCCTTTGGTGATCGCTGAGTTCCTGCGTCTGGCCGGTGGTTCGAAGTCGCGCCTCGTGATCATCCCAACTGCCAGTTCTCGGGCTGACAAACCCGACAACGGCAAGACGGTAAAGCTGTGGCAGGAGCGCGGCGCCGGCGTGGCCAACCTGCTTCACACCCGATCCAAGGACGAGGCGAATCGCGCATCCTTCGTTGCCATCATGAAGAAGGCGACCGGCGTTTGGATTGGTGGTGGCAGCCAGTCTCGGATCATGGCGGCTTACCTCGGAACCAAAGTCGAAACTGAGTTGAAGGCCCTGCTCAAGCGTGGTGGTGTCATCGGTGGATCCTCTGCGGGCGCGGCGATCATGACCAAGTTGATGATCAGCGGTGGACGTGGCGAGGCGAAGACGAAACAGGGCTTTGGCTTCTTGCCAGGTGCAGTAGTCGACCAACACTTTCTGCGCCGCAACCGCGTCAACCGACTGCTCGATGCGTTGCATCGCCATCCCGGCCTGGTCGGGATCGGCATCGATGAAGGCACCGCCATCGTCTGGAGCGGCGACGAGATTCGCACGATCGGAGAATCTTATGTCTCGGTGTTTGTGCCGCAGCCAGATGGCAAACCGATGCGCGTTGAGATTCTGAATGACGGCGAGAAGCTCAGTCTGCGCAGCTTGCTGAGAGACGCTGGCCGACGACCCAAGTAGGCAGTGCGTGGTATGGATCGCGGCAACCCCCTCCCTCTCAACCCACACGCGCGCCCGCAGTGTCCGAGATCTCGGCCGACTGGCTTCGAACTAGACCGGTTTGTGACGTAACCGCACCGAGAGATGCATGATGCTGTGGACACCGGCGCGTAGGCTCTCGGCATGATGCGAGGATGGTTGCTTGTCGCGGTGTTGCTTTTGATCGCTCGCCTTCCCGGCCAGGCGCCCAAGGATGCAGCCGACTGGCGTCAGCACGATCTGTTCCCGAGCGACCGCGTGCTCGACGTGAACATTACCGTCGCCAAGGCGGACTGGAAGGCGTTGTGCCGCCAGACGCGCAAGTTGCGGGTCGCTCTTGGCGCCGCTCGCAAGAGTGGCGAGCTCGACAAGCCATTCACGTACTTCACTGGCGACGTCAGCATCGATGGCGTGGTCTTGAAGAACGTCGGCATCCGCAAGAAGGGATTTGTTGGCTCGCTGAGTAACACGCGGCCGTCGTTGAAGATCAAGCTCAACTACAAAGGCAAAGCGGGAGCGCTTGCCGGCTGGACGAACTTGACGTTCAACAACAACCAACAGGACACGTCTCTGGCGAGCCAGTTCTTGACCTACCAGTTGGCGAACGCGACTGGCGTGCCGGCACCGCATGTGTCGTTTGCGCGCATCACCGTCAACGGCAAATACCTTGGTATCTACACCCACATCGAAGCGGTGCGCGAGCAGTTGTTGGAACGCGGGTTTGGCACCTCGAAGGGGGTGCTGTTCGAGGGCACGGTCGTCGACTTCGTGAAGGGTTGGGCCAAGGCCTTCGAACGCAAGATGGGTGATGGGCAGCGGGGTCGGGAACGAATCGAGAAGCTGATCACTGTGCTGGCCGACGCCGAAGACGAGGACCTGATGGCGGAAGTCGGCAAGTTGGTCGACCTCGACGCGTTCTACAAGTATTGGGCGCTCGAGGGGCTGCTCGGTGTCTGGGATGGCTACACCGGCGGGCGGAACAACTACTTCGTCTACCTGCATCCCGCGACCAACCGCTTCTACTTCATACCGTGGGGCGCCGACGCGTCGTTCGTTGAGTACGGCATGGAAGGCCGGCGCAAGGGCGCGCCTATGTCGGTCAAGACGGGCGCGCATTTGAGCTATCGCCTCTACCAAACACAGTCCGGCCGCGATCGCTACAAGGCCGCACTGTTGCGCTTGCTCAAGGGGGCGTGGAACGAGAAGGCGTTGCTCGCCGAGTGCGATCACCTCGAAGAATTGCTCGATCCACATCTTGGGCGAACCCAAAGGCGCATGACGGATCGCTTGGACGACCTGCGTGAGTTCGTCGAGGACCGACGTGAAGTGGTGCTCGCCGAGATCGCCGACGGCATGCCGATCTGGGACAGGAAGCCACGCAAGCCGCTCGTCATTTCTGCTGGCGGTTGGGGCAGCACCATCTGGGGAGCGGCGCGAGATGGTGATGTCAGAGGCTTGGCGCGGCACCTGCGTCGTGGCC
Organism: Planctomycetota bacterium; assembly: GCA_029936315.1. GTDB lineage: Bacteria > Planctomycetota > UBA1135 > UBA1135 > UBA2386. The sequence goes on along the minus strand of JAPYTD010000029.1, from coordinate 27,167 downwards.
AGTCCGTCAACATGAAGTCGGAGGACGACGGCCGTTCACTACTCGGATTGGCTGCCGCTGCGGGTCAGGTAGATGCCTGCAAGTTCCTGCTGGACAAGGGGGCGGAGGTCAGTGCCAAGAGCGCTGATGGCAACACGCCCTTGCATGCTGCGGCCTTCTTCGGCCGCGTCAAAGTAGTGGAGTTGTTGATCGAGGCAGGGGCTGAGATCGACGCCAAGGCTGATGGAGGCGATACGCCATTGGATGCTGCGGCTGGCGAGTGGACGGAGGATCTGGAAGGCATCTTCAAGTTCTTTGGCGAGGCACTTGGCTTGGAGGTAGATCTCGCCGCCATCAAGTCGAACCGGCCGAAGGCTGCGGCTGTGCTTCGTGCGCACGGCGCGAAGTCTGGCAAGTAGCGGCACGGATTGCAGGTGGCGTGACCGTGCTACGCGCTAAGGGCGCGACCGCTGGGCCGTTGGTCACGGACCCGAGAACGACCTCGAGGTTTGCGTTGAGCCCGCCATCGTTGCCGACGATCACGCGCAGCAGCGACTGCGTGACTGGCTCGGGGCGCAGGAGCTATGGTCGACTTGTAAATCCCGCACCGCTCATTCCGTTACCCAAGCCGGCACCGCGCCATCCCCAGTACGTTCCCCGGCGAGCAGCCACGTGAGATTGAAGCGCGCGACGTGTGACCCGGGATTGGTTTCGAAGTGCAGATACACGAAGCCTTCGCTCACGGTTTCGGGGCGTCCGGCGGTCAGCGACGAGTAGGCGCTCGGTCCGTCAAGGACGAGGCGCTTCACCGGCCAGGTCTTGCCGCCGTCGAAACTGCCCCAGACCGTGATCCGCTCACGGGCAGCACGGGAGGTGTCGATGTTGCTGAACACCAGGATGTCTCGGCCCGCGATCGGCAAGCGCGTCAAGCCTCCCATGCACCCGTAGGGCCGGTCCTGCCTGCCGTCCGGCAAGACCGGTACGACCTGCCAGTCGACCCAGGTTGCGCCGCCGTCATGGCTCCACGCACAACGGCGTCGCGTGTACTGTTCTCGCTCCTGCCAGTGTACGCGTGAGTTGTAGTAGATCGTTCCATCCGACAACTCGGCGAGGGTGGCTTCGCCGGTGCCTTGCTCGGGGAAGGGCGCGCTGGGACGCCAGACGGAACCGCCGTCATCGCTGTAGATCGCGGTCGTGTAGTGGGTCGAATACTCAGCGGGAGCGTTGCCCTTGCCGTACGAACGTGCCGCCCGCAGCAGGCGACCTGCGTGGGGGCCATGGCGCAGGGTGATGCCGTGCTCATTCATGTGCATCGATGGCACGTTGCCGCGCACGTCCTTTTGCACCACGGCGTCGACCTGCGCTTGCCAGGACTTGCCGTCGTCACTGCTTCGATAGATGGTCAGCGGGGCAGGTGGGTGGCTAGCTTCGACGAAGGCGAGAATCTCACCCGTGGTCTCGTCGACGGTGACTCCGCCACCCATGATTCCCTTCGCGATCAGGATGGCCGGACCAAAGGTCTCACCGCCGTCTTCGCTGCGTCGCACCTGAACGCTCGAGCCGCCAAACACGAGCAGCACGGTGCCGTCGACCGAGACGACGACGTTCGGATGGCGGTCGCGAGGGAACCCCGCGCGCAAGTCGAAGGCTGCGGCGCCAACGAACGGCTCGAGACGGCCTTCGCTGGGTTTGCCCGCCGCGGTCGTCGTCGTGCGAGTGGTCGCGCAGGCGGCGAGAAAGAGGCATGCCACGACTGCGGTTAGTCGGGATCGCAGGCTGTTCATTGGCACAGAGTAGTCCAGAGTGTTGGGGGTCCCAGATCCTTTGGTGTTGCGATAGGCCGGTTTTGGCAAGTCGCGGATCTCATGGACTACCCGTTCACGTCGGCGTACAGCGACATTGCGACCCTGCCCGACGGTCGTGTCGCAAACGTTGACCGGACAGCTCGAGTTCTCGTGGACGGCCAAGCGCGGCGAGACCTTCCGCATCTACGAGATCTTGCCGCACGACATGACGTACCGCATGACGAAGAAGATGACGGTCGAGAAGGACTACCCAATGGGTAAGTAGGCCGACGACTCGGGGACGGACCGACGGTGAGTTCGAGGCGGTGATGAGCAGGTCAACGAAACGCAGGCGGCGTCAGGTTTTTGTAGCAGCCAGTGTGTGGGCTCACGGCTGCGTCCTGGCAGAACTACCGATCGCATCGCCAGCCCTACCGTCCCGTCGCAGGTACACGTAGCCTTGCGCCTCTATGCGGTGCCGACCCTGGCACCGCTGCCACTCAATGTCAGGAGCAGACCTTGCAGTCCAAACACATAGCCCTTCTCGCACTCGTCTTGGCTACTCCACTGGTGGCCCAGACGAACCCGTTCATCGTCTTCCCTCAAGATCCCGAGCGGCAGACGATCACTGCGGCATCCTACGTGCGGCGCCCGGACTGGAATCGCGAGGCGGAAGGCTTCCAGGAGGTCTCGACCAACTACTTCCGCGGCGTTGGCGACACTGGCGGACAAGCAATGGCGCGTGGCTTCTACCACTGGGCTGCCGACCTTGAGACGCTGACGGCCGAAACCTACGGCATCATTCTGCGCACGGAAGATCCGCTGGGCGGACCGGACACGACGCCGGCTGGTGTGATCCTCCAGGTCTCGAACCTGTCGACGCCCGTTGGCGCGGGCGGAAACCAAGGCTGGATCATGACCGACGTGTTCGCGACTCCGGCAGCGCTACCGACCAACGCCACGTGGTTCCAAGGCATCTACGTGCCGCAGAATCTCGCCTGGCCAAGTGGCTCGGCAGCGAGCCCCCCGGATGGACACTCGATCTGGTCGGCGGACACGCTGACCCAGAACTCACCGGCGACGGTTGGCGAGAACGCCATCCTTGGCGCCCCGGCGGTGACCTGGGCGTCGACCCCGACTCCCCAGACTTTCACGACTGAGTGGACCTACATCATGGGAACGCTGGTCGACAACCCAACTCTTCACGTCGGCGGGATCGATCCGAACAGCGCACGCACCGGTGTTCTTGGCGCGCCAAGCTACGGCATGGCAGGCATGTTTCCGGACATCACTGGCACGCCGCGCTCGGATGGTCTCGAGCTGCGCATGCAGGACAACGTAGTTGGTAACGGCATCGCGGTGTTTGCCGGCAGCCTTGGCTGGTGGCCGGGTGCTGGCGTGCCCCTTGGCTATGGCGGGGATTTCTACCTCGACCTTGCCAATTTCGTCCTGCTCGGTGCCGCAATCAACACCGGTGGCGCCGCCGTCTTGCCGTTTGCGACTCCTGGAACGCTGTCACCTGCGTTGATCGGCATCGACGTCATGTTCCAGGGCGTGTGGCTCGACCCAGTGACGCTTGCTGGCCGCATGTCCAACGCACAGGTGACGAGTCTGTGACTCGAAGTTCGGCAACTTTGGCCCTCGTCGCCGTGCTGGCTGCAACGGCCGCTGGCTTGATCCAGTGGTCGCGCGCGGATGCTCAAGAAGTACGGCCGCGGGCATCGCAACCAATCAAGACGGACCCTTGCGTTGGCCAGCAACCAATCGCGCCGGCTGTTGGCGGTGTCGTGGCAGATCAAAGCATGCCAATCGTCAACCCGGCGATTCCTGAAGGCCAAACCCTAGTGTTGCCCGACGGCACGCGCGTGCGGACTCTTAACGGCGCCACCAACCCCAGTCCGCTCAGAGACGCGTGGCCGGCGAACTTGCCGTGGAGCCCGATCGTACGCGTGGAACGCAGCGACGTCGGCGTCGATTGGTTTGTGCACGCTGACGGGACCCGGTCGACCACCGAGATGAAGTGGCGTTCGGACATCGGCCGCGAGGACGCGGTCACACGGCTGGCTCGCCCGATCTCGACGGCGCCGGACGTGCGGGCCTCGAAGTAGCGTGGGCCGCGGGCCCGCCACACCCGTGATTCCGATAGATCGGGCCCTGAAGTAGTGTTGCGTGCCATCTGAGCCCGGCTATCTGCACACCACGGCGAAGAACTTCCTGCCCGGTCTCTTTCTCTCCCTCTCGCTATCCGTGCTCGCGCCGGCACAAATTCAGGACGTTGGTCTGACCATGGGAGGCGCCAGCGTTCTGCCGGTGATCTATGGCCAGGACTGCGGTCCCGTGTCGTGCCAGCCGATGTCTGGTGGATCGTCGGCGTCGGCACATCGCGCAACCTCATGCACTCGCACGCCGTCGCGAGCGCTTACTTCCTATCCGCTCGTTTTCGGAACGATGTCCGTCTGCAGTGCCGGATCTGCCGCACGAACATACGTAGTCGGCAACCCGAGTTCCTCGCGCACGATGTTGCAACCCTGGGCAATCGCCGTTGCCTTGAAGAACGCGATGTCGCGATTGCATCCTTGACGGCCGAAGCCGCAGTCGCTGGACACGATCAACTGTTCGGGTTCGATGTGCTCGAGTGCCTTGCGAATGCGCTGCGCGACTTCTTCGGGGCGATCGACTTGCAACGTCCGGTGGCTGACAGCACCGACGCAGATCTTCTTGGGTAGCTTGCCCTGCATGCTCGAGAACATTTCGATCTCGGCGAAGTTTCGGTCGGTCATCTCGACTGTCCATACATCGCCACGCATCTCGTTCATGTACAGCTCGAACGACGCCCGGTAGCTGTCGTTGTCGATCACTCGCTGCATGTTCGGGTTGCCCCAGCAGGTGTGGATCCAAATCTCGACGTCGTCGAGCCCCTGGACCTCACGGTTGTAGGCCTCGACCATGAACTTCACTTCGTCGCTGTCGGCGCCGTAGGTGTTGGCCCAGAAGTGCAGCGTCGGCTCTTCGATCTGGATGCTCTTGCAGCCTGCGTCGCGCAGAGCTAGCAGCTCCTTGTTCATTGCCTCAGCCAGGTCCCAGATGACCTGACGGTTGTCTTTGTACTTGTCGGTGTGCAAGTCGAGAAACAAGCCCATCACTTGGGTGCAGCAGGTGCCGAATCGCACTGGTTTGCTCGTTTTCGATTGCGCGATGCGCCAAATCTTGGGGTAGTCCAGAGGACGGTGCTCGATCTTGTCCGTGACGTGCGGCCAACGCCAGCCGGTGTAGATCTCGTTGAGCAGCGACCCCGGGGGATACCGCAGCCACGGTGACCGCGTCGCCTCACTTTGCAGGTGGTCCCCGTCGAAACCAGCCCAACGCTGAAGTGGATAGTGGTGCCACGAACGGCCAGCCATGTCGTCATCGCAGTGCAAGTCCCCGTGCGTGAGGATGTCCAGGCCGGCGCGCTCTTCGTCCCCGATGACGGTCGTCACTGCATCGAGGTACTTCTCGCGGAAGCGCGTGTCCATCATGCACGTGTCCAAGGAACGACCCCACATGCTCTCGTCAAACCATTTCGGACGCGGCCACGAACCGGTAACGGTGCATGGCAAGATGAGATCCTTGGTGGCAGTGAACATGGCTCTGACTCGGTATTTGGCTGCGGTGAAGTGGCATGATCAAAGGCATAGTCACGCACGTCAATGCCTTGTTTTCCTGACGCGGAGCAAACTTGGTGAGAGGGTGCTCGTTGCAGCGCTGTAGGTACTGTCACTGGGCGTCTCCTGGCTCCAAACTCCATCCATCCCATGAGTCGAAACCGAACACTGTGCTCGCTGCTCGCCCTCATTAGCTTCGGCGCCTTCGTCGAACCCGCTGGCGCACAGTCGCAGCCCAATATCCTAATGATCCTGGTCGACGACCTCGGCTACGGCGATTTGTCGAGCTACGGTGCCAAGGACCTCAAAACCCCGTCGATTGATGCATTGATGGCCGCCGGTGTTCGCATGGACCGGTTCTACGCGAACTGCCCAGTTTGCTCACCGACTCGCGCCGCTCTGTTGTCCGGCCGCTACCAGGATCTGGTCGGCGTGCCTGGCGTGATCCGCACGCACGATCGCGCGAGTTGGGGTTTCCTTGATCCCAAGGCGCCGCTCATTACCGATGTGCTGAAGACCGCTGGCTACAGGACCGCGCTGATCGGTAAGTGGCATCTCGGCCTCAATAGTCCGAACACGCCCAACGAGCGCGGCTTTGACCATTTCCACGGCTGGCTCGGCGACATGATGGATGACTACTACCAACACATGCGTCATCGCATCCGGTACATGCGTCGTCAGAACGAGTTGATCAAACCGAAGGGCCACGCGACCGATTTGTTCACGCAATGGTCGATCGATTACCTGGAGCAATCGCGTAGCGACACCAAGCCGTTCTTTCTCTACCTCGCCTACAACGCGCCACATACTCCCATTCAGCCGCCGGCCGAGTGGCTGGCCAAGGTCAAGGATCGAGAACAAGGCATCGGAGAACGGCGCGCCAAGCTTGTCGCACTCATCGAGCACCTGGACGACGGGATCGGGAAGGTGATCGCGGCCCTCAAAGCGAACGGGCAGTATGAGAACACTCTGATCCTGTTCACCTCGGACAACGGCGGGCAATTGAACGTGGGCGCCAGCAACGGTCCATGGCGCAGTGGCAAGACCCATGTTTACGACGGTGGCTTACGCGTGCCCTTTTGCGCGGTCTGGCCGGGCAAGATCCAGCCCGGCACGAACGTCGCAGTGCGCGCGCTGACCATGGACCTCTACCCCACGATGGCCGAGGCCGCAGGCGCTGACTTCGAGCACGCCATCGACGGTCGGTCCATCCTGCCGTCGTTGCTCGGCAAGACCCAGACGCTGGCGCAACGCAGCGAGGTGTTTACCTGGCTGCAACGCGGCAAGAAGAAGGCGCTGATTCTCGGCAACTGGAAGATCGTACTCGACCGCCCTAAGGAACAGAGCCGCTTCGAGCTCTACAATCTCGAGGATGACCCACAAGAAGCCACGGATCTGGCCCTTGCCAACCCCGACAAGCTGGCCGAGCTGATCAAGCTGATGAAGGCGTTCGATGCCAAAGCCGAGCAGGTGGATTGGCGGCGTCCGAGTCAGTCGAAGAAGTGATGACATCGGGATCAGGAAGCGATCGCCGCGCTTGCATGCCAGACGGGCGCCATCGATGCTGCGGCGCGGTCAAGTAGCGCTGGGTCGGCGCGCTCACGGGGACGACGTTGCTGTTCCCCGCGACGTGCGCCAGGCAACCAGAGTCGCGATCCATTCGGGTGTTGTTCGGCAGCACCCGCCGAGCACCGTGGCCCCGGCCAGCGCCCAATCTTCGAAGTCCCCGTGCGCTTGCTCAAGGTCACCAACGCCCGACCAACGCTTCTGTCGCGCATCGTAGGTCTCACCCGAGTTCGGGTAGGCGATCACTGCAGTGTTGCCTGCGGCGAATCCGCGTATCGCTGCAGGCATCAGATCCGGTGCACTGCAGTTGACCCCGATAGCTGCCAAGCCGGCATCGTCCAGCGCCGACAGGCATTCTGCGATCGGTTGTCCTTCCGAAGTCGCGTCAGGAGTCGCGCACGAAAAACTGATCCAGGCCTGCACGTCCGAATGATCGGCGAGTAACTCGGTCAGCAGCACGGCCTCGTGCAGTGACGGAATCGTCTCGAATGCGAGCAGCGGATGGTCGGTGAGTTGCTTCAGTTCGTCGATTGCCAGCTCAAGGCGCTCCGCATGAAAGCGCCGCAGTTCGTCGCTGCTGACTTGGTAGTTGCCGCGATACTCCGAGCCATCGGCAAGGTAGGCGCCGTATGGCCCGATGGACGTGGCGACCAGCGGCGCTCGGAGCGAGTCGCTCGCGATGCCGCGCGCCGTGCAGAACGCATCGCGGGCTTCATAGGGCAGCCGAATCGACAACCGATACAGGGCTTCGCTCTTGTCGATGGCAAAGCCCGCCGCACGGAAACCCGGCACCGAAGCCTGGTAGCTCGAACTCGCAATGCAGTCGGCGCCCGCATCGAGGTAGGCGCGGTGCACGTCGCGAATCGCATCGGGTTGTCGGTCCAGAATCGCCGCCGACCAGAGGTTGGAATCGAGATCGCAGCCGCGACGCTCCAACTCACTCGCGAGGCCTCCGTCCAGCACCAGGATGCCCATGGCTGCGATCTTGT
>JAPYTD010000029.1:0-19105 GCA_029936315.1 Planctomycetota bacterium | reverse complement strand
GACGACCGCGTGAACTCGCTGGTCCGGATGCCGAATGGTGACGTCGTTGCGGCACGCTGCGCCACTACGTCGAGAAGAATCCCGGAGCGAACGATCTTCGGCCCGGATTGATGCGCTCGCGGCTGTATCTTGGCCGTGATGGACTACGTCCTCCCAATCACTGTTGGCTTCATTTTTCTAGCCGCTCTCGTTGGGACATTCGTGTCGCGGCGCACGCGGGATCGCTGCCTGCGCGACTTCGAGGGCTTTCAGACGACGGTGGAGCTGCCGGGCAACAAGTTTCTGTGGGGCCTGCTCGAGGTCTTCCCCAAATCGCTCCACCTGGTGTATGGGCGACCGCACCAGGACGCCGAGGGGCATGTCGAGACCAGTTACCTGATTCTGACGGACGAGCTTGCCAAGGTCGTCGGCCTGCGCCGCTACCACGATGAGCTGACTGCCAAGAACCAGGAGCGCCGGCGTCGAGACATTCGGCGAACGCACAAGCCGAGCCTGATGCGGCGCGGCCGACGAAAGGCGCGCAACTTCGTCAATACGTTCCGCGACGCGTTCGCGCAGTCGCTGGGCGCGGCGATGGCACAGGCGAAGAAGGGCGGCTCAACCGTCATGGCGCAGGACAAGCAGATCACGCAGATTGGCCAGACGGTGATCGGTTCCTCTGCCAACGCGTTCGAGCCGCTGCTGGAGCGCTACATCGACCGGCGCGTCGTCGCCGAGGAGCTGCGCGACGGCGAGTGGGTGGAGTATCCCGGCATCCTCAAGGAGTACACGGCGGACTGGATCCAGCTGCTTGGCTGCCGGCTCCGCGTCGAGGAATCCTTCGACTTTGCGGACCCGGAGCGCCTCGAGCTGAACCGCAAACTCGACTTCGCCATCACGTTCCGACCACACGCCGAGCAGGGGGGCACGCCGAGCCTGACCATCGAAGTCGAGAACCACGATGAGGAACCGGTCCGGCTCGTGCGGGTCGAAGCGGTCGACTATGTGCGCGAGTTGAACACAGAGGCCGCACCCGGTGAGACGCAGCACGTCGAACTCGCAGACCTGCCCGACGCGGTGTTCGCCGCCCTCGACGCCGCAGCGATGCCGCGTGAGGTCGTATTGCAGGCATTCGAGCGGCGCGACAGCGGGCGTGACGTGACTACGATTCCGGCCCTGCCCGCGATCCGGCTGGTGTTGGAGTTCACGCGCGAAGCAGACCTGTGCCTGCCGCGTCGCACCGTGGTCGTGCGGCACGGGGCAGAGCCGTTGGAGTGAGGGGTTTGGGCGCGCAACGACGCGCCTCGACGGTCCAGAGCGACTGAAAAGTGACGGGTAACGCCGCGCCAGGTGCGACGCATGTGGATCAGTCCGCCTTTCGGAGACAGAACCATGAACCACCTTACCTACGTCGCGACGGCTCTCTTGGCTCGCCACCGCCCAACCGCCAAACGCAACCGTACTCCGAGTGCCGGATCGTAGCGGCGTGGGGTTCGCTGGTCCGGAGCGCACATTGAGCATCCTGTGTGCTTAAGGTAGATTGCCAGGAACGCCTGCTGGAACATGCCCATGAAGTCGTTGCTCCTGCTGCTGTCTGTTGCCATCGCTACTGGTCCGTTGGTGGCGCTGGCTCCTCAACAACCGCCACCCGACAAGACCCAGAAGGTTGCCCTCGGGGATCCGCCCAAGGATGCGGCGGCACGGGTTGCGTGGATTGCTCGCATGATCGAGCGCTTCGTCGCGAGTTCTGGTGCCGACCGCGATGCCGTGATCAAGAAACTCGCCGTGGCCGATGAGCACGGCGATTGCACCGGGCCCCTGGTGGCGTACCTGCCAAGGAACCCGAACAACACCACCCTGCTGCTGGCGATCATCCGTGGTCTCGGCCGTGACGGGTTGATGCACGCCGCGCCGGCGATCGCGGCTCAGTTGACCCATAAGAACAAGTCTGTGCGCAGCAACGCCGCGGTGAGCCTCGAGTACATCGGTTGCGGCGACAAGCAAGTGCTCGCCGCGCTGCGCAAGCTCGCCGCCAAGGAGAGGGACACTGCGATCGCAAACCACGCCTATCGGGCGCTCGGGCGGTGTGGCTCGAAGGATGCCAAGGTGCGCGCGCTGTTGCTGAAGCGCGCGACCAGCGTGAAGAGCGAGTATGCGTCCTACGGCCCGTGCATCGGGCTTGCCTACTTCAAGGGAGACGAGAAGGCCGTTCGCGGCGTCGAGAAGTTGTTGAAGAAGATCGGTGTGCCCGGTGGTGGCGGCGCCTTTGGCGCGACCAACGCGGTCAAGCGCAGCCTGGTGTCGTGGACCTTGGCCAACATCGGTGGCGAGAAGAGCGCCGAGTTCGTGCGCGAAGACCTGATGGCGCGTCTCAAGCACATCAAGGCTCCTTGGGTCGAAGGACAACTGAACTTCTGGCATCGCGTGTCACGCGCGTGCGACGGCGAGGCGGGGATGATGCCGTTCGTCGAGGGCGGCGTGCGCGGCGCGGTCAAATACGTCAAGGGCCTGAAGCTCGAACGCTACGGCGCAGAGACACGCAACCTGATGGACGATGCCCGCAAGGGGCGCACAGGATCAGCCTTCACGCCCAAGGGCGACCATGTCCTGAACGACAAGAAGTAGCTAAGCGGCGACGGTGCGCCCGCCCGGCGAGCAGGCGGATCGGTGTCGCGAGGCGACTAGCCGAATGTGACCGCGATTAGGTCAGCAAGCTCCTGACGACCTGACCGTGCACATCCGTCAGCCGGAAGTCGCGGCCCTGATGCCGGTAGGTCAACCGTTCGTGGTCGAGACCGAGCACGTGTTGGATCGTGGCTTGCAGATCGTGGATATGTACGGGACTGTCCGTGACCGAGAATCCGAGTTCGTCCGTCTCGCCGTGGATGTGACCTCGACGAGTGCCGCCGCCGGCCATGAACATCGTGAAGCAGTCCGGATAGTGATCACGACCGAGGATCTTGCCCTTGGCGGTGCGGCCCTCGCGGAACGGGGTTCGGCCGAACTCACCGCCCCAGACAACCAGGGTGTCGTCGAGTAGCCCTCGTGCTTCCAGGTCGATGATCAGGGCCGAAACGGCGCGATCCATGTAGCGGCACTTCGCCGTCAGGCCGTCGCGCAGATCTTCTTTGGGGTTGGTGCCGTGAAAGTCCCAGCCCCAGTCGAACAGCTGCACGAAGCGCACGTCCTGTTCGATGAGGCGGCGCGCGAGCAGGCAGTTGTTGGCAAAGCTCGCCGCGCCCGGTTCTGCGCCGTACAGGTCGAGCATCGCCTGCGGTTCGCGAGCGATCGCCATCACGTCGGGCACCGACGTCTGCATGCGGAACGCGAGTTCGTATTGTTCGATGCGCGTGCGCGTCTCGGGATCGCCCAGTTCCTTTGCCTGCAGCTCGTTGAGGTCGCGCAGGGCGTCGAGCGACAGCCGCCTCATGGAGCGATCGACACCACCAGGGTTGCTGACGTAGAGCACTGGATCGCCCTTGCTGCGGCACGTTACTCCTTGATAGACCGACGGTAGAAAGCCGGAACCCCAGGCATTCTGGCCAGCACTGGGACTCGTGCCGCCGGAAATCATGACGACGTATCCGGGCAGATCACGGTTCTCCGAGCCCAGGCCATAGGTCGTCCACGAACCCATCGACGGTCGACCCTGGCGCGGTGAGCCGGTGTGGAGCAGCAGCTGCGCGGGGGCGTGGTTGAACTGGTCCGTCCACATGGAGCGGATGAACGTGATCTTGTCGGTGATCTTCGCGAGGTGCGGGAGTGCGTCGGACACCCACATGCCACAGTCACCGTGTTGCGCGAAGCTCCGCGGTGTGCCGAGCAGGGATGGCACCCCGCTAGTGAATGCGAAACGTTTGCCTTTCAAGAACGAGTCGGGGCAGGGCTCGCCGCTGCGCCGCACGAGTTCGGGCTTGTAGTCGAACAAGTCGAGGATCGGTGGTGACCCCGCCATGTGGAGGTAGATCACGCGCTTGGCTCGCGGCGCGAAGTGTGGGGCCTTTGGCGCCAGCGGATCGCCCATTGGGGCGAGTCGCTGGGGGCGCTGCGCAAACAGATCCTCGCCCATTAGCGAGGCCAGCGCCATGCCGCCAAGTCCGATGGGACTCTCGCACAAGAAGTGGCGTCGCGACAGCTGCCGCGCGATGTCAGAGTTTCCGTTCCCAGAGTTTTTGTTCATCAAGTGATCAATCGGGTCATCATCTCTTCACCAAGAACTCATCGAGGTTGAGCAGCACGTTGCCGAGCAAGGTCCATGCAGCGAGGTCCGCCAGGTCGGAGCCCTTTGGCGCTTCGCCGATCGGATCCGTCGCGAATCGCAGAGCTTGCTCGGGCGTCGCTGCAAAGCGGGCGTGAGCCTGGTCGTGGAGCGCGATCAGTCGATCAGCCTCCTGCGCGCTCGGTGGCCGTTGCAGACACAGCCGAAAGCCGTAGCTTGCCCGTGCTCTCGTATCGACACCGCCCTCGACCAGAATGCGCCGTGCGAGCGATTGAGCGGCTTCGACGTAGACCGGGTCGTTCAGCGTGACGAGCGCCTGCAGTGGCGTGTTGGTGCGAATGCGGGCGGTTGTGCAAACCTCGCGGCTCGGCGCATCGAACGTAACCATCGACGGGTATGGCAACGAACGACGCCAGGTCGTGTACAGGCCGCGGCGGTGACGATCTTTGCCGCCACTTGTCTTCCAGTCGGTCGAACCACCGAACGCGGCACGGAGGCCGAGGTTGGGCCGCAACGGGCGAACAGGCGGCCCGTACATCTTCGGGCTCAATAGCCCACTGACGTGGAGTGCCGCATCACGGATCATCTCGGCGCTGAGCCGGAACCGCGCGCCACGAGCCAGCAGCCGGTTGTCAGGGTCGCGGCGCAGCAGGTCCGCGCTGGCGCGCGAACTCTGGCGGTACGTCGCGGTGCAGACGATCTGCCGCAGCAGTGCCTTGATGTCCCAACCGGATGCAACGAACTCGACTGCTAGCCAGTCGAGAACTTCGGGGTGCGTTGGCCGTTCGCCCTGCACTCCGAAGTCGCCGCGAGTCGCAACGAGCCCGGTGCCGAACAACTCGGCCCAGACGTGGTTGACGAACACTCGCGCCGTTCGCGGGTTGTCGGGTGCCACGAGCCATCGCGCGAGACCCAGGCGATCTCGAGGTGCGTCTTTGGGCAACGGGTGGAAGGCCCCCGGGACACCTGCCGCTACTGCATCACCCGGGTTGCGGTGGTTGCCACGCAAGTGGATGTGCGTCACCCGAGGCTCTGCCCGCTGCCGCATGATCGGCACGGTTGTATGCGGTTTCCGGCCGGCAATCTTCGCTCTTACCTTTGCGCGGCGTTCGCGAGAGGCGGTGAGTTCGGGGGCGAACTCGAGGAAGCCGGTAGTCACCGTCCCGAGTTGCTTCTTGCTGCGTGTCTTCCCGTCGTGAGCGAGGCCCTGGAGTACATCGCATGATGCGTCGGCATAGGCGGCAAAGTGAGAGTCGTCAGACAGTGCGATGTGTTCCGGCTGTTCTGCAGTGCTCGACAAGCCTCGGACGCGCAGTTCGATGCGCTGGCCTTTGGCCAGAGTCAGCGGCTCGCGCAAGATCGTGTTCCACGTTCCCGCAGGGTCGCGGTAGGTAGCGCCGAGTTCTATGGGCGTAATCCGACGCGTAGCAACGTCGACGCTCGGGTTGGGCGACTCGACGATGGCGGTGTGCCACAACGAAACACGTTCGGCGTCGAGAACCTCGATCCGAAAGTCGTGAAGTCGCTGCCGCACAGCCTTCGAATCGGTGCGGTTCCAAACGGCGATCCGGTGGATCTCCTGCGCCGAACCGAGGTCGACTTCCCACCAAGGGTCATCGCTCGTTGCGGTATGGGTCGTAGACTTGGCGTTGTTGAAATGACCGTCGGTATTGCCGTCGATTGCCAAGCGGGCGGGGCGGTCGTAGGCAGTGCTGCTCTGGCGGGCCTGCCCGGCCGGTGCGAGATTGGTGGCGCCTTGCCAGACCTGGACCTCGGCGAGATGAAGGTTGCGGGCCTTGCCCGGCAGCGTGATGCGGACAAACCGACCGAGCACCGGCGCGGCGACGTCGATCGGCAGCACCACGGCAGCGATCGCTTCTGCGTCTTCCCCGGCCCCGAACTGCAGCGCCGTGACCTCGATCTCACGGTCGTTGGCGACGGTCTTCAACGTCAGGGTGTCTTCGCCCGCGTCGACGCTCGCAACAGGGACGTGGCGCCAGCGCGCGCTGCGCGGAAACGACTGAATCCAAGCTGCGATGCTTGAGCTGAGTTTCGGGTTCTTGGCGTCGAGCGTCGTCTCCAGGGAAACGAGTTCGGCTTGCCACTTCGCAAGCTGGTCTTGCTGCTGACTAGAGAACAGAGGCAGAGTCGGCTTCTCGTTCCTGCGATCGGCGTCGTCGGTGCCATTGAAGAACGCGAACAGCTGGTAGAACTCGGCGTGCGTGACCTGATCGTACTTGTGGCTGTGGCACTGCGCGCAGGCGACGGTCGCTCCCATCCACACCGACATCGTCGTGCAGACCCGGTCGACGACTGCGGCCGTGCGGAACTCTTCGTCGTCGGTGCCCCCCTCGCTGTTGGTCATGGTGTTGCGATGGAAGGCCGTAGCGACAAGTTGGTCGTCGGTCGGCTCCGGCAACAGATCACCGGCAATTTGTTCGATCGTGAACTGGTCGAACGGCATGTTGTCGTTGAAGGCGCGGATGACCCAGTCGCGCCACGCCCAGATCGTTCGCAGCGGGTCATCGGCGTAACCGGCGGAGTCCGCGTAGCGCGCCAGATCGAGCCACGGGCGGGCCCAGTGTTCGCCGAATGTCGGTTGCGCGAGCAGGCGATCGACGAGTCGTTCGTATGCATCGGGCGATGCGTCGGAGACGAAGCGTTCCGTCGCTTCGAGCGTCGCCGGCAACCCCGTCAGGTCGAGCGCCAAGCGTCGGACCAGTGTGCGTCGGTCGGCGGCCGGGGCTTGTTGCAACCCATGCCTTCTGAGCATGCGCTGAACGAGTTGGTCGACGGGGTGAGTGACGTCGTCATCCGGCAGCACTGGCATCGTCGGCCGCCGCGGCGGGACGTAGGACCAGTGCGGTGCCGCGACGGCCCCCTGCGCGATCCATCGCTCGATCAGCGCGATCTGTTCTTTGGCGAGCCCAGCGCCCTTGCCCGGGGGCGGCATGCGATCGTCGTCGGTGGCTGTTATGCGTCGCAGCAACTCACTGCGACCAGGGTGCCACGGTTCGACGGGCACACCAGAATCGAGTGGTTGGCGGAGACCCGCGGCGGTATCGAGCCGCATGCCGTCTCCGCCTTCCGCGCCACCTCGGCGCTTGGCGCCATCTGGTCCGTGGCAGACAAAGCAGTTGTCGGCCAGGATCCGTCGCACTGCCTCGAAGGGCACCTTGCCGTCGTCACGCGAGACGCTTTGCTCAGGGACAGCCTGCTCAGGGACAGCCTGCGCAGGGACGACCAGGGGCATGCAGAAAAGCGCGAGGGCCAGGAGTGGTAGTCGGCGGTTCAGGCAGGCCATCGTGGATCGGTGACGAAGAAGGGGCTCTTCCGACGTGCTACGGAAGTGGACGAGGATCCTAACATGGCGCTGATGGCAGGCCTGTACTGAGTCGGTGAGGATTGGTGCGCCGAAGCGCATTGATGATCGGCCGGCGCCGCGCCAGCACCGAGATGTGCGGCAGCATGGTGGCGTTGGCCGGGCGAACAACATGGTGGTCATCACATCGACGTCAACCGCTTGGCAACGTTGGTCACCGGCATCCACTTCGAAGTGCTGCAGTCGCTTGTCTCGCAACTCGGCCGAGCGCTTGGCTAACGGCCGAGTTCACGGATCCTGAGCCGGCGCCAACGCACCTGCCAAGGCCCCTTACCGCGGGCGATACCGTGCACCTGCAGGCCGAGGAAGCCTGCGCGCTTCGACTTCGCGTCGGTCACGTCGCCGATCGCGGCGCCATTGATCCAGGTTTGGATTCGCGGGCCGACGGCGCGCACGCGGTAGCGGTTCCACTGGCCGTTTTGGAATGCCTTGCGCCGCCCCGGGTCGTCGCGGTGCGCGGCCGGGCTCAGCCACCCGCGGCCCGTGCCTTCGGAGTAGATGTGTCCGGCTTCACCTGGGCCCGCTTCGATTTCGACCTGCGGCCCGTGCACGCGGCCGTTCTTGAACTCCGGCGTGCTCGCGGAGCGGATCTGCACGCCCGAGTTGAGTCGATTGTCCACCATGACCTCGAACTCCAGCTCGAAGTCGGCGTAGCTGCGGTCACTGCACAAGAACGAGTTGGGACTACCTTCGACGGTCGTGCCGACGATCACGCCCTCTTCGACGCGATAGGTTGCCGTGCCGTTCTTTTGCGTCCAGCCACGCAGCGTCTTGCCGTCGAAGAGCTGGGTCCAGACATCCTTGAGTGGATCGCGTGACGACACTGCGTGCGCGCCCGGGAAACCGTCAGCGGCTGGGATCGTAACGCGCCCGGTGGCGGCCCACTCGGTGCCGCGCCGCAGAGTCGTTTGGAAGCCGATGCACTTCATCGCAGTCGCGTCGTGGCCGAGGGCCGTGTGGAATACGCGCCCCTTGCCGAACTCGATCGTCATCAGCAGCGGCTCGTGCTCGCCGCTACCGCCGGTCTTCGGATCCGAGAACGCGGTCGCCAACACCGTCAGGTTCTCGGCCGGTCCACGTAGGCGGTCGTAGAGCTCGTCGGCCGCGTGCATCCAGCGAGTTGGCAAGCCGCGCAGGATCGGGTGTTGGGGCGCGCGCGTGTCGAGCACGAACGCATGCCGTTTGCCGTGTGAACCACCGCGGCCAGGTTGCGTGTCCCGAACGATCGCACCGTCGCGCCAGCGCACATACGGCCCCGACTTCTCGTTGCGCCGCCCCCAGCCGCCGACACCGATCATGCGATTGTAGTCCGACCAGTTCGGAAACGCATTGTCGGCGGCGTGCACCGTCACGAAACCGCCGCCACCTCGAACGTAGTCGGCGAAGGTCTCGCGGGTTTTCTTCGACCACAGCTGACCGTTGTAGTTCGACACCACGACGTCGTAGTCGCCGAACTTGGGCGCGAACGCACCGATGTCCTCGCCTCTCTTCGGCGACGTCACGACCTCCACGGTGAAACGGTCACTGTTCAAAAGGATCGCGCGCAACAGCGGCGTGGTCTTTTGCCACGCGTGGTTGTTTTGTCCGTCGACAATCAAGACCTGGAGCGGTTCGCGCACAGTCTTCGAGTTGCCGGCCTGGGCCGACGCATTGCCGACGGTGGCAACGGCGACGAGGAAGAAGGGAATCAAGTGTCGTGCCATGTTCAATCTCCAGACGGTCATGCGAAGGCCTGCGGACTCTATCCGACGGCGACTGCATCGCGACCCTCAGCGGGAAACACGGTGGCAAGCAGCGCTCGGTTGGCACGGACCGCGCTGTTCGACGTTTCGGCGCCAAGCATCGTGCGAGCCACGGCGACGAACGCGCTCGAGCTGCCGATCGGCGCCGGAGTGCTGTCACGCGCGCACATGAAAACCCAAAGCGGCCGTCGCGACACCGATTGGTGCCGCGACGGCCGCTTGGGTTGCAAGCCTGCCAGCGACCGCGCCATTGCGAAGCGGTCCGTCAGGCAAGTCCGCTTAGATACCGAGGTTGCCCTGCAGGCCGTTCGAGGTCAGCAGGTTCGAGCCGTTGGTCAGCGTCAGGCAGATCGATTGCGCGGTGATCACCGAGCCGATCAGGGCTGAGTTGGCCGGGATCGGCAGGCTCGTCGTCGCAGAGCCAGCAGCCGCCGCAGCCGTCAGGCTGCCGAGGATCGTGTTGATGTAGATACTGCAACTCGGATCAGCGTTTGGGAATATTGCGGTCATCGGGACATTGAACTGGGCAGTGCCGAAGAACGTGATCGCGATCGGCGAGATCGGATCGACGTTCGACGTAGTGATGTCCCAGTTGGTACCGATCGCCGGGGCGTTGCTGTCAAGGGTCAGCGGGAGCGCGCCCACGTCCATGACGGTGACCGTGGCCGGCAGAGCGACCGACAGGTCCAGGGCATCGACGCTAGCACCAGTGCCAGCCGTGTAGCCGAACAGCGGGGTGTGCCATCCCGACGCACCACCGTAGGACATGTTGTCGTAGACGATCGTGCAGTCACCAGTCCCCAGGGTGAACTGGTACTGGAACGTGTCCGTCGAGCCAGCAGCGTTGTACGGCTGCACAGCGACCCACGTGACATACATGATGCCCCCGATCTCTTCGTAGAGGATCTGGCCAAGTTGGTTCGGGCTCCAGTCGTACCACGGCCCACAGATCGTCGGCTCGGTCATCGCTTCGAACTCAGCTGCGCTCGGCGAGTAGTCGGCGGTTGGGGTCGGTTGCATGCCAGACATGGCGATGTAACCGTTGGTGCACACGGTCAGCGTGTTGGTCGAGCCGTTGACGGTCGGCATCGGGCTCGACAGCGGGACCTGGCCAAACGCATCGTCGCCGGTCGAGACAACCGAGCCGTTCGTTGGAGCAACATAGGTGCCCGGGAGCGTATCTAGGATCGTGTACGAGTTGCCCGTGCGCAAGAACGTGATCGCGGTACCCGTGCCGCCGATGTCTTGCGTGCCGATTGCGAACAGCTCGAAGACACCCGTGCTGATTTTCGTGCAGCCTTCGCCGTAGGTCATCTTGTTGGCGCAGCCGCTGGAGGCCGCAATCGGGACGTAGCCCGGCATGGTCGGGATCATCGTCAGGCCTTGCCCAGCGAGGTCAAACGTGCCGCCGGGGAACTCTTCGTAGGCCATGTCGGTGACGATCGGTACGCCACTCGAAAGGTCTTCGCTGGGCGGCGGGCTACCCGTGCCGAAGCCGGGGGCCGTGCCAATGATCAGGTTGCCCGTATGCAGGATGTTGGCATCGTAGCTGAACTCGATCTGGCCGGACGCGTCCAAGACCATCTGCAGATTGAAGATGTCCGTGCCGCCATAGAGCGTGGCGTTCACCCAGGTGACCGTGCACTCGCCGGCAACGCTGGTGTCGACCATTAGGTCGGCGAAGTTGGCCGCTTGCATGTTCAGGTCCGTCCAGTACGGCGCGACGCGCGGATCCTGGGCGTCAAACTCGGCGACCGTGGCCGTGAAATCAGCAATAGTTAGGGTTGGCGTGCCATCGGACAGCCATGCGTAGCCGTTCGAGCATGGGTGGATGAACTGGAACCCTCCGCTCGCAAACGGGAAGAGAAAGCCCATGTCGATCCCCACGCCACCGTTCGCGACGAAGTCATCGCCGGCGCCGAAGCTGGAACTGGTTGCAGGAGCAGAAACGCACTGACCAATGAGGGCCGGTGCAACGAGTGAGAGGGCCAAAGACCCGAGCAGCTTGTTCATGGGTGATGCTTGAGACGGAGATGACTGCCAACGCGAATCTACGCGACAATCCGAGGGACAGTCTGCGTACAGAAAGGCAAACGAGGTCGAAGGAGAGTATCCCGTGACAAGAAGTCTGACCACCAGGACCGCGCCGGTTTCGCATTGTATCGCGGTGCTTGACCGGCACTACTCCGCACCGCATGCCGCAAGACAGTTACGTTACAGGACGCGGTGGCACGCTTCCCAACGCCACTGCCATCGATGGAATGATGGCAGTGGCTGGCACCGCTCACTCTCATCGTGCCGGTGACAAGGTCATGTCCCTGATGGTGAAGCCCTTGCCGTAGCCATCGCTCTTGTGCGCGACCCGAAGCACGTTGCGGCCCTTGGCCAGTACGACCTCGACCGGTTCGGTCTTGCCCCACAGCCCGACGGTGTGGGGCAATGCGATGTCGACCGGTTCCTTGGCGGCGTTGACCGTGATCACTAGGTGCTGTCTCCAACTCGGCGTAACGACCCGCGCGGTGAGTGCGTATTTGCCGGCGGCCGGCGCGTCGAAGGTGTATTCCAAATCCTGAGAACCGCCGGTGCGGCTGTAGTGCAACTGCTTCCCGCCCAGGTTGCTGGGCATGAAGATGATCTTGCCCGTGCTCTTCGTCGGCTTGCTGCAGGCGACCGCGGGAATCGTGATCACACCATGACCATCGACGACGATCATCCGGTCGGCTGCCGTCACCGTTGTGGCTTCCATGGCGTACTTCACCTTGGACTCGTTTGCCTCACCGAGTTCCTCACCGACAGCAGCGAGCGTCACGGCCTTGGCTTCTTCGTTGATCGCGCGCTGGCGATAGAGCGACACGCCGTACCAGAAGTCGGGTTTACCCGAGAGGAACCCGAAGACGCGCTTTTCCCCCACGACGTCGCCGATCCACTGGGCTCGCTTGACCTGCAGGTAGGCCGGCCTGTTTTGCCGAGCCTGCGTGGTCGCCAAGAAGTCGAGATCCTTGTTGTAGCGGGTCTTGGTCCAGCCGGAGCCCCAACCGGCCCCCAGGCAGACGACCCAGCCATCAGGTGTCCAGTGGGCCAGGGCGGCGTGACCACGCTGCGGTCGAGCCGTGGTCGGAACACCGAACGCGCGAAGGGTGAAGCGTCCGAAGAATGCACGTCGGCCGCACACACCGCCGTTCATCAGGATGTTCTGGAAGAACTGCAGCTCCGGCTTGTCGTACTTGTTGTCCTGCGACCCGTACCGAATGTCGGTCCTGACCGCCGCCACGTAACGCCACCTGTAATCGGAGGCGTAGATGTGGTCAGGCCGATAGTTGCGGAGCATCTCGCGGCCCCAGGCGATCGTTTCGTCCGGCTCGCTGCCATCGACGACCATCCGGCAGTCCCACACGCTTAGACCGCGGAAGCCTGGGTCCAGTTCGCCACCGAGCAGTGCCTTCTCGTAGTGCAGGTACCGCGCGACCGGATCGACATGCGTCGGTGCATCGGTCGCACCGGTGGGGTTTCTCTGGCCCATGGGAACCGCATGTTCCAGGGCGATCGCCAGCGCCAGGCGTTGCAACGCACCTTGCTTGGCCTTGCGGCTTGTAGACTGGATCTCCGAGTAGATTTCCATCGCGCGGCCGTACTTGCCGTTCTTGGCCCCATCCGCCACGACCATCTGCAGCAACAGGTCGCTGTCGGCCAGCATCTGCTCGACCAACATCTTCTGCGCACTGCCCTGCTGGGCGAACGTTGCCAAACCACGCGGCGTGGCTTCGAACAGCACAACGAACTTGGCCAGCAGGGGGTCCAGCCTGTCGCTGGACAAGGACGATGTCAGGCCCAGAGCCTTGACTGCCTTCCTCGCACGAACCCTTGACCGAGCGAGAGCACTCTCCTTGACCTTGACAGCTTTGGTCAACTTGGGTTTCTCACGCGTGGCCTTGTCCAAGATTGCCTGACGCTCCTCGAGAGCCTCGAGACCGGCTTGCCGGTTCTCCTGCCACTTGACCAGCTCCTTTTGTGCTGCCTCACGTTCGGTCTCGTTGGTCGCCTTCTTCAGCAACAACTTCGCCTTTGCAATGCCCTTGTCGGCGCCACCGATCCACTTGCCCTTGGCGTGATTGACCAAGGCCTGTGCCGTGTTGACCTTGCCCAGTGCTTGTTGCGCGGCCTTCAACTCGGCTTCCGCAGCCTTTTCCGCATCTTGGGCCTTGCGGTACTTGGCCTTCTTTTTCTCGCTGACCTTGGGCAAGTCCTCCAGCAGCTTCGCTCGCAACGCCTTGAGCTGCTTGGTGTAGCTCGCTTCGAGGGCCTGGCCCTTTTGGGTCAGCTCACCGGGAGCCGACGCTTTCTGCTGTGCGGCGTATGCAGTTGGTGTGCCGATGGCCACGGCCATCAGTGCTACACAGATCAACTTGAGTGTCTTGGTTGTCATTGCGCGAGGTGTTCGGAGGCAGTGCTTGTCCAGCTTGCCTTTCAAGGGGTCTGCGGGATAGGGAGCGGAAGCTCCCTCTTATGCCACGGGAACCGGAGCCAGTAAAGCCGTCGAGGTCAGGGGTCTGGGTTGCCGGAACCACAGCTTTGACGTCATTCACGCCAACAGCCGCGTTGGGGGACGGATCGAGAGTTCGTGCTCGCGTCAGCAATCACGGCGCCTACTTCTTCGATCGAGGCATGAGATCGAAGTAGATCGAATCGATCTGAAACCCGTCCCCGCCAGCGGCGTTCAGCCGCTCGACGTCGTTGCGGGCCCGTTCAGCCGTTCGAAGAGAGGAACGCGTGCGTTTGTCGACTGCACTTAAGCGGGGCTGAGTCGGGATGCAATCTGGTCGGGAGGCGTCGACTAGACTGACCGCCCCATGCAGCATCGAATCCCAGCGCTCCGTTCCGGAATTCTGTGCCTGCTCACGGCGTGGCCATGCGCCGCGCAAGGTGCGTTCTTCGTCCGGCAAGACCACAACACCGGCACGATCACGGTGCACCGAGAAGGCACGGAGCAGGCGGTCGTCACGCAACAAGCGCGGCCGGACTTTCGGCCCTTCCTGCATCCAATCGTCGCGCCGGACGGCCTCGGTGTGCTGACTGAGTACAGCCCCGGCCACCACAAGCACCAGACCGGACTCTATTGGGGGATCACCCG
This sequence comes from Planctomycetota bacterium, assembly GCA_029936315.1. Taxonomy (GTDB): domain Bacteria; phylum Planctomycetota; class UBA1135; order UBA1135; family UBA2386. Next base: position 4,655 of record JAPYTD010000029.1, on the reverse strand, counting down.
ACTCAACGGCCGTGACTACTTCCACCATCCGGAAGGTGACTACTGGCGCCGCAAGAGCGCGACGGTGCTGCAGGCGAAGGGGCGCGAGGTCGAGTGGCAAGTCGTGTACGACATGCTCGGCAAGGACGGCGAGTCCGTGCTCACCGAGACGCAACGCTGGTCCATGCGCGAAGATCATGGCCAATTCGTGCTCGACCTCGTCTGGCGCGGCACCGCCCACGTCGACGTGACCATCGGCAAGTACGACTACGGCGGGTTGTTCCTGCGCATGCCCTGGAAGGCCGGGATCGCTGGCGCCGTGACGAACGCTGCGCGGCAGGTAGACCGTGCCGCGGAAGGCCAACGCGCTCCATGGCTCGACGTCGGCATGCAGATCGAGGGGCGCGAGGACCATGGCCACATCGCGATCTTCGATCACCCCAAGAACGCGGGCTTTCCACAGCCCTGGCGGGTTGATGGACAGATGGGGGTCGGCCCGGTGCGCGCGCGGCTCGGCGCCTTCAAGATCGCTGCGAACCATGCCACCACGGTTCGCCACCGTTTCGTCATCTACACGGGCGTGCTCGACAGCCTGGCGCTCACCGAAAAGTGGAAGCAGTATACCGGGCGCAACTACACCCAGAGCCTGTGGGGCCTTGCGGAGCGGGAGGGGCGCGAAGCGGAGTTCCTCACACCCGACGAAGCGGTTGCGGCGATGACAATGATCGAGGGCTTCGACGTCAACGTGTGGGCGTGCGAGCCGATGATGACGCAGCCGATGGCGTTTTGTTGGGACGACCGTGGCCGGATGTGGATCGCCGAAAACCGCGACTATGAGTCGCGCGGCCGCGGCTTCGCGAACTCGGGCGACAGCCGGATCCTCATTCTCGAAGACACCGACCGAGACGGCGTGGCGGACAAGCGCACGGTGTTCCTCACCGGCATTCCGTTCCCGTCGGCGATTGCGGTCGGCCTCGGTGGACTGTGGCTCGGTGCGCCGCCGAACCTGCTCTTCGTTCCGGACCGGGACGGCGATGACGTAGCGGACGAGCACGCCATCGAAGTGCGACTCACTGGGTGGGGCATTCGAGATCGGCACGAGACATTGAACAGCTTGCACTGGGGACCGGACGGCTGGTTGTACGGGTGCGAAGGCTTCGCCACGTCGTCACGAGTTGGCAAGCCCGTGGGCGAGGGTCGGGTATGGCGAGCGAAGGAACCGTTTCCGAAGAACGTTCCGCTCGACGGCGCGGGCACTGCGATCAACGGTGGCGTTTGGCGCTATCACCCGACGAAGCGTCGGTTTGAAGTCGTTGCGCACGGCTTTAGCAACCCATGGGGCATCGACTATGACGCCAAGGGGCAGCTGTTCATCACCGCGTGCGTGATCCCTCACTTGTGGCACATCATTCCGGGTGGCGTCTACCACCGACAGGGCGGGCGGCACTTCAACCCGTACGTGTACGACGACATCAAGACGATCGTCGACCACACCCACCGGTCTGCGCACGGCGGCGCGCGTGTCTACCTCTCGGACGCCTTTCCGAGCGAATACCACGGGCAGTTGTTCATGGCCAACATCCATGAGCACGCGGTGCTGAGTGACGTGCTCGAACCGGTCGGATCCGGGTTCGTCGCGCACCACGGCGCCGACGTCTTGAAGGCCAACAACGCCCAATGGATCGGCTTCAGCGTCGAGATTGGTCCGGGCGGGGAGGTCTTCGTGCTCGACTGGCACGACGGGGATATCTGCGGCAAGGAGGTCCTCAACAAGGACACCGGTCGCATCTTCCGAATCACGCCCAAGCAGTCGCGCGCCACCGAGTGGGCCGGTCGCTACGGCGATCTCGCCCAACTCGAAGACGCGGCCTTGGTTCAGCTACAACTCAGCCCGAGTGCATGGCACGCACGGCGCGCGCGCGTCATCCTTCAAGGGCGTGCCGCGCACGGCAAACTCAGGCCCGCAACGCACGGGCAACTCAGGGCGATCTTCGCGAGCCATGCCAACCAGGATTGGCGGCTGCGCGCACTGTGGTCGCTGCACATAACGGGTGGTTTGTCCGCGGCGGCTCTGACAGCATCACTCGCCGACGCGGACCCGTACGTGCGCGCGTGGTCGATTCAGCTGCTTTGTGAAGACGGTGCGCCAGCGGCGGTATTGCCGAAGTTCGCCACGATGGCCAAGACGGATTCGTCGGCGGTCGTGCGGCTCTACCTCGCGGCGGCCCTGCAGCGACTCAAGACCGCTGACCGCTGGCCAATCGCGATGACGCTGGCCGCGCACGTCGAAGATGCGACCGACCACAACATTCCGAAGATGGTGTGGTTCGGGATCGAGCCGGCCGTGGTGCAGGCGCCGCAGCGAGCGCTGCAGTTGGCGAAGGTCAGCAAGTTTCCGAAGCTCGCCAACTACATCGCTCGCCGGCTCACCGCCGCGGACCTGCTCGCACCCGTCGTCGCGGCCGTCGGCGAGCACGCGATCGCTCGCCGCGCGCTGCTCGAAGGGCTGCGCGATGGGCTACAGGGTCGTCGCGACACGCAAGCTCCGGCGAATTGGCGAGCGGTCCGGGAGCAGATCCGGGGCGACGCAGCGGCTGGGCAGGTCGCAACCGAATTGGCGCAACTGTTCGGCGACCGCAGGGCGTCGGCAGAACTGCTCGCGACGCTCGCTGACTCAGCGGCCGACGCCGGTGCCCGTCGACAGGCTCTGCGCGCGCTCGCCGGCAAACAAGACCCGGCGTTGCCTGGCCGGCTCCGCGCCTTGCTGGATGACGTAGACCTGCGGCGCGACGCCATCCGGGCCGTAGCCGACTACGATGACGTCAACCTCGCCAGGGTTCTGCTCGCGCGCTACAGCAAGTTTGCCGCTGAGGACAAGCTCAGCGTGGTCCAGACATTGGCCTCGCGCCCGAAGTACGGCAGGATTCTGACGCGGGCGATCAAGACCGGCGACGTGCAGAAGCGCGACGTGCCAGCGTACGTCGCGCGTCAGCTGCGCCGTGTCGTCGGCAGTGGCTTCGTCGAAGTGTGGGGCCCGATTGATCAGCTCTCCCGAGGCAAACGATTCGCCTTCGAAAAGTACCGCGCGCTGCTCACCGACGACGCCGTCGGGCAGGCCAACCCGCAGAACGGCCGCGCGGTTTTTACTCGCACCTGCGCCGCATGCCACAAGATGTACGGTGAAGGCGGCTTGATCGGCCCCGACATCACTGGTTCGAATCGCGCGGACCTGCAATACATCCTCAGCAACATTCTCGACCCGAGCGAGGAGATCCAGGACGACTTCAAGATGGTCATCATCACGACCCGCGATGGCCGCGCCTACGCCGGCAACATCGCGTCCGAGGACGCGCGACAAGTCACTCTGCGAATCGTTGGCGACGACAAGGGCGTCGTCGTTGCGAAGGCGCAGATCCAATCCCGCGACGTCGTACCGGTCTCCTTGATGCCGATCGGCCTGCTCGCGACCCTCAGCGACGCGGAGGTGCTCGATCTGATCGCTTACCTCCGCACCACCGAGCAAGTGCCGTTGCAGAAGGCGCGCTGACTGCTCTCATTTTGCGGATCACGCTTTCTCGTCGCTCCTCGGGGGTGCGGCATGCGCACCAGTCGGGATACGGAAGAACACACGTTGTGCATGGAAGTAGATAGCGGGTGACGGCAAGCCGACCACAGGCTCAGCGTTCGCCCCACACCGCAGGCACCTGGAATCCGGCCGGCGCTGCCGTTGTGCACGAGCTTCCAGTCGCGCAGAAAGCCGGCTAAGCGTCGCGTTCCCCCGTCCTCACTTGACCCCGGTAGGCCGTCGCCGTTGTGTCCATGTGGCGTTGAAAGTGGCGCGCGAAGTCGGCGTGATCGTAGAAGCCGGCTTCGAGCGCGATCACGGTGATCGGTTGCGAGGTGTTCTTCAGTAGTTCGCAGGCGTGCATGATCCTGAGCTGCATCAGGTAGGCACGCGGACTCATCTGGAACGTTTGGTTGAACTTGCGCACGAACTGTCGCTGCGAGAGCTTCGCCATCTTCGCGAGCTTTGCTGCGTCTAGAGGCTGCTGGAAGTTGTGCTTTAGATGGTCGACTACTTCGGCAAGCTCAAGATACGGTTGCAGTGCGGCGCGCTGGAGTTCGTAGCTGCGAACGGTGCCGCAGACGCCGCAGACCTTGCCCCGCTTGTCGTAGAGGGGCAGTTTGTCAGTGATCGACCACTCGGGATGACCCGAGCTGTTTGGGAACAACTCGATCAGGTCAAACATCGGCTTGCCAGTGCGCAGCACCTGCTCGTCATCGCCGCGATACTTCGTGGCGAGCTTGGTTGGAAACACCTCGCGGTCTGTCAGCCCAACCAGTTGCTCCTCGCGCTCGTATCCGCATCGGGTAACGAACGCTGGGTTGCCAAGCACGATCCGAAATCGTTCGTCCTTCGCGAACAGCATCGTCCCTGGTAGTCGGTCGAACAGTTGCCGGAATTGCCCTGGTGCGAGGCGGTCGATCCAGGCTCTGCGTCGAGTTGGAGCAGACATGACGAAAATCTACACACTGAAGGTGCGCTCCTGCCATGCCCATGAGAGTGAGAATGTTGTTTTACAGCGCCTTGGGATGCTTGAACCCAGATTTGGCGTGGATCCGGCAGAAGGCGGAATCATACACATCCGTGTACAAATGCTACAAGCGCGACGGGG
>JAPYTD010000028.1 GCA_029936315.1 Planctomycetota bacterium | reverse complement strand
GAAGCTCGGAGGCCTGCCGAACCCCTCCGAATACCTGAAGCTGCGCAACGCGACGCTGTCGGGTGGTGACATCCACATCGACCACATCGAGGTCGTGGCCCCGGTCTACGACGTATGGCCGCCGGATTCCCACACGCGCATTTTCTCTGCGAACAGCAACCACGACAACGAGGCAGACGCTGCGCGAGACGTGCTACGGACATTCCTGTCGCGTGCCTGGCGGCGCGACGTGAGCGAAGAGGAATACAAGCAGAAGGAAACGCTGTTCCGGCGGCTGCGCGGCCAGTGTGACAGCTTCGAGGAGGCAATGCTCGAGACCTTGGCGAGTGTGCTGGCGTCCCCGAACTTCTTGTATGTCGTTGCGGCCGGGGCGAGTGATGAGGAGGGTTTGCGACTCTCCGATCAGGAGTTGGCCACGCGCCTGTCCCTGTTTCTGTGGTGCAGCACACCGGACAGTGAGCTGCGGGGATTGGCCAAGAAGGGCCAGCTGAAGCGCGCCGATGTCTTGGGGGCTCAGGTCGAGCGCATGCTGCGCGACCCGAAGGCCCACCGCCTCTCGCAACAGTTCGTGCGACATTGGTTGGGGCTTGAGCTGCTCGACTTCCTGCACGTCGATCGCAAGGCCTATCCGCACTTTGACGCGACACTGAAAGACGCGATGGGCGAAGAACCGATCGCCTTCTTCCACGAGTTGCTGCAGCACGACCACAGCACGTTGGAGTTCTTGCACTGCAGTTTCACGATGGCCAACGAACGGTTGGCAAAGCACTACGGTCTGAAGAACGTGACGGGTAACCACTTCCGCCGCGTCGAGTTCGGGCCAGGTCATCGGCGCGGAGGCCTGCTGACCCAGGCGGGTCTATTGGCGATGAACTCGGATGGTTTGCACTCGCATCCGCTGAAGCGCGGCGTCTGGCTGCTCGAACGCCTGCTCAACGATCCGCCGCCGCCGCCGCCGCCAGCGGTTCCCGAGATCGATCTCACCGATCCAGAGATTGCCAAGATGACGCTGAAGCAGCGCATTGAGGATCACCGCAACCATCCGGCGTGCATGTCGTGTCATGCCAAGATCGATCCGTGGGGCATTGCCTTCGAAGGCTTCGATGCGGTTGGCAGTTGGCGAACCAAGGTGCAGGGGCGCCCGGTCGATTCGGTCAGTTTCCTGTTCAACAAGCAGAAGCTCGATGGCGTGCAAGGTCTGAAGCGGTTCCTGCTCAAGAACAGGCAGGATCAGTTCGTGCGCGCGCTGGTCTACAAGCTGACGACGTTCGCCCTTGGCAGGCCGCTGACGTTTGGGGACCGGGCCGCCATCGACGAGATTACGGCTAAGACACGAACGCGTGGCGATGGGCTTGCTACCATGATCACCTCGATTGCGACCAGTGAGCTGTTCCAGTTGAAGTGAGACGACGTCCCTAATCTCGACTGGCCTGAATTTCGACGGCATGAACCCCGACTTCGCATCCCTTGACCGACGCAAGTTCCTGCGCGGAACATCGGTGGCCTTGGTGCTGCCGTGGCTTGAGTCGTTCGCCGGAGCACTTGAGGGGGGCAAGCCGCGCGCGCAACGCAAGCGCCTCGCGTGTGTCTACTGGCCGGACGGCGTGCCGATGCCGCTCACCAAGGACCCTGCGTTCCAGGACTGGTCGTGGTTCCCGCACGGTGGCGGCAAGGACTTCACGTTCACGAAGTGCCTGGAGCCGTTCGAGCCGCTGCGCAAGGATCTCACCGTGCTGTCCGGCATGTCGCACGCAGCGGTGCGTGCGGTGCACGGCCACTCCAACGCTGACCAGTTCTTGACTGGCGCCGCGACGGGTAAGACCGGTGACTACAAGAACTCGATCTCGCTTGATCAGGAGTTCGCGGCGCACGTCGGCGACCAAACTCGCTACGCATCGCTCGTCATGTCGACCGATGGCGGCACCGGAAGTCCGCGTGGCGCCCATACCTTGTCGTTTGACCGGCGCGGTCGTGCGATCCCGGCCGCGCACCGGCCAAAGAAGATCTTCGACGCGCTGTTCTTGAACAGGGATGGCGACGCGGCCAAGCGCTTGGCGCAAGAGGAGAGTGCCCTCGACGACTTGCTGCAGGATGCGCAGTCGTTGCGCCGCAAGCTGTCCGGTCACGACCAGCAGTCTCTCGACGAATACCTCGACTCGGTTCGCGAGACCGAGTTGAAGGTCGAGAAGGCTAAACGTTGGGCGAGCATTGCCTTGCCCGATGTGGATGCCAAGCACCTCAAGCTTGAGGCGACGCCCGACGATTCGCGCACCTACCTGCAAGCGATGTATGGGCTGATGCATCTCGCCTTCCAGACGGACTCGACCAGGGTTGCCACCTACCAGATCGGCCGCGAGAACGGCATCGGACGGAGCGACCATCTGTCGCGCGCGGTCGGGTTTCCGTTGGCGCACCAGCTGTCGCACGAGACCAAGAAGCCGGGCGGTTGGAAGCGGTTCGCGACCTACAGCCGCTTCCTCAGTGAAGAGATGGCGCGCTTCGCTGCGAAGTTGAAGGCGACGCCCGAGGTCGGAGGCGAAGGCAATATGCTCGACAACACGTTGATCCTGTTCGGGTCTGCGTCGAGCGCGTTCCACTTGTCGCGCAACTACCCGCTGGTGCTACTCGGTGCCAAGAACATGGGGTTCAAGCACGGCCAGTTCCTCAACTACGTCGGCGACAAGGCCTATGCCGGTGGTTGGGATGGGGGGCGGGAGCCCTGGCAGCGTGAGTTCGCCCATGAGGACATCCCGCTCGGCAACCTGTTCGTGACGATGCTGCAGCGCCTCGGGGTTGAGACCGAAACGTTTGCGAGCAACACCGGCGTGATCGACGAAGTCTGAGCGGCTCTCGTCGCTCACTTCTCAGTTCACTTCGCAGCTCACTTTTTCTGGGCCAGCAGCTTGTCCAACGCGGCATCGACGTAAGTAAGACCGTCAGCCGGCGTCCATTGTTCGCCCTTGCGCAGCCCTGGGTCCCCTTCGAACGTCACCTTGCCTGCGGCATTGAGTAGCACGATGCGCGGCATGCCGAAGAAGCCGCGTTTGAGGAAGTAGTCGGTGTAGGTCTTACCCGACGCATCCAGCGCGATCGTGACGCCGGCTAGCGGGCGGTCCTTGAGGTGGGCTTCTAGTGAGGCCTTCGTCGTCGAGGGATCGCAGACCACGATCATCGTGAGCTTCTTGTCTTTGGTGCGCTTGATCGTGTGCGTTAGCCAGCTGAGGCACGGGATCACCTTGTCCTGATTGACACCCCAGAAGACCAGCATCACCGGCTTGCCGCGCAGGTCGCCGAGCGTCGTGGCGACGCCCTGGACAAATTCGAGCGGGCCGAGTTCCGGCGGGATGAAGCCGCTGAACGTGCCGGGCTGCCGCTTGCTGGCATCGGTCAGCACTTGCTGCATCGCAATCTCCCGTTCGATGCGCGCCGCCGGGTCGAAGGGGTCGCGGCCGAGCAAGCGGATGTTGCGATATATCGCATCGCCTGGGCCACACAACAGGCCGAAGGCACCATGCACAACGGCCGCGTCGGGGAACTTGAGTGAGCGCACGTAGAGGCCGTCGAAGTAGACGTCGAGGTTGTTCTGCGTCACGTCGATGCGCAGTTCGTGCCACGAGCTACCGACCGGAATCGAACGGTGGTCGTGTACGGTCCAGACGCCGCCATTGTTGCTGCTGATGTCCAAGAAGCCCTTCGGATGCAGCATGACAGCGTGGTAGCGCTGATCGCCCTTGCGGCCGAAGCACAGGCCGACGAGGTCGCCCTTGTAGCCGTCGCCTGTGGGGTTGGCTTCGATGCGCATTTCGGCGGACAGCGAGAAGTCGGCATCAAAGGTCACGTCGGCTGTCAGTTCGCGCGTGACCATGGTGTCGCCGTCGCGTTTGACGCTGGCGCGCACGAGTTTGCCGTAGGCCTGGTAGGTCTCATCCGGGTTGGACCATCCCTTGAGGCTGCGTTCGTCATAGGCCACGCGCCAACGCGCCAGGCTCTTGCCGGTGCGCATCGCCAGCGACTTGTAGTAGGCCATCGCTTCTGGCACCGAGTAGCTGGCCGTCATGCGACGCGCGATCTCAAGCGCCATGGTGGGGAGGTGGCGGTTCTCGTAGTTGACGGCGAGCGCCAAACCTTCTTGCGCGGTCGCCGCCTTCAGCTTGCGGTAGCTCGCGATCAGCGGGTCGAGCTTGTTGATGCGCTCCTGCGCCTGCTCAAACCGCTCGTCGTCGGTCTTGCCCTGCATCTCCAGCGAACGGCGGAACTCACGGAAGCGAGCCGCCGCGACGCTCTTCTTCTTCTTGACTCCTTCGAGCAACGTTGCCAGTTGCCACAGCACTTCCTGATCCTTGGGCGAGCGCTCGCGCGCTTCTTCCAAGAACTCGAGCGCCATGTCCTTGTCGCCGCGGGCCAGGGCCGCCGAAGCCCACTTCAGCAGTTCGTCGCCGACTTGGATCTTGCCAGTCTCACGGTCACGCAAGCGCAGGATCCAGGCCTTCCAGATCGCATCGAGTTCGTCGATCGACTGGACTTTGGACAGCGGCGAACCGGCCAACACGATTTCTTCAAAGTGCGCGATCGGATCCTTCGGGCGGCCGCGTTTGTGCGAGGTGTAGTAGGCGTGCAGCGCATCGCGGTAGATCGTGCGGCCGTCGTCGGCTCGGTAGTTGTAGAGGAAGTAGACGACACCCCACGTCGGCGCGTACCACGGTGGCCCCCAGCGATACTCACTGGCGACGATCATGCGAAACGGTGGTGCGCCCTTGGGTTGGCCATACTGGCCACCTTCGGATGGGTCCGCTTCGCTGATGCTCTTCATCCAGCCTTGTTCCAAGCGTTGCGCGAGCGGCATCAGGCGGCCCGGTGGAGCTCGGTTCCACTTGACCGAACCGTTGCTCATGATGACGCAGCCTTCGAAGAACGACGCGTACGCTTCGTTGAGCCAGCCCGGCACCATTGGCCCAGTCAGGCTGACGAACTGGTGAGCCGCTTCGTGGAACAGCGTGCCATACATGCTGCGCACCGACTCCTTGCCGGTGACGCCGCCAGCGTAGGTTTCGACCGCACTGCCGATGAAGTGTCCCGCCGACCACTCAACGGGATTGCGACCGAGCTTCAGGTACTCATCGCGCGTCTTGAAGATGCGGATCTCGATCTTCGGCGTGTTGCCGCCGTCTTCCATGAAGCGGAAGAAGCGGCGATAGAACTGGTTCATCTGCTCCATCGCGATGCGCGATGTTTCGTGCACGAGGAAACCAGCGTTGGTGCGATATCGGTAGTTGTCGGTTTCGCTCGCGTAGGCATTGTCCCAATCGCTGTGTTCGCGATCGAGCTTGATCATGTCTTCTTCCGACATGCCGCCGGTCGGGTCGGTGCCAGCGAACACATCTTCGACGGCGACTTCCTTGCCACCGGTCGTGCGGATCTTGTGGATCGCCTTCATGGCTATGGGGTGATCGGGGGCCACGGCCAGCAGGTGGCGGTAGATCTCCAGTGCGCCGAGCAGGTCCCTCTTCTTGCTGTAGTCCTTGCCGATCTTGACCAGACCGTTGGCATAGCTGACTTGCAGCTTCTTCCACGAGGTTGCCTCGGAGTCGATCGGCTCGAGTTGTTCGAGGATCGCCGTGCGCTGCTTCTTGCCTTTGCGACCGGTGCGAGCTTCCTGCACTTCGAGCCACCGGTGCAGCGAATGCACCGCGATGTCGAGGTCCTCCTGCTTCTGTGCGATTCGGGCGAGCAGCTGCAAGGCCGACAAGCTGTTTGGGTCGCGCTCGAGCGCTCGCTCGGTCGCGGTCCGCGCTTCGTCGAGCTTGCCCTCAGCGAGCTTGCCTTCGGCTTCCTTGAGGTAGCTCGCGACGAAGCCAATGGGAGGTTGGCTTTGGCCTGGCAGTTGGGCGAAAAGCGCGCCTGTGCTGAGGCTAGCTGCAAGCAATACGGTAGCGAGCCCCCGAAGCACGCCGCTTGGGGTCGAAGTGAGGGGTCGGTTCACGCGATTACTGTATGCGTTCGGGGTTCGTCTCGGAAGCCGGGCCGGGCCGTGTTGGTAGCGATGCCCCGATACACACCCAGTGCGCGTACTTTGATCCGGTCACCGCTATCCTTATGCGGTGAAGGGCCACGCTCTGGCTCGGTCGCTAGTCTGGCCTCGATCTTTTGGATCTAAGACGGGACGATCCAGGCATGCGTAGCCATGCCACTCTGCTGTCCCTGCTCGGTCTAGCCTGCCTGCTCGGGCAGACGTCCTCGCTCGCCGCGCAGGACTCACTCTCGGGGTCGCGCCCGAACATCATTTTCATCTTCAGCGACGATCACGCCTCGCACGCGATCAGTGCCTACGGCTCGCGCGTCAACAAGACACCGCATATCGATCGTCTTGCGAGCGAAGGCCTACTGTTCCGCAACAACTTCTGCGGCAACGCACTCTGCGGCCCATCGCGCGCGACGATTCTGACCGGCCTGCATAGCCACGCCAATGGCTTCATGCGCAACGGCAACCGTTTCAATGGCGACCAGATCACGTTCCCGAAGGTGTTGCAGAAGGTCGGCTACCAGACGGCACTGATCGGCAAGTGGCACTTGTCATCGGATCCGCAGGGCTTTGACAAGTGGATGGTCTTTCCAGGCCAGGGCAACTACTACAACCCGGACTTCATCGTGCCCGACCCCGAGGGCAAGAACGGCAGGACGACGAAGCGCGTGCGCATCGAGGGCCACGCCACCAACCTGACGACCAAGCTGTCGCTCGAGTGGTTGGATCAGCGCGACGAGGACCGGCCGTTCTTGTTGATGTGCCAACACAAGGCACCGCACCGCAACTGGCAGCCGGCGCCCGAAGATCTCGGCTTGTTCAACGATCGCCCGATTCCTGAGCCAGAGACCTTGTTCGATGACTACAAGGGACGTGGACCGATGGCGAAGGCTCAGGAGATGTCGATCGCCAACCACATGTTCTTGCACTACGACTTGATTGTGCCGCCGTTGGATCCAAGCAAACTCAAGGGCACGGATGCGGTCTGGTTGGGGCAAAGGAAGCGCATGACGCCCGCACAACTGCTTGGCTGGGACAAGGCGTTCGAATCGGAGAACGCCGCGTTCCTGCGCGAAGATCCGCAAGGCAAAGAGCGGGTGCGCTGGGCCTACCAACGCTACATGAAGAACTACCTGCGTTGCGTCAACGGCGTCGATCGCTCCGTTGGCGAACTGTTGGCGTGGCTCGACGAGCGGCCAGACGTCAAGAAGAACACGATTGTCATCTACAGCTCGGACCAGGGGTTCTACCTCGGCGACCACGGTTGGTACGACAAGCGCTGGATGTACGAAGAGAGCCTGCGCATGCCATTGGTCATGAGCTGGCCAGGTCATCTTGACGCGGGGCGCGAAGTGAAACAGCTGACGCAGAACATCGACTTCGGCCCGACGTTCCTCGATCTTGCCGGTGCGCCGGCGCTCGCAGCCGCACATGGTCGCAGCCTCGTGCCGGTGATGAGCAAGAAGACCGGTACGGAGCCGTTCCGCGACGCGATCTACTACCACTATTACGAATCCCAGGCCGTGCACATGGTGCCGGCGATGTACGGCGTGCGCACCGATCGCTACAAGCTGGTCCGCTACTACGAGCCGCAGTGGGACACGTGGGAGATGTTCGATCTTGAAGAAGATCCGAACGAGATGAACAACATCGCCGAGAATAAGGACTATGCGGCGATCCGGTCGAAGCTTGAGCAACGTCTTGTCGAGTTGCGGCAACAGTACAACGACGACACCGGTAACGTGGGCGGCGGAGAGTTCCCGTTGACGAGCGGGATTGCGCGGGTTGAACGCGAGGGCAAGGCCTATCGCATGTGGTCCAACGCACCGGGTGGCTACATGCTGAAGCTCTGTGAACCCAAGGCGAACGTGACCTTGACGACCAGCATGCTGTCGATCGCCGGCAAGCAGCGGCAGAACGGCTTCATCATCGTCTCAGGCCTGCAAGGGCGCGGTGCAATGATGCGTTGTGGTTTTGAGTTCGCCCGCAAGCGCCTGGTGATCATGGGCCCGCGATGGAACAAGATCGTGGCCAGTGACCGTTTCGAGTGGGATGGCAAATCCGGGATCGAGTTGACGGTGAACGCTGACTTCGACAAACACGAGATCGTTGTCGTTGCAGCTGGCAGGCGTATCACTGCGCCGATGCCAGCGGCTTGGACCGGGATGCGTCAGTGGGGCTATGGCGCTAGCAACGCCGAGACCGTGTTCACGGCCATCAAGATGCAGTAGCGCGCGGCTACGGGTCGGTCGGTGTGTCGTATTTTTCGACCAGCTTGGCGAACCGCTCGATGCGCGCCCCAGCGAGGTTGAGTATGCCGATGACGCCCTGCTGGTTGTCGCCAGCCGCCGTTTGTTGGGCGGTGCGTAGTGTGTTGATGATGCGGTCGAGTTCGTAGCGACGGTCGGATGGACACGAATCGAGCACCGAACCGAGGATACCGAGAAGGTTGACTACGTGGTATTGGTGAACCAGTTACGCCAGAGCATGACCCCTGCGCCGCAAGTTGTGACTGAGATGTAATCGTGGCCACGCAGAGCTGTGGTGTTTCCGAACGGGACGCATTCGGGACCGGGGTCGCCTCGCAATCCCCCTCGACCCTGCTCAGATAGTCACTCCCTGACTACACTCAACAAAGCATGTTGATCCTGCGATTGTCGTTGCTCACCCCGTTCCTGCTATCTGCGTTGTTGGTCTCGACGGCCTTCGCGCAAGAAACCTCTGCGCAAGAAGCCTCGGTTGCGGCCCAAAAGTCACAGCCGCTGACCAACGAGATGGCCGAGGCCATCAAGAAGGAAGGCATCGAGAACAGCTCGGTGCACAGAATCCTGCGCGACATGACCGGCAAGATCGGCCACCGACTGACCGGCTCCGACAACTTCACCAAGGCCTGCCTGTGGGCGAAGAGTGAGTTTGAAAGCATGGGGATCGAGGTCGAGCTTGAGCAGTGGGGCGAGTGGCAGACGATCTGGAACCGCGGCAAGTGGATCGGCCGGATCATTGAGCCGATCGAACTCGACATGTATGTCGCCACCGAGGCGTGGACGGCCGCGACCGATGGTCTTCAGACCGCCGGCTTCGTCGCGGTTCCGGCGGCCGACTCCGATGAGGCATTGGCGGCAGTCAAGGGCAAGTGGGTGATCGCCAAACGCAAGCCCAACACCGAAGTGCGCAAGGGGATTTCTGACGCCGGTGCCAAGGGGTTGGTCTATCGCGCTCGGGATCCGAACGCGCAATTCCCGACGCGTGTGCGCGTGTTCGGTAACTCGCGAGTCGCGCGCATGAAGTTTGAAGACATGCCGACAATGCCAGAGATCGCGGTGCGTGCCGATGATTTCGATCGTCTGATGGAGTTGTTCGAAGGTGACAAGAAACTTGTCGCGCAGTTCGACATCCAAAACGAGTTCCGTCGCGGCCCGATCAAACTGCACAACGTTATCGCGACGCTGACCGGCACTAAGAAGCCGGACGAGGTCGTGATCGTTTCGTCCCACCTCGACAGCTGGCATCAAGCGCAAGGCACAACCGACAACGGCACGGGCAGTGCGACGACGTTGGAAGCCGCGCGAATCCTGATGGCCATCGGTGCCAAGCCGAAACGCACGATCAAGTTCTGCCTGTGGGGGGGCGAGGAGCAGGGACTGCTCGGCAGCCGAGGCTACGTGCAACGTCACCGGACCGATATGGCCAAGGTGTCGGCCGTGTTCAACCACGACACCGGCACGAACTGGGCCCAGTCGCTGACGGTCACGCACAAGATGCACAAACAGCTGGAACCAGTGTTTGCGCAAGTGACACGCTTGCTGACCGCGCCGGATGCCGACTTTGAGGGGCCAGTATTCCTGTTGCGTTCCGTGGCGCAGATTGGCGGCGGCCGCGGTGGCAGTGACCACGCATCGTTCCTCGCAGTGAATGCTCCGGGGCTTGGTTGGCGGCTCAAGGGGCGCGCGAACTACTTCCAGCACACCTGGCACACCCAGTGGGACACGTTTGACAACGCGATTGAAGAGTACCAGCGCCACACCGCAACGGTCATCGCAATGGCGGCGCTGGGCACGGCCAACCTCGGCAAGATACTGAACCGAGAAGGCATCACGCAGAGGCGCAGTGGCCGCAGCCAGGCATCTGGCTTTGCCGGCAATTGGTTTGGTGCCGAGTTCAGCGGACTCAAGTTTGCGTCAGTCAAGCCGGACGGTCGCGCCCACAAGCTTGGCATCCGCAACGGCGATGAGCTGTTCAAGGTGGACGGACGCCAGCTCGACAGCATGCGTCAGTTGTTCCAATTCGCCCGCGAGGCAAAGGGCGATACGATCAAGATCGCGGTCAAGCGTGGCGACAAGGTCGTTGAGTTTAGCACCGACAAGGGGCAGATGTCGCGTGGCCGGCGGCGCCGCCGCTAGTTGGTCTCGAGCGCACGGCCGTTGACGAAGTCGACAAAGCTGTGCTTGCCGTCGCCGACTGGCCGCCCGAGCAATGCAAAGCAACGCGCGCGGGCCTTGGCGAACGCGTCAAGCGAGTGTGCTTCGGAGGCTGAGCGGTCCATCCTGCCCACGTCGTGCGGGAACGAGAGGTCGCCGAGTCCTTCCGCGATCTCGTTGAGGTTCTTGCGGAAGTAGTCGCCCTGTCCGGACACCTTGCGCTCGGTCTTGGTGAACAAACTGCCGAAGCGCTCCAACGTCTTGATGACGAACGTCGACTGTCGGAGCTCGTGACGAAGGTCGCTAATGTCGAGGTGCAGGTCCTGAATGTAGGAGTTGACCCATAGCGCGTAGTAGGCAGCGATGTCGAAGTTCCACTTGATCGACATCAGTTCGTAGCTGCCGAACAACTCATACTGCTCGCGATACAGCGGCAGGTTGGCCTTGTAGCGGAACTGCAGGTAGCTGTCGTAGAGGCGCTGTCGTTCTTCGGTGTGCTCGCCGTCGTGTTGGCGCGCGATCAGATCACAGACGTAGTCGTTGGCGATCGTGATGAAGTCACTGCCGGGGCTGTAGAATGGATCCGTGAACGCCGCGGCTTCACCGATCACGGCCCAGCGATCCCCAAACCACTGTTTGGTGCCGTAGGCAAGGTGGCCCAAGGCGCCAAAATCGAGCCATTCGGCATCGCCGATCAGGTCGCGGCAGGCGCGTTGCGAGTGTAGGAAGTCGCGCAGGCCATCTCGCGTCAGCACGTCGCGATGCACGCGTCGCGTGTCGCCGGCAATGCCGACGCTGGTGATGCCGCCACGCAGCGGGATCAGCCAGACCCAGTAGCCCTTGTGCATGAAGTGCACGGTCGATAGCCGGCGCGACGTGTTGCGCGCGCGGTCGCGCCAGGCCTGGTCGATGTCCGGCCCGTCGAGGTCGACGACGTTGCGCAGCCGACCCCAGGATGCGAGGCAGCGGTGTTCGGTTTCTGGCACGCGTAGATGGAGCTTCTTGGCTAAGAGGCTCTGGCGGCCGGTTGCATCGACAACCCACTTGGTCGTCACGGTGCGCGAGGTGGAGCCCTCTGCAAAGGTGACTTTGTGGTGTGGGTCGCCGAACTCGACGTGCTCGACCTTGCAGCCTTCGAGGATGTCTGCGCCGAGTTTGCTGCTGCTGTCGCGAAGCTCTCGTTCGAAGGTTGAGCGGTCGAGTTGGAAGCTTGGATGGAACGGCAGGCCGTAGCTGCCGATCTCGCTTAGCTGCTCGATGGGTGCGTTCTTCTGTTCGTTGTCGAAGAAGAAGCGCAGGCCGTTCTTAGGCAGATGGTTCTCGTAGAGATAGGTCGTCAAGCCGAGCTTGCGCACCATGTAGTTGGAGAACAACTCGACGGTCGCCTCGCCGACTTTGAACGCGGTGTCGGTTTGACGCTCGAGGCACAAGACGCGCAAATCCGGTCGCTGCAACCGCATCTGCCGCGCCAGCAAGCCACCTGCGAGGCCACCGCCCAGGATCACCAGGTCGTAGTCGGAGTGTGTCATGGTTGTTCGAGCATGATCCATGAACTTACGCCGCCGGCGCCATGGGCCGAACAGAGTAAGCGATTAGTGACAACGGGGCCCGGCTGCATGCGGATGTTGAGGGTTGGGTCCGGCTGGCCGCAGCCTTCGGGTAGCGCGAAGTCCGAGCCGCCCAAAGCGAGCATGGCCGCCGCCAACGTGCCACCGCCGAACTCGCCAGTGACTGCCTTTGGGGTCAAGACGCGCGGAACGTTGGGCAGAACGTGCCGCAGCAGCTCCGCTTCGAGCGCGTCCCCGCGGCGCGCCCCAGAGGCGGCACTGACGACGGTGTCGAGTTGTTCGCCGAAGCCTTGGTGCATGCTCTCGGCCAGGTGTTCGCTCCCCGTTCCATGGCCGACTCGGCTGGCGCTCGGGTCAAACGCGCGCACGCCGCTGCCGACCCGAGCAAGGATCCTGGCTCCGCGGGCGCGCGCATGATCTTCGCGCTCAAGCACGAGCACGGTTGTGGCAGAGTTGGCCGATGACGGCCGTATCCAGTGCTACCGGATCGGCTTGGGAGTGCTCCAGCTCACCCTCAACGCGGATGGTTCGTTTGAGGGGCGTGGTTTTGCCGGGCGGCTTTGTCCATAGCCTCCGCGATTCCAAATTGCTATACAGTGCAAACTATGCAATGCAAAGTTGTGGGGCCACACCGAGTCGAAGTGTCCAATCCCATCGGCACTTCCGGCGCCCAGCTAGGTATTTGACCTTGCCGGGGCGTCTCGTTTCCGACATCGCATCAAGTCTGTGGCAAGTGTGCCCCTCCAGACATCCGAAAAACCGTTGTGCGGCAGTCCGCACGCCACCACTGCATGTTCCGTCGCAAGAAAGCCGCCAACCAAGCTGAAGCTGCTGGGTTTGACAAAGACATGGTCGTCGTCGTCGACCAGTCGGTGAATCCGTACCTGGTCATGTTCCACGACCCAGCTGGGTTCCGTGCCGAACAGGTGCGCGGCCTGCGCAACCGCCTGGTGGCAATGAACCCGGATGGCGAGCCGAAGACGCTAGTCGTTTCGTCAGCTGTGCGCGGTGAGGGCAAGACCATTGCCGCGCTGAACTTGGCCATGGCGTTTGCCGAGCTCGAGCGCCATCGAGTCGTCATCGTCGACGCAGACCTGCGCCGCCCGAGTTGTGAGCGCTTCCTCAACCTCAACGCCGAAGCGGGGCTGACGGATGTGCTGTTGGGTCATGAGCCGGTCGACAAGCTGCTGCGTCCCGCGGGCTATCGCCAGCTGATGCTGCTCGGCGCCGGGTCGCGAGTCGACAATCCAGCGGAAGTACTCTCCTCGTCGCGCCTCGAGCAGTTGGTGCAGCGGCTCAAAGAGAACTTCCAATACGTCGTGATCGATGCGCCGCCGGTGTTGCCGTCGACGGACGCCGGTGTGTTGTCGGCTGCGGCGGATGGCACCGTGATGGTGATTCGCCTTGAGCATTCACAGAAGAAGCAGTCCCGTGACGCGGTGCGCACGCTGGCTGACATGGGTGGTAACGTGCTTGGCACGTTCGTCACCGAGATCCGCGGTCGGGACCCAGATAGCGATAGTCGTCTGGCATATGACTCGACGCCGGAGGATGAGAGGGAATAGCGATTGGCTGGCTTCAAGGAGACGCTGAAGGATGCCGTGCGGCAGATGTCGTTTCGGACATCGCTGGACAAGCTCAAGAAGAAGGGTGTGCAGAACGTCAACGTTCTGGGCGTTGACCGGATCATTGCGCTGATCGAGGCGGCGGTGCACCGCAGCCTCAAATCCCGCATGGTAGGTATCGATCGCGACGCGGTTGCCGAATCGACGAAAGCCGAGTTCTTGCGGTTGCTGCGCAGCAATGAGGACCTGCAGCGCGAGAAGTCGCAGATCGAACAAGCTCGCGAGCGGGCTGAAGAAGAGATCGACCTGATGCGGCGCGAGTTGGGTGAAAAGCGCAGCTTGCTCAGAGTCAAACTTGAGCAGGACGCGATGGAACTCGTGACTCGCTACAGCGGCGAAAATCAGGCGATTGCGATGAAGGTCGCCGAGATCTGCCGTTCGTTTGCCGAGTCGGGTGACGCTTCGGTTAGTAGCGTCGAGGAGCGCCTGATGGAGCTGGTCATGGACGTCGTGTCCGGGGAGCGCGAAGAGGCAGAAGTTGCCCGCAAGGCCCTTCAGGATCGCGAGGTCGGCAACCTTCAACGGCGCATCAAGAAGCTCAACGACACTCTGGTGACGACGGAACAACGCCTGCAACAGGCATCGACGATGAAGCAGTTCGACAGGGGTATCTCGTCCATTTACCGCGAGGTGCAGGGACTTGATGGTTCCGATTCCCACGCCGGCAAGAAGAGAGAATTGATGGTGGACCTCTTCAAGGCCAATTTGAAACTGCAGAAGCGCGGCAAGGGTGCATAAGCACTTGCTGGAGCCGCTGCCGAGGTTCGCGTTAGGGAGATTACGAAACGATGACTGATAGCAAAGACACAGGTGAGGCGGGCGAGGTCAAGAAAGACCACGGCGTGCTCTATATCGGCATGGATTTTGGCACGTCGCGCACGTCGGTGTCGGCGAGCAACGGTGTGCGCGAGACGGTCTATTCAACGGTGGGTTACCCGAAGGACATTGTCAGCATGAAGTTGCTGAAGAAGGATGTCCTGTTCGGCAAGGATGCGATCGAGAGGCGCCTATCACTCAAGTTATACAGGCCGCTCGAGAAGGGCGTTATCAAGATGGGTGACGATGCGGATGCTGAGTCCAAGGCCAACCTGAAGGCGGCCCGCGACCTGATCGGCGAGGCCATTCGCATTGCCAAGCCGCGCGCCGACGAACTGGTCTACTGCGTGATTGGTGCGCCAGCCAAGGCGTCGATCCACAACCGTGAAGCGATCATCGAGGCTGCGCGTGAGCACGTCGACTCCGTCATGCTGTGCAGCGAGCCGTTCGCGGTCGCCTACGGCCTCGACTGGCTGGAAGACGTGCTCGTTGTCGATATCGGTGCCGGCACCACCGACCTCTGTCGGATGCACGGCACGATGCCTGAAGAGACTGATCAGCTGATGTTCGACACAGCAGGCGATGCCGTCGACGCGGAGCTCGCCAAGCAGATCCAGGACACTTGTCCCGGTGCGCAGTTCACTGTGCAGATGATCAAGGACATCAAGGAACGATACGGCTTCGTCGGTGAGGCCGCCGAGCGTGTCGTGGTAGACCTGCCGGTCGACGGCAAGCCGACGCCGTTCGACCTAACGGACCAGCTGAAGACTGCGTGTACCGTTCTGATCGAGCCAATCCTCGAAGGGCTGCGTCGCTTGATTGCGACGTTTGACCCGGAGTTCCAAGCCAAGCTGAAGGGGCGCGTGTTGCTCGCCGGCGGTGGCTCGATGGTGAAGGGGCTCGATACCGCAGTCGAGAAGGCGATGAACGAGCGCCTCGGCGGTGGCAAGGTCATCCGCATCGAAGAGCCGGTCTATGGTGGTAGCAATGGCGCGTTAAAGATTGCCCACGACATGCCGGAAGACTTCTGGGAGCAGCTCAAGTAGGGCTCGCCCTAGCCGCGTTCGTGGCGCGCCCTGAGTACGGAGTGTTCGGGGTGGCCCTGGTGCTGGCATCTAGCCGCTTGCGCGGCATACCCGAGTAGGGGTGTTGGGTTGGCGGGGCCGTACCTTGTGGGCGGCACGGCTTGGGCGTTATCGCCGCGGGGCTAGAGGTTGAAGTCGGTTTCTAGGATGCGGCGGAGTTCTAGGAAATCGCGGATTTCGTAGTCGGGCGTGGTTTGGCCCTCCTTTTTGGCGTAGCGGCCGCTGCGGCGGATGCGCACGGTAGTCCAGCCGTCGTTGTTGCAGGGGTCGATGTCGTGGGTGGGGTTGTCGCCGACGTAGACGCAGCGTTCAGGTTGCAGGTCGAGGGTCTCGAGGACGCGGCGATAGAGCTTGGGGTTGGGTTTGCTGAAGCCCACTTGGTCGGTGAAGAAGACGGCGGAAGCGGTGACGAACTCGAGCACGCCGAGGCGGACCAGCTTCTCGGCCTGCTTGATCGTGAAGCCGGCGGAGATGATGCCGCGGGTGAGCGGCTTGCTGGAGAGCCACTGCAGGGTGCTGTAGACGTCGTCGTAGACCTTGAGGTCACTCTCCTTGGTGCCGTGGTAGCCGACGACGCCGGCGGCGACGATGACGGCTCGGTTGTTGCCTTGGTGCGAATCGACGCCGAGGCGGTCGAGAACCTTGTCGAAGTGGCCACCGTAGTTGCTCGAGAATTCTTGGATGACGTCTTCGAGCTCTCTGATCGCGTCGGCCCGCTTGGTGTTGAGGCCGGCCCGGATCATCGCGTCGATGGCATTGCGGCGCGCCTTGTCGGCAAACACGGTCGTCGAGAACAGCGTGTCGTCGATGTCGAAGAAGATGGCGTCGAGGGGCTTGGTCATCGTGGTGCTCTTGCCAAGTCCGGTTGGGGGAGGTGGATCAAGAGGGAGGTGGCCAGCGAGGCAAGGCTTGGGAAGTGCCTAGTTGTCGGTCATACATGGTGGCCGGGCAAGGGCCGGGATCCGCAATCAGTCTCCCCAAAACCCAAACGAGCCGCGGTCAGCGGCTCGATTGGGTTCCCGAGCGATGCCCGGGCGCTTGCTCAGTCTGGCTAGTGGTCAGCTGTCCTAGTGGCCACCGTCCGGGTCGATCACGTCGGTGATCTGCGCGCGAACCATGACCATCAGGCTGCGGTTCTCGTCGGCCGAACCTTCCTGCCTGAACAGGAATGAGATCAGCGGGAGGCGCGCCAGCAGCGGCACTTCGGCGCGACGCTCGCGGGTCAGGATCTGGCGCAGGCCGCCGAGCAGCACCGTGCCGCCATCCGGGACCTTGACCGTCGTCGAGAAGTTCGTGACGGTGAGGTTCGGCAGCTGCACGGTAACCGGCAACGTCGAGCCAGCGAGCGACGTCGTAAACGTCGGGATCGGGCGCTCGAGTTCGGAAACCGTCGGGTTGAGGTTGAGCACGATGTACTTGCGGTCATTCATGATGACCGGCTGCACGTCGAGCACGATGCCGTCTTGGATGACGTCAACCTTCGGGTCGGCGATGAACGACGCCTGCGCGACCTCGACGTCGAAGTCACGGATGTAAGCCGTCTGGTTGATGACGGCGACGTGGCCGCGGCCGCGGTTGACGACCGACAGGATCTGGCTGTTGACGATCTCACCGTCCTGGCGCTTCTCGACGGCGCGCAGGATCATGTTGAGTTGGGTGTCGTCGATCAGCGTCCAGCCGGCGGTCAGACCACCAGTCGGGCTGAGCACCTTGCCCAGGTCGTTGAGGAAGTAGTTCTCCGTGCGGGCGCGGATGTCACCATCGCTACCGTCGTTGAAGAACGCGCCAGCCAGCGGGTTGGCTGCCGGGTCCCCGGTGCCGCCGTTGTCTTGACCACGCGAGGCGTTGTTGACCAGACCATTGGTGATGTCGTCCAGCGAGACGGCGTCGCCCTTCGCGCCCGAGCCACCGAGGCCGCGGATATCAATGCCGACCTCTTGCAGGAAGTTGCGCGAGATGGTCAGGAACTTCGAGTCGATGGTGACGATCGGCGTTTGGAACCGACGCATGTCGTTCAGCACCTTGACGATCTTGTCCTGCATCTCGGGGCTGGCCTTGACGGACAGCAGGCCTGAGTCTTCGGGGCGAATCTCAACGCCATCGGTTGTCCAGTAAACCGGGTCGGTCGCTTCTTGCAGCGTCGTGACCAGTTCGCTGAGTTCGATGCCGGCGATCGGATCGTCACCCTCGGCGCCGGTGCGCGGGATGTCGCCGGCGTCTTCGGTTGGGATGTCGCGGATCGTTGGCGGCAGGAACTGGGTCTGCTTGAAGATCAGGTCCTTGACCGGGTAGATCTCGGTGACCAGCGTGCCAGCTGCCTGCGACTTGTCGCCGATGACGACCACACCATTCTTGATCGTCCAAGCGAGGTTTTCGCTGCGACTGATCATGTGGTTGAGGAAGTCCTTCAGCGTCATCGACGAGGCAAGCTCGATGACTACCATGAGGCTCTCGTCATCGATGACCGTGCGGGCTTCCGGCGTCGTGATGATCTGGACACCGGTCAGCAGGCTCAGGTTCTTGATGACGGCCAGGTAATCACCGGTCTCAGCGGTGTAGGTCAGGCGACCTACGCCAACGGTGGCGACTTGCTGGCTCAGTGCGAGGTCCTGAGGGTCCATGACCTTCGGGCCGCCGCTGCGGGTGTTGCGGCGGCTGGCGCGCGCCCAGACGGCCGGGTCCATGACCAAGATGTCGGTTTGTGGCGTCTTCAGCTCTTCGTGCGCCTCGAGCATCTTGCGGATCTCTTTGGCACGGATACGCCAGTAACTCTCGTTGGCCGAGTTGCGGGCCGCCTTGGTCGCGGCGTTGAGCATCTCGGAGGCGAGCGAGTTCGACGGGTCGATCTCAAGGGCACGCGTGGCGTGATCTTGCGAACGCTCGAACTGGCGGGCTTCGAAGGCAACCTGCGAACGCTTGATCAAGCCGTCGACGCGGGCGCGCTTCTGGGCTTGGGTACGCTGGTACTCGCGACGCAGGCGATCGGCCAGTTGCGCGTTCTGCGACGCCTGACTTTCACGGACCTGTGCATCGTAGAGCCGCTCGGCTTCGTCGCGGGCGCTCTGCACCTGCGCGGGAATGGCGCCCCAATCGATGTCCTTGATCTCGATTCCGAGTGCGGCACGGCGCAGTTCGTCGATCGCACCGGCGTAGTCCTTGTCGGACATGCGCTGTTGCGCGTCTTGCAACTGGCTTTGCACCGTGGCGCGGGCCCGCTCTTCGGCGATGGCCTGCAGGCGCATGACCTCGTCAACGTAATCCTTGATCACACCAGCGGGTTCGCCGAGTTCTGCCTGAATCGCTGCAAGTTGCGCGGCAACGGTTTCGTTGCGCGGAGCGAGCCTCTTGGCTTTCAGCAGTTCGAGCTTGGCGGCCTGCAGTTCGCCACGAGTGCGAAGCTTGCGGGCGTTTTCCAGCCAGTGCGCAACGAGGGCCGCGGCGCGTTGCTCTGCAACGCCCTGCGGTCCTTGACCCTGATTGCCGGGGCTCTGATTCGCGGGGTTAGAAGGGGATGTCCTACCCGTCATTGGCGATCCCGCGGGGGCGGATTCACCATTGTCGGTGCCGATCGATACTCCGGTGGAGGTATCGGTTGGCATGGAGCATGCGGTGCCGATGAGGGCAACCGTCAGAGAGGCAGCGAGAAGGCGCGGATGTTCGAGAGCCATCGTTTCACGCTCGGTGCGTAAGCAGAATGCGATTGAGCCCCACGAGTGTGGAGCTCACTGCAATGTTGAGAATTGCAATGTTGAGGACAAGCGATCGGTGTACGAACACGATGTGGGGGCATCGCCGCATGTGAGAGGGGACGTTTCACACGCGACCGGTCGAGAGGGACTTGCGACAACACGATACGGACGTTTCTTGCGGCGGACAAACCGGGGGAGAACCCGTCACAAGGGGGCAAAACGTAGCTGCGGTGGACGGGTCGTTCCAGCGGTTTTTCGGGTTGTGGTGAGCGCCAAGGGCCAATCATCTGTCGGCGTGTTTGGGCGAGCAGTGTTTTTCTCCACGGCTCTCGGCAAAGAGCTTGCGGCGGCCATGTAGCGGCCGATTTGGCGGGTTCGTCGATGCTCGGGGATTGTGCCCCGGAATAGGGCGAAGGCGCCCGATCTGCCGGCAGATCGGGCCAAAACCGCAACAGGCCCACACCAGCCGGTGTGAGCCTGTTGCGGTGGTCAGCTGCCGAGGCAGCTAGCCGGTCATGCGAGCAATCGCGGGCTACTTGCCCGGGCCGAGGCCGCCGCCGAAGTTGACCTCTTTGAACCCTGCCGCGTTGGCAGCGTCGTTGGTCTTGGCAACGTCTTCGTAGAAGGTGCCCGGGTAGGCCTCGATCACGCAGGACATCAACTTCTTGCCGCCGGTCTTCTTGTCCGGGATCAAGCTGTTGGGGTCATTGGCGATGCGATCCAGCTCAGCCTTGACGGCTTCGATGCTGCCAAGCGGCTTCGGGCCGACTTCCCAGCGCACCTTGTGACCCTTCAGCACGAAGCGGTTGGGTCGTCCGGTGTTATCGTTGATGCCCTTGCCCCCGTACTTGCTGTAGTCCGGCGTGCCCTTGGTTTCGACGCGGATCTTGATCGAGAGCTGTTCTTCGGGCTCAACGACCGTGTTCTGGCTGCCCTTGTCGGTTGGCAAGAACGCGTCGAGCTTGGATTCGAGCACCTTAAACTCAATGCAGATGAAGAAGATGATCATCAGGAACACGACGTCGATCATCGGCGTCATGTCCATCTTGGCTTCTTCTTGTGCGTCTTCTAGTGCGGTCACTTTAGGGCCTCGTTCTTTTCGCCGGTTTCCTTGTCAACGTCAGATAGTGCGAGTTGCACCTTCCAGAACGCGATGTCCGGCTGGCTGCATTGCTTCATGATCTCACCGACGAAGTGCCATTCGGTCCACTTGTCGGCGCGGATCAGGATCGGATCGTCGATGACCTCGACAAAGGCACCTCCGACGTCCTTCTGGACCAGTTTCAGAGTCTTCTCGGCAACGCCCTTGACGCGGATGTCGAGCAGCAGCTGCTTGATCTTCTTGTAGTCCTTGCCGTCGACGCTTGGGTCGAAGAAGACGGCGCCACCGTAGACCACCGTGCCGTTTTGAAGCACGTTGATGATGGGGCGGTTCTCGGGGGGGGAATCATCGGGCTCCTGGAACACTGCCCGCGGCAGGATCAGGTCCTCGAGGTTCTTTTGACTCAAATCGATGACCAATACGAAGAAGATCATCAGCAGGAACACGCAATCGATCATGGGCGTCATGTCCATCTCGAGGTCTTCCTGAACGATTTTTAGGACGTTCACGTAAGTTGTCTCCGGTTGCGTGCCGCGAGCGGCACTAGCGGAATGGGGTCTGGACTAGTGAGAACGTGGTTCTCGCGAGCCGGCTCAGCCCCCAGTCGGAATTACTTGGCGCGGAAGCGTTCGAAGAGGTCTTCGGTGATCGCGTTGATCTCCGTCGACGTCCGAATGACGCGGTTACGTAACGTGAAGAAGGCGATGCCGACCGGAATGGCGACCGACAGGCCGAGCATCGTCGTGATCAGTGCCATCTTGATACCACCTGCCAGCACGGCCGGGTTGACGTTACCGCCGGACGACGCGATCTTGCCGAACGTGATGAACATTCCCGTCACCGTTCCGAACAGACCCATCATCGGCGCGATCGCCGAGATCAGTGACAGCCAGCCGATCTTCTGGAACAGCTTGACCGACTCTTCGGTCTGCATTTCGCGGATCGACGTCTGCATCGTTTCGAACGAGTGGCCGAGCTTGGAGAGGCCTGCGCCGACGACGTTCGTCAGGTAGTTCTTCTCTTGCTCACAGAGCTCAACCGCGTCCTGGAAGTTCTCGCCGTCAAACAGTGCTTCGAGTTCGTCGAGCAGGTCTGGCGGCGCGAGCTTCTCGCGCTTGATCGTCATGAAGTTTTCGATGATCAGCGCAACCGCGACGATCGACATCAACATGATGAGGTAGCCGATGGGGCCAGCCTTCTCGTAGTCGAAGACCTCGGACAGGAAGCTCTGCTCCTCTGCGGGATCACTTTGGGCGATGAGCGACGTCGCGAGCAGCAATGGTGCGGAGACTGCGAGGACGCGAATGAATGGCACGTGCTTGAAGATCATGGGAACTGCGGCCCTGCGTGCGGCAGGGTGGGAGAGGGGCGGTTTCGAGTAGGGGTCGAAATAGAGGGGGGGGGAAGTCTGCGCGACGGGGCCGGATCTGGGAAGCCCCCGACACAAACAAATCTGCGGTTTGCAGTACTTGTGTGGGCCAGGGCGGTCGTCGTGGAATGTGGGATGCTGCCGATTGCTACTTGGAGGAGGCGGTCCGGGCTTTGCCGGCCCATTGGCTCGATGGGTAGTTGGTGAAGACGATCTTGAAGTAGGCATTGGCCCGCTGCTTGAACGAGTCGCCTTCCTTGTCTGGGCCCAGTGCCAGCAGGCACTTGCCGAGGTAGTAGTTTGCCTTGGCGGTGGCTTCGCCAGCACTTGCGTCGAGCACGCTGGCGGTTGCCAGGGCCAATTGGGCGCGGCGCAGGTCGTTCGCGGCGCCGCTGTCCACGGCGGACAGGAAGATGGCCTGGCCTTCGCCGGCGTGGCCTGCGGCCTTCAGGGACTCGTCAGGGCTGCTGGCCAGCTGGCGGAAGAAGGACTCGGCCTTCTTGAAGTCCTTCTCTAGCAGGTAGGCCTCACCTTCGCCGACGCGCGACTCGGTCTTGATGCTTTGCAGCTCCGACTTGTTGCCTTTCGCCGTGGTCAGCGCGTTTGCGGCCGTGGTGCCCGCGGACTTGAACTTCGTGCGCGCTTCACTGGCCTTGCCGTCGGCAAGCAGCGTCAACGCCAGCTCGTACTTGGCACGCGCACTCCAGAGCGAACCAAAGCCGTCGGTGATGGCGCGCTCGTCGAGCGTCTTCAGCGTTGCCGCGGCGGTGCCAGCGGTGCCGGCTAATCGTTGGGCGCGACCCGCGAGCAACAGTGCTTCCGGCGTGCGCCAGTGGTTGACGTTGGCCGACAGCCAGCTGCTGGCGTGTTCGGCTGCGGTCGTGGCTGCTGCCTTGTCGTTGCCGATGGCGGCGACCGCGGACTTGATCTTGAAGAACTCCGCGTCGGTCTTGACCAACGCGCGGTTGCTCGTGACGGCACCAAACAGCTGTGTCGCCGTTTGGAAGTCGCCACGGCCCATGGCGGCACGGGCCGAAAGGAACTCTTCGGGAAGGTCACTCCACTCGATGTCCACGATCTGGTGCGCGGGGACTTCGAATGGATCGCTACCGCGCGTACCGCGGACACCACTGAGTAGGAACTCGGTGATCTCTACGCCGCGCACGCGGCTGCCATCCTTCTTGAGGATGGCGTCATTGATCTTCTGGGCGGACGCCGAGGGCAGCAGGAAGGCCACCGGCAACAACATGGTGAGGATGCGCATTCTGATATCGGATCGGAATCGATTCGTTGGTTGTTGGTAGGTTTGAGAAACCGGTGGGTGGGTTATTGGCGGTTGGTCTTGAAGTAGTTGATCAGCTCAACACCCTTGGCGCCGAACCTCTTCAAGCTGGCAAAGTCATCCGTGCTGCGGGCCTTGCGATAGAAGGTGTCGGCGATGTCCTTGTACTTGCTGTCCTTGGTGCCAGCTTGCTTGGCAAACCAGTAGGACTCCCACATGAACCTGTACCACTCGAGGCTGAACTTCTTGACTTTGTCGCGCTGCATGAACACGCGGTAGGCCTCGGTCGGGTGGCCGTAGTACTTCATGTAGGCCTCGATCGGGCGATCCAAGCCGGGCTCGCGAACGGCGCTGCCTTTCTGGAACTCGAACCAACCGCCTAGGGCGCGGGCGACCTGGCGCTTCAGCTCCCATTGCCCGGGGTTGGCCTTTTCGGCTGCAACCAGCATGTCGTATGCCTCGGTGAAGCGGCGCTGTTGCAGCAGTGCTTCGCCGACCATCGGACGCACCAACAGGTCGACGATGCGCTGCTCGCTGGCGGCCTTGGTCTCGCCGTAGATCGCCAGGGTCTTCTTGGCGACGTCGTCGACGCGTTGCCACTCCTTGAGTTCTGACCAGTTCAACATCGTGTTGACCAGGATGGCGAGCTGCGGTCGCGGCGACGAGTTGATGTAGTCCATGCCGAGCGAGACCAACTTGCGTCGCACGCCGACGACTTCTTGCTGCGCCGACGCGATCTCTTGCGCGGTCATGTTGGATGCGATCGCCTTGTCGAGTTCGGTCAGCTGGCTCTTCACCTGCGTTAGGTACTCCTGGAAGATCTGACTGGCGAGACGCGACGAGCGCGCCATGTCCTTGCTCTTCAGTAGCGTGTAGGCTTGCTCTGCAGCGGTGAGCGCGCCGGAATCGACGTGCAGGCGGCCGAGGTAGGCGAGCACCTGTGGCTCGTAGCGCTGACCGTCGGCCCCGTAGTTGGTCAGGAACTGCTGGATTGCGGTGGTCGCGGCACCGTAGTTCTTGAGGTTGCGCTTGAGCTTGAACTTCTCGTTCCCTCGCGCCTCGTAGTAGGCCATCTGCACGTCGTTGTAGGCGGCGGCAGTCATAGCAGCCTTGCGCACCGTCTGGCGGCCGCTGTCACGGGCACCGAGTACGTTGTCGGCGACATACTTGCGGTAGGTTGCGATGGTCTTGCGACCGTTGACGAAGTCACCACTCAGTGATTGGGAACGTCCCAGCCGCACGGTGGCCTGCTCGTAGTAGATGTAGTCGGACGTGATCTTGGCGAACTCGACGGCGGCCCCCGCATACTTCTGGTTGTTGAACAGTGCACTGCCGTTCTTGAAGGCGAGTTTGTTGGCGCCGCCCGAGCTGTATTCCGCGGCTAGCTTCTGGTTCCGGTTCCAGAAGCCCGCGAAGAACGCGTCTTCTTTGGTCTGGCGCTTGTGCGACGAGACGGCGCGATCGAGCGTGTCCGCCATGTCGCTGCTGAGTTCGGCCATTGGTTGAGGCTCGCCGGCTGCTGCCTTGGCTTTGTTCTCCTTGACGCCGAACCGGGTCAGGCCGTTGTTCAGCGCGATGATCGCCTCGAGCGCACGATCGCTGCGCCGGTAGCCGTCGCCGAGCATCTTGTGGGCTTCGAGTCCCACTTTCTTCTCCTCAACTGCTGTCATCGCGGCGATTGCAGCACGCAGGCCCTTGATGGCGGCCTCGTAGTTGCGCTTCTGCAAGTCACCCTTGCCGACTTCGAGCAACAGGGATGCGGATACGAGGCGGCTCTGCAAGGAGAGGATCTCGCTGAGCACGGCCTTGGCGCGCACGCCGACGTAGTCGGCCGGGTGCTTGTTGTTGATGCGCTGCGTCATCGCCAGCGCTTCCTGCACCTTGGTTGCGTCGCCGGACTCGGCCTTGTAGCGGGCTTCGGCGAGCAGCATCAGGTGGCCATAGGTGAGGCTGACGACATCGAAGATGTCGAGGTCCTTCTCGCCGTAGGTTGCGATGTGCGTGTGGAAGTCGGCGAACAGCTTGTCGGTGCCCTCGTGCCCTTCGCGCGCCATCGTCTCACCGGCGCGCACGTAGACTTCCTGCATCATGCCGAACAGGAAGACGAGCATTTGCGGGCTGGCATCGAGATCGCCATCGGCAGCGCCTTGCAGCGACCGCACGATCTGATCGATCGTTTCGGTGTACCAGAGCACGGCTTCTTCCATGTCGCCCTGCACTTCGTAGCACTGGGCGATCTCAAATAGGCCGCGTAGACCGAGTGCCGACTCTTCGCCGAAGTTGAGGACCATCTCTTCGAGGTCTTCGATCGCGCGGCTGACGAGCACGCCGCGGTTCTCCTTGTCGGCTTTGGCTTGCTCGCGGGTCAGCACGGCGCCCTTCATCCACATCAGGCCGTAGTCGATGTTCTTTTGGGGATCGTCGAGCTGCGTCGACAGTGCCGCCTTGACGCCAGCGCATGCTTCCTTGCCGGCCTTCAGAATGTCGAGGGTCTCCTGTTGGAGATCCGCCACGAGTTCGGGGCTCTCGTCGCGCGCGATCTCAAGTTCTTGGATCAAGAACTGACCAAAGTCCTGCGACGCGTTGGCGAGCGTGGACATGGCCTGCAGCTTGACGTCGCCGTCGGCAGAGCGATCGATCAGCTCTTGCGACTTGACGACCGTCTCCTTGAAGAGCGTGCGTTGTAGGGTGCGGTTGCTGCGCGAACGCGCGCCGTAGTAGGCCACTTCGACCGACAGTTGGGCGATGCGATCTTGGTCGCCGGCGCCGCGGTGGTCGGTCGCAAGGCGATCGGCCTCGGCCTTCGCCAGCTCGATGAACTTCATCTCCTTGGCGAGTGCGCGCACAAAGGTGATTTCGCGCGCTAGCTGATCCTGTGCAAACAGGGTGGGCGACAACGTACCGAGAGCGAGCGCGATGGTCGCGCACTTGGCGCCATTGAGGCGCGCGGGAAGGCTGATCACAGACAGACTCCGGTGGATGAACCGCAAGGAATGCAGAACCGATGTGGATGGTGGACTGAGGTGCCGACGAGGGGAGACGGCACCGTGGTCGCGATTCGGAGTGCGGTTAAGGGGGCAAATCCGCACACCGATTGAGGGGTTGAACGGAGGAGTATAGCGAGCGGTTCATGTGATCCAAGCTGCGCGTGGCAGCGATCCGCTGGTTCGTTGCAGTGGTGGCGCTCTGTGGCCTGGCTGGTGCGGGCTGTTTCCCGTGGTCCAAGGGGCTTACGGCGCTGCGAGCATGGCGAGGCGGGCCCAAGGTGCCACGCGCCGAAGCTGCCCAAAATCGAAAGCGGCCGGCAAATGCCGGCCGCTTTCACTGCTCAGTACGATTACTGCTCAGTGCGATCACTGCTCAGCGCAACTCAGCGCATCGAGATCATGTCGTCGATGGGCAGGGTTACGGGATCCGGCTCATGCTCTTCCATCAACACGATCTTGCTGCGAATCAGGATGAGCATCTTGCGGTTCTGGACCGACGTGCCGTTGCGGCTGAAGAGCCAGCTGAGGCCCGGTATGCTGCCGAGAAGCGGCACGGTCGAGCGCAGGTTTTGGCGCTCAACCAGGCGCATGCCGCCCAGCATCATGGTGCCGCCATCCGGCATCGTGACCGTCGTGCGAACGCGTTGCAGCGTGACCTCGGGCAGCTGGATCGAGATCGGCTGGCCGACGCCGAGCGTCGTCGTGAACGTCGGGATCGGCAGCTGCACCGCCAAGACGGTGGGGCGGAGCTCCATCGTGATGAACTTGAGGTCGCTGTCGACCACCGGGCGAACGTCGAGGGCGACACCATCGTGCACGGTGCCGATGACCGGGTTGGCCACCGCCACCGCCTGCGCGATTTCGACTTCGAAGTCGCGGATGTAGCTGATGTTGCGCAGGAAGTGCATCGAGGCGCGCGTGTTGTTGTAGACCAACAAACGCGGGGCTTCGATCTGCTCCGAACGCTCTTGCTTGCTAACCGCGCGCAGCACGATTTCGACTTCGGTGTCGTCGAGGAAGGCGTATTGGAGCGCAAAGCCGCCCGCGTTGGTCAGGCCACCGTTGCGGCCGCCAAGCGTCGAGTTGAAGAGGTTCTCAACGCGAGCCATCGCGTCGCCATCTTCGCCGTCGTTGAAGAAGATGCCCGGCTCCGTGCCGGTGCCGACGTTGCCCGGAACCGCGGCGTTCTGACCTTGGCGGGGGCCGAAGTCATCGAAGCCGGCGTTCGAGCGATTGCCCTTCTTTTCGAGGCCGCGACCCGCGAGGCCTTGCGCGCTCTGGTTGCCCAGACCGCGGAGGTCGATACCGACATCTTCGAGGAAGCTGTCTTCGACGCTCAGGAAGCGGGCTTCGATGTCGATCTGGATGCCGACGTGGCGGCGCAGTTCGTTGATCAGATCCTCGACCTGGTCGAGAGTGTTGCGGTCGGCGCGCACGTAGATGACGCCTTGCTGGTGGTTGATCGTGAACGGCGCGCCGTCCCACTTGTCTTCGGCAATCGTCGACGTGATGAGTTCCATCAGGCGGTCGGGGTCGACCACCGACGGCAGTGCGTCTTCTTCGACTTCGGGGAAGAGCGGCTCGTCATCGCCCGGCACCTTGAGGCGCAGGTCGGGACCCGCCTTGCCTTGCACGGCCGTGATCAGCTCGGTGACGTTGAACGGCTGCAGTATGAGCTTGCCGATCGCGTTCTCCGGCGTGACGAGCTGCACCAGACCGTCCGTGATTTTGTAGGCGACGCCGGTCTGCGACTCGATCGCGCTGAGGGCCGAGGCAACCGAGCGACGCGGGAGGCGGAACTCGCTCAGTGTCGTGGTCTCGGCGTCCAAGTCCTTCACCTCTTGCGAGACGAAGAAGGTCGCGCCGGTGACTTGAGCGTAGTAGTTGGCCCAGTCCTGAACCGTGGCACTCGCGAAGTTGTGCTCAAGCACGGTGTTCTCGAGCAGCTTGGTGATCGCCTGGTTCGCCGGCGTGTCAAGCTCGGTGGCTTGCGTGTAGCTGGCTGGCCTGCGGCGGTTGACCATCGCCCAGCGCGACGGGTCAAACACGACGGTGTCCGTTTGCGGCACGGCGCTGTGCTTCAGTTCGTTGAACGTGTTGTTCCACTCGGTGCGGAAGCGTTCGCGGTTGAAGTCCACCGTGGTGTTGTGACGCGCGCGGTCAGCTAGATCGCGCAGGCCCGAAGCCGTTGGGTTGATGGGGTCGAGGCGCAGGGCCTGATCAACCAGGGCGACCGACTGTTCGTACTCGCCGTTTTGGAACATGACGTTCGCGGTTTCGAGCAGGCGCTCGACGCTCTGCTCGCGGGCAATCTCACGATTGCGGGCGATGCGTGCCAGTTCGGCTTCCGAGGCTTCCTTGAGGCCTTGCAAGGCACTGGTGTCGGCTTCGCGCTTGGCTTCGCGGGCCTCTTTGAGAAGCAAGTTCGTTTCGGTGCGCAACGGGTCGTTGCGCTGCACGAACTGCGAGAAGTTGATAATCGTCGCGGCGCGCTCGAAGCGATCGATGGCGCGGCCGTAGCGGCCGAGGTCCATCTCGGCTCTGCCGAGTGCGAGGTCGTTGTTGACCAGCGCGCGCTCCCGTTCTTGGGCAACGCGATGCGAGATCAGTTGCGACTCGAACGAGTTGTTAAGTGGGATGGTCTCTTCGCCGAGGATCTGGCGACAGCGGGACAAGATGTCGCGCGCTTCCGCGTTATCCGAGTCGAGCTCGAGAGCAAAGGCGGCTTCGTTGCGAGCGTCTTCGAACAGGCGCATTTGGAGCGAGCGCCGCGCGTTCTCGATAGCTTTCTTGACAATGCCTGCTCGTCCTTGCGGATCCTGCGGGCTTGGCCCGCGGGTCGTCTCTGGGGAAGACGTATCCGGAGAAGGAGTCGAGTCCGTTAGCGGGATGCCGTCGGAAGAGCCGGTCTGAACGTCTACGAAGTCCGTTGGCGTGCCCGAGCAGGCAGCCAGGGCCAACAGGGACGACGCGGCGAGCAGAGAGGACGCACAGAAGCCGCGCAAGCGCAGGGTCTGAACCTTGATCATGCTGAATGCCTGCAAAGGTGGCGAACGGGGAGATGGGGCAAGGCTGCGGCGTCGGCGGGAAAGTGGTCGTCGACTGCACTCGCAGCAAACTGGCCAAACCAACGTCGCAAAGAGCACTCACGTCAGAGTCGCAAGCCGTTTGTACTCGGGTCCGCCTGCATGCCACATGGCGGGAGAGTAATGAGACAAACGACCGTTTCTCTGGGTGAGCCCTGGCCTCCTCGGGGACGCAAAGAGGCGTAGGGGCGCGGAACCGTATCGAGCCGAGAGAAGGTGGTCAAGGTTGCAACGAGCCCAACCCGCACGAGTTTGCGAACCTTCTGCGCCGGGAGCGGCTTGGGACTAGCTCTGCCCGGGTGGTATTTCTGGTAGACCGAGTAGCTGATTGACCCGCTTGATGTCTTCCCAGGTCTCCCGCTTGCGCGAT
Organism: Planctomycetota bacterium; assembly: GCA_029936315.1. GTDB lineage: Bacteria > Planctomycetota > UBA1135 > UBA1135 > UBA2386. The sequence continues at coordinate 26,844 of JAPYTD010000028.1, read as the reverse complement.
GGCTCACGTAACAGGTAGGCAGGATGCCACGTAACGATGACCGGGATGCCGCAGTATTCGTGCTGCTTCTGGCGCATCCGGGTGGTCGATTCGGTCGAGCCAAGCAGGCTCTGCGCGGCGGAACGGCCCAGGCAGACCAGCACTTCGGGTTGCACCAACTCCACTTGCCGTTTCAGGTAGGGCAGGCAGGCGGCGACCTCGTCGGGCTCGGGCGCACGGTTGCCTGGCGGCCGGCACTTGTTCAGGTTCGCGATGAACACGTCGGGTCGCTGTAAGCCCATTGCTTTAGCAAGGATGCGGTCGAGTAACTGGCCGGCGGGACCGACGAATGGGCGGCCGGTCTGGTCCTCGCGGGCGCCAGGGGCCTCGCCGATGAACATGACCCGCGCCGTCGTGCTGCCTTCGCCGAACACGGTCGTCTGGCGGCCCTGGTGGAGCTTGCACTTGGTGCAGTCGTGGATCTCCGCGCGCAGTTCTCGAAGTGCGGTAACTGTTGGGTTGGTGGTCGGTTGTGTCTCTTTCTTGGCTGTCGAGTCCGGCGTCGCCCGACGCTGCGGTTGCGCCTCTGGCTCGCGCGCTGCTGGCGCATCGGTGGTGGCAACGTGCTCGGGAGTCGCGATCGTTTGCTCCGAATGGGCAGATCGCTCGACAGCTTCCCCGGGCGGCACCGCCAATTCCGATCCATACGCCTGCACCCACTGCTCGAGGTGGCGTTCGAGAACTCGAATCGGATCGACCGGCTCAGCCATGAATGGACCTTGTACTACCAGGGCTTCTCGCAAGCCAAGGATCCCCGGCGAGCCCGTAGTCGTCGGCCCGGCCAAAAATCCCGTAGGAATGTGCCAGGCTCGGCCGGTCCCCGACCGCTACCACGCTGTGCCAGGCGCAGGCTTGGAACGACGGCGATGGCAGCAGGATCGCGTCGCCCGCCTGCAGTAAGAACAGCCCACCGTTGGCGGCGAGCATTGCGGCGAAGCTGGCGTCGCGGTTGAGGATGTCCTGCACAAGTTCGTCGCAGCCAGAATCCATCGCGGCGATCGCCTGCCGAGCGTTGCGCATGCCGTAGCGAACGAGCAGTTTCGCGAGGCGCGGCTTGGCCATCGTGAACCACGCGGTGCGACCATTGAGTTGCGTGAACACAACGCCGAACTGGCTTGGCTCCGCATCGTGATGGAAGACCGCGCCACCGCCCGGCGCGTTGTTGTAGATGATTCGCTCAGATAGGCGATATCGGCGCGCAATCAGCCGATCCAGGCGTTTCCGCAGCGCGGCGTTCGACAACACGGCGCGGCATTCTGGAAAGGTCCTGAGCGCAAACTGATCGACCCAGCTCACGGTTTGGTCGCTCGTCGCCAACCACTCTTCTTGCTGGTCGAGGCCGTTGGAGAACCGGATGCGCAGTGACGCATCGACTTCTTCCGTCGTGATCCACGCGAGCTTGGCCCAGAGATCTTCGGCGACAACCGCGTCGTCGACTTCGGCGTTGACGAAGATGCGTTCGACCTCACGCGGGTCATCCTGGTCGACGGTGCTACCGGCATAACGCAGGTTGTCGTCGTCACCGATCCGCGCTTCGACTTCATCCAGAAACTCACCGCCATCGCGCAGCCGATCGAACATCTGCAAGCAGTCGTCGATCTCAGTGGCGAACCGCTTGGGGGCATCGCCGAGGATCCCCGGCAGGAAGATCGGTTCGCCGGCGCGCCAGGCCGCGGTCTCCGCGCGTTCGTTTGGCAGATCGCGATGTACGGTAACGACCTGGCCGAGGTCGGCGTTGCGACGTAGCAGCGGCCAGACTTCACGACCGCGGCGGCGAAGCGATTGGGCGATGTCTATGGCGCGGGAATCGAGGTGCCTGGCGGAATGCACGGCATGAGCTTGCCGGATGGGGCCTGGAAGGCAAGTGAAGTGCGTTGCCGTTTGGGGGAGTGCTTGCCATCGCTCTCTTGGGCGTCGCGATCCACATGTCGGGCAGAATGCGCGCCCTCCGCCAGCCGCTCGTGCCACGGAAGACGAGCGAACTTCGATGGGGTTCGGTAACGTGCTTCGCCCCAACGGATGATCGAGTTCGTGCATGAATTGAAGAAGCGACAGTTCGCCCCGGTCGCGCCCACCGTCTCCCCGCAGTGGCAGACGTGGCTGGTGATGCTGGCGCTATCTCTGGCGGTTTACCTGCCAGCGGCGCTCGCCGCCGAACTGTTGATGTTCGATGACGGGTTCTTCTTTGGGCCGGACAACAAGGAGTTCCTGGCTGGGCTTCGCACCGTTGTGACGCAGCCGATCGCGAACGCCTACTTGCCGGTGGCGCACGTGTCATTGTGGTTCGATTTCAAGGTCGGTGCCGGGTCGTCGCTGTTGCCGCACGTGCACGCTTTGTTCCTGCACGCGCTTGCTGGCGTGGTGTTGGCGCGTCTGATGTTGCAGCTCGGCGTTGGGCGGGTGGCGGCGCATGTCGTGGCCGCGCTGTTTATCGTGCACCCGGCGCTGTGCGAGTCGGTGGCGTGGGTGAGTAGCCGCAAGTACGTGTTGTCGGGTTTGTTCACGTTCGCGGCGCTGTTCCAGACGGTGCGTTTCGCACATGCGCCTTCTCTGTGGCGTGCCGTAGTGCTCGCGGTGTTGGCGGCGGCGGCGATGTTCAGCAACGCAACGTCGGTTGTGTTGCCGATCTTGTCGGTGGGCGTCGTGCTGTGGGGCCAAGGTCCGCGCGCGCGCTGGTTCGCGCCGGCGGTGTTGTTTGCGACGACGATTCCGATTGCGTTGTACCACCAGCAAGTGGCCGCAGATCAAGGCACGTTGGTTGCTGGGGATGTTGTGCAGCGCTTGCAGCAAGCACCCGGAGCGTTCCTGCACTACTTGCAGACGGCGGTGTGGCCGGTGCGTCTCAACGTGCTGTATCCAGAAATCGATACGCTCGCCGTGTTCCGCGAACGGTGGGTGCCCGGAGTGGTCGCGGCCTCCGTGTTCGGGTTCGTCGGCGTAGCGCTGTGGTTCTGGCGTTCGACGCGCGCGTTTGCGGCGGGTCTGCTGGCGTTTGTCGTTGCCTTGCTACCGTTCAATACGGCGTTCCCGGCCTCGTCGATTGCGGCGGCTGATCGCTACCTCTATCTCGCGGTGCCCGGCCTTGCGCTGGCGATCGTCGCGGCGACGACGTTGGTGCATCGACGCGGCCCATGGTTGGCGGCGCTGTTGGTCGCGCCGTTGCTGTGGTTGGCCAGCACGCGCGCCATGGACTTCCGCGACGACGCGACGTTGTGGGAAGCGAGCCTTGCCGTCGAAGATGAGAACGCAGTGGCGCACTACAACCGCGCCGTCGCGATCTGGAATACTGCGATTCTCGTCCATCGGGAGCTGCCAGTCGACGAATACGAAAAGCACATTCGGGCGGCGATTCGTTCGTCGCGTTACGGCATCCACGAGTTGCGGGCGCGGCGCAAGCTGTTGCCGCTGTTGATGGGGCGTGCCGAATACAAGGAGGCCGCTGCCAACTGTCTGGCGGCGATCGCCGCTGCGAAGAAGCAGCTGGCGCAGGAAGTCGCTGCGCCGCGCATCGAACAGTTGCTACGTGATCTTCGGCAAGTGCAGATGGATTCGTTCGAGCCGTTGCAGCTGAGCGGTGACGAAGAGACCGCGGCGAAGGTCTTGGCCGTAGTGAAGGCCGAGGCTCCCGACTCGCCGGACGTCATCGCGTTCCAAGCAATGCTCGATCTCGCGGCACGGCGGCCCGAGTTGTTGGAGTTGGCCAGGCAAGGCAAGTTGCCGCGACTGCCGCCGGATGACGAGGGTGGTGCAGCAGTCGATGTGAGGCTGCAGGCGGCGTTGGCGAAGCATCAAGACCATGCCGGCTTGTGGTTGTCGCAGGGGCTGTGGGACCAAGCGCGCCATAAGACGTCCGCGGCGATCCGCTGCTTCACCAAGGCGGCGCAGCTGCGCCCGAACTCGGTCACGGCATGGTTGTCTGCGGCGCGCATGATGCGGGAAGAGCGCATGTATGATTCGGCGTTGACGCGTGCGCAGAACGGTTGGCAACACCGTCGTGATCCGCGTCTCCTGCAGGAGATCGCGTTGTCGCTCGTCGGGCTCAATCGTCTTTCCGAAGCCATAGATTACTTGTCCGCCTATGTGAAACTCGAGCCCGACGATCGGGATATGGGCAAGATCCTCAGCAACCTGTTGATCGGTCGTGCCCTGGGCATGCTGTCCGACCACACCAAGCGCGCCGCCGTTCGCAAGCTCGTGGCCGATGCGTTGCGCTACAATCCGGACGAGACCAAGGCGCACCTGGTGCTCGGTCGTTTGGCGCATCAGGAGCAGAACTTCGAACGGGCTGTGCATCACCTTGAGAAGGCGCACCAGTTGTTGCCGACGTACGACGATGCGCGCGAGCAGCTGACCCGCAGCCTCGCGGCGCTCGGTTACGCGGCCTTCATGAATCGCTTGGACAACAAGGCCACGGATGCGTGGTTGCGTTGCCTCGAAGTCGCGTCGAAGGACTTTGGCGACGAAGAGGCCATTCGCCGCCAGCTGAAGCTCGCGTGGGACCGAATCGAAGGGCGTGGCATCGAGAAGTTCACCGCCGGCAAAGTTGCCGAATCGATCGAGGACTTCCGTCGCCTGCTCAAGATCGATTCCGAGAACCATTGGGCGTGCTGGTTGATAGCGACTGCGATGCAGGGCGATCCGAATGCGGATCTGGACGAACTTGAGGCTCTGTGTCGGAAGGCGGCGGCTTGGCAGAAGAAGAACAAAGTCGACGCCAGCCGGCAGAGCCTGATGTTGGCGATCACCTTGCAGCGCAAGGGTGACGAGGACGCAGCCCAGCAGATCGCTGAGGAATACATGCAGTCGCCCGACCAGGACGCCGACCCCGCCGTGCTCCGCGCGCTGCAGCGCCTCGCCGACAGCTAAGCCTGCGGCGCCGTGCTTTTCCCCGCGCAATCAGCCAGTTGCTTGTGCCAGTAGTTGCGCCAGTTGCGCCGGGTCGTTACGTTGCGGTCCGCCGGGATTCGGTCAATCTCGGCACACGGTCAGCTCCAGAATCAGGCCCGCTTTCGGACCTGCCTGGGGGTTCTTCAAATGTCTGCTGGTCCGCGGTCTTGGTCAGGTCCCTGGCTGAGAGCGCAGCCTCCTCTTGGTCAGGAGGTGTGTCTCCTCGCGGAGGCAGGGGGTTTTCGTGGCGCGTAAAACAAGCGATATCGCAATGCTGCTGTCTTCACGCAGCAAGTCTCGTTCTCGCAAGGGCCGTGGCATCACTGGTGCCCTTGTCGGCATGATCGACAACCTACTCGGTCGCAAGGCGAGGCACGGCCGCCGACAGGTGAGCAGCATGCGGGCCAGGTCGGTGTCAGCGTGGGTGTTTGCCATCTGCGTGCTGGTCGCCTTTGGCGGTGGCTTCCTGGTGGGCGGTGCTTTCGGCACTTCCGGCGATGGCACCGATCCGTTGCGCGCTCCGGGCCGTTCCGCCACGTTCGTCGGTGAGTTCGAGATCGAGCCGCTGTCGCGTGATGCCTTTATCGTTGCCGCCTACCCCGATGATTCGGCGCCGGCGGCCAAGCAGCACGCCATCAACCTGACCAAATACCTGCAGGCAAAGGGGTTCGAGAAGGCTCGCCCGTTCCTGTGGCCGCAGGGCAACAAGGGCCCTGTCTGGGTTGTCACGGTTTACTACGATGGCCAGGCCGAGGCACAAGCGACCCGGGACCTGCTCCGGAACCTGCCGAAGGACGTGCCGGATCAGGTGTTTGTGCACGTGCGAAACGTTTCCAAATCGGAGTGGCCGATCAGCTACAAGATCCAGTAGGCTGCTCGCCCTCAATTCCCGCCCCCTGCACCCCAGTGATGTGCGAACCCCTGCGAATGCCGTAGGTCGTTTGCCAATCAGGACTCAGGTGGCCCAAAGAGCGTACTTGTTTCCATGTCGATCCATAGCAGTCTGAAGTCCTCCGGCGCGGGTGCTGGCCAACGCAATGTCTGGACCCGGGTTGAGCGTCTCGCAGCCCTGAAGAAGGCCGGCAACTGGAAGCCCGAAGACGGAGTCACCGGACTCCCCAAGGTGCGCACCAACTTCAAGGTGGCCACCAAGAAAAAGAAGAAGGTCAAGGACGAAGAGAAGGACCCGGAAGCCACGATCTAAGATGCATGGGCGGCGCTCGGGCGTTCTCCGACGGTGTTTTCCGACCGGGGGACCTGGGCCGCTGTATTGTGCTTTTTGACTGTCTGAACATTCTGGTGCCAAACGTTCGGGGTTTCCGTGGCTGCTGAAGACATTGGTCTGTCGAGCCGCGTGCGCGGCATCGAGCCGAGTGGCATCCGTCGCATCTTTGAGTTGATGGCGACGATGAAGGATCCGATCAATCTGTCGATCGGACAAGCCCACTACGATCCGCCGGAGCAGCTGATCGAAGCTGCCTGCAAGGCGATGCGCGAGGGCTTCAATCGCTACACGGTCACGCAGGGTCTACCAGAGCTCAACGACCTGGTGCTCGACGACATCGAAAAGCGTCTCGGCAAGCGCCCCGAAACGTGCCTGCTGACCAGCGGCGTTTCCGGCGGCTTGATGCTGTCGTTCTTGAGCCTGCTCGATCCCGGTGACGAGATCCTGCTGCCGGATCCCTACTTCGTGATGTATCGCCACCTGGCGAACCTGTGCGGGGCGTCGGTCAAGTACTACAACACCTACCCCAAGAAGGATGGCGAGCGTTTTGCGATCGACACGGATGAGATCGATCATCTGGTGACCGACAAGACCAAGATCGTCTTCGTCAATTCGCCGAGCAACCCGACTGGCGGCATGCTGACGCGGAAGGAGATCGAAGCCATCTGCAAGGCGGCCGAACGAGTTGGTGCCTACGTCGTCAGCGACGAGATCTACGATCTGTTCTGCTACGATGACGATTACACCTCGCCGCTGCAATTCACCGATCGCGTCATCCAACTCGGCGGTTTCAGCAAGAGCTATGGCGTGCCCGGTTGGCGCATGGGCTACGCAACCGGTCCGAGCAATGTGCTCGACGCGTTGAAGACCTTGCAACAGTTCTCGTTCGTCTGCGCGCCGGCGCCATTCCAACACGCGTTGTTGGCGGCGATGCCCGAGATCGACCTGTCGCCATACCGCGAGCAATACCGCCAGAAGCGCGACCTGCTCGTGCGCGACCTGCACCCGAGCTACGCGCTGTCGAAGCCCGAGGGCGCGTTCTATGCGTTCCCGCGGTTGCCGCGCGACCAGAACGGCGTGCAGGTGGCGAGCGATGTCTTCATCGAGGCGGCCGTTGAGAAGAACGTGCTGATCGTGCCGGGTAAAGCGTTCTCGGCCCACGACACGCACTTCCGCTTGTCGTTCGCTGCTAGTGACGAGCACCTGGCGACCGGCATCTCGGTGTTGAACGAACTCGCTGAGCGGTTCTCCAACTAGGTCTCGCTCGACCAACAGCAATGAGGCTGTCAGCATGGACCTAAGAAAGGCGCTAACCGAGCTCAAGAGCAAGAAGACGCAAGATGAGCGCGAGGCCAAGGAAGCGCGCGCGCCACTGATTGAGATCTTCCACTCGATCCAGGGCGAGGGTCGGTTCGTTGGCTTGCCGATGACCTTCCTGCGCACGGCGACGTGCCCGTTGCGATGTCTCTACTGCGACACGCCGAACAGCTACGAAGCGCCGACCACGATTCCGGTCAACTTCGGTGTGCGCACGCAGCAAGAACCAAACCCCGTTCGCGCACCGCGAGCAGCGGAATTGGTGCGGCAAGTGAGCCATGCGACGATGCCGGCGTTGCGACAACCGCGCGTCAGTGTCACTGGTGGTGAGCCGTTGGTATTTCCCGAGTTTGTGCACGAGTTTGGCAAGGCGGTGCGCGACCAAGGCATGCGCCTGCACCTCGAAACTGCGGCGATCGATCCCGATGCGCTGGCGAAGTGCATCAACCAGGTCGACCACCTGAGCGCCGACTTCAAGTTGCCCGAAACCTTGGCCGCGCCGCAGCACAAGAGCCTGTTGCTGATGCCCGGGCGAAACTACGGCGACTTGCACGTGCGCTGCTGCGAGATCGCGCTGCGCCGCGGCGCCTCGGTCGACGTCAAGATCGTGCTGACCGATCGCGTTCAGGATCCCAGTTTCGAGCAGGCGCTCGAACAGCTGGCACCAGTGCGCCAGAAGATCCTACTGATGCTCCAGCCGGTGACCCCGTTTGGACCGGTCAAACGATCGCTGCCAGCGAGCGATCTTGAACGCTTTGTGGCCACGGCGGTGCGCCACAAGTTTGACGTTCGTGTGGTGCCGCAGACACACAAGATCCTGAACCTGCCGTAGCGCGGTGCACTCGGCGGTTGCGCGGGGGGGGGCGTCGGACCCTGTGTCGACTTCCGCGTGAGCACAACAGTCGTTACCTTGGCCACAGGTCGGGGTACTCTTGCCTCGATGACGTGTATCCGCCGATCCCTGTTGCGCATCTGCCTGCTGGCCGCGATGGCCACGGCGATGACATCGACGTCCGCGAACGCGCAAGGCCCCGTATATCGAGAGCGCTGGGGCTACCTGCACCTGGAGAATCGACGCGCCGAAGTCTTCGATGCACTTCAGTCCAGGGGCGCGGCTGACGTCGCCAAGGTGGCCGAGATGCTGGCCGCGCGTGATGCCGGTGTGCCGTTTCGTCCCGTGGCCAACGCGTTGGCGTTCCTGCGTGGTGTCGAGGCGGACCAAGAGTTCTTGATGCGAGCGGCGCTGGGCCTCTTCGTGCTACCCGAAGTTGTCGATGCAGACTCGACCTTCGAGACGTGTCGCGCCGCGAACTTCTCGGTGTGTCTGCCGTTCACGTTGCCGGTACCCGGCGCGATGACGTTTGAGATGACCGTGCGCAACGAGGCCGGCGAGAAGGTCTGGTCGAAGGTGCTCGACCGCGACATCAACATGACCGATGTGCGCATGGCGCAGGTCAAGGCGAGCGTTCCGGCGGCGGCGTTGCCCGACGGCACCTATGAAGTCGAGATGCGAACCATGTTCGACGGCAAGCCGCCGCGCGAGCACGACCCAGTGCTGCGTTGGACGTTCCATGCGCTGCGTGGCTACCAGGCCCGCGCCGAGAAAGCGATGGCGACTGCCGTCACCGATCGCGGCGACTACGAACCGTTGCTGCGCGCCCAACTCGATGGCTTCGCGACGAACGTGTCGCGCGCCTTTACCGGCGAGGCATTCGCCGTGCGCAGTGACGCGGTGCGTGAGTTGGAGTTGCTCGAAGCCTGTCTCGACAACCTCGCCAACAAACGGGCGCCGCTGGCTGGTCTGAAGGGCCTTATTCCGACCGCGATGCCGGCGGGGGATACGGCGGCTGGGAGCATTGTGCAGCCGTGCATGTTCCGTTCCCCGACAGATGCCAAACCGCACCCGATGGTCGTCTTTGCGACGGGGGCGCCCGCCTACGACATGGGGTCCCGCCGACCAATGTCGCCCGGCATGCGCGAATCCAATTGGCTGTGGCGAGAACTCGGCGACTTCGGTGTCGAGCAGCAGTGGCACGTCGTCTGCTGTGACTCACCGGGCGGCGGCCGGCCTTATGCCAAGGCGCTGTTGTCGACGATCCAAGCGCTGCCCGAAGTGTTGGCGACCGGCGGCCAGAAGCCGCTGCTCGTCTGTGACCGCGAAGCCGCTGCGGTTGTGGCGCTGCAGCTGGCGAAGTTTCGACCACACATCAGCGGCGTGGTTTTCGTCGGCGGGGGTGCAATTCCGGCGCGCACCGTCGAACAACTTGCCGGCTTGCCCGTACGCATGCTCGCCCTGGCGGGCTATCCCGGATCGCGGGCGATCGAGCGCATGACCATCTATGTCGATTCGCTGCGCAAGTCCGGAAAGCCGGTGCCGGACATTTCGCGGCTGCACGACCGCGCGGAGCCGTGGTTGTTTGGCGTGCCGCGGTCGCGGCAGGAGCTGGCCGCGTTTGCGACGCAGGTATTCGGCAGACGATAGAGGAGCTCGGCGCTGGCCATCTGTTCCGTTTGGGGGATCGTAACCATTGTTGTTCGCTCCTTCCCCACTGCTATCGGTCGCACCCCGAGGCGCAATCGACAGGCATGTCCCTATGCTGGTCAGGTTTTTGGGCTGCAGAGCACACCGGCAAACGAGTCGTCCCCGAATGGCAGTGCGTGCACGCTGGCGCAGGCCCGCAACGTGTGGTTGTCTGCGGCGACGACCATGTTGGGATCGCGATCCACAAGGACAGCCTTGCCAAGCACTTCGAGCGAGAGACGGCCGGCACCGCACGGCGCGTCGAGCCACAGGCCATTGGGGATCGTCGCGTTTCGCAGCAATCTGGCGATTGCCTTGCGCTCGCGCACATCGGTGCGCGAGCCAGTGCCGGTCTGGAATCTGCGGTCTCGGTAGCGTTCGGCGTAGCCCGGTTCGCGGTTGTATGGGCTCTCTTGCACGTAGCCACGATAGTGCGAAGGCAGCCCAGGTTCAGGTTTTGATCGCCGGCGGCCGATGCAAGTTCTGGAGGCCCCATGAGCGATTCAGAGCAAACCACTTCAATCAACACGCGCCGCTCCGAGCGCGTCGAATTTGAGGGTACCGTCATCATTCGCGTTGATAGCGAAGCCATTGTTGGCTCGGGGCAGAACGTCTCGGCCCAGGGCGTGTTCTTCGTCAGCGAGGTGCCGATCAAGGTGAAGGTCGAGATCCGCGGGCGCGCGGGGATCATGACCGGTGAGCTGGTGCGCATCGAGAACATGGGCGCCGGCGCTGTCGGCATTGCCGTCAAGTTTGACGACAGCCATGCAGACCTCATCGACGGCGGATCGTAGGTCCGCTATCCTTGCGCGCATGAACATGCGCGACCAGCTGAAGAAGGCGAAGCTGCTGTCTGACAAGAAGGCCAAGCAGCTGGCGCACGAACAGCGTGTCGAGCGCAAAGAGAAGGGGCGCGAACAGATCGAGAAGGAAGCTTCGGATCGCAAGCTTGAGGTCGAGCAGATGCGCACCAAGGAGCGAGAGGAAACGCGCCGCGACCAAGCCGAACTTGAGCGGCAGCGCAAGCAGCGCGAAGAGCAGAAGGCGATCGACGTCGTGTTGGCCTCCGCGAAGAAGCCGGGGCGCGGCCAGGTGAAGTTCTACTTTGCCGCCCGCGATGGCTCGTTGCCGTGGCTGGAGCTATCTCCGCGGGAGGCGCAGGAAGTCACCGCTGGCCAATTGTGTGTCGTGCGCGCTGGGCCGGTCGGCACGCACGTGTATCGCTTGCTGCCAGCGGACCTCGCCCGCCGCGTTGCGACCGCGAGGCCGGATGCGTTGGTGTTTGCGCCCAAGGGCGTCATCAACGTCTAATCGTCACTGGCCCCATCGTCACTGGGCCAACAGCGAGTCGCAGCGCGCGCGTTGGTCGGCGAGAATTGACTTGTACTTCGAGTCGCCCGCCAGGTTGTGCAGTTGCTGCGGATCGGTCTTCAAGTCGAACAGTTGCTCATAGACGGGCTCTTGTTCGTCGAAGCGCGCGTAGACCCAGCGTTCTCCGCGAACTCCCTGACTCTTGGGGATGTTCTTGTTGTCGAACCGGTGTTCATAGAGGAACTCCGAGCGCCACTCGGTCGGCTTGCCCGCCAACAGTGGCACGAGGCTCTTGCCGTCGTAGCCGTCAGGAATGGTAACGCCGGCAAGCTCGAGCATGGTGGGGGCGATGTCGGTGTTGAGCACCATGCGGTTGTCGGTCGTGCCGCGCCGGTCGCTGCTCGCGCGCGGGTCGACGACAATCAGGGGCACGCGGATCGACTCTTCATAGATCAGCCATTTGCCGGCGAGTCCACGTTCGCCAAGGAAGTAACCGTTGTCGCTCGTGAACACGATCACGGTGTTGTCGTCGAGTTCGTGCTTCTGCAGTGCCGCAACGATTCGAGCTAAGCTGCGATCCACGCCGGTGATCATGCGCCAGTAGTCCTTGGTGCGCCGGACCTGTTTGTCGCGGTTGTCGAAGCGCCACTTCCACCGGATCCGCCCCATGGAAGTCTTCAGGAAGGTTGGTAGCGCGGCGAAGCCTTCGTCGGCGTACGGCGGAACTGGCACCTCGACGTCTTCATACAGTTTTGCCAACTCGGGCGGTGGCAGGAACTGATCCTTGTGGCCATCCTGAGCGTGCGGTGCATGGAACGACACCGTCAGGCAGAACGGTTGCTGCTGGCTCTGCTGTGCGATGAACTCGATGGCGCGGTTCGCGATAATCGACGTCAGGTGGGGACGGTCCTTCTTGAGATACGGCTGTCCCGGTGTGCGTCGGTAGTCGATGGCGCCTTTCAGAACGTTCTTCGCAAAGCGCACACCCCATTTGCCGACAAACCCCGTCTGGTAGCCGGCGCGCTTCAGTTGCGTGAAGTAGGTTGCGTCGCCCAAATCGCGACCCATCGGTTGCTTGCCGAACGTGTAGCCGTGTGAACCCTCGCGGCGACCAGTCATGATCGACGCGCGGCTCGCGGCGCAGATCGCGGTCGTCACGAACGCGTTGCGAAAGCGCACGCCGCGCGCCGCGAGTTCGTCCATCATCGGCGTCTGCAAGACGTCGTGGCCCGCACATCCCATCTGGTCGAAGCGCTGGTCGTCCGTGACAACCAACAACAGATTGGGGCGCTTGGCTTGCGCGACGGCGCTCATGGCGAGCACCAGAGTCATCATGAAAACGTGCATAGAGGTATTCTCGCCTAGAACTCGATCTGTGATTCGCCGACGCCGATCGCCTTCTTGCGAGACAAGCGCAGTCGGCCCCGATCGTCGGCTCCCAGCACTGTGACGATCATCTCTTCGCCTTCCTTGGCAATGTCGGACGCGCTCGCGTGTTCGTCCGCGAGTTCTTCGATCGGCACCAGGCCTTCGTTGACTGCGTTGATCTTGACGAAGGCGCCGAAGTCTTTGACGCCCGTGACGGTGCCGCGGTAGCAACGCCCAACATGCAGCACGCCGGCGGATTGCTGGACCATGGTCTTGGCGCGGGCGGCGCTGACCTGATCGGTGGCGTAGATCAGCACCGAACCAGAATCGTCGACGCTGACCCGCGCACCGGTGGTTTCGGTGATGGACTTGATGTTGGCACCGCGTGCGCCGATCAGCGCACCGACGGCGTCCGGCATGATCGCGACGTGGAAGGCCTGTGGTACGAAACGCGACGGCTGGCCGGGTTCGGCGATCGTCTTGGCCATCTCCGCGAGAATGTGCAGACGGCCGTCGCGCGCCTGCAAGAACGCCTGTTGGAGCACTGCGTCCGGAAGTCCGCCGAGTTTGTTGTCGAGTTGGATCGCGGTGATGCCGTCCTTGGTGCCGACGACCTTGAAGTCCATATCGCCGAGATGGTCTTCGTCGCCGAGGATATCGCTGAGCACGGCGTGGCGCTTGCCATCGGAGATCAAACCCATCGCAATGCCGGCGACCGGGCGTTTCAACGGCACACCCGCGTTCATCATCGCCATCGAGCCGCCGCAGACCGTCGCCATCGATGAACTGCCGTTGCTCTCGGTGATCTCGGATTCGATCCGGATCGTGAACGGGTGCTTCGCCGGTGGTGGGATCAGCGGAAACAGGCCGCGACGAGCCAACGCTCCGTGGCCAATTTCACGGCGGCCAGGTCCCCGCAGCGGTCGCGTTTCACCAACCGAGTACGGCGGGAAGTTGTAGTGCAAGAAGAACGGGTTGGTGTTGGTGTCGTCGGCGAGGTTGCCGGGGCGCAGGGCATCGTCGGGGCTGCCCAGCGTGCAGGTGACGATGGCCTGGGTTTCGCCGCGAGTGAACAGCGCCGAGCCGTGCGCACGCGGCAGCAAGCCGACCTCGCCCCAGATTGGCCGGATTTCGGTCTTCGAGCGGCCATCCAATCGGCTTTCGGTCGTGAGCACGTTTTCGCGCATCTGTTCCCAGACGGCGTCTTCGAATGCCTGCTTGGCGGCGGCGTGTTGCTCGTCTTCGAGCGACAAGAGCCAACCCGCTTCGGCCGCGGCAATCGCAGCGCGCCGGCCGGCCTTGACCTTGATGGTCAACGCTTCTTGCAAGGCAGCTCGCGGCGCATCCGGAACGTCGGGTAGTTCGGGCTCAGGCGGCGCCGGCAGCTTGGTGCGACCGGTGCTGTTTGCGAGTTCGTCGAACGCTTTGTGGCAGCGCGCGATCCACTCGGTTGCCTGCTCGATGGCGGCAATCGCATCCGCCTCGCTGACTTCCTTGGCGCCACCTTCCAGCATGACCAGGCCGTTGGGGCCAACCGCGACTGTGAACCCGAGGTCCGCCTGCTCGGCACGTTCGCGTCCAACAAACGCGTGCCACTGATCGTGCAAGCGCCAGATGCGTAGTCCGGCGATGGGGCCCTTGGCCGGCACGGGACTGATGTGCAGCGCGCAAGTCGCGGCCAGTAGCGCCAGACTCTCGAGATCGCTGCTCGGTTCGCAGCTCAGCACCTGCACCTGGATCTGCACTTCATTCTTGTAGTGCTCCGGAAACAGCGAGCGCACGCTGCGGTCGATCAGCCGGCAGACCAGCACTTCGTGCTCGGTAATGCGGCCTTCGCGTTTGCCGAACGCGCCCGGGATCTTGCCGGCACCGGCCCACTTCTCGCGGTATTCGACGGTCAGCGGAAAGAAGCCTTGCCCCGGTTTGGGGAGAGAGGCGGCGGTCACGGTCGCCAGCACCACGTTGTCGCCGCAGCGAGCCATCACGGCGCCGCCGGCCTGGCGGGCGATGCGGCCCGTCTCGAACGAAACTTCGGTGCCCGCGATCTTGATCGTGGCCTCGTGTGCGGTCGGCTGCATTGGCGGTCAGTGTCGGCATTCCAGCGCCGATGGCAACGATGGACTCAGTCGCTCCCCCGAGGTCGTTGTCGGCAAAGCACCCGCCACTAGTAGTCCACTTGCAATCACGGGGCGACTAGGCCACAATCGCACTTGAGACTCGTTCTCAAGAACGACAGGCTTCCTGCCGATCCCAATCCTACCGTGACAGCTGCATCCATCGATATCTCAGGTCCCGTCGAGCCGACCCCTGAAAGCGCTGTATTGACTCCCATGGCTACGCGGCTCGATTCCGCGCCGCGTGGCGACCTGCTGCGCGTGGTGGCGGTCGACGGCGACGACGCGATCAGTGATCGCCTGGCGACCTGTGGCCTCTGGGCGGGAGTCGAGTTGGAGTGCCTCGCGAGGGCACCGTTTGGCGGCCCGATGTTGTTCCGAATCCATGGCTACCGCCTGGCGCTGCGCCGTTCTGAGGCTGCGCGAGTTGTGGTGCAGAGCCAGAGCGATTCGGGAGCCGATCCCGGAGCAAATGCGTGAGCGAGAAGTCTGAGGCGGGGTTCGCCAACACTGCCAACACAATTTCCTCGAGCAAGGCCGGCTCTTCGAGCAAGGCTGGCTCTTCGGGCAACGTTGGTGGTTCTCGCAGGGTGACGCTGTTCGGTCGCGCCAACTCCGGCAAGACGTCTCTGTTGATGCACTTGACCGGCAGCCTGCAGCGGCCGGTGAACTTTCCGGGCACCTCGGTTGAGAGTGTCGAGTCGAGTTGCTCATACGAAGGCTGCCAACTGCAGGTCGTCGACCTGCCGGGCGTCGCCTCGCTGACGCCGCAGAGCCGCGATGAACAGGTGGCGATTGACAGCGTGCGCGATGCCGCCACCAAGCCGGACCTGCTTTGCTTTGTGCTCGATGCTGGCAAGCTCGCCGTCGAGCTGCGCCTGTTGCAGGAACTGCGCGGCCTCGGCTTGCCGATCGTCGTCGCCGTCACCAAGGTGGATGTCGCGGAATCCGAGGGCTTCCCGATCGACGCCGAGCAGTTGCAGCGCGCCCTCGGCTTGCCGTTGGTCGTCGTCGATGGTGCGCGCGGCAAGGGCATTGACGAACTGCGTGCGCAACTCGCGCTCGTGTCCTTGCAGCCGGCGTGGCTACAAAAGCCGTCGGCAGCGAATGCCGGCACAGCAGCAGAGTCCGCTCCGCGGAAACGCGCATTCAGCCGTTCGTTTACCGACAAGCTTGATGGTTGGTTGCTGAACCCCGTGTTCGGACCGATCTTCCTGACGGTGGTCGTCTTGGTGATGTTCCAACTCGTGTTCACGGTCGCCGAACCGTTCATGGGCTGGATCGAAGCTGGTCAGGGTTGGTTGTCGGGCGGCATCGAAGCGATCACGAATGAGGGCGCCTTGCGCAGCTTCCTGGTTGACGGCGTCGTCAATGGCGTTGGCTCCTCGCTGATCTTTGTGCCGCAGATTGCGCTGTTGATAGCCTTCGTTACGTGCGTCGAAGCGACCGGCTACATGGCGCGTGCCGTGTTCTTGCTCGATCGCTTGCTGCGTCGCTTTGGCCTATCCGGCCGGAGCTTCATTCCGTTGGCGAGCAGCTTCGCGTGCGCCATCCCTGGCATCGCCGCGACTCGCATCCTCGGCGACGAACGGGACCGCCTGGCGACGATCGCTGTGGCGCCGTTGATGTCCTGCTCGGCTCGCTTGCCGGTCTACGTGGTGTTGCTGGCCGCGTTCTTCCCCGCCTACCAGGCGGGCCTGATGCTGTTCGCGCTGTATGCGATCGGCATCGTGACCGCGATTCTGGTGTCGCTCATTCTGCGTCGAACGGTACTCAAAGGCGGCCACTCGATGCTGGCAATGGAGTTGCCGGTCTACCAGCGACCGCGCCTCTTGCTGATCGGCCGGCACACGTGGTTCTCGGTCAAGAGCTTCCTCGTGACCGCGGGCACGGTGATCTTCGCTGCGACCATCATCGTCTGGGTGCTGGCCTACTTCCCACGTTCCGCCGAGATCGGGGCAACGTTCGATCGTGAACGCACGGCGGTCGAACAGAGCGCCCCGGCCGATCAGGACGACCAGATCGCTGCGATCGATGCCCGCGAAGCGGCGGCCTACCTCGAGCAGAGTTACCTGGCGTCCATTGGTCACGCCGTGCAACCGGTGTTCGAGCCGGCGGGCTTCGACTGGCGTTTGACGGTTGGCGTGCTGGCAGCGTTCCCGGCGCGCGAACTCGTGATTCCAACGCTTGGCACGCTCTACAGCCTCGGCGACGTCGAAGCGTCGGCCGATAACCCCGATCCGCGCCTCAAGGATGCATTGCGCAACGCGAAGGGGCCCGATGGCAAGCCGACCATGAACGGCCTGATTGCGCTCGCGGTGATGGTGTTCTTCGCACTGTGCAGCCAGTGCGCGGCGACCTTGGCAGCGATTCGCCGCGAGACCCACTCGTGGCGCTGGCCGATCTTCGTGTTCGGCTACATGACTCTGCTCGCTTGGTTGGCGGCGGTCGCGATCTACCAGATCGGCACACTGCTCGGCTTCGGTACCTAGCCGGCCGCCGAGCTCGATTTCTTAGTCCAGGTCGAAGATGTTGCGCGGCTTGTCGCCCTTGTCTTTCTTCGCCTCTTCCTTTGCGCGGCGCAGTTGCTCCTCGAGCAGGTCCTCGCGGCGCTTCTCGCTGTCCTGCGCCGACGAGAACATGTCGCCGAGGCGTTCTTCGTCACTGCGTTGGGCCTGCACCAGGTCGTCGAGGCTGGTTCCGCCCTTCTTTTCGTCTGCACGCACGGCGCGTGCCTTGCCGGACCGGGTGTTGATTTCGATCATCTTGTTGCAGCAAGGGCAGGGAAACGTGAAGAGGTTCTTGGCCATGGCATCAGGGCCGCGGGGTCGCGGGAGGTCTGGTGGATTGTCCTCGTCGACTAGGCTGTGCGCAATGCCATAGAGATGCGAGCCAGGCTCCGAGCCGCGGAATGCGCCCCCTGCCGCTGTATCCCCACAACTACCGCCGCTGATCTGCCACCGAAACCCACGCCCACTCTGGCCGCAAGCCATAGGCACCAGGCACATAGTCCCGCAAGCGCTTGCGCAACAGCACGCTCGCAACGGGATGCACAACCAACGCCGCGGGCTGTTCATCACAGGCTAAGGCATGCAGCTCCTTCCAGATGCCGTTCCGCACGCTTGGGTCTAACTGCAATCGTGCCGCAGTGGCCAACTCATCGGCTTTGCTGTTTTGCCATCCGCCGGGATTGCTTCGGCCCGAACTGTGCAAGAACCGGTAGGGATCGCCTGACGCATCAAACCACTGCAGCACCAGCGAACCGTGCCACTCACCACGTTTCTGTTCGGCCAGGAACGCAGCCCATTCTCGGTTGTGAACTTCTAGGATCACGCCAGCGTCATTCGCGCTGCTTCGGAACAGTTCCGAGATCCGGCGCAACGGCTCGCTGCCTTGCAGCGCCAGTAGGGTCATGCGTAGTGGCTTCCCCTTCTCTGGATCGAACCCGGCCTCACGCAACAAGCGGCGGGCGGCAGCTGGGTCGAAGACGGCCGCCACCTCGTCGGGATACGCTGGGGAGTCCGGCTTGGCGTGAGCAGAGGCCACACGCGCATCTCCGCCCATGACAGCGACCGCGTCCTGGCGAGGAATCAACATCGACAGCGCGCGACGAACACGAACGTCATCGAACGGGGCGCGTCGGCAGTTCCAGACGATCCGATAAACACCTAACTGCGGGTAGTCGTAGACATGCTTGCCGTACTGATCAGCCAACGCTTCATGCTTCGCGAGTAGTCCATCGAGGTCCGAGCCGGAATACCAATCAACCTCGCCCAGCAACAACGCATTGCGCGCACCGGCCTGATCACGGAACAGCAATTTCATGGCGGCGAAGTTCCAGGTTCCAGGTCGCACTTGCCTGCGCCAGCTCGATTCGTTGCGTTCGAGCAGCAGCTGCTGCCGAGGCCGCCAATTGCTTACTCCCTGCGCGTCATTTCGCAGCGAGTAAGGTCCAGTCCCGGGCCCGCATTGCAAGTTCACCTGGTCCAGCAACCTTGCGAAGTGCAAGGAGTCGATCTCCGGCATGCGCTCGCCGTTGGCGAGGCGCTGGCGCATACACGCAAGGAAGAACTCTCTCTTGGCGACCAGCCAGCCCTCGCCAACCGACGCTACGTTCGCAAAGTAGCGATGACGAAAGTGCACGCGTAGGCTGCGTTCGCCGAGCACGTCCACAGCTTGCACCCGGGAAAACGCAGCTCCAACAAACCCGAACGATAAGTGCCCTGCTTGTGCCAGTTCCCAGCCAAAGGTGACGTCCCGCATTGTCACCGGCGTACCGTCACTGAATACGATCCCCTTCCTCAAGACGAAGGTGCAGCTGCGACCATCCGCAGCGACTTCATGGCTCGCGGCAAGTGCGTTGCGTAGCACTCCGGTTCGCGAGTCGCGATCTAGCAGTGCATCGTGCGTAAGGCCAAGTACCAAACTGCGTGCAACGGCACCGCGAGTGGTAAACGGATTGACGTCCGCGGGCTCTTCCACGGCACTGGTGTAGACGTGGCCTTGTGGGGTGCCAGCAAGCCATTCAGGCATCGGAGCGAGAGGCGTCGTTGTTGCACGGTCTCTCTCGTTCCAAGCGAACAAGGCAATGCTGGCGACGACTGCGCCAAGCAACAACAGAGCAGCGGCAAGGGGTCTCATAGGCGGCCGCGCCATCATGCCACAAAAGCAGCGGGGGGATCTATGGCGAGGCATGCGCTGGTGTCCGAGATCCTGACGCGTTCGTAGGAATTCCGAACACCCGACGCGCCGGTCCAGTTCGGCACGGACGTTGCCTGTTGCGAACTCATCATGCGTACATTCTCGACCCTCAGTCTCTCTCTCATGCTCTCGATCGCTGCTTGCAGCGGTGGTTCGAGCACCACCAGTTCCAACGCCGTTCCCATCGATCGGGGTGCCGTTCTCGTGGTCGTCGAGACCAGGGCCGGTTCGGACGCCTTTGTTCAGTTCCAACTTGCCGGCGCAACACTCGAAGATGCTGCGGGCACGCAGACCGCCAACTTGCTGCCAGAAAGCACAATGCTCACAGTGGGAGATGCAACCGGCGAGCCAGCGGGACTGCGCCTGAATCCGGCACCCGCTGGTGATTACGCGGCCCTTGTCTTGGTGCTGGTGCCCAATAGCGGAATCGCCATTGCTCCCGACGGCAGTTCGCAAGCCGTCACGAGCCCGGTCGACGTTCGCGTTCCGATTGCCGGGGGCCTGCAACACGACCCACAGTCAGCCAGTTGGCTCGTCATTGCACACGACGCCGTGCCATTGAGCGGTCCACCCGGAGCCTTGTCGTGGAACCCTAGCATGTCGGGCCGGCTCGATGGAGCCAGCCTGCGATTGGATGAGTTGCGCTTCCCGGTAGTGAACCAGAACTTGCTCGCAGCGACGGCGACCACCATCGGCAACGCCAGCGTCGACCTCGCATGTTCTTCGACGTGCATTTACGAAGACGAAGGTGGCATCGCCTATGCATCCAGGGCGGCTTTCTTGACGAGCCTGTCCATCGATGATGATCTCCTCGTCGACGGCGACCTACGCCGCGATGGACGCATGGACGCAACGCGGATTCGTCGCACCAGCCGAAACGACCAACCGCGCTTGGTCGGGAACATCTTGTCGATCGATGCCGCGACGAACAGCTTCGAGATGCTGGTGGTTGCAACTCGAAGAAACGGCAATCAGGTGTACTTGGTGACGCCAGAGCTCGCTGTCATCCGTGCTCAAAATGCGATCATCGAGGCCGCAAACAGCTCCACGACCAATTTCTCCAGCTTGATGGTTGCACAACTGGTCAAGGTCAAGTGGTGGGCCAAGTCCACCAGCAATGGCGTGCCCGAATACATCGCCCGCGAAGTAGAGTTGCTAGGCAGCAGCAATACCCAGATCCATCCAGAGTGGGAGGCTCTGGTACAGTCCGTCGACGTAACGAATCAAGTCATTGTGATCGTTCCACGTAACAACGACCCCATCGTGATCCAAGGCGTATCGGTGCCACAAGCGGAAGTGCTCGTAAGCAACACAACATCCTTTGAGCGCCGTGAGAATCACGGTGGCAGCAACTTCGCAATCACCCTGGCACAAATTCAACCCGGTACGGATCGCATTTGGATCCGAGGCACAGTTGTTGGGCCAACCGTCATCGAAGCAACTAGAGTCCGAGTTCGAGAGGACTGATGGAGTCTGCGGAATCGCTACTTGCGCACCTGTCGCGACCACTGCAGTTGCTCCACGAGTATCGAGGGGGTCAGGGTCGCACGTTCCGTGTGAGAGACCCTGATGGCAGGCACTTCGCGGTGAAGGTGCTGCCCGACGGTGAGCAATCGTGCGAAGCGTCGGTTGCTGCTTCCGTGCTTCATCCATGCATCCCTTCGGTGCACGAAGTGGGGCGGTTGCCAGATGGCCGTGTCTTCGTGCTGCGTGACCACGTCGAAGGGGAGGTGCTCACTTCTCTGCCGCGAAACATCGAGGCGCTGCGTCCGGTATTGCAACAGTTGCTCGAAGTCATTGCCTTTGTGCACCTCAGAGGCGTGCTTCACCTCGATCTCAAGCCTAGCAACTTGGTCATCGACGCCAGCGGCCAACTACACTTGTTGGACTTCGGGCTGGCAGTGCGTGCAGGCGCGCAGTCACAGGGCGGCACTCCATTCTTCGCTGCCCCTGAGGTGTTGTTCGGAACGACTCCCGACCGACGGTCCGACTTGTTCTCGATTGGTGCCATGGTCGTGCACGCGTTGATCCCCGTCGACCAACTCGATGTCGCGTATTTCGCGAGGCACTTTCCGTCACAACCGTTTTTTGAGGCATGCCACTTCGATCCCTCAGACCTGCCCCCGCAATTCGCCGGTCTGGTCCAAGGTTGCATTGCACGTCTACCTTCGAAGAGATTCCCTGACGCCGACTCGGCTCTGGATGCATTGTGCGGTACTGGCACGGGACGTGCTTCGTTCGCCGCGCTGGCGCCAGATCCCACACAACTGTTCGCGGCAGAGATTGCCGCGGTAGCGAACGACGAACACAACGTTCGCATCACCGGCGGCGACTCGCAAGATCGTCGCGCCATCGCAATGCAGTTGGCCGTCACACTGCCCAACGTCAAAGCGATACATGATAGTCAACATGATGCATTGCTCCAGAGAGACGGCGAGCCGGGTGCGACTGTACACCTGCCGGAACTGAACGTTCAGCGACTATCGCAACACGTAGAAAACGCTCTCGGTTTGCAGGGACTTGCGCTCAAGCAAGCCACCGAGTGGTTGCTTCTGCGAGGCAATACGAGTGGCGCGATCACCGATGCCTTCCGCGAACTTGTCGACGCTGGTCAGTTGCTGCCAGCAGGTACTCGCTGGGTGTGGCCCGCGGCTCGTAGCGGACAGCTCGAACCAACCTCCACTTTCGACACAAGTGACCGCCATGAATTGCTCGTCGATCGCATTCGTCACGCTACGACCCACGGCATGCTCGAGCGCGCTCGTTCGCTGTGGCTGCGCGCTACCAAGCAAGAGGAACAAGAGGCCCGCCTAGCCTTGGTGGAAGGCATGCTGGATGCCGGCGAGGCGGCACGTGCCCTGCCATTGTGCACGCGATTGCCTGTGCTCCGAGCGCAGGCTCTTGTTGACACCGGTCAGTATTCGCTGGCTGCACAACAACTGGCACTCGTCGGTATGCCCAGTGGACATCGCCACCGACGGGTCGCCGCCAAGCTGGCAATGGCGACGGGCGAATACAACCGCGCTCACGAACTGTTGGACCGCGGCGACAACCACCTCGAGGACAATCTCGTCTATGCGGCACTGCTGGAACAGTCTGGCAAGCTGACTGAGAGTGAAACTCTGATCCGCGAGTGTCTGAGCAAGTTGGATTGCGCCAAGCAGCCGTATGCGGCTGCGTCATTGTACACAACCTACGGACACCTCGAGCGACGACAAGGGAACCTCGAAGCAGCTCGCGAACACTTCGAACAAGCCGTGCAGCTGGCGCAACGCATCGGCCACCTCCGTCACGCGGCGAGCAGCCATCTCAACCTCGGCGTGGTCGCAAAGGATGCTGGCGCCCACGGCGAGGCCGCTAGCCGCTTCCGCGAGGCCCACGCACTCTATGAACACCTTGGCGATCAGGGGCGCACTGCGATCGCCAAAGCCAACCTCGGGATCGCGGCGCTGGCACGCAATGACATTGCAACAGCGAGGACCACCCTCACGGAAGCATCTGCGCACTTGCTCCGGCTCGGCGATACCAGCACGGCGCGCCTGGCACAGTTAATGTTGGCTCGTGCCCATGCACGCGCCGGTGACTTCGCTGGCGCTGAGGCTGCGTTAGCGCGCGTGGGCACGCCAGATACGACGCGTCTTCAGAGGGAATATGTACTGGTGAAAGAGGAGCTGGCAGCGCGACAACCGTCAGGCGACGATGATGCAATGCCCGAAGGCAGCGCAAACCAACCGAGTCGCGAACTGTTCCGGACGTTCTTGGCCGTCAACCGCAAGCTTGCGCAAGCGCTCGAACTGGACGAGGCGATGACCGCATTGCTAGATGCAGCGGTGACCCTGACCGGAGGTCGCAATGGTTATCTATTGGTGATGCGCAGCGACGGCATCCAAAGGGAGTTCCAAAGTGGCCAAACAGCATCGCACGCCCAGGCCTTCAGCCGGTCGCTTGCCAACCAATCGGTGCAAGAACAACGCACGCTCACCGGCGCTGACGTGCTAGCGAACGAAGAGCTGCAAGCGATGCAATCCGTGCGCAACCTACGCGTACGATCTGCGGTTTGCGCACCGTTCCACAGTGCCGGCGGTACCAAGGGGGCTATTTACGTGGAGCACCCAGGACGGGCGGGTGTCTTTTCTGAGCACGACAAGGAGTCACTTGAGGTTCTGGCCGACCAAGCAGCCATCGCCGTCGATCGCATGCTTCGCGAAGAAGCCATGCGCGTGGAGTTGACAAGCAGCAAGCGTGCCCTGGTCGTCGCAACGCGCTCCGCGAAGCGTCAGCGAACCCGCTTGCTGGGCGAGAGTACCGCAATGCGGTCGATGCGGGCCGAGATCGACAAGCTTGCCAACTTGGACCTGTCCGTTTTGATCCAGGGAGAAACCGGAACCGGCAAGGAGCTTGTGGCCCGGGCGCTACACGAACGCGGGAGTCGTAAGAAAGGCCCTTTCGTCGCCGAGAACTGCTCTGCGCTACCCGCGGAACTCATCGAACGCGAGCTGTTCGGCCACGTTGAGGGTGCGTTTACCGGTGCCGATCGCGATCGCCCTGGATTGCTCGAAATGGCAAACGGCGGCACACTGTTCCTTGATGAAGTTGGGGACATGCCGCACGCCTTGCAAGTCAAGTTGCTGCGGGCCCTGCAAGAACGCACGATCCGACGCGTCGGTGGCGATACCACCATCGACCTTGACTTGCGCATGGTCTCGGCGACCCACAAGAACCTGCGCGAGATGATTGCTGCCGGCGAGTTCCGGGAAGACTTGTTCTTCCGCCTCGCTGCCGTGGAGTTGCGTGTGCCTCCATTGCGTGAACGTGGGGGCGACATCGAGTTACTTGCCAAGCACTTTGTTACTCGCAATTCGCAACACACAACTGAAGTGCTTCGACTCTCCAATGTCGCAACGGCCGCGCTGAGATCGTACCAGTGGCCAGGCAACGTTCGAGAACTGGAACACGTGGTTGCTAGGGCTACGTTGCTCTGCGAAGGCAGCGAGATCATCGACCTACAACTTCCGTCAGGACCTGTGGGCAACTCAGGATCGGAGGGTTCGGTCGATGCCGGCCAGGCGGAGGTCCTGACGCTTAAGGAGGCTGAGAAGCGAGCGATCGCGACGGCCATGACGAACCATGGCGGCGACAAGACCAAGGCAGCCAGGACGCTCGGGATCAGCCGTACGGCCCTCTACGACAAGCTCAAGAGGCACGGCCTCAAGAATTGACGGAGAGTCGCAAACACGCTTGAAGATGTCGGTATTCCGAGCATCTGCCTGCACGTGATGTTCGAGATTCACGCACTTCGAGGCACCAGAGCACATGGCACACCCGTTGCATTGGGTAGGGCATCCCAACCCCTTACCTACGAGGTTCTAGTTATGCGATTCGTTACTGCTCTGACTGCCGCCTGCATCTTGTCCGCCGCTACCACTGCCCAGACCACGATTCGTGGCAAGGTCGAAGACGTTCAAGGCACGGCCAACCAATTCTACTTGGACGGAACCATCATTCCGGTTGTCAGCAATGTGCTGAACCTGAACCTCTGGCAAGGTCAGCACGCGTTCCTCGACGTCACCAACATCGGCACTTCGCTGTCACCGGTCTTGCGCGTCGATGCGGCCATTCCGACCGTCAAGATGATGGACATGGGCAATCTGCGCCTTGGCCAAACCAAGACGTGGGAGGTGTTCGCGCCCACGGGTATGTCGGCCTTCATCTTCTTGGATTGGACCAATAACACCGGCTTCACACCCCTCCCCGGATTTGGTGGAGGCTGGCTGATGGGCAACCAACCCTTCCTCCTGGCCGGTGGCATTACGTTTGGAGGCGTATTCCAAACGACCTACACGACGCCCAATAACCAAGCCCTCCTCGGGCTCGAAATAACCAGCCAAGCTTTGGTCGGCACCCAGAACACTTGGGAACTCAGCAACGTGGACAGCAAAGTCGTCGAGAACTGACCTCTGCCGTCCGCGCCGACGGACTAATTGTCACCCTGCTGCTATCATTCAAAACGCCATGCTTCGCCAATCGCTGTTCTGTGCCCTGCTCCTGTGCGCACCACTCGTCGCGCAGACCATTACCCTCGCGGAGGGCGCAGTGTCTTCGCTGACCATCGTATCGCTGGCCGAGAGCAACCCGAATGCAACCGGAGTGAACATTGTCCAGAACATCGAGATCATGCCGATCGAGATCACTGGGCGTTTCGCGGGGCAAGCATCAGACTCGAGCCGAAGCCGCAGACTCGACCGCTTCGGCATGGTGCGCGTTGAGTTGCCCAATGGTGGCCGCCTGTTCCGATACCGACGCGCGGGTGGTGCCCACTGGGGCTTCCTGCACATCTCGGGCGATGGCGGAGCTCGTGTAGTCCTCGAACAGTCTGGCACTCCCGGCGCTGACCCCTTCGAGGACCGCATTGGTGTGGCGGAGGATGGCAGCCACTTCGCGGTCCCGCTGTTGGCGGGGGGCTTGTTCATCGTGCGGTTGGATGGCAACAACTATGTCAGCACAGGCACCGCTCATCGATTGCTCGCACCCCTCACGGTCATCGAACCGACTTCGGTGATGGTCGGCAACCAGGTCGTTTGGTTTCAAGACGAACTGCTGCACGTCTTCCGATGCGGACTCAGTGACGGCACGGTGCCCTTCGATGTATCGCCGCCGCCACTTGCGAACGCGATCCTCAAGGATCAGATGGCGATGTCCGGCGATGGCTCTCGTGTGGTGTTCCTCTATGGCCCACATCACCAGCAGCAACTCTGGACTGCGGAACTGACGGGTGGCGCTACGGTGTTGCCGCCACTACCAAGCAAGTATGAAGACCCCGGCTACCTGCCAGAAGAACCGGGGACGCCAGCGCTCTTGCTGAATGAGGATGGTACGAGGCTGCTCTTCGTCGACTCGGATGTCCGCGACGAGCTCTACCTGCTGGACATCACGGGTACGTTGGCCACCCTGCACATTACCGACGACCCGGTCTTTCAGCCGTACATCGGGGTGCACATCCTGCCTGGCTTTCTCGCGAATGACCTCACGATTGCGATTGGTGATCCGAACCAAATGGACTGGTTTCGTGCATCTTTGGCGGCTACCGGAGGAACGGTTGCGAACCTGACCTCTACTGGCTCCGCTAACCAACCCTTCCCTGAAGGGACCATCGACCCGCAAACCTATGTGCGGGACCAAGGCATTTCTTACGCGGTCGAACAGGGCGCTAGCATGCTTACCGTGCGTCGCATCGATCTGGCCACCGGCACCCAAATGGTGCTGCACACCAATGCCACGCAGATACCGTTTCGGAGCAGTAGCTTCAACCAAGCCGCGGACCTGATTGTGCCGACGTCCCAGGGCGATCGCCTGTACTCGTC
>JAPYTD010000027.1:1413-56868 GCA_029936315.1 Planctomycetota bacterium | reverse complement strand
CGTTGGGGAAAGTGCGAGCTAGGACGCCGCACGGTTCAAAGGGTAGCCCAACACTGTGCTGGACAGATGGATGTTGCTTGTTCTGTTACTTACGTAGGTGCATTCGGGCGTTGGGAGCAGCTGCAAGGACCCTACGGAAGGAGCATCGTCACCGTCTTGACACCACCGTCGCGATAAGCGATCAGCAGCTTGCCTTTGAGTTCGATCATGCGAGGGAAGCCACTGCCGCGGCTGGTCTTCATCGCTGCGACGGTCACAGCCTTCGACTTCTTGCCGTGCACTGAGACGCTTCGAACGCGAACCTCGCCGCGGTCAGCCACCTGCGTCAGCCAGCAGACCCAAGCCGTGCCGTTTTCGCGCACGATCACGTCGACGC
Source organism: Planctomycetota bacterium (assembly GCA_029936315.1). Lineage (GTDB taxonomy): Bacteria > Planctomycetota > UBA1135 > UBA1135 > UBA2386. The sequence goes on along the minus strand of JAPYTD010000027.1, from coordinate 56,492 downwards.
GTCCGACCGGGTTGCCGCGATCGATCGCAATCGCATCGGCAAAGCTCTCCCCGCCATCGCCTGAGCGCGCCAGCTTGACCTGAGACTTGCCATTGGCAGCCGTGAACCAAGCGACCACGACGTGTGACGATGCCGTCGCAATCGACGGTCCATTCACTGGGCACCCCGCCACCTTCCATTGGTCGCGGCACACAAGAACGGGCTTGGTCCAAGAACCTTGCACAAGTCGCGTGATCGCGATGTCGCGCACTTCATCGGCAGAACGATCGCGATAGACCACAATCGGACCATCGGAACCAACAGCCGCCGAAGTCTGGCAACACTCGCACACGCGCGGGTCAAGCTGCGCCGCATTGCGGATCGCTCCATTGGCGGCAACCTCTGCGTAGCGCAGAGTCATTGGGCCATGGCCATGACCTTGCTTGGCCTTCATTTCGCGGCCGTCCAACCAGAACACCGAGGTGTGATCGTCTTTGGCCGGCAACAAGGACACGAAGCCGTGTTCGGCCTTCACGCCATCTTGGTGCGGAGTCAAGGCGTCTGCCCAGGTCTTGCCGGCATCAGACGACTGCGCAAAACGCACATCGTAGTCATAGGTGCCTTTGGCACTCTTCTGCAACCAGTGCGCGGCAAGTCGACCACTCGGCAAGGCGACCATCGCTGGGAAGTCCGCCCAGTTGACGAACCAGTTCTTGCCTTCGGCGATGGTCTGCGGCTTCGACCACGCCTCGCCATTCAGGGTGGCGAATCGCAGTTGGTGGCCACCGGTGATCTGTTCGATCCAACTCAGCAGTGCCCGCCCATCGCCGGCATTGACAAGGTTCGGTTGGGCACTGCCCGCCGGAGCAGGCGATGGCAATTCGACAACCTGGGCTGCTAGCGAAGCGGTGACTAGAGCGGTGAGGATTAGTCGCAGAAGGACTGTCGTGAAGAGTGCCATGGTAACGGAGTTCCTGGTTGAGCGGTGCGCGGCTGCAACAGCACGTGCATGTATGGATCGTGTGAACCAACGAGACATCGCCGTGGCTTTAAGAACGTGGTGGAGGCTGTCGCACAGCCTATTGCGGGCCGCGCTTGCGGGACCAGAGCCTGGCGAACCGCAGCCGACCGGATCAGATCAGAAACACCTGGTAGAGAACCTGAATGCTCGGTTGTGGATCAGGCGTTTCATCAGGTCGCGGCCGATATTGTGCCCAGATCTCAAACCAAGTCCAGTAGGCCGCAGAGGAAAGGTGCGTTGGCTCGGTCAACAGCTGTGTTGCCTGAATGATCGATCGCAAGGGCGCAACATCCGCGGTGGCCGCATGGCCCCAACGGCCTAAAGCCCATCGATCACTTCAAGGGTGGCTCGACAGAGTCGTCGGACACTTCCGCCGCATCCGCCGCTGGCGGAGTTTCGGCTCCGGCGCCCAACAACCACCGATAAATCGCCTCGGCTACGGTCTTCGGCAAGCCCGGCATCGCGAGCAGTTCTTGCTGCGATGCCGCGCGCAACGCAGTCAACGAACCGAAGTGGCGCAGCACCGCACGCCGGCGCGCGGGTCCAACGCCGACAACCTCATCGAGCGCACTGGTGATCTTGCCGCGCTGGCTACGGTGGTAAGTGATCGCAAACCGATGGGCCTCGTCGCGCAACGCGGCGATCAACAACGTCTCCTGCGCATCGAGTCCGAGCGGCACCGGCGTTTCTTGCTGTGGCAAGAAGATGCGCTCGCCGCTTTCGACGCGTGCGTCCCCCACGCCCTTGAGGCGGCTCTTGGCGAGACCGCACAGTCGAAGGTCATCCTGCAGGCCCAACTCGACCACAGCCCGTTCGGCGGCAGCGAGTTGGCCGCGACCACCATCGACAACCAGCAGGTCCGGCAGTTCTTCGTCCTCCCGCTCGAGACACAACGACACACTGCGCCGCACCGCCTCCTCCATCGCGGAGAAATCATCGCCGGCGTGTTCCTTGGAGATCTTGAAGCGGCGGTAGTGCGCCTTGAAGGGCTGGCCATCGACAAAGCAAACGCGCGACGCGACGGTGTTGGTGCCCTGCATCGTCGACACGTCGAGGCAGTGCAGGCGCTCGGGCGGTTCGTCGAGATCCAACAAGCGCGCCAGTCGTTCGGCTCCCACGCGACGGCGCGCGTCGGCATCCATCAGGGCTTCGTCCGCCAACTGCGCATTCTGCTGGGCCAAACCCAGGTGGTGCTTGCGGTTGCCGCGCACCGGCACGTGCAACTCGACCCTTCCTCCGCGCTTCTTCTCCAACCAACCACGCAAGATCGCGGGCTCCGCCGGTAGCTCTGGCACAAGCACGACCGCCGGGACATAACGATCCCCTTCGTAGAGCCGCGCCAACAGGTCTGCGAGCAGCAGGTCGGTCGGCGCCTCACTGGTCAACTTCTGCCGGCGGCACTGTTCGAGCGCGCCACCGCGGAACGCAAGGAACGCAATCGTCACTTCGTCACCGCGGCGATGGATGCCGACCGCGTCTTCATCGCCGGCCCTCGCCACCACTGCCTGCCGCTCGGCCACCGACTGCAGCGCCTGCATTTGCTCCTTCAGTGCCTGGGCCCGTTCGAACTCCAACGACGCCGCGGCATCCGCCATGCGCTTCTTGAGGCCTTGCACCAGCGGCCCGATCTCGCCGCGCAGGATGCGCACGGCCTCATCGAGCAGCACGTCGTATTCTTGCTTGGTCACCAAATCCGCGCACGGCGCCGGGCAGCGACCGATCTGGTGCTTGATGCACGGCCGCGTGCGGTTTCGGAGCACGGAGTCGGTGCAATCGCGCAGCGGCACGATCTTGTGCAGCAACCGCAGCGTGCGCCGCGCCGACTTCGCCGACGCAAACGGACCGAAGTACATCGCACCGTCATCACTCCGCCGCCGCACAAACCGAAACCACGGCCACAACTCGCTCCGATCAAGGCGCAATAGCAAGAACGCCTTGTCGTCCTTGAGCTTGATGTTGTAGCGCGGCTTGTGCTTCTTGATGACCGTGTTCTCAAGCAGCAACGCTTCCTGTTCCGTGCCGGTCGCGATGAACTCGATGTCGCGCGCTTCGTTCGCCAAGAATCGCAATTGGTAGCGGCCGTCTCCGCCCGGCTTCAGATAGCTGCGCACACGCGTTCGCAGATCCGCGGCCTTGCCGACGTAGAGCGCCTCCCCTGCGCCATCGCGAAACAGATACACGCCTGGCCCGGTTGGGAAACGCGAGACCTTGTCGACGATGCCTGGATCCATGCGCGTCGCCTACAGCAGCTCCATCTCCGCCTGCTCAAGCCGGTAAGCCTCGTCGCGAATCTGCGCAGCCAACTCGAAGTCGAGGTTCTTGGCCGCCGCCATCATCTCAGTGCGCAGCTGCTTGACGTGACGCAGCAGGTCCTGATGGCTCTCAAATTGACGCTTCCGCTCGGGCTTCGCGTCGACTCCGCGCTGGCTCTTGCCACGCCCCCGACCCTTGCCCTTCTTGCCCCGACCTGAGCCCTTACCCTGCTCGTCGTCATCGCGAGTCTCCAACAGATCGCGCACCGGTTTGATGATCGTCGTCGGCACGATGTTGTGTTCTTCGTTGTGGGCGCGCTGCTTGACGCGGCGACGCTCCATCTCGGCCATCGCACCCTTGATCGAATCGGTGCGCTTGTCGGCATACAGGATCACACTACCCGCAACGTTGCGCGCGGCGCGACCACAGGTCTGCACCAGCGACGTCTTGCTGCGCAGGAAGCCTTCTTTGTCGGCGTCGAGAACGGCAACGAGCGTCACTTCAGGAATATCGAGACCTTCGCGCAACAGGTTGATGCCCACCAGCACGTCAAACACCCCAAGGCGAAGGTCGCGAATCAGCTCGGTTCTCTCGAGGCTGTCGATGTCGCTGTGCAGGTAGCGCACCTTGATGCCGAGATCGCGCAAGTAGTCCGTCAGTTCTTCGGCAGATCGCTTGGTCAGGGTCGTGATCAACGTGCGCTGACGCTTGGCAACACGGTCGCGAACCTGGCCCACGACATCGTCGACCTGACCACGGGCCGGACGAACCTCCACCGGCGGGTCGACCAAGCCCGTCGGCCGCACGATCAGTTCGACCACGCGCGCGTCACTTTTCTCTAGTTCGTATTTGGAAGGTGTGGCGGACACGAACAACACCTGCTGCAACAGGCTCTCAAACTCTTCAAACATCAGCGGCCGATTGTCGAGCGCGCTCGGCAATCGAAAACCGTGTTCTACGAGCGTGGTCTTGCGGGCCCGGTCACCGCGATACATGCCACCGGCTTGCGGCATCGCGACGTGCGATTCATCGACCACCATCAAGAAGTCATCCGGGAAGTAGTGCAGCAGTGTCGCCGCCGGCTGGCCAACGGTGCGGCCATCAAAGTGCCGGCTGTAGTTTTCGATGCCCTGGCACATGCCGGTCGCGCGCAGCATCTCAAGATCGTGACGCGTGCGCTGTCCGAGCCGCTGCGCCTCGAGCAGTTTCTTACGGCCCTCAAGTTCGGTGATGCGCGCCTCCAGCTCGACCTCGATCGCGGCACAAGCGTCGACCGTCTGGCCACCGGTCGCAATGTAGTGCGTGGTCGGGTAGATCGTGATCTCGTCGAGTTGCTCAAGGATCTCGCCGCGCAAAGGGTCAATGGCGAAAATACTCTCAATCTCATCGCCAAACATTTCGATGCGAATCGCCCGGGCCTCCTCGTACGACGGGTAGACCTCGACAACATCGCCGCGCACCCGGAAGCGCCCAGCCTGGAATTCGTAGTTGTCGCGCACGAACTGGATCGCCGTCAACTGCCGCAGCAGCACATCGCGGTCGATGCTCTGCCCCTTCTTTACCTGCACCGACAACTCGCGGTAATTCTCCGGCGAGCCGAGGCCATAGATGCAACTGATCGAGGCGACGATCAACACATCGCGCCGCTCCATCAGCGATCTGGTCGCCGAATTGCGCATGCGCTCGATCGCGGTGTTGATCATCGCGTCCTTCTCGATGAACGTGTCGGTCGTCGGCACATACGCTTCCGGCTGGTAGTAGTCGTAGTAGCTGACAAAGTACTCGACCGCGTTGTCCGGGAAGAACGACTTGAACTCGCCATACAATTGGGCGGCCAGCGTCTTGTTCGGGGCCAGCACCAGGGTCGGCCGCTGCAGCCTCTCAACAAGCTTGGCCACGGTGAAGGTCTTGCCGGATCCGGTCACCCCCAACAGTGTGCTGGCCTTGGCACCACCCTCGATCCACTCCGAAATCGTCTCGATCGCGTGTGGCTGGTCGCCGGCCGGCGACATGTCACTGTTCAGGCGGAAGCGCATGCCTCTGGTGTAATCGATCTGCATCGATTGGCGAGTGTTTGCCGTCCGGGAGAGCCGTCCTGGCCTCATCGCCGTTGACACCCTGCCGCAAGGCACTTTACCGTGCTTTGCCCCACCCGCTCCCCGACCCCTCACCCCGGCAGGTTCCTCCGTGGCCAGACGCCAACCCTCAGCTCCCCGCTCTTCATCCCGTCGTTCTTCTACTGGCCGTCGCAGCAGCGGCTCGCGTGGCCGTAATGACGGCAGGATAGACGTCAGCTGTCCCCAGTGCGCGGCCGCCTACCGCGTCACCGAAGACATGCTCGATGAAAAGATCGAGTGCAGCGAATGTCATCGAGTCTTCTTCGTCAAGTCGACCGCCGGCAAGCGCGTCGTCGCGCCGGACTACACCAAGGCCTACGTCGGCATCGGCGTGGTGATCTTTGGGATTATCGGCATCTTCATGCTGTCCGGTGGCAATAAGGAGGCACCGCCCAAAAAGAAGGTCGTCATCGAAGCTCCGCCCGTCGGCCGTGGTGACCACCCGCGCGCGATCGCTTTGGCGAAGTGGGCAACAGCCATTGGCGGCAACGACCAATTGGTGTTGGCGACCCACACGGACCTGCGAGCGATGGCTCAGTTCTTGGAACTCGAAAACAATGACTCCGCGACGGTCATAGCGGCTCTGCAAACCCTCGAGTCGACCAGCCTGCTGCGCACGATGGAGTGCAGCGCCATGCTCGACTCCGACGCCGACATGACGGCCGACACAGGCACCGCCTTCATCTACGTGACGCCAAAGTCAGGCGACGACCGCTTCAAGCGCAACACCAATGGCAAGTTCTTGGTGACCTTCACCGCCACAGGCGATGCGGTCAAAGTCGGCAGCTTCAAGATGACGCTCCAGCCCGTCTGGGCTCCTGGCAAGAGACCGGGCGTCACTCGCTACACGCCGAATAGGGACATCGCGGCGCCAGAAGCAAAAACCATCACGGACTCAGGTGGCACGCGCGTCGTGCAAGAATCCGAGCCGGCTGCGGTGCCGCACTGGAAGGGTGCGACGCCCGAACTGCGCGCGCTAGCCGACGAAGTCACTGCGGACATCGTCAGGAGTGCCGACAACATGTCGCCGGCCGCTCTGTTCAACCGCGCGACGATGAAGATCCGCACGATGGAGCAGAAGCAGGCCGCCGTGCCCCGCGTGCTCAACGCGATGTTCGATCGCTACAGCAACGTCAACAAGAACAACCTTGAACTGAGCCAGCTCAACCGCGCCCTGATCCACTGGACCGGCTACGCCGTCAACTACCAGGTTCCGGATATCAATCCAGCGAAGGACAAGGTGGAGCGTGAGTCTGCGGTCCGCCAATGGTTCGCGTTCTGGTGGCGCTACCACCTGGACCTCAGCAAGTTCTTCGACGAGCGCGACAACCTCGAAGCTGAGGAAGACGCAGGCGGCGGCAAGTAGCTGCCCCCGCGGCCACCACCGCCGCCCCACACCCACCGCACACCCCGGCCGCTTGACTGATTAGGAGCCCCCAAATGAGTGTCATCCCCATTACCTGTGACAACTGTGGCGCGAAGTACAAACTGCCGCCGACCTTCAAGGCGACGCAGGCCAAGTGCCAGAAGTGCGGTAGCGTGATCGACGTCGCCACTCAGCGAAAAGCCGCCGGCGATGGTGATTCACCGACCGCCGACGCCAAGCCCGCCGCTGCAGCCAAACCGGCGGTCGATCGCAGCAAGGGCCGCGCTGCCGGTGGCAGCAAGCGCACCCCGGCCGCTAGCAAAGCCGACAGGCCGGCGCGCGATGGCAGTAGCCGTTCGCGTCGTGGCGACGAGGATGACGACGGCGAGGACTCGCCACGTCGTGCGCGCGAGAAGAAGAAGGACAACACGCCGATGATCATCGGGGGTGTTGGCCTGGTTGCGATCATCGTCGTAGTCGTCGTGATGATGATGATGGACGGCAACGACGAGAAGGAGGGCGAGGAGACTGCGCAGAGCAACGAGGCCGGCAAGACGGCGGATGCCAACAAGGAAGCACCCAAGCCCGGCGACACCGAAGGCGCGAACAAGCCCGAAGAAGGCACTGGGCCTGAGGAAGGCGGTAAGCCGACCGAGGGCACCAAGCCGGATGGCGGCAGCAAGCCTGCCGAAGGCGACGTCAAGAAACCGGACACCCCCAAACCCACGCCGGCAGAAGCGGGCGCTCCCGCCGTTAAGAAGGAGCCGTGGCAGAAGCAGAAGAACCCGCCGCAAACCATGGGCGAGGTCAGGTCGGCCGCCGAGATGTACGGCGAAGTCGTCTGGCCGGACAGCATCGACGCCGCCAAGAAAGCGGAAATCATGGACATCGTCGGGGACCTCAGTGTCACCGGCGGCATCCGTTCGATCCGCGCCAAGGCCAAGCTCGTCAAGGCTGGCTACGCGGGCTTGTTCGGCATTCTCGAAGCCCTACAGAAACTCGACTACAAGCAACCGGGAGACGGCGCCTTTGGGTTCGAGCTGAACAAGGCTCTTGAAGACATCACCGGTGGCCTGAACGCTCGCTACGCAGCCGTCCAGGCCGACGAGAACATGCACCCAGCCAAGGCGCTCTGGAACACCAAGACCGTCGGAGCCTGGATGAGAGTGTTCGCAAAGTGGCCGGATGAAGCCTCCTTCAGGAAGGCAAAGTCCGATCGCGCCAAAAAGCGCAAGGGCTAGGCCGTAACCGGCGGCGCAGGCTTTCGTGCCGACAGGTGCGACGGGCCTGCGCGCGCAGCCAAACTCGGGCTATGCTTTTCGCCCGCTGATGACCGACTTTGCGCAAGAACTCACTCCCCGCGAGATCACTCGCCGCCTCGACGAATACATCGTCGGCCAAACCAAAGCCAAGCGCGCCGTCGCCGTCGCCCTGCGCAATCGCTGGCGTCGCCGACAACTAGGCCCAGAACTCGCGGCGGATGTCTATCCCAAGAACATCCTGCTGATCGGCCCCACCGGCGTCGGCAAGACCGAGATCGCCCGCCGTCTGGCAACGCTCGCGCGCGCCCCGTTCGTCAAGGTCGAGGCTACCAAGTACAGCGAGACCGGCTACCACGGCCGCGATGTCGAGTCGATGGTGCGCGACATGGTTGACGCCGCGATCGCGCTGGTTCGCACCGAGAAGATCAAGGAAGTCGAAGAACTCGCGGGCAAGGCTGCGGAGCAACGCATCTACGACGCACTACTCGAAGAACTCGGCCTCGAAGAGTACCAAGATGGCAGCGTCGGCATGCCCGGCATCATGGAAGGCGGCTTCTGGCGGCCGCTACCGAAGCCGCCCGGTCACGGCGAGGAACCCGACGAACATCTCGACGACGACAACGATCTAGACCACGACTCGCCGCAGGACCTGGCCAAGCGCGAGCAGGCACGCGTGCAATTGCGCGACGACTTGAGCGCCCACCGCATGGAAGGGCGCATGGTCGAAATTGAAATCCGCGACACTGCGACACCCACGCTGAGTGTCATGGGTCCGCAAGGCAACGAGACCATGGGCATTGACGCCGCGGCCCTGCAAGAGATGTGGGGGCGCGCACCGAACGACAAATCCAAGGTGCGCAAGCTGACCATCAAGGAAGCGCGGGTCATCATCCACGATGAAGAAGCCGACAAGCTGCTCGACCAGGATGCGATCGTGCAAGAAGCACTCGACCGGGCGCAGAACGACGGCATCGTGTTCGTCGATGAGATCGACAAGATCGTCAGCTCGGGTGGCAGCGATGGCCCCGACGTGTCGCGCGAAGGCGTGCAGCGAGACCTGCTCTCGGTCGTCGAAGGTTGCGCCGTCTACACGCGCTACGGTCACGTGCGCACCGACCACATGCTGTTCTTGGCAGCGGGTGCGTTCCACTTCCACAAGCCGAGCGAACTGATTCCCGAATTGCAGGGACGCTTCCCCGTGCGCGTCGCGTTGCGGTCTCTGACCGAAGACGACTTCGTGCGCATCCTGGCCGAGCCGAAGAACGCGCTAACGCGCCAGTATGTCGCCCTGTTCCAAACCGAGAACGTCGACCTGAGCTTCACCGAAGACGGCCTGCGTCGGCTCGCCAACATCGCGTTCCGCGCCAACCAATCCACCCAGGACATTGGCGCCCGCCGCCTGATGACGATCCTCGAGAAGTGCCTGGAAGACCTGTCCTTCGACGCCGACGAGCGCGGCGGTGAAAAGATCGTCATTGACGAGGCCCTGGTAAACGACCGCCTGGGCGAAACGGGCGATGACGAGGATCTGATTCGCTATAGCATGTGAACAGAACAGGCCCCAGACCAGAATCTTTGGAACCAGACACTCGATGGCTCGAACAACACAGCTTCTTCACTAGCCACTCACGAAGATGACTGAAATCACCACCGAACTCGTTCTCAAAGCCCAGGGCGGCGATGAGGATGCCAACCGCGCAATTGTGGAAGGCCTGCACCGGCCGGTGATCGCAACCATCTTCCGCTTTCTCGGACCTGGATACCGACGCGAGGTCGAGGACCTTGCCCAAGAAGTCTTTTTGAAAGTGTTCCGTGCCATCGACAAGTTCGACCCGAGCCGCGCCAAATTTACGACGTGGGTCTACACGTTTGTTCGCAACCACTGCTTCGACGTGCTCAAGAAGCGCCGGTTGAAGACGACCAGCATGCACGCGGTCGGCCCCGACGAAACCGATCGTGACTTCGCGGACCGCCGCGAACTGCAGCCAACGGAGGCAACCGAAAACACGGAGCTCGGCCGCCGCATCGGCGAAGCGTTGGCAACTCTCGGCGAAGACCAGCGCATGGTCTTCATCCTGCGCGAGTACGAGAGCCTCGACTACCGCGAGATCGCTTCGATCACCGGTGTCAACGAAGGCACCGTCAAGTCCCGCCTGTTCCGTGCCAAGGAGTCGCTACGCAAACAGCTCGCTCCGTACTTGGAGGCAGGGGCATGAGTGTGCACGACGAACAGAACTCGGATGGTGGACGCGGTGACAAACGACGCGGTGACGAACGACGCGGTGATGAACGACGCGGTGACGAACAACGCAGTGACGAACGACGCGGTGACAAACGACGCGGTGATGAACGACGCAGTGACGAACGACGCAGTGACGAACGACGCGGTGACGAACGACGCGGTGATGAACGACGCGGTGACGGCAAGCACAGCCAACACTTTGACGAAGTCGAAGCGGCACGTCACTTCCCGAGCGAAGAGGAGTGGTTGGATCTGCCAGCACCTGACCTTGGCAGTGAGCCGGCCTCTTCGCCCGAGTCATCCGCGGAGGCTGCGACTCCTGAAGCAACAAGCTTTGCCGACCGCGTAATGCGCGCCCGCGAAGAAGAACAAGCACTCGATGCGCAACTTGCCGATTTGCACCAGGCGCTGCCCAACGATCTACTCCAACAGTTCACGGCGCCAACACCGAGTAAGTCGTTCGTTGAAGACACGGTGGCAACCGTCATGAACGACCGGCGCAACCGCTGGCAACAGATGCTGTCGCGATACGTCGCGCCCGAGCCTTCGCCCGTATTCGTATCACGCACACTGACCGCGCTTCGCCGTGGCGAGGCGCAAGACGGAGCCCAGCAAGACGACCATACGCAAACCGCTGCGGCAGGCCGGCAGGCAGGCCCAAACTCCGCCCCCCATTCCCCCCGGGCCCAACTCCCCTACACGCCCCTCACGGGCAAACGGTCGAATTGGCCGGTCTTCGGCCTGATCGCCGCCGCCGCCGCGGCGATCCTCTGGCTGCAGCTAACCGACGCCGCACCCGCACCGCTCGAACTGCGCCTGGCCGACCAGGCCTCGCCCGCCGTGGCCTACGGCAACGCGACGTCACCGATGGCCGCGATCCTGGCCCGGGTCGCCCACGACGAAGAACCGTTCTCCGTGTTCGACGCGCCAGCCGACGGTCTCTGGCTCGTCTCGACGACAGGAGACCTGCGATGATCGCGGCACCCACGCGTTATCAGGCACACGTGGCTACTCTCCGGCCGACACCCCGGCAGTCACTTCTGCAATCACTTCTGCAATGCTTCGCGGTGGCTCTGCTTGCCACCACGGCTGCGGCCCAGGAGACCGAGACGACCCGTGGTAACCGCGGCTCAGGTGGACGTAACTCGGACCAAAACAACTACGGCAAGCAAGCAACCGCGCCCATTCCGCAGCAGGCGATCGAGAAGTTGCTCGCGACGCTCGACGCGCAGTTCGTCAAAGGTGACTTTGCGGCCTACGTCGCATTGTTCCAACCTGACCACATGGGATCGTTGGCGATGCTGGGGCGCCACGTCCAACGGCTCTGTGCGTTGACCGGCAAGGAACGTACGCGCAGTTCGAAGATCATCGGCTCGCCGATGGCCTACGCCAATCGCACTGTAGTGCGGGTTCGCCACATCATCGAATGGCCGCGCGCGGCTACCAAGAAGGCGAACGCAACTGACAAGCACCGACTGGTCGAAGACTCGTATCTGGCGGTGCGCACTGGCGCCAACGGCAGCATCGTGCCGACGTTCGCGATCGAGATGCCGCCGAAGATGAACTGCATCGCCGAGCGCAAGTTCCGCTGTCCGCCATGCAACTACGAGATCGGTGGCGTGCAGGGCTTTCTGTGCGTGCCGCTGCGTCGCGAGCAAGCGCTGGCTTTGGAAGCCGCGAGCTTCTACCTAATCGGCACGGATGTCGTCTGCGACATCCACGTGCTGATCCCGAGCAAGCCAAAGAATGCCCAGGTCAGCGTCATGACGCTGGCCACTGCGTTTGCCAAGGTCGAGCCGAGTGCCAAAGTCGGCTTGCCCTCCGCGTGGCTCCCCCCGATGCACAAGACGGATCCGCCAGAGGGCATGGATTCGGCGCGCGTCGTCGTCGAACTGCCCAACGACCGGCCCGAAGCTGGTGGCACGCGCACGATCTTCCACGTCGTGCAGTTCGGTGGCCTGCAACACATCCTGCTCGTGCGCAGCTCTGCCAAGTCACTGCAGAAACACAAAGCCGAAGTCGAGTCCTTGTTCAAGAGCTACATGCTGCTGGAAGTCGATTGTGAGGAAGCCGAGTTGGCGGCGCGCCCGTTGCGTCATCACACCGGCGGCATGATCGATGGTGCCAAGTATTCGAACGAGCGCTACGGCGTCGAACTCACCGGCCCCAAGAAGTGGCACGCCGCACACCGCCCCGGCGGTTCGATGTTCCGTGTGCATTGGACCGGACCGAACGGCAGCCAGATGTGGTTGATCGGATACAGCGTGCCCTCGGGCATGGATGCGTGGACGACCAAGACGGCCGATCGCTGGCTGAGCCACCACCGCTCACGCCACCACCTTGAGCCCGACGACAAGCAGGCTGCGAGCAAGGAAGCGAAGTGGCATGAGGGTGCCGACAGCTCGTGGCGCCGCACATGCATGCTGATGGCAACCGAAGACAAGTTACCCAGCAGCCCTGCGCGACGAGTGATGCACGTGCAACTCTACGAAGACCTGCTACTCATCGTTGACGGCTTCGGCGCGACGAAGGCTGACGAGGCCGCGGTGCGAACGGCGATCCAGACGCTCAAGCGGCACTAATGTCCGGTGCCTAGCGGCACTGGTAGTGCAAGCGAGCGCATCGGCCTACACTGCCCCGGTGAACATCCCACCGGGCATGCAGCTTGCGTTCCAAGGCAAGGCGGACTTCATCCGCGAGGTCGTCCAGGAACTGAAAGGCGCTGGCATCGCAGCTACGACCGGGCCTCTGCCCGGCGGCTGAGGCCCGCACGCCTGGCTCGCGGTCGCGAGTGGTGAGCGGCAAAGCGCCCTGGATGTGCATCAGGAACACCTCACTGGTATGGTCGCGCGCCAGGGCCTACCGGTCCGTGACATCGTGTGTGACCTCGACGCCGAGGAAACACAGTGCCCTGCGTGCCTGACGACGTTCGCGACTGCCGGAGTCACTCGGTGCCCCGAGTGTGGTCTGAACTTCGGCAGCTGACCATGCCTCGACTCGCCACCGCCACTCTTGCTCTCCGGCAAATGACTCCCGCAACGCTGACGCTACTGCCGCTGCTATTGCTGGCGAGCTGCGCAACCCGAGTTGCGGCGGCGCCGTGGACCGATCTGTTCGATGGCAAGTCGTTGCACGGCTGGCAAGTCACCAAGTTCGGCGGCGAAGGGGAGGTGCGCGTGCAAGACGACGCCATCCACCTCGAGATCGGCAACCCGCTGACCGGCATCAACTTGCTCGGCACGCCACCCACCGAAGACTACGAACTCGAGGTCACGGCGGCGCGACTCGATGGCACAGACTTCTTCTGCGGGCTGACCTTTCCGGTCGGCGACCGCCACCTGACCCTGGTGCTCGGTGGCTGGGGCGGCAGCCTCTCGGGTTTGTCGAGCCTCGACGGCGACGACGCCTCCAACAACGAGACCCGCGCATTGAAGGGCTTCCAGGCCGGTCGCGACTACACGGCCACCGTGCGCGTCACCAAAGGCGCCGTGATGGTGCTGCTCGACGGCAAACCGTTCCTAGATGTGGAGCGCGCCAAACACGAGTTCAGCCTGCGACCCGAAGTCGAACTGTGCCGCCCGCTCGGCATCGCTTCGTTCTGCACGCTCGCTCGCGTCAAGACCGTGCGCTGGCGCCCGCTCGTCGCAAACTGACACCTTGAAGCGCGAACCCTGCTGTGGGGCCACTAGACGCAGCGAAGGGGCCTCGCAATCACTTCACTGTGAAGGCGCGGATGCCGAGCTGCCGGTCCGTGCCGATCAACTCCTCCGGCAACTCCCACCGCACTTCGACGACGCGCCCGGACGACAGCGGCGTCACGGGGATGCACGCGACCAGACCGTCGACCGCTTCACATGCGGGCGCGCCCTCTCCAGCAGCAATCGCGTCGCAGTAGCGGACCACAATGCCCTTCTTTGGCACGTTGCGCTCGAACAGCGTGCACTTGATCTGGGCCATCAGCTTCGCGTCGATCATGCGGCCGAAGTGCAGCGATACCGGCATGCCGACTACAGCATCTTCGGCGATACCGGCAGCGATCACCGTGCGCCGGGCGCGCTCGCCTAGATCGGCAACGCGAACCTTGCCAACCACGCCCAACTGTCGATCGCGAGGCCACACCATTGGTTCGCCGCGCACAGTCGGATTGACCGGATACGCGATGCCGAGCAAGAAGCCACCGAGATCCGCAGGCACAGCAAACAGATCGCGCCCCGGCGCCAACAAGCCGTCCCGGTACCGCGGATTGCTCAGCCACGTCAATACAGCGTTCTCAGGCGTCTCAGCGCGCGACCACAAGACCGTCTTGCCGACCGCCGCCGGCAGCTTCGGGAACACCACGGATTCGTACTTCTTGCCCTTGGCCTTCTTCTTGCGCTTGGCCTCTTCCTTCTCGGCGCGCAGCAGCGCCTTCTCGTAGCGGCGAACCGACAAGAAGTCCGGCGACGCATCGATGTAGTAACCCAGTGGGCCAATGCGCGACGCAGCTCGGCAGTAGTTGATCGCATCCACGAGCGAACGTGAACGCTCAACCGCCTTGCGAGTTTTGGCCTTCTTGTTCGGCAACGGATCGCGGGTCATCGCCGCCCGCAGCTTGGCACCGCGCGCCCAAAACGTGCGCCACTCACTGTCAATCCTTGGCAGTTCGTAGCCAGTGCGGCGCAGGAACTCCTTCTCGATGTCCGGCGGCGTGCGGATGGACTCCGTCTTGCTGCGATCGAGTTCAAGAATGTACTCTGGGTGCCAATGCGAGAAGTAGTGGCAGATCGCCCACGCCTTGACTCGCTGTTCGTTCGTGAAGCGCGCCGCCTTGATCAACACAATCTCACTGGTGCGCGTATCGCTCTTGGACCACGCCGACTCGGTCGCGATCTTCATCCACGTTTCGAGATCCGGCGCCAAGCGACGCTTTACGTGGCTAGCCGCCGTGATCTCGGTCAACTGGTCTTCCAGGAAGGACAAGGTCTGACCGAACAGGAAGCCACATGCTGCGTGGCCCAGGCCCTCCCACAAACCATCGGTATCGGCCCCCACCGCGTCTTGCATGACACCACGCACTGCCTGGTCGCGGGACACCGGCATGCCCATGTCGCTCTTGTGCACGCGCAGCGATTCGCCGCCGTGGTTGAGGAAGCACATATCGACGGCATCCCGCAAGAACGCCATCCGGTCCGCTGAGAATTGGTCCTTGCAGACGTTGATCATCTCGGCGTACTCGCCCTGATCCTTGACGAACACGAGGTTGCGGCGTCGCGCAGGCACGAACACCTCCCCCGTCGACACACCAAAGATCGTGTGTGACAACAGCAACGCGCGTTCGCAGTCGCGGGCAATGATCTCAAGGTCGGCGACTGCAAGTGTGCCCCACACCTTGAAGAACTCCGTCTCGACGCCAGAGTGTTCAAGGCCGGCTGCCTCGAGCAACGGCAGGCGAAGATCCTTGAGATCGGTCACGGGGAACTCGTGTCGGTTGAGCCAATCGCACGCGAGATGGATCGCACGACCGCGGCGCAGCATCGTCAGGTCGTGCTCCATGCCGACGAAGCCTTCGAACTCACGGATCGCCAGCGCCTGTGCCGCCTTCTGATCCCCCGGCACAAACCGCAGCACGCGCTGCCAGTGGCGCACGGCCTTGTCCGGCACACCCGCCTTGGTCCAGCCCTCAGCCAACTTGCGATGTTCCGCAAGCAGCTTCTTGGTCAGCTTCTTGAGGTTGCGTTCGACCTTGCTGATCTTGGACTTCTTGCCCTTGAGGTTGCGATCGAACACGAGCGCCTCGGCATCGACGCGCCAGGCGTCGCCGACCGGCACAAAACCAGTTTTCTCGCGGGCGCGTTTGTCGCCCTCGTCGTAGTCCATCCAGATTTCGCGACGCAATTCGAGCGCCCGCAGGTGCTGCTTTTCGGCCTGGAACGCATCGGCGATTGCGTGCAGTTCGGTTACCGCGGTCTTGGTCAACTGGGCATTGCGCTCCGTCAGCTTTGCCACATCTTGGCAGGGCAGACTCGCTGCCAGAACGGAGAGCGCAAATAACGAATAAGCGAGGGGTCGCATTGGCAGAACGGTAAGCGATGATCAGCAACCATGTATCGCATGTGCTGGGCACTCATTGGCTGGATTGCAGCAACCCTGCCGACTGCACTCTCGGCGGGCCTGTCGGCGCAGCAACCAAACACCAGCACAGCGACCACCACAGTCGCCGAGAAGCCGCAAGGCGGCCGCGAGATCCTGGTGCAGAACCTGGCTCCGTTCGCACGGCGCCAGCCGGTGGCCGTCGTCGTGCCGTTTGCACCGGGAGTCGCGTTCGAGCCCCCGCGCCTGACCGTCAACGATTTGCCGACCATCTGGCAACCGTTCGGCGCGCGTTGGCCCGACGGCTCCTGGCGCCAGGCGACCTGCATGTTTGTCGCCCAGCTGCCGCGACTCTCCGAGATACGCTTTCCGATCCTGGCCGGCCACGCGACCATCGAGGCCAAGCCGATCCAGATGCCAGACGCCAAGATCCACTTCGTCGTGCGGCGCGGCAAGGTCGTCGAACGGGTCGAGCCCGTGCGCGTGCGCGACCTCGAGAAGAATGCGATGCGCCGGGTCGAACTGCGTCGCGCCCGTATCGGCAAGTCCGGCCTCGTGGCCGAACTCATCGTCACGGCCTGGCGCAAGCAGCGCCACGCCGACATTGCACTCGCGGTGTTCTACTCCGACCCAACCAGCAAGCGCATGCAATGCAACATCGACGAGCTTGCCGTCGAATGCCACGGCATGGGCATCGTGCTGCGGCACTCCGGCTACCTCGGCGTGCAACAAGGCATGATGCCGTATGGCAGCCGGACCGTCTTGTTGCAGAAGCGTGCGCTTGGCGATGGTCAGGGACTGCGCCGAGTTGGCGCCATGGTGCCGCCGCTCGAGGGCGACAAGCTGTCGGACTCGACTCTGCGAGCCGTCACCGCAGCGCCACTGCTGGCTGCGACAACGTGGCGCCAAACTGGCGCATTTGGCCCGTTTGGCGTCGTTCCCGCTCCCCCACCATGGCTCGCCGGCAACGCCCTGCGGCTGCACTTCGCAACTCGGCACAAGCTGTTCGTGCGACGCGAACGACCGGGAGGTGATCCGTTCGGCGTAGGTCCACATGGCTTGCAACGCATGGCCGGACAAACTGGGGACCAAGAGGACTTTGGCACCTGCAAGTTGTCCGGCGTCGCTTGGAGCGGCATCCCGAGCATGTTGCTGGAGGTCGAAGCGTCGGTGCTCCAAGAGGCTTGTCGGCCAGTGCATTTCTTCGAAGCCGATGCGAGCCCCGTCGATCCGGCCAAGCACCCGAAATGGATCGTGTGGAGCGGACGCACGCACTGGCACAAAGACGTCAGTTTGGACCGCCTCGGCAAACCCCATCCCGAACCGGCGTTCGCCAGCCACGGTTGGACCGGCAAGGATCGGCAACACTGGTCGAGCAACTACCTGTCGGCATACGCGTTGTTGACCGGCGCCCATTGGGCCCGCCTCGAACTGGCAAACGAAGCGCGCCTGTACCTGGCCGGCCAGACCCTCGACCCGAAGTTCACGACCTCCAACCGTGGCGCACCACGCGGCGCCGGCCGCGTCGCCCTGACAGCCGCCTGGAACCTGTGCGTCACGGACAATGAGTTGCTGCGCGAGCGCATGGACCAGCGCGTCGATCGCATCTACTACAAGAAATGGCCCCTGCGTAACGCGAAGCCTGAGCGCGTTCGGCCGATGGCGACCAGCGCCCCCGATCCACGACTACTCGGCGGCATGCATGCGTTCTGGAATCCGTGGCAGGATGCCATCGCCGCCGTTGGCTTCGCCGCCCACCACCGCATGACCGGCAATGCACGCGCTCGCGAGTTGGCCGAGATCCTCGCGGTCAACGTCGTACGCCATGGCTGGCTTCGCACCGAGCGCATCAACGAAGTCGGCATGGCAATTCGCTGGCTCAAGGGCAATGCGTTCACCGAAGAGCAATGGCGTTCGCGCGACCAGACTCTCGTGCAATGGTCGCAGGGCACTTTGTACTCGGAGTGGTCGATTGGCGCGGTCGAGATTGCGCGCGTGGTTGCCGAACGCGATGGCGACGAGCAACTGCTCAAGAAGGCCACGTCGATCCAACTGGGAATGCGCAAGAGCCGCAAACGACCATCTAGGGACTACCCATCCTTGGGTGGCTTCGACCGCTTCGGCGAGTGGGACGCAACCGCGTGGCTGCCGAAGTAGCCGGAACGGCCTACGCCGACTGGCCTACTTACTCAATCGATAATTAACGCAACGGCAGTTCCGAGACCGACGCTGCGTCCGGGTGACACAGAACTATCTTGCCCTCATTCTGTGCCTCGCACTTGGCGGGTGTGGCACCCTCTTGACCGCGGAGACGTCGCGCGTCCCGGTGCGATCCGAGCCGCCGGGAGCACTCGTGATGTGCAATGGCCTGCTGCTGCGCTGATAGTGCTTGCAGCAGGCAACTCCTGTCCTGCATCGTCGCGCCATGATCACGCTGAGCTTCGACGCCATCATCATCGGCACCGGCCAGGCCGGCCCAAGCCTCGCCGCCCGCCTCGCTGCGGAAGGCAAGCAGGTCGCCATCCTCGAAAAGGCCCTGCTTGGCGGCGCCTCCTACCGTGTCGTCACCGAGTCGATGCCGATCCACCCAACCGTCTCCGAGTTGCTGCCAACTGTCCTGCAATCGCTACGCCCGCTAGCTTGATGTCCGACAGCTACCGAACCATTGGCGAAGCACTCGAGCACGAGCCGGATAAAATCAAAGGCTCGCGCCACATCGCCAACGTCTTCCCCGTCACCAACCAAGAAGACATCGCGAGCAACCTCGAGTCGGTACGTGCCCGCATGCCCGACGCCAACCACCATGCCTATGCCTGGCGCCTCGGCCGCGGTGACAACGACTTCCGATACAGCGACGACGGCGAACCGAACGGTTCCGCCGGCCGCCCGATCCTCAAACACATCGACGGCCAAGACCTGACCGACACACTTATCGTCGTCAGCCGCTACTTCGGCGGCACCAAACTGGGGACCGGCGGACTCGTGCGAGCCTACGGCGGCGCAGCCCAAGAGGTCCTCCACCTAGCCAACATCGTCGAGGTCATCCCCCACGCCACCTTCCACATCCAACACGCCTACGAAGATTCCGGCGCCCTGGCCGCCGTGCTCAACACCTTCAACCTGCAACCGACGAAGTCCAACTACGGCACCCAAGTCGACGTTGAGATATCGGTCCCACAATCCCAAGCCAAAGAGTTCGAGCGGGCCGTGCGAGATGCCACTGCAGCCCGAGCCCGCATCCAAGTCGAAGCAAGCGACCGCGCATGAACTCATCACCGCCATCGCCCTGCCCGACAACCGCGTAGCCAAGCGCCCCACTCCCGCTGGCGGAGTCGCTGCTGCCTCGCCTGCCGCTCCGCGGCAGTCGATGCACGCCCGACGCCTCA
Source organism: Planctomycetota bacterium (assembly GCA_029936315.1). GTDB lineage: Bacteria > Planctomycetota > UBA1135 > UBA1135 > UBA2386. The sequence goes on along the minus strand of JAPYTD010000027.1, from coordinate 36,797 downwards.
CGGGATTACCACCATTGGCCTCCGGCCGATGGTGGTACACCCGAGAGGAGTCGAACCTCTAACCTCCTGATCCGTAGTCAGGTGCTCTATCCAATTGAGCTACGGGTGCTGAGTAACGGGCGGGGACGCTAGCGCCCTGTAGGCCGGCTCGCAAGCAGTTTTCGTCGAGCGAATGGCACACGCCGCGGGACCCTGGAACCTTCCGGCCTCGGCGGATAGCTTGTTTCGCCCGATTCGGATCCGCCGGATCGATTGCCCTGAATAGAATCAGCCCCCATGCCCACCGTCGATCTCTCCCAATACGGCATCTCGGTCCAAAACGTGCTCCGCAACGCACAGCCTTCGGTTCTCTACGAGCAGGCACTTGCTCGCGGTGAAGGCGAGATCGTCAGCAGCGGTGCCCTCGCCGCGCGATCCGGCGAGAAGACCGGCCGCTCGCCCAAGGACAAGCGCATCGTCGACAACGCCCCGTCCAACGGCGATGTCTGGTGGGGCAGCGTCAACATCAAGCTCCAAGAGAAGACGTTCGAGCTCAACAAACGTCGCGCCATCGACTTCCTCAACACGCGCGATCAACTCTACGTCGTGGACGGTTTTGCCGGCTGGGATCCAAAACACCAAAAGAAGATCCGCATCATCTGCCTGAACGCCTACCACGCGCTGTTCATGCACAACATGCTGATCCGCCCGACTGCCGAGCAACTCGAGAGCTTCGGTAAGCCGGACTACGTGATCTTCAACGCCGGCCTGTTCCCGGCCAACCCGCTAACCGACGAGATGAGCAGCGCGACTTCGGTCGCCCTGAGCTTCGAGAGGGGTGAGTTCGTCATCCTCGGCACGCAATACGCGGGCGAGATGAAGAAGGGCGTGTTCACGATCATGAACTACCTGCTGCCCAAGGCCGGTGTCATGTCGATGCACTGCTCGGCCAACGAAGGTAAGGACGGCGACGTGTCGTTGTTCTTCGGCCTATCCGGCACTGGCAAGACGACGCTGTCGGCCGACCCCGCGCGGGCGCTGATCGGTGACGACGAGCACGGCTGGAGCGACGACGGCGTGTTCAACATCGAGGGCGGCTGCTACGCCAAGTGCATCAACCTCAGCAAGGAGAGCGAGCCCGAGATCTGGGATGCGATCCGCTACGGCTCGGTTGTCGAGAACGTCGTCTACGACGAAGACACGCGCATCATCGATTACACCAACCAGTCGATCACCGAGAACACGCGCTGCAGCTACCCGGTCGAGTACATCCCGAATGCCAAGATCCCGTGCGTCGGCGGCCACCCGAAGAACGTCATCCTCCTGACCTGCGATGCGTTCGGCGTCTTGCCGCCCGTCAGCAAGCTGTCGCCGGAGCAGGCGATGTATCACTTCATCTCGGGCTACACGGCCAAGGTTGCCGGCACCGAAATGGGCGTCACCGAGCCGGAAGCAACGTTCTCGGCCTGCTTCGGCGCGGCCTTCATGGTCTGGCACCCGACCAAGTATGCCGAGTTGCTCGCGGACCTGATCGCGAAGAACGGCTCGCAAGCGTGGCTCGTCAACACGGGCTGGAGTGGCGGCGCCTACGGCACCGGCGCACGCATGAGCCTCAAGCACACGCGCGCCATCCTCGACAGCATCCACGACGGCTCGCTGCAAAACGCGCCGACAGTCCCCGACGAGATCTTTGGCCTGGTCGTGCCGACCAAGTGCGCCAACGTTCCGGACGATCTCCTGATCGCCAAGAACACGTGGGCCGACAAAGCTGCCTACGACGAGAAGGCGAAGCACCTCGCCTCGCTGTTCAACAAGAACTTCGAGACCTACGCGGACCGCGCCAGCGACGCGATCAAGGGCGCCGGCCCGAAGCTCTAGCATTAGGGCTCTAGCATTAGGGCTCTAGCTCTCGGGAGTTCGACTTGCGGCGCCGATTGCTTGGCCAGCGGCCAAGCGATCACCAAGCCGCGCACGATTGGCATCCGCGCCGAACGCGGCTTCGCCAACGAGCGCCGCAACGCGAAGCTCTCGGCACCCCAAAGCGATGTGCGACGGGCACGGCGAGGACTCGCCTTGGCGGATGGCCTCAGGGAGAGGCGCTCTTCATGACGAGTGCCTAGGCAGAACTCCATTCCCGTCGGCAAATTCGGAGCAACCAAGGCGAATAACCTGCATTTCGAGCGGTTGGCGAGTGGCGATATGAGCCTGGGACCCTTCTGATCCCAGTTTCCAGCCGATCGGGGTTTGCCTCCGGCCCCCATATCGTCGATAATCATCGTCTGGTGCGGGATGTCCGTGCTGATATACAGCCCTACAAAGAGGAGCAAGACAGATGCGACTTACTGCAAGTACGATGCTTGCGGTCTTCGCCCTAGCGATTCCGGCAGCCAGCCAAACGAAGGCTGGTACGGTTAAGACGAAGGCTAAAACCGAAAAACTCTGGCGAATCGAAGCGTCCGGTATCTCTGGTTGAGGCGCTGCCTCAGTGGCAAAGAGGGTCAGTTCGATCCTCAAAAAGCACAGGGATATCAAGAACCTCATCTTCGATACGACAGGTGTCGGCTACTTCGAACCCAAGAGCAAGAAGCGCACGCCTGAGATCGCGGATCTAAACCTGTGGCTTGAGAAGAAGCGCGCAGGCAAGGTCAGGATCAAGAAGCTCAAGGAGGTCGAGGTCGAAAAGGCTGTGATCGTCTACGAGTGCTCGATCTCGGGCCTTGGTTGAATGGGAACGGCTATCGAGACGCGTGACGTCTTGAGCAAGATCCCCGGAGTCATCCGCGTTCACCCGAACGGTCTGAACGGCAAAGCACTCGTTTTCGTGAGGGACAAGAAAGCGGTCACCAAGGACATCATCAAAGAAGCGATGGCCTCCACCGCGAAGCTTCGCCTCCGCAAGATGAAGAAGGCCGCGCTCTAGTCGCGACGCCAACTTCATGAACAAGGGCCCCCTCATCGATGATGAGGGGGCCCTTGTTGCGTACTGAGGTCTACTGCGGAACGGGCGGCATCCCTACGCAGCCATCTGCCCAGCCGACTTGAGCGCGCCGAAGAGTTGCATCCTTCGCACCGACAGCATCATCGTGGCGACCGCCGCAAGGATCGTGACTACCAAACCAATGTGGATGCCAACCGGCCCACCGAGTTGGGTCGCCGCGTAAAGCACGAAGCCACTGCCAACGACCGAGACCACGACCGCAGCCACCAACAGCGGACCGCGTGACTGCTTCGACGCGGCGTTGCCTTCTATGAGGAGGAGGGCCGCAGCAACCGCGAAGGTAACCAGGGTAGCAACACCAACCCAACCATCGACGCCCGCAGCGTTGACCGAGGCGCCGGCAAGCCCGCTGAGCATTCCACTCATGGCACTTCCGATGCCTTCCATGCCCGGCATCGCCGGCATCGCCGACACCGCCGCGGCGAAGTCGATGCGAAACCACGGCAAGAAGCAAGCGAGCGCGGCAACGGCTGCCGCAATGGTTGCGGTCATGCCGCCGGGCACAGATTTACCAGCAGCGGCGCGGTCAGATCCGGTCTTCGAAATTGGTTCTTCCATGGTTCTCCAGGAGGTCAGGGGGATAGGGGGACGGCGAGCATCGCTGATGATCCTAGCAGGGGCACCCGGCGCGCGAGAACTAACCATTCGATCAACAGCGGGACCTATTGCGAAATGCCCTGGGAGGTCGCCGGTGGTCGCTGCCTCCATGCTTTGCCCGCGCAGAGCGTTCCACTAATCTCTCGCCCACCCATGATGCGTTTATCCACTGCGGCGCTCGCGCTGCTCGCGGCCTGTTCTTCGATGCCCACGACCCCCACTCTAACGTCGCGGCACTTCGGCACCGACAGTTCTGGCCAACCCGCAACCCTCTGGACCTTGTCAACCGGCCAGATGCAAATCGACGTGACGGATCACGGCGCCACTCTCGTCGCGGTGCGAATGCCCGATCGCGCCGGCTTCCTCGACGATGTCATCCTCGGCTTTGATGACGTGACCGGCTACCAGTCCGATGCCAACCAGTACTTCGGTTGCAGCACCGGCCGCGTCTGCAATCGTATCGCCAACGGCGAGTTCACTCTCGACGACTACGACTACGTGCTCGACAAGAACAACGGTGCCCACCACCTGCACGGCGGTGGCGCACGCAGCTTCGACAAGGTGCACTGGCAGGCGCAAGCATCGGCAACTGACAGCACGACGCCATCCGTGCAGTTCACGTATCTCAGTGACGATGGCGAAGAAGGCTATCCTGGCAAACTCTACGTCTCGGTCACCTACACGCTGACTCAAGACAACCAGTTGCAGATCGACTACGAAGCCCGCACCAACAAGCGCACGCTGATCAACCTGACCAACCACGCCTACTGGAACCTGGGTGGTGCCGGTGCCGACACGGTTCTCGACCACACACTGCAGGTTGACGCCGACACCTATACGCCCACCGACGACACGCTGATCCCGACCGGTGAGATCAAAAGCGTGCTCGCGACCGCACTCGACTTTCGCAAGCCAATTGCACTCGGCCTGTACATCGACGCACTCGCCGCAACGCCGGCCCTCGGCTACGACCACAACCTGGTACTCAATGACTCGCACGGCACGCTGCGCCGCGTCGCCAAACTGCACCATGCCGGTAGCGGACGGTCGATGATGATCGAGACAACCGAACCGGCGCTGCAGGTCTACAGCGGCAACTTCCTGCACGGCCAAACGGGCAAGAAGGGCAAGGTCTACGCCCACCGAAGCGCCGTCTGCCTCGAGACGCAGCACCATCCAGATGCCGTGCACCACAACAACTTCCCGAGCACCGAGCTCGCCCCAGGTGACATGTTCCGGTCAACGACGCGCATGACCTTCAAGGCGCAGTAAGATCCAAACCGTGGCCCGCATCCTGCTCAGTGTTTCGTTCCTGCTCGGCACCGCCGTTGCGCAGGCAGCAACCACCGAGCCCCCCGTACCGTCGTTCGCGTTCCTGAGCACGCCCCCCATCGGCTTGCCTGTGATGCCGATGCCTGCCGCCTACAAACCGACCGAGGCAATGTTCGACCTCGGCAAGAAGCTGTTTCACGACGGCATCCTGAGCAAGGACCGCTCGGTGACGTGTGCCAGCTGCCACATGGCCAAGAACGGCTTCGCGCACCCCGACGCGTTGCCTCCCGGTGTCGATGGGCAGCGCGCCCTGCGGCACGCGCCTTCGCTGTTCAATCGCGGCTACGGCACGCTGCAACGCTGGGACGGCAGCTCGCCGAGCTTGGAAGCGTTCGTGCTCGAACCCATTTCGGACCCGCGTGAGATGGGCCTCAGGCTCAATGACGCCATCGACCGCCTGCGTCAGAGCAAGGACTACCAAAAGGCGTTCGCGGCTGCGTTCTCGGAGAAGCCCAACCCCGAAGCGCTGAGCCGGTCACTCGCGACGTTTGTGCGCGGCATCGTCAGCGGCACGGCACCGTACGACAGATTCTTGCGCGGTGAAGTCGATGCGATGACGCCGCAACAACGCCATGGCCAGTGGATCTTCGAGAGCAAGGGCGGCTGCTGGAAGTGCCACACGCCACCGTTGTTCACCGACGAGCGATTTCACAACACTGGCATAGGCGTCGCCGAAGGCAAACCCGAAGCGGGCCGCGCCGACATCACCAAAGACGTCGCGGATACCGGCAAGTGGAAAACCCCGACGCTGCGATCGATTCGCCTAACGGCTCCGTACATGCACGACGGCTCGCTGCGCACGCTCGAAGACGTCGTCAAGTTCTACGGGCGCGGCGGCAACGCCAACCCCCACCTCGACAGGAAGCTCAAGAAGTTGGACCTGACCGAAGAGAATCAGTCGGCGCTGGTCGCGTTCCTGCGGTCGCTCTAACCCACCGGGAGTTAGTGCGCAGCAGGTGGTGGATTACTTGCGTCCGACTCTGGCTCGGGCGCACGAATGCTGGCGACCATCGCACGCACTGCTGCGGACGGCGGCTTGCAGAACGGTGTCAGCGACAGCGCAACTGCGAAGTTGACGACCATGCCCACTGAACCAATGCCTTGCGGGCCAATGCCGAAGCACCAGCGACTGCCTTCGAAGTAGACCGTCGACAAGATGTAGGTCGCGGTGAAGCCAATGCCGCAGATCATGCCTGCAATCGCGGGCACGGTGCCGACGCGAACCGAGAAGATGCCTAGCACCAAGACGGGGAAGAACGACGACGCCGCCAGCCCGAATGCAAACGCAACGACTTCAGCGACGAACCCCGGCGGATATATGCCAACGATACCGGCAATCACAACGGCAACCCCGATGGCCATGCGTGACAGCCTTAGCCGCTGCTTCTCGGTCGCCTTTGGCCGCAGCATTCGGTAGTAGAAGTCATGGGCGATGCTGCTGCTGATCACCAGCAACAGACCAGACGCCGTCGACAGCGCCGCTGCCAGGCCACCGGCAGCAACCAACGCAATGATCCACGCAGCCAGGCTCGCCATCTCCGGCATCGCCAACACGAGGATGTCGGCATCGGGACCGGCCAGATTTTTCTCGGTCATCACGATGCGGCCGTCGCGCCCTGACTCGCCCGTCGTGTCGAGCCACTCTTGGTGGTCTTTTTGGATGTCGGCGAACTCAATCTTCGACAACTTGCCGATGCGGAACAGTTCGTTGTCACCCTCGTGTGCCGGGCCGCGGTAGGCGAGTTTGCCGTCGCCATCGTCGAGCCAGACGATCAGCCCGATCTCGGACCACGTCTGATACCAGGACGGCAACTCGGCTTCGACTTTGCCATTGAGGCTATCGATGACGTAGTAGCGCGCGAACGCTGCCGTCGCTGGTGCGGTCAGGTAGAGCGCCGAGATGAACAGTAGCGCCCAGAAACCCGACCAGCGCGCGGCCTGCACGTTCTTGACGGTGTAGAAGCGCACGATCACATGCGGCAGGCCGGCTGTGCCGACCATCAACGCGAGCGTCGTGCAGAACACATTGATGCGATCCCACTTACCGGTGAACGTCTCGGTGTAGCTGAGAAAGCCGAGATCTTCGTGGATCGCATTGAGCGTATCGAGCAACCGCTGGCCGCCGTTCGGTCCCATCACCTCGCTGCCCAAGCCGAGCTGTGGCACAGGTTGCCCGGTCAGTTGCCAACTGACCGCAACCACTGGGATGACGAACGCGCAGATCAACACCCAGTACTGGGCGACCTGCGTGTAGGTGATGCCCTTCATGCCGCCAAGCGTCGCGTAGACAAACACCAGCGCCATGCCAATGATGACGCCGATCGTCACATCCACTTCGAGGAACCGCGCGAACACGATGCCGACACCACGCATTTGTCCCGAGACGTAGGTGAAGCTGATGAACAGCGCGCACAACAACGCAACCAATCGTGCCGCATTCGATTCGAATCGATCGCCGACGAAGTCCGGCACGGTGAAGTGTCCAAACTTGCGCAGATACGGCGCCAACAACACCGCGAGCAATACGAAACCGCCGGTCCACCCCATCAGGTAGACGCCACCGGCATAGCCAAGCAATGAGATCGTTCCGGCCATGCCGAGGAACGACGCAGCCGACATCCAGTCTGCCGCCGTTGCCATGCCGTTCGCGATCGCCGGCACACCGCGGCCGGCGACATAGAATCCTCGCGTATCGCGCACCCGCGCACGGAACGCGATCAACAAGTACAGGCTGAATGTGACCCCGACGAGCAGGAACGTCCATTGCTGCACCGTCATGAACGGTTCCCCTCGCCAGCGATCGCCCGCAACTCAGCGGCCAGCTGCCGGTCGAAGCGCCCCATCGACAACGCGTAAATGAGGATCAACACGACGAAGGTCACGATCGCTCCTTGCTGCGCGAACCAGAATCCGAGCGGGCAGCCCAAGAACGTGAACTCATTCAGCACGTCGGCAAACAGGACTCCGCAACCAAGTCCAGCGATGGCCCAGAACACCAACAGAACGAGGGTCAGTCGGATGTTGCGCCGCCAATGGCGAGCGTGAGCTGCGACAATCCTTGGATCCTTGGTAGCTCCGCCGGAATCAGCAGAGGGTTCGTTGGCAGAGTGCATGGCGCGTGACCATACGGGATCACGAGCGCCCGCGCCGCAACGCGAAAAAGCTGGCGGCTCGTTCGCCGAACGCCAACAGCAACAGAACCCCGAGCAACCACGGCGCCAACTCGGCGACCTGCTCGACGGCCTGTTTGCCATCGTTTTGCGTGATCGTGCGCTGGCCAGACACCTGAGCAACTGCGCTGCCCGAGACGGCAGCCAGCCAGCGGATATCAGCCGGCACCGTAGTCGGCGGAGTCACTTCGCCGCGTTCTCTCAGGTCGCGTGATTCGGTCGACGAAACAGCTGCCGTCGTCGCTGCCAGCCATTGCGCGAGCCAGCCCGGGAACGCCTCTGCTTCCCGGAACTCGCGGCCGTTTTCGCCGCCCAGTTCCGCAGCGAATGCACCAACGCGACCGAGGCCCCGATTGACGAACGCCAACAACGGCCAACCTTCATCGCCGGCAACCAACAGCACGCGGGCCTCGAGCGGCGCGACGCTGCGCACTGCCGAACCTAGCGACGGCCACTCTTCTGGCTCCGGCAGCAGCAACGGCGACTCCGCCACGGCACGTACAGTCAGGCGCTTGCCAACCTCCGGCGCGTCCGTTGGGGTTTCGGGAAGGTCCGGTTTGGTTTCCGGCGGCTGTTCCTCCGGCTTGTTCGGCTCCGGTTGCTCGCTCGGCTTCGTTGGATCCGACCCTTCGTTGCCCTTGCCCGGCTTGCGTGGTTGCCGCCCGACCCGCGACAACGCGCTCGACACTTCACTGCTGACGAGCACCGGAACCTTACTCGCGTTGGCGGTCGCCAGGAACAACCCGCCTCCCTCGCGCGCGATCTGTTGCGCCCGCACTTTGAACTCCGACTCCGTCAAGCCATCGATGATCGAGATGATCGACAGCGTGATCTTGCCTTTGGTGCACATCAAGTTGGCTTCCCGCCGCAGGGCGAGCGTCTGGTCGCGAAACTCACCGTCAGTGATGACCACGACGTGCTTCACCGCGACACGCTCGTCACGCAACATCGCATGTGCCTGACGCACTGCGCTGAGCAAGAAGGTGTACTCGCGGCGATCGGCGAGCTTTTCGATGCCGGCTGCAACCGCCGCGGCATCCACCGCGTCGGTCATCGGCAATTCGACGCGACTCTCTCTGCGGTTGCCAAAACTGACGACCCCGACGCGGTCGCCGATATCGAGAGCCTGCGCCGTTCGCAAGGCACTGACCTTCGCGAAGCTCATCTTCGTAAGGCCATCGCGCACCTCAGCACCCATGCTCTCCGAACGGTCCACGACGAGCACCATCGCAACCGAATGCCGATCGACTTCGATCGGGTCCTTCGAAACCGGCTTGGCACCCTCGGTATCGCCGACACCATCCGGTTGCCGCGGCGGCTTGTTCTCCGCGGGATCCGTCTTGACCGGCTCCGGGGGCGGTTTGCCGGGATCAACACTGTTCGGCGGATCAGCACTGCTCGACGGATCGCTGTTGGCATGGTCACCGGCGCCTGCGCCCTGCCCTTCGCCGTTGCCAACTTCCGGCGGCACCGGCAGCGGCCGAACCGGCAGCAACTCACGGAGCGGCGTGCCCTCTTCGCCAAACGCAGCCGCTAGCACGAACAAGCCAGTGCCATCATCGACAGCGCGCGCCAAGGCTTGCTGCTGATCGACCGGCAACACCCGGCCAAGCACAATGCGATCGTGCTCACGCCAATCGGTTGGCCACACCGCCGACTCCCGCACCCGTTCTCCCTGGGCACGAAGTGCAGCCGCAACAACACCACTGGGATCGACGACCAGAACTTCGTCCGGCTCGGCAACGACGAACGCACCCGTAGCGCGCACGTCGTGTTCGCCGACGGCGATGTGCAACGTCACCTGCCAAGCACCGGCTCGCGTTGGCGTGAAGGCGACCGTCGTTGGTTGCGCCCCGACCGTCACCGTCTCCCGGTAGCCGGCATCGAAGCCATCCGTCACCGCCAGTTCGGCTGGCAAGTCTTCGGCAAGCCCGACGACCTCGATTTCCAACATCGTGGGTCTATCCACTCGCAGCGACGTGGTCGCCCGAATGCGCACATCGTCGGGCGCAAACGGCAGCCCAATGGGTGCAACAGCTTGCGCGCCAAGGGCGCGGGTCGCTTCCGAGCCGCTGCGACTCGGGGCTTGCCACAATAGCTCAAGCTCGTAGGCCATCGGACCGGACCGGGCCGCAGCCAACAGCATCGCGGTTCTTCGTTCGGATGCCGTGCCACCGAGTCGGGCTTGTTCGAATTGCGAGGTGACCTGACGGCCTTCGGTGCGATCCGCCAGACTGCCGACTACGGCAAACGCAACCACCGACAACAATGCCAACCAACGCGCGACCGCCGGCGCCGTGCGCAGCGCGCAAAGCCCAAGTGCTGCCAGCAGCAGGGCGGCTAGGGTGACGAAGATCAGCACATCACGATTGCGAACGCATCAGGAACATTGGCAGCAACCAGTTGACGCGATCGCCAATGTCGCGACCGCGGCCAAAGTCTACTTCGAGCGTGATCGTATCGCCGCCCTTGACTGCATGCATGCCGGCATTCTGCGGTGCCTGGCCCGGCGTCAAGTCCTTGGCCTCGAACAACAACTTGTTGCCTTGCAGAACCCGAGCCACCGCGTGCGCGCGCACCGGCAGCTCGGCCGCGGTGTCGTCGAAGCCCACGCGAGTCAAAAAGTGCGTCGCGCCTTCGGGCACGCGGAAGGACAGGCGGCTGCGACTAAGTACACCGAGGCCGAGGCCATATGCCCGTCCCTGTGCCAGCAGTTCACCGCCCACAACACAGCGGTCGCGCCGCCACGAATGCGTGATCTCGCTGTCAAAGCCCGTTTCGACGACGCGCGTCGGTGTCAGCGACGACAGGTGCACGACGTCCTTACTGAAGCAAACGCAGGCGAGGTCGTTCCAGCGCACGCTGACTTCCTGGCCATTGCCCAGAACGGCTTGCAGCCCCTGCTTGCCACACGATGACAGCTTCATGCCGAGGCGATCGGCGGCGCGCGTCAGCAAGATCATTTGAGACGGCTGTTCGCGATCGAGGCCGCCGCGCAAGCGAAGCGACGAGATCCTTTGCGGTGCGTACCACCTGGGCGACTCCAGCGCTTCGGGTTGGAAACTCACGCCCTGCGAACCAAACCGGTGCAGGGTGCCGGCCACGAGATCGAAGCCGCGCCCCGTCGACACGAACAGCGCCTCATCGACGCCTTCGGGCAGGATTTGATCACTGGGGTGCACGCCAGGCTGCACGACTGCGGCCAGGCGATCGATCGGCACCCGGATCTTGCCGAGCACCGGGGACAGCAGCTCCAGGAAGTCGCCACCGGCGTCGCCGCCGGCAATCGCGCCATGGATCCGGTCGCCACCGACCAGTTCCACCCGCAGCAACTTGGGCGCGACTGCGTTGGCCGCGCGAATCGCCAACAGCTCACCCGGCGCCAGGCGCCGGGTCTTGCGGCCCACCATCGCGGTGAAGCCCTTGCCCGGCGTACCGACCAAACTGCTTGCGACCAGGGACTTGCCGCTGCGCAGATCGAGCTCGAGAGTGCGCGCCTGGGCCCATGCTGGCGCGACCATGAGCACCGCCAGCAGCACGGCTCTGCCAGATTGGCGCAACGCTTGGATCGGGTGAACCTCCGGGCTGACAGAATGTCGCGCGTCACGCTCGCCGCCGGCGCAAATCGCTCCGTTTGAAGAACTCATAACCATTGTCTGATTCATTACTTCCGAGCCCTTATCTAGCACTTTCCACTCATCGCTCAAGACCGGCACCAGGTTTGCTTTCGCGCGCGCATTCTCAGGCAGCAGAGTCAACTCACTGAGTTGCCGGGTCTGCGCGAAGACTTGGCGACCAATCCTATCGGTTGGTTAGCCATCGCAACGCGCGGACCGGACTGTCACCCCCACTAAGTATCCTGAATCAGTCCAAGGTTGTGATGGTCAAACAACTCGTGTTCGAAAACGACGCACGCGAAGCAGTTCTCCGCGGCGTTGCCAAGTTGGCGAAGGCCGTAGTTTCCACCCTAGGCCCCCGTGGCCGCAATGCTGTCCTCGATAAGGGCTGGGGCGGCCCCCAAGTCACGAAGGACGGCGTCACTGTTGCTGAAGAGATTGAGCTCGAAGACCGCTACGAGAACATGGGCGCCAAGCTCGTGAAGGAAGCGGCCAGCAAGACCGCCGACGCTGCCGGAGACGGCACGACGACGGCCACGCTGCTTGCTCACGCCATCTGCGAAGGCGGCATGCGCTACCTGACGGCCGGCGTCAACCACGCCGAGCTGATCAGCGGCATCAAGGCTGCCTGCGAGTCGCTCGTCAAGGCGCTCAAGAGGATGGCCGAGCCAGTGCCGGCGAGTGACTACAAGGCGATTGCCCAAGTCGCGACGATCTCGGCCAACAACGACGCGGAGATCGGCAAGATCCTCGCGGACGCAATGAAGAAGGTCGGCGAGAATGGCGTCATCACGGTAGAGGAAGGCAAGGGCCTCGAAACCGAGGTGCACGTTGTCGAAGGCATGCAATTTGATCGCGGCTACCTGTCGCCGCACTTCGTCACTGACAACGAGAACATGACGGTCGACCTGCGTGACTGCCTCGTGCTCGTGCACGAAGACAAGCTCAGCAGCATCCGCCCGCTCCTGCCGCTGCTCGAGCAGCTCAAGGACAAGAACCAGACGCTGCTGATCATCGCCGAAGACATCGAAGGCGAAGCGCTCGCGACATTGGTCGTCAACAAGCTGCGCGGCATCATCAAGGTCTGCGCGGTCAAGGCACCTGGCTACGGCGACCGCCGCAAGGCCATGCTGCAAGACATCGCGATCCTGACCGGGGGCGAGGCCATCTTCAAGGACCTCGGTCTCGACCTCGAAAAGGTGCAACTGCGCCAGCTCGGCGTTGCCAGCAAGGTGCTGATCGACGCGGACAACACGACGATCGTGCAGAAGGGCAACAAGAACACGGCAGCCATCAAAGCGCGCGCCGGCCAGATCCGCCGCGAGATCGACGCCACCACGTCGGACTACGACCGCGAGAAGCTGCAAGAGCGTCTCGCCAAGCTAACCGGCGGCATCGCCGAAATCCGCGTCGGTGCCCACACCGAGACGGAGATGAAAGAACGCAAGGACCTCGTCGAGGACGCCATGCACTCGACCCGCGCTGCGATCGCCGAGGGCATCTTGCCAGGTGGCGGCACCGCGCTGCTCAAGGCCGCAAAGTCGCTCGACAAGCTCAAGCTTGACGGCGATGCGCAGTTCGGCGTCGACTTGATGAAGTCGGTCGCTCAAAAGCCGGTTCGCGCCATCGCCGACAACGCCGGCATCGACGGCGCCGTCGTCGCCCGCCGCGTACTCGCCGACAAGAGCTCAACCTACGGCTTCAACGCGCTCAAGAAGGACTACGGCGACATGATCGCCGCCGGCGTACTCGACCCAACCAAGGTCACTCGTTCTGCCCTGCAAAACGCGGTTTCGATCGCGACCCTGTTGCTGACCACGGACTGCGTGATCACCGACCTGCAGGAAGAAGAAGGCGAAGCCGGCATGGCCGGCGAGATGTAGGTCTCGCCGCCCCCCCACCTGACACCCACACACATACCCACCGGAGTTTATAGTAATGGCATCTTTGCGACCCCTCGACGATCGCGTCGTACTCAAGGTTCTCGACGCAGACGAGAAAACCGCTGGCGGCATCCTGTTGCCGGATAGCGCCCAGGAAAAGCCGCAACGCGGCAAGGTCACCGCAGTCGGTGAAGGCAAGCTCGGCAGCAACGGCAAGCGCCTGAAGCTCGACGTCAAGAAGGGCGACATCGTGCTGTTCGGCAAGTACGCCGGCAGCGACGTCAAGGTTGCGGGCGACGACCTCAAGATCCTGCGCGAGAGCGAAATCCTCGCCAAGGTGGAGGGCTAAGCCATGAGTAAGCAGATCATGTATGACGACGTCGCCCGCCGTAAGGCTGTCGCTGGCGTCGAAAAGCTCGCCAAGGCCGTCAAGGTCACGCTCGGCCCGGCCGGCAAGAACGTCATCATCGAGAAGTCGTTCGGCGGTCCACAGGTCACCAAGGACGGCGTCACCGTCGCCAAGGAGATCGAGCTTGAGGATCCCTTTGAGAACATGGGCGCCAAGCTGGTTCGCGAGGTCGCGAGCAAGACCAATGACGTTGCCGGTGACGGCACGACGACGGCCACCTTGCTCGCCGAAGCCATCCTGACGGTTGGCCAACGCTACCTGACGTCGGGCGTTGACCCGAACGACCTGCGCAGCGGCATCGATGCCGCAGTCGCCGCAGTTTGCGACCGACTCGAGTCGATGGCCAAGAAGGTCGACAACAAGAGCCGCGAGCAGATCGCCCAGGTTGGCACTATTTCGGCCAACAACGACAGCGAGATCGGCAACATGCTCGCCGACGCGATGATGAAGGTTGGCGCCGAAGGCGTCGTCACGGTCGAAGAAGGCAAGAGCTTCGAAACCGAACTCGAGCACGTCGACGGCATGCAGTTCGATAAGGGCTACATCTCGCCGTACTTCATCACCGACCCCAAGTCGATGGAAGCCTCGTTCGAGGACGCGCTCGTGCTCATCCACGAGAAGAAGATCGCCAACGTCCGCGAGATGATCCCGCTGCTCGAAGCGGTCTCGCGCGCCGGCAAGCCGCTGATCATCATCGCCGAAGACGTCGAGTCGGAAGCGATGGCCGCGCTGGTCGTCAACCGCCTCAAGGGCGTATTGAACGTTTGCGCGGTCAAGGCTCCGGGGTTTGGCGATCGTCGCAAGGCGATGCTGCAAGACCTCGCGACCCTGACCGGTGGCGAGTACATCTCCGAAGAACTCGGCGTGCAACTCGAGAAGGTCGAACTGTCGCACCTCGGCAGCGCCGCAAAGATTCGCATCAGCAAGGATGCAACCACGATCATCGGTGGCGGCGGCAAGAAGGCTGCGATCAAGGCTCGCGCTGACAGCATCCGTAGCCAGATCGAGAAGACCACGTCGGACTACGACCGCGAGAAGCTGCAAGAGCGCCTCGCCAAGCTGACCGGTGGCGTCGCCATCCTGCGCGCCGGCGCGATGACCGAAGCCGAGATGAAGCAGAAGAAGCAGTGCATCGAAGACGCGCTCAACGCAACCCGCGCAGCCGTCGAAGAGGGCATCGTGGCCGGCGGTGGCACGGCCCTGCTTCGCGCAAGCTCGGTGCTCGACAAGCTCAAGGTGAAGGGTGACCAGAGCTTTGGCGTCGAGATCATCAGGCGCGCCTGCGAAGCCCCAATGCGCCAAATCGCGACCAACGCCGGCGAAGACGGCTCGGTCATCGTCGACGAGGCCAGCAGCAAGAAGGCCAATGAAGGCTTCGACGTGCTCACCAGCAGGTGGACCGACATGTTCAAGGCCGGCGTCGTCGACCCGACCAAGGTCGTGCGCTCCGCCCTGCAGAACGCGGCCAGCATCGCTGGACTCATGCTCACGACCAACACCATGATCACCAGCATCGAAGAAGAGAAGAAGGCAGTCGAAGGCAGCACGAGCTGAGGAATGAGCCCGGCGGAGCCGGGCTGATTCCGCAGCTCGACGTTTTCCCTTCGGGCTGCCGGACAACACCTACGCTGAGAATGTCTTGCCAGCTGGCTGGCGCACGCCCAAAGGGGTGAGCGCCGGCGGCGCCAAGTAGCTGTTGGGCCTGATGTTTGGGGACCTATGCTTGGGACCCCTAACTTGGCTGATCTCGGTGTGGACGAATGGTCGATAGATTGGCTGTTCGCCCGTTGGCATGGGTGCCAGCGGTCACGATCACAATTCCCCACAAACGATGTCCCAGAAGCGCGACTACTACGAGATCCTCGGCGTTGACCCTGCGGCCAACGAGGACGCGATCAAGCGGGCTTACCGCAAGATGGCCATCGAGAACCACCCGGACAAGAACCCGGGTGATGAAGCTGCTGAGCGCCGCTTCAAGGACGCCGCAGAAGCGTACTCGGTTCTCAGCGATGGCGAGAAGAAGCAGCGCTACGACCAGTTCGGCCACGCCGGCGTCGATGGTGCTGGCGGCGGCGGCGGCTTCGCATCCGCCGAAGACATCTTCTCCGCGTTCGGCGACATGTTCGGCGGTGGCGGTGGCGGTGGCGGCGGTGGTGGCTTCTTCGACCAGATCTTCGGTGGTGGCCGACGCGGCCATGGTCGCCGTGGCAGCAGCCTCAAGGTAGACCTTGAGCTGACGCTCGAAGAGGTCGCAACCGGTGTCAAGAAGACGCTCGCACTCAAGCGCGCCGAAGCGTGCGGCACGTGTGCGGGCAGCGGCGCCAAGCCCGGCACCAAGAAGAAAACCTGCGGCACCTGTGAAGGCCACGGCCAGGTCATTCGCTCGCAGGGTTTCTTCCAGCTGCGCCAGACCTGCCCCACCTGCAACGGCCAAGGCGAGCAGATAGAATCACCGTGCGGCAAGTGCAAGGGCCGTGGCACCGTGCCAAAGAACGCGCCGATCAACATCACGATCCCCGCTGGCATCCAGGACGGCCACGCCGAACGCATCCAAGGCCAAGGCGAACCCGGTGAAGGCGGCGGACCCGCTGGTGACCTGGTTGTCGTCTTGCACGTCAAAGAACACGCGGTGTTCACGCGCTACGGCGATGACCTGTTGATGCAGACGCGCATCTCGTTCCGCCAAGCAGTGACCGGCGACGAAGTCAAGATACCCACCATCACCGGTAAGTCGGTCGCGATGAAGATCCCGGCCAGCACCCAGCCAGGTGAGAAGCTGCGCGTACGCAACCACGGCCTGCCTCGAGCCGACGGCTATGGTCGCGGCAACATGGTCGTGCAGATCCAGGTCACCGTGCCAGCCAAGATCACCAGTGAGCAAGCCGAGTTGCTGGCCAAGTTCGATGAACTTGAGACCGGCAAGAAGGACCAGAAGAAGACCATCTTCGAGAAAGTGAAGGACATCTTCTCGTGAGCAATCAGGACACGACCGTGAACGATCCAACCGACAACAACGAACTCGATCCCCAGGCTGACGGCTCGCAGGCTTCTGGCCCTCAGGCTTCTGGCTCTCAGGCTTCTGGTGCGCCAACCAACCAACCCGAATCAGGCCCCGGAGAAACCACGGAGCCAACAGTGGAAATCCCGCCGCACGAACAGGAGATGACCAAGCTGCGTGCTGAGCGCGATCTGCTCGAGCAGAAGCTGCAGCGTGCGATGGCCGACACCCAGAACATCCGACGCCGGCAACGGCAGGAGATGGATG
Organism: Planctomycetota bacterium; assembly: GCA_029936315.1. Lineage (GTDB taxonomy): Bacteria > Planctomycetota > UBA1135 > UBA1135 > UBA2386. Next base: position 19,547 of record JAPYTD010000027.1, on the reverse strand, counting down.
ACAGTCGCCGTCGGGTGCTCGAAGGCATGACCCAGGAGCTGCTGCCGGTGCTCGACAGCTTCACGTTGGCGTTGCAGGCCTACGACGATTCGAAAGCCGAGCAGTCCAGCGAAGACGCCACCTCGGCGTTGGTCGAAGGCGTACGCATGGTCAAGACGCTGCTAACCGGGGCGCTTGAACGCCACGGTCTAGAGGAGATCAAGGCGATCGGGCTGCCGTTTGACCCAAGCCGCCACGAAGCGCTCGGGGTTGAGCCCAACGGCGAAGTCGATGAGAACCAGGTAGTTCGTGTTGTGCAGACCGGTTACCTGCTGGGAGAGCACGTGGTGCGCCACAGCAAGGTGATCGTCGCCGGCCCAGAGCAGGACTAGGAGATCGCCAAGATGCCAACCTACGATTACGCATGCTCGGCCTGCGGCCACCGCTTCGAGGAGTTCCAGAGCATGAGCTCGGACCCGCTGAAGAAGTGCCCGTCGTGCAAGAAGGCCAAGCTCGACCGCCTGATCGGAACGGGCGCCGGCATCATCTTCAAGGGCTCGGGCTTCTACCAAACCGACTACCGTGGCGACTCGTACGCAAACGACAAGAAGAAGGACACGGAGTCTGGCAGCAGCGGCTCGAGCGACAGCTCCAAGAGCAGCGACAAGAAAGGTGGCTCCGCACCGAGTGGCGGCACGTGCGATGCACCATCTGGGTCGTCGAAGCCATCAGGGTCCTCAAAGCCATCAGGGTCCCCGAAGCCGAAGAAGGACTAGGTCGCAATCGAGCAGACCGAGAGCCTCGCTCGCGACCGGCACACAAGGCGGGTGGCTGCTATTGGCGCACGAAACGCTGGCGCAGGTAGCCGAACCAGAACAGACCACCAGCTAGGCCACCACCGAGGTGCGCCGCGTGGCCAATGCCAAAGCCAACGCCTTTGCTCTGGTTGATCAGCCCCCAAACGTCAAAGGCCACGAGGCCAATCACGCCGACCATCGCGGGTACGGGAACGATGCCGAGCAACAAAATGCGGCTCCGTGGAAAGTGCAAGGCGAACGCCATCAACAGTCCGCAAACCGCACCCGACGCACCAAGCGCCGGAATCTGCGGAACATCAAGGATCCACGCCGACGCCATGCAGTGGGCCAACGATCCGACGATCGAGCAGATCAAATAGAACTGGATGAAGGTGCGCCGCCCCCACAATCGCTCCAAGGCCACGCCGAAGCTCCACAACACGAACATGTTGATCAGGAGATGCATCAGGTCGATGTGTGAGTAGGCGCTCGTCACCACAGTCCACACGCTGCCATCAAGCACGCCGGTCCAACTGACCAAGAAGTTCTTGATCATGAAGATGGCGACGTTCTCGCTGTCTTTGGCAAACTGCCACAACACGAACACAACCAAGTTGATGCCAATCGTGATGGTGACCGTCGGTGCAAATAGCATCGCGGTCTGGAGGAAGTTCGGCCGTTGCTGCATAGATGGATTCCCTACTGTTTGGTCAATACAATGCGACGGTCGTGCCGTCAGGCAAGCATACCGACGGCTGCTTAATACATCGCACCCGCCCGAACAACCGCTTGGATTCTGGTGCCGCTGCGCGCATGCCGGGTCGAAGCAATCTCGGCAACTTCGGGCGTTGCTGCGACAGCCTAGACTCAACGCCGAGCAAACGCTCAACGAACAGTCGCCAATAGGGCCGCTTCAGGTGGATCCGGTCCCAGCCATACCAGTCCCGGTCACCCTGAAACGTCACTGCACCGTGCTTCTCGGCCAGCGCGACCAGACCTTCGTGGAGTTCGACGGCACGACGCAGCGCTTCACCGTGCTGCAGGCGACAGGAAGGAACCAAGATGCGGCGCATGATCTCAAACCGAACCCGCCCGATTCCGGCCACCGAAGCCGGCAGGCCAGTCAGCACGAGGCGGTCCACCTGTGGACGTAAGCGCTGCAAGGCGTGTTCGACCCAAGTGAGAATGGTCGCGGCTTCGACACCGTAGAAGATGTCGTTGCCGACGTCCGTGACAATGCCGGTCGACTTGCCCCGTGTTTCGCCCCCCGGAGCGGTGCCTTCGAGCGCCTGCCAGACCCCGCACGACTTGATGCCCGGCAACTCCCGTCCGAGGAAGCGACTGCTAGCCCCAAACGAACGCCCGTAACCAGCAACGGCCAATACCTCGACTGCGCCAGCAGACTGTGCCGATGCCACGCGAACCAAAATTGGCAGTAAGCGCGTCAGGTTGCTCGCCCCAAGTGCGATGACTCGTGCGCGCAGCGCTGTAGCAGTTTGCGTTTGCCTAGCTTGCGAGTTCTTCAACGGCACATGTGCATTGTTTGCAACACTGCCACTGATTGCGAGCCTCACTTTGGCCGGGCTTTTCCGTGACGCATTGTGCAACCGCGCACTTGCCCGCCACTAGGTCGTGATGAGAAGGCTGCGCCAGACACGCATTCATCTTCCCTCGAACCACGGGCGTAAGCCTTCTCACGTTTTTTCCTGCACGCGGCAGGACTACTCGAACGCCGTTTGTTCCTTACCGTGCCAGGGCAAAACTCAACGTCTTCGCACCCCTGGTAGCAGCCCGGAGAATCAGTGCCAGACGTCCGCGTTCCATGATGCGATACGCACACCATTCTGGAACGCATCGAGAATGCCGATGCCACCGAACGGCAGGTTCAACGACAGGCATCGCGACAACCGCATGCCCAACATTGCCGCCGCGAAGCCGGTCAACACCGTGCCCGACGCGACCACTACAACCGTCTTGCCAGCGACATTCGGCATCGTCTCAGACCACCACTGCAGCATGCGTTCGACGGTTTCACCGAGACGCTCGCCGCCTGGTGCTGCCGTATCCCCGAACTCACTGAAGAACGTGCGCACGGCCGCGTCCTGATCGCGCATGATTTCCTGCCACGAACGTCCCTGCCACTGGCCCATCTCCTGATCGCGCAAGCGACTGTCGACGACCATCTCGAGTTTCTTCGCATCGGCGATTACGCGCGCCGAGTCGCGACACTGCGGCTGCGGCCCAGACGTAACGAGCGCAACGTCGACCTCTTTGAGCAGCTCCAACCAACGCAGCGTTTGGGCGCGCCCCCGACGCGACAGGTCGGCCGGGCCAGCGCCCACGGCCAACTCCGCGTGGCCGAGTTCGAGTTCGGGATGGCGCAGCAGCCAGATGCGGCAAAAGTCATTCGGTTCTTCGAGCACAGCAGCATCTTGGCGCCCCGGCCGCCCCACTTCCACCATCGCCGAAACCCGCACCCTGGTTGCTGCCGACGAAGGTCCCAGAACTGGCTTAGGACGACCGCTCAGCGTACCCTTCACGGTGTGACATTCGCGATTCTGAAGACCGGCATCGACGGCCTCGACGGCATCCTCGCTGGCGGCATTCGTTACCCCGACGACGCGGCGGCTTTTGTCTGCATCGCCGGCGGACCTGGCACCGGCAAGACCCTGCTCGCGCTCGAGATGGTCGTACGAGCGTGGCTGACCGCTCCGGACGGGACGTTTCTCTACTACTCCGTCGAGCACTCGCCGGACAGCATCGAAAAGAAGCTCTCGTTCGACTTCGACTGGTTCCGCTCCAACGCAGAGATCACTTCGGAGCCGCGCGAGGTACCCAACAAGTTATCGCTGCTGGCAACGACGGCGACCAACCGCAGCAAACTCGTGCTGACCCAGGCCAAGCCAGCGGCGCTGACCCAGAAGAGTGCGCGCGGCACGACCGTCGACATCGACTGGATCCTCGCCGAGATCGAAAACCACCGTCGCATCGCACCGGTGCGCATGGTCGTGATCGACAACGTCGGACTACTGCTGACCGACCTCGAGTACTTCGAGAAGCGCGCGACGCTGCTCGAAATCCGCCGCCGCCTGCTCGACGACACCGTGCACGGCATCTTCGTCATGGAAGAAGCGCACCCCCGCGACCTTCGGCTGCCGTCCCCGGAAGAGTTCTCGACCGACCTGATGCTGTTGCTCGCCTTCCGCGAAGAGACCACCGACTTCAAGGTGCGCGCGATCGAGATCAGCAAGGCCCGGCACCAGTACTACTACCGCGGCGTGCACCACTTTTCGATCGCCGGCCGCGGCATCACACGCGACGTATACCTCGGCGCGCGCAACGAACGCGGCCCCGGCATCCACATCTACCCATCGGTTGCGGCGCAGTTGTCGATGGCTCGCGATGTAGCGCAGTTTGCGGTGCCGTCGCGTGGCGACTCACCGATCGACCTTGGCCATCCAGACCTGCAGCGCGCGTTCCTCGGGGACACCGGCCCGACCAGACACTCGTCGACCATCCTGTTGGCCGAACCCGGCACCCGGGCGACGTTGCTCGCGCTACGGTTTCTGGCCAAGGGACTCGAACAAGGCGAACGCGCACTGTTCGTCTCAACGCGTGAAGACCGCGATGCCATCCGACGCATCTGCCAACGCGAACCCGTGCTGGCGGCCTGCCTCGGCGACGGCAATAAGTTCTCCGAGGCTTTCCGCGTCGTCTATCTACACCCGGAGTTCATCACGCCGGGCAAGTTCACGTGGGACCTGATCCGCCTCGTTCGCGGTGGCCACGCTGGTGACACGCCATTGCCGGTTTCGCGCATGGCGTTCGACAACATCTACCAACTCAGCGATCGCTTCCCATTGATCGCAGACCAGCGCTTCCTAATCGCTGCGATCCTCGACATGATGCGCTACGAAGGCATCACGCCGATGTTCGTCGACATGGTGCCGCCGTCGAGTGGCAACGTCGTAAACACGTTTGATCCGTCCCCATATCTCGTCGGCTTCGACAACGTGCTGCACTTCTACTGCGAGCGGGCACAACAAGGCTCGCGAGCGTTCTTCCGCGTGCTCAAGTCGAGCGGCAATGACTACGTCGATGAGCCGATGTCGATCGACTGGCGACGCAACTGATGGACAATTGATGGCGGTTGGCAATGAGCCCGCATCGCGGGAAACCTAGCCTCAAGGACTACTACGAACGCCCAGGCCCCCTGCCACCACGCCTCGGTCCGTGGCAAGGCCACGTTGGCCTGCGCTTGTTGGTGCTCGGACACAACAACGACCGTCGCAATAACGGCGACGATGCTGAAATCTTCTTCGAGTTCGGCATGTCGACCGAATTCTAGGGCAGCTCGCCAGCTGCACGGCGCTGAAGGTTGCGCAAGCACTGCAGCGCAGTGTCGCCACTATCCACCGGCACAAACAGGTGGTCGTGGTGAGTCCCGGCCACCACGTTGCAGGCGATAGACTCGTCGGCGAGCGCGCGCGCGAACGCGGCCGTCAGGCCAACCGCATCGAGCGCCGACTCGACGCGCAGGGTGATCCACGCGCAAACAAACGCGAGGTCGAAGCCGCGCTGTTCGGCTTGCGCAAGCGGCAACACCAAAGTCAGGCCCTCGGCCTCTCGCATTGTCGCGACCACATCGAGGCCAGTGATGTCCGTGCCAAACGGCACAGTCGTGAATACGAACGTGCCATCGTGCAGTTCTGGTTCGAGGTGCGGCAGATAGCTCACCTGGCCACCTGCTAGCCCTTGCTCCCCACACCGGCCTTGTGGCCGGCGACAATCTCCTCAACCACCTGCGGCTCGGCCAACGTCGAGATGTCGCCTAGACCGTCGTAGTTGCCTTCGCCGATCTTGCGCAGGATGCGGCGCATGATCTTGCCACTGCGAGTCTTGGGCAGACCCGCGCAAACCTGGATGCGATCCGGCGTCGCGATCGCACTGATCGCCTTGCGCACCTGTTGCGTAAGCGCGGCCCCGACTTCCTCCGCAGCAACCCCGTCGGCTGCTGGACCCGTGATCACGTAGGCGTAGATGCCCTGCCCCTTGATCTCATGCGGGAACCCGACCACCGCCGCCTCAGCGCAGTACTCGTGCGCCACCAGCGCGCTCTCAATCTCGGCCGTGCCAAGTCGGTGGCCGGATACACTGAGCACGTCATCCACGCGACCCGTGATCCAGTAGTAACCATCCTCATCGCGGCGACAACCATCGCCGGTGAAGTAGTTGCCTGGATACTTCGCGAAGTAGGTCTGATGGAAGCGGGCGTGGTCGTTGAGGATCGTTCGCGCCTGACCCGGCCAACTACCGGTCAGGCACAGGTTGCCACTGACATCGTTGCCGACCAGCTCGGTGCCCTTGTCGTCAACCAACATCGGTTGCACGCCAGGCAGCGGGAACGTCGCCGAACCCGGCTTGCACGGCGTCGCACCCGGTAGCGGCGACATCAGGATGCCGCCCGTCTCGGTCTGCCACCACGTATCGACGATCGGGCAACGCGATTCCCCGACGACGTCATGGTACCACTGCCACACTTCTGGATTGATGGGCTCCCCAACCGTTCCAAGAATGCGAATGCTGTCGCGCGGGAACTTCTTGACGGGGTCATCCCCGAAGCGCAGCAACGCCCGCAGTGCCGTCGGTGCCGTGTAGAAGATCGTCGCCTTGATGTCGTTGCACACCTGCCAGTAACGACTGGCGTCGGGATAAAGCGGCGTCGACTCAAACAACACCGTCGTCGCGCCGTTGCACAAAGGACCGTAGACAATATAGCTGTGGCCGGTGATCCAACCGACGTCCGCAGCACAGAAGTGCACGTCGCCGGGATGCCAGTCGAACACCAACTGGTGTGTGTAGCTCGCGTAGGTCAAGTAGCCGCCTGTCGTGTGCACCTGCCCCTTCGGCTTGCCAGTCGAACCCGACGTATAGAGCACGAACAGTGGGTCCTCGCTATCGAGCCACTCGACCGGGCAGTAGGCGCGCTGCTGGCTCATCTCACCGCCAAGCCAACGGTCGCGCCCTGCCTTCATCGCAACCTTGGTCTCGGTGCGCTTCGCGACCAATACCGTGTGCACCGACGGGATCTCGTCGATCGCATCATCGACGGTCTTCTTCAACGGAATCGTCTTGCCGCCGCGCAGGCCCTCGTTCGCCGTCAACACGACGCGACAGTCCGCGTCGACAATGCGATTGCGCAACGCATCCGCCGAGAAACCTGCGAACACCACCGAGTGCACCGCACCGATGCGCGCACAGGCGAGCATCGCGTAGATCGCCTCGGGCATCATCGGTAGGTAGATGCAAACGACGTCGCCCTTCTTGACGCCATAGCGCTTGAGCACGTTCGCAAACCGACCGACCTCGTCGTGCAGTTCGCGATAGGTGATATGCGTGTAGGTGCCCGGTTCATCCTCCACCCAGATGATCGCGGTCTGCTCGGCGCGTTCACTGAGGTGACGGTCGATGCAGTTGTGCGCCGCGTTGAGCTTGCCGCCGAGGTACCACGAGATCTCCGCCTTGTGGAAGTCGACTTCACTGGTGCGATCAAACGCATGGAACCAATCGAGCCGCTGCGCCTGTTTCTCCCAGAAGCCATCCGGGTCACGAATCGACTCGTCGTAGATGCTCTGGTACTGCTCGAACGACCCCACGTGCGCGTTGCTCGCGATGTGGGGCTTTACCGGGACAATGTGGTCGGCCATAGGTCTGGGTCGCACCGAGGGGCGCGCGAACGGCACGAGTCTGCCGGTGGCTTGCAGCTGTGACAAGCGTTTGCTGGCGATGCGGGGTTAGTCCAGCATCGTTCGACTAGCGGGCGTGCCCACTTGCGGACCCAGCTTTCTTGGTTCGCCTCGATGGTTTGCAGTGCGTCCTTGGGCCGTAAGAACGGTGTCTTTGCGCCAGAGACACACTTCTACGAGATCTTCCAGGGAGAGGCGAGAGCACGCTCACACGCCGACCAGTATCGACCCTACGGAGCGGTCGCAGGTGTCATGCGAGTTCAAGCACGCGCCCTGTGGCCGTGTATCTTATTGCACGCGCTCTGGAACGGTGCGTGGGTCCTACGCTTCAATGGACAGCTGTAGCATGCGAACCACACACTCTCTGCACGGCATCCTGCTCGCGGCGTGCCTATCCCTGGCGGCCAGCTGCACAGGAGTCGGCCACGAGCCGCACGCAAAACGCATCCTGCGCTTCGCGGTCATCGGCGACACACAGGGCCAGCAGATCCTGCCCGCGCTCGTGCGCGACCTCAACGCAAACGACGCCGAGTACCTGATCGTGCCCGGCGACCTCGTCTCGACCGGCGGTACGAGCCCCGGCCAGAACCCGGCCAAGCCTGCGTTCGGTTCGTGGCAGTCGTGGATTCAGCAAGCAGCGTCATTTGGCCCCGGCCTCGACCACATCCTGATGGCGCCGGGCAACCACGACCTGCCTTCCGGTAGCGACGAGCGGTGGCGCACAGTGTTTGCCAAGACGCCAGATGGCAAGCCATGGCTACCCAACAGCCCGACCATCAACGGCAAGCGTGGCCTCGACCAGATGGACTACTTCGTCGATGTCGGCAACGTGCGCTTTGTCAGCGTGACGACAGACACGTTGCAGTACGGCGCGCAACGACTCGGCAAGGAATCGCTCGCGTGGTTGTTGGCAGCACTTCGTGAGACCGAGGCCGTCGACAGCATCGAACACGTGTTCGTCTACACGCACCATCCCGTGACGTTCGACAGCGCCACCGAACGACTCGGCAGCACCGCAGGCGAGTTGTGGTCCGGCATCATCGCGGCGAGCACCAAGACGCGCGCGTTGTTCACCGGCCACTGGCATCTGTTCCAACCGAGTCGCCCCGACCCACTACGGCCAGAAACGTGGGAAGTCGTCGCAGGCACGGGTGGCGGCGGGCTTGAGGGCCGCGTTGAGCAGAGCCATCACGGCTTCCTGCTGGTCGACGTGTTTGCCGACGGCACGGTCGACGCGAACTTCTTCAGCGACCACGATGCGGCCAGTAACGGCTGGCAGTTTGATGACGTGCTCGACTCGTTCACGCTGCATGCGCCCAACGCACTGAGCCGGTCCCCGCTGGTGGCGAGCTACGACTTCGAGCACGGCGACTTTCTGGTCGACTCGACGCGAACCGACACCAAACGTGTGCACGGCGAATTGCTTGGCGATGCGCATAGCTGCGATGGGGTGTATGGCCGCGCGCTGTCACTTGACGGACAAGGCCACGCCGCCGCTGCAGCAGTCGGGGACTACGAACTGGCGATCCTGGCCGACCTGACGATCGAGGTCTGCGTGCGACTGCGCTCGGCCTCAAACGCTCCGGCAACCCTGGTAGAATACAGCGCAGCGGGCCCCCACCCCGATGCCGAGTGTGAAGCCGTCAACACGTGCTACTCGCTACAGCTGGATGCCGAAGGGCACCTCGTGCTCGCCTGGGAGTTTGCGCACGGCATCGACCACACGGTTCGCAGCAGTGCACCGGCCAACCTGCCAGCCAACACGTGGACCCGCGTGCGGTGCACAAGGGGCCACGAGCAACGTGAGGTGCGGTTCTACGTCGGGGACCTTCCGCTAGGGCAAGCGGTCACCTATTCGCAGCCACCAACGGGTGGTGGCGGTGGCTTCTTGCACATCGGCCGCAGCGCCAATGGCACCAACGGCTTCGTCGGCGACCTCGATGAACTGCGCATCTGCAGACTCGCGATGCACAGCCAACGCTTCGCCCCCACTCTCATTCGCGGCGACCTCGACGGCAATGGCGCCCTACAGCCATCGGACCTCAACATCTTTTCCGCTCGCTTCGCCCCCGACCAGCCAGAACTCGACATCGATGGCGACGGGACTGCCGACGAACAGGACCTCGCGATCCTCGTGCGAGCCATTGAGACCAAGGCCGAACAACGCGCCACTCTGAACGCGCCGTCGTTCGGGATCGACGCGGCCGACTCCGACGTGATGCTCACTCGGCTTGGCGGAGTCACCGGCAAGCAGACCTACTCTTTCGAGCGCAACCGTGGGCTGCGCCTCGATGGGCTGACTGCCGCACGACGATCACACTACAAGCTCAACTGCCTGGTCGCGTTCTCGTCGTTCGGCAACGGCAGGTGGGGCAAACTCGTCGACTTCGCCAAGCGACAGACCGACACAGGTCTCTACCTGCGCGAACACGAAGGCAAGGCGGTGCTTGAGTTCTTCCCGAACCTCGGCAAGGGCACGACGGAGATTCAGCTCGGCACCTTCCACCACATCGAACTGCGACGTGACGCCAACACCAAGTTGGTCGAGGTCTACCTCGATGGCGCGCGCGAGTTCCAGTTCGTCGATGCCAAAGACGAGGCTGTGTTTGCGGCGGCCCACCTGTTCTGCGACGACCGTGGCGCCGAGTCCGCCGCCGGCTCGCTCCATCGCCTGCGCGTGGCCTCACCGGATGCTACGCGGCCGGTGTGGCCAGGCAACCTGCGCCTACCACGCATGACCATCGACGCCGATGGCACGGTTCGCATCGACAACCAAATGCCCAACGAGCTTGCCTTGGAGATGATCACCGTGACCGGTGGCCCGTTCGAGCCAGCCGAAGAGTTGGCCCAGAACGGCTGGTGCGCGATTCGCATCACCGACGACCGTGTCGCGTTCGTGCACGAGGATGCCGGCGTCATGAGCATCCCGCCGATGTCCGCGCGCCCGCTCGGCGTAGTAACACCGCTCCGCACAACAGGACCGAACCCCGTGCACGTCGCGATCGTGCCGCAGGGCAGCTCGCTGCGGCACCGACACGAACGGCCTGTCGTCCCGGTAAGCCGCCAGTAGCCGCTACAGCCCGCGGATCCAGTGCAGCAGCGTGCGCACCGCCGTGCCGGTCGCGCCGCTCTTGTAGTAGTCCTTCGCCAAGCCACCGTAGGAAGCACCAGCGATATCGAGGTGCGCCCACGGCGTATCGCCGGCGAAGTAACTCAAGAATGCACCGCCGGCCGTCGAGCCATTGCCGTGCGCCGGCGAGTTGATGTTGGCAAGATCTGCGAAGCGGCTCTTCACCTGATCCTTGTGGCACTGCCACAGCGGCAACTGCCACAGCGGCTCGTCGGCAACGTCGCCGGCGGCCTTCAGCTCATCGATAAGCTTCTGGTCCGAGCCCATGATACCGGCCATCTCGTGGCCGAGCGCAACGACGACGGCGCCGGTCAGCGTCGCGAGGTCACACATCTTCTTGGGCTTGTAGAACTTCTTCGCGTAGCAGATCGCGTCAGCGAGCACCAGGCGACCTTCGGCGTCGGTATTGAGCACCTCGATCGTATGCCCATCCATCGCGGTGACGACGTCACCGGGACGTTGCGCATCGGCGTCGGGCATGTTCTCCGCGGCAGCGATGATCCCGATGATGTTGCGCTTCGGCTTGTAGCTGCCGAGTGCGCCGTTGCTGAGCGCATGGAACAAACCCATGACCGCGCCGGCGCCACACATGTCGTAGCGCATCTCATCCATGCGGCCCGCCGGCTTGATGCTGATGCCGCCACTGTCGAACGTCAGGCCCTTGCCGATGACGCAGACGTTGCCCTTGGCACCGGGCGTCTTGTATTCGAACACAATCAACTTCGCCGGCTCGACGCTGCCGCGCGAAACGCCCAGCAACGCGCCCATCTTGAGCTTGGCCATCGCCTTCTCGTCGAGCACCTTCACGGTGAGGCGACCACCGGTGAGCTTCTTAGCGGCCTTCGCCATCGCCGTCGGCGTCAGGATGTTGGCGGGTTGGTTCTCGAGGTCGCGAGCGAACACGGCACCTTGGGCCGACTTTGCGCCAAGTTGCAGGCCGCGCGCAAACTCCGCTTCGTGCGCCTTGCTCAGTCCGTGAGCCGCAACCCGCGCCTGCACGGCGTGCGCCTTCTTGGCCGGCTTCTTGGCCGGCGCCTGGTACTTGTAGGCCCCCAGCACAATGCCTTCGGCGATCGCCATGCCAGCGGCGAGCGGCTTGGCCTTCTTGATCACGTTTGCCGGCACGACCAACGAAAACTGCGCGACCTCGTGGGCGGCCGCGCGACCCTGTGCCATCGCCGCGACCCGGCGCAGACGCTCGGTCGTGACCTCGGTTGGCTTGCCAATGCCGACGACGCCGAGGCGTTTGCAGCCGGAGCGCCTGGCTTGATGGAAGACCTGAACCGAACGGAAATCGGAACTCAGGTCGCCGGTTGCTTTAGCGTTCTTCAGCGCATCAGCAAGAGACCCTCCAGCATCAATGCGACCATCGGGAGCGAGGACGAACACGGCGTCTCCGCGGCTCGCGGCCGCGGACGAGACATGGCGGATCTTCATACGGGGCACCGTTGTAGCGTGATCGCCGCCCAAACCACAGGACGGACCACCAACGGCGAAGGGATCAGCCCGGTTCCTGATCGCCCAACTTCGGCAAGTCCCCCACCCAACGTTCGCCATCGCCGTCCTTCAGCTTCTCGCGCTTCCAGATCGGCACCTCGTTCTTGAGCCGATCCATCAAGAACTGGCACGATTCAAACGCCGGGCCACGGTGTGGCGACGCGACGACCACGACGACCGAAGCTTCGCCGACCGGCACCTCACCCAAGCGATGCACGACGCGGGCGCGCGTGATCGGAAAACGTTTGACGGCCTCCTCGAAGATTCCGCACATGACGCGCTGCGCCATCTCGGTGTAGGTCTCGTAACGCAACGACAACACTTCGGCGCCTTCGTTGTGGTTGCGGGTCACGCCCGAAAACGTCACCACTGCGCCGTCTGCATCGGTCCGGCATTCGGACTCGAGACCGCGCGGATCAATGACCCCGTCAACCAGATCGAAGCGATACAGCTCCTTCTTGCCCGAGCCGCCGCTGATCGGCGGGATGAACGCAACCTCATCGCCATTCTGCAGCACGGACTCGGCACGGGCGTAGTCCCGGTTGACGGCAAACGCCAACGGCAGCCGAAGCAGCGCGGGATGCTGATCCCCCAGCATTTTCCGTAGACCGTGAATGGTCGTGCCAACTGGCAGCTCTACCTGCATTACGTCGGTGCCAAGGGTCTCTCTCACCGAAGCAAAGCACCGCAACGTCACCTGGATCAACTCAACAGATTCTGGCATGAGTACATTCTGCATAGCTGGTAGGCAGCAGCGCCATGTCTGGGCTAGATTCCTATGCACAACCCGGTCAGGAACACCCCTCCGCGCCGATGCCGAATCGACCTATGCGACCCACCAAGCTAATTCCACTGCTGACCCTCTTCGCCGCCACGCTGCCCGCTCAATGGCAGCAGGTGACCACGCCCTTCAAGCCGACATCGAGGCGGGCGGGCGCCATGGCCTTCCACGAGTCCACCAATCGCATGGTTCTGTACGGAGGTTTGTCCGCAACCCCGAGCCAGGTACTGAGCGACACGTGGACCTTCAACGGCCTCTGGGCGCCGCAGCCGGCGACCGCGGCAGGGCGCTGGGGCCACCGAATTGTCTCAAACACGGTCAGCAACAAGCTGGTCACGTTTGGTGGCCGCTCGCCGACCATCAACAGCCTGTCGAGCGAGACCGTCGAGTGGAACGGTTCGAACTGGACAACGCTCCCGACCGTCGGCGCGCCCAGTGCACGATTCCTTTACGGCATGTGCTACGACTCGCAGCGCGATGTCGTCGTATTGTTCGGCGGCCGCAACTTGACAGGGCCCAATAACGAAACCTGGGAGCTCAGCGGCTCGACCTGGACCCAAAAGGCGACCCTCAACTCGCCGCTCGCGCGCGAAGAGATGGGCATGGTCTACGACGCAAGCCTCGGCCGCACCATCCTGTTTGGTGGCTGCGACGAGAGCATCGGCGTGATCTACGGCGACACGTGGCAATACGACGGCAACGACTGGGTCGAGATGGCCCCCGCCGTGAGCCCGACGCCGCGCTTCCGCGGCATGATGGAATACGACTCGCAGCGCAGCCGCAGTGTCTACTACGGCGGCTTCGACGGCTCGATCGCCCAGACCGAGACCTACGAGTACTCGGGTAACGATTGGGTGCTCTCCCCCCAGGTCACCGTACCGACGGCGACGACCGAAGCGCTCTCCGGCTACGACTCGCTGCGCAAGCGCTTCGTGATCTTCGGTGGCTTTGGCGGTGCGTTCCTCGACGAAACGTGGGAGCTGACCGGCGACACCGCCGGCACGTTCACCCTGTATGGCTCCGGTTGCGATACCGCCAACGGCACGCCAGGCCTCACGGGCACGGTGCCGAACATCGGCACGACGCTGGACCTTGGCTTCAGCAACCTCGGCGCAGCTCAGACCGTCATCGTGGTGCTTGGCGCATCGAACACGGTGTGGAACGGCTTGCCGCTGCCGCTCGACCTCGCATCTGTTGGTCTTCCTGGCTGTGGCTTGCTGGCCAGCGCGGACGCGCTCGAAGTCACGCTCGTCACGGGTGGCCTCGCGCAGTTCGGCTTCGCGATCCCGAACCAGATCAGCCTGATCAACCTGTCGCTCTACTGCCAGGGTATCGTGACTGACTTCGTGCCGGACCTTACCTTCCTAGGTGCGACTCGCGGTGGCCGCGCGGTCATCGGCCAATAGCGCCAAGTGACCAAGGGATCCGACCCCGCGCAGCACTTGCTGCGCGGCAGGCCCATTCTGACTGCGTTGCGGTAGGGACCACGGCAGCGGATACTGCGAACCATGCGTATCGCAGCGGCAGCGTTCCTGACTCTTACATGGTCGAAGCACGCTTCCGACTGACGCAGCGCCTGAAGTAACGTGTTGCGGCCCTACGCCTTGCCCATGCGACGCACGGCCTCTTCGACATCGCCCTTGCTACCCAAGAACAGCGGCGTGCGCTGGTGCAGGCCGGTCGGCACAATATCGAGGATCGGCATCACGCCATTGCTGGCAGCACCACCGGCGCGTTCGCAGATGAAGGCGAGCGGGGCGTTCTCGTAAAGCAGGCGCAGCTTGCCATTCGGCTTCTCGACTTCGCCGGGATACATGTAGATGCCGCCCTTGAGCAGCGTGCGATGGAAGTCCCCCACCAACGCACCTACGTAGCGAGCCGAACGCTTGCCGACGTCGGCTTGCTGGCGACGGAAGGTCTCGACCATTGCCTGGGTCTTGTCGTCCCACTTGGTTTCGTTGGCTTCGTTGACCGAGTAGGCGCCAACGCCCTCCGGGATCTTGAGGTCGGGATGCGTCAAGAAGAACGTGCCGATTGAGCGATCGAGGGTGAAGCCATTTACCGGGCCGCCGGCCGAGTAGACCATCATCGTACACGGCCCGTACAACACGTAGCCGGCGGCGACGATGTTGCGGCCGGACTGGTAAAACTCTTCGACCGTTACGGGCTTGCCAACCTCGGGTCGCTTGTAGATCCCGAAGATCGTGCCCATCTGGCCGGCGATGTCGACGTTACCCGAGCCATCGAGCGGATCGATTGCGATCAGATACTTGCCGTTCTCCCCATCGGGAAAGACGTACATGTCTTCCATCTCTTCGCTAGCGATCGCAGCGACCATTGGCATGTTCTCAAACACCTGCAGCGTCGTGTCGTTGCTGATGACATCGAGCTCGCGCACTTCCTCGCCCTGCACGTTGCTGGTGCCGGTATAGCCGAGCTTGCCGACGAAGCCGGCGCGCATGATCTCGCTGGCGAGCATGCGAGCGACGAGGGTCAGACGGTTGAGTACGGTCGACAATCCGCCAGAGGCCGAGGCGCTTGCCTGGTCGATGAAGAACTGTTCGCTAATCGTGAAGCGGTTCATGGGCTTCTCGGTAGTTAAGCGCAATCGGGCCAACAGGCCAAGCTTGGCTCAGCGGGACTCGATTTCGACGGTGCCCTGCCGGATGACAGCCCTATCCAAACGCAACAAGACCGCCGTCTCGACATCAGGGGCGGCGAGCACTTGACGTTGCCCTTCGCAGACGAACACGAGTTGCTGACCCACCTTCGCCCCCCACCAGAGCAAGACATCCGGGTATGGGTATGGTGGCGGCGCACTGGCCCAGCGCTTCGGCGTTGCGACCCGCATCTCGCCCAATGGCACCGGGCGTTCCGGCATCTCGCCGCGCCCACGACGCCAGTAGAGCCGCATGCTGTCGGCCCTTGGATGAGCCCCTGAAACGCCAGGAACATCAAAGCGCGCCACCTCGACCAGGTCTTTGGCCGGATCAAAGCCACCACCAAAGTGCATGCCGCACGCGTGCGGCACCGACGGATCGAGTTCGAACTGGATCGGGCTGTCGAGCACGAAGCGGATGCCTTGCTCATCCAACCACTCCGACAGACGCCCGTCTCTGAGTGCCGTGAAGCTACGCGAATCAACAACCCCATCGAGATTCACGACGCGACGCTTCTCTTCGTCTGACGCGACGATGGTTGACCACCACGTCACCAGCCCGCTGTTGAAGCATGCCACGCGTTCGCCAGCCGGCACGACTTCATGCAGGCGGAACCCGGCCAAGGACATCTCCTGCTGACCGGCCAACGGCTCGGGCTTGACGCGCCAACTGTCCTGGATTTGCACGACGGCAAACGTCAGTAACAGGAGCCGCCAACGACCAAACCGCGTCATGGCGACAAACCCCGCGAGCACAACAGGCGCCAGGTAATAGTCGCGCGGGTACCAGCGCAGAGCCCAGTGCAGCACGATGATCGCCGACAAACCCACCGAAACCGCGAACAACTCGCTGTGCATTCTGCGCATGCGTTGCGCCGGGAACAGCGCCAACAACAGTGCCGCCCAGCCGACGGTCAACAGGTCGTTGACACCCAGCGCACTCGCGACGCCAACCAGCACGGCTGGCACCGCGCGCAGAGACATGGGCCACCACGGGCGCAATAACTGGAAGGTGACGAGCCCAAACCCAAAGGCCGAGGCCATCGCAAACGGGCCGCCCAGCAAGACTGGTCGACTGAACCACCAGACGTTGTACCAGTAGCCAGTCGCCTCGCTTAGGTTGGTGTGAAACAACCAGGCCATCGGCAACGCGGAATCAGGTAGCCACGTTCCACTGGTTGCGAGATTCGCGACGAGCGGCACCGAGAACGCCACCACCGGCGCGGGCAGCGCCCATAGCCAACCGCGCAACGTCCTCGACTTGCGCTGCCGGCAGAAAGACATCATGACCACCAACCCGAGCAGGTCACTGCGTGCCAACACGGCTAGCAACGACAATGGTACGAAGCCACGTTCGCGCGCACGGCGGGCAACAAACAAGCTCACTGCAAAGAACACCGCCATGGCGGTTTCCTGGCCATTCTGGGCTTCACGCAGCAGCAGCGGATGGCCGAGCCAACAGAGCCCCAGACAAATCCCGGTCAGGCGGTCAGGCGGCAGACGCCAGATCAGCAGTGCTGAGCCCGCGTGGAATGCCAGGCCAAGCATCGGCGCGACCGTCGGCAGAAGCAGCGGATGGATCCACGCAACCAACACCAGCAGCATGCTCCACAGCCACTGCACACCGCTTGTGTCGACGCCATCACTGACGGTGGGGCCGTTGCCCGCAGCAACATTCGCCGCCCAAACGAACTCGTAGAACGCATCGTCGCGCAGACGATTGGTTTCGTCCGGCAGCCACACAACCCAGTTCCATATCCCCCAAATCGCAGCGCATGCCGCAGCGATCACGATCAAGGGAGAGAGGGCGGGAGCGGGGCGAAGCATGCCTTTGGCGCAATACCATACTGCCAGCCCGCGGATTGCGCGCCCCCGCCTTGGGCGACTTGGAACTGTGATCGTTCTAGAACTGAGACCGGTACTGATCCCACATGTCGCCGCACCAAGTGGACCACGATCTGGTCCAGCCACTGGTTTCGCTCGTGACGTAGCGATCGGTGTAGTCAAACAACGCCGGGTGGGCCCACTCGTCAACCAGCCCCATCATTCGCGCACACAAGACGGCGGCGATCCACGCATTGGCGGTGCAACACAACCGGTAGGAGTTGGTCGTGCAACCGACAACATCGTTAACCGTGTAGTGCACGTGGCTAAAGCCGAACTCCGGCATGCCGAGATGCTGCGAGCCATAGCCCCCGAAGCCACAGTTGATTTCTGTTGCCGAGGTCTGCGCAACGTAGAACGTCTGGCAGTCTTCGCCGAAGTGCGCCAAGTAGGTGCCGTCGAGGTTGCGCAGAGAAGGATAGTCGTGCCCGATCGACAACATCTCACGATCGCCCAGCAACGCTCCCGCAAACAGGATCGCCTGGGTCGGCGGCAAATCCGAGATGCGAATGACGCTGGAAAACCCGGGGCGCATCGCCGGATGCACGGTGACCAACGTGCGTACGACCGCTAGCCGGACTTGGTGCAAGCAGGAAGAATCGCGGACCTTCTGCGTCGGAACGCCCATCCGCAGCCCATATCGCCCTACGGTAATCTCGAC
>JAPYTD010000027.1:0-1313 GCA_029936315.1 Planctomycetota bacterium | reverse complement strand
CCTTCTGCGTCGGAACGCCCATCCGCAGCCCATATCGCCCTACGGTAATCTCGACCCATGGCCAATACGGCACCAACCGAATCCAAACGCGCACGCTGGCTACTACCGGTGCTTGCCCTGTGCATCGCAGCGATCGCTGCCTATGCATGGCCGGGGCAGCAAACCGCAACGCCGAGCGACAACCCAGGCGACGCCGGGGCCAATTCCGGAACGCCAACTACAAGCAGCGATCCGGGGTCCAGGGCAAACGGCGGAGGCCTCGCACCAGAAACGGTCCCTGCGAACGGCCGCTCCGAGGCCGTCAACCTGACGCGCACCAACGCCCCCGACAGCAGCAACGAACCGCAAGGCCTGCGCGGCCTGGTTGTCGACCAACGCACGCGGCCCATCCCGGGCGTATCGGTCTATCTGGTTGAGAGTGCCAGCAACGACCCCCTGTTGTTTCCCAAGGTGCAGCAACAACGGCATCTGCTAGCCCCCATCGCCAGCACCAAGACGGCCGCGGACGGCACCTTCGCAGTCGGTCTCGCCGTTGCGCAACAGAAGATCTACGACGTGTTCCTGCTATCGGATCACCACGCGACGGTGCGCAGAACCAACCTGCGCCTACTGCCCGACACATGGCACGACATGGGCATGCTGATGCTCGAAACTGGCATAACGATCCGCGGCCGCGTCACGGTGGCCGGGCAGCCCGGCATGCCCGTACCGCAAGCCGTCGTCACCGTTGCGAGCGGCGGGGTCTTCGCCGATGCGGCCATGCGGGCGTTACCCGGCGAACAAGGCGCGTTGATCGCACACGCCAACACCTTCGGCGAGTACGAACTGCAACACGCACCGAGCCGTGGCATCGTGCGCGTATCGGCGATTGCGCCGGGCTTCGCGCAGGTCGTGAAGCAGGATGTCGAACTCAAGGTCGACGCACCGGCCACGGTCAACTTCGAGTTGCCGCCGGGCAAGACGCTGAGTGGCGACGTTCGCACCACGACCGGCCTTGCGATCACAAATGCGCGCATCGAGGCGCTGCCAAAGAAGGCCGACCTACCGATTCTGATCGCGTTCAGCGATGAGCACGGCGCGTTCCTCGTGCGCGGCATGCGCGCCGGCCCGCACACGATCCGGGCGACTGCGAAGGGCTTTGCGAAGACCGAACAGGCCGACATCCAAGCAGGTCAGCTCGTGCTGTTGACGATGGCCCCGCAGAACCGCATCCACGTCATCGCGCGCACCCCGACCGGTCGGCTGCTGCGAAACTACCGCCTCGGCCTAAGGCGGTTCTTCCCCAAGAATCACAAGGCGCCCCTCGATGAAGA
>JAPYTD010000114.1 GCA_029936315.1 Planctomycetota bacterium | reverse complement strand
GCTCCACCCTGGGTTGATCGAACAGGTCACCGTTGCAAGTGCGGCCGCCGGCCAGCGTCACGAACACCTTGCATCAGAAGTTGGCAAGGTCGCGGTGCTCGCCTGGCGGGGCCCGTCCTTCATCGTCAACCCGGCGACGGATGTCGCCGGTGTCGGTTGGATCCTGCTCGAGCGGTGGTGGCCATACCAGCGTCCCTCGTTTGTGACGCCGCCGTTCGCCGGTTACGTCTCCGGCCACAGCACCTTTAGCCGTGCGGCGGCGGTCGTGCTCGATCGTCTCACGGGTTCGCCCTGGTTCCCCGGCGGCCTCGGTGAGTTCCAGTGCCTGCAGGATCAGTTCCTCGTCTTCGAAGATGGACCGAGCGTCAACGTGACGTTGCAGTGGGCGAGCTACTACGACGCGTCTGACCAGTGCTCGTTGTCGCGCATCTGGGGTGGCATCCATCCGCCTGCCGACGACCTTCCGGGCCGCGTCATGGGGCAGGAGATCGGCGACGAAGCGTTTACCCGCGCCGAGCAGTTGTGGAACGGCACCTCTGCGTCCTTCGCCAGCCATACGACTTCAGGTGCCGGCTGCGTTGGCACGAGCGGCATGCCGATCACGTTGACCGGTGTGCCCAGTGCGCTTCCGGTGATCGGTTCGACGATGAAGGTCGATGTCGCGAACCTCCCAGTTGCGGTGCCGATCTTCGTCATGGTTGCTGGCACAACGCCAATCGTACCGGCCCTCGATCTGACCAGCATTGGCATGCCTGGGTGCACGCTTGGCTTGCTGATCATCAGCAACGAAACGGCCGCCGCCAACGCCGGCGTTGGCCAATGGTCGCTCGCCATTCCGAACAACCCGGTGTGGCTCGGCCAGTCGATCTACCACCAGGCGGTTGGTTTGGACCTGGCAGCCAACGCGCTCGGCTTTTTGACGTCCGACCTCGGCCACGCGCTGGTCGGGTTGTAGGCCCTCCGCCCAGTCGCGCGCTTGGTGCGAGTTGGGCGAACGGTGCCACGTACCGTTCGAACCAACTCAAGACCAACAAGCTCGCGATTGGTGCCCCCCTTGCCGTAGCTCACGACCAGGGCAGGCTATCGATGCAATGCCGGTCGAAGGCCCTTGCGCTGCCGTCGCCGCCGCTTGTGGCTGTTCCAAGCAACCCAACGGCTTTCAGGCGCAGGCGCCCTTCGCCGACGACTTCTCGTTGGTACCGTGCATACCGCCAATTGGCATGTAGTGGTGGGGGCCTCCCGGTCGATGCCTGCGGTGTATCTCCAGTCTGGAGAGGCCTTTTGGTTGGCTACTAGGAGAGTTTGTCGCCGTAGTCAGCT
This sequence comes from Planctomycetota bacterium, assembly GCA_029936315.1. Classification (GTDB taxonomy): domain Bacteria; phylum Planctomycetota; class UBA1135; order UBA1135; family UBA2386. The sequence goes on along the minus strand of JAPYTD010000114.1, from coordinate 9,661 downwards.
TCGGGCGGGGCGCTGTCGTCCTTGGACCGTGCAGTTGGCTACCGGAGCCTCCCCAGCCCAGACCCTCTAGCGTGCGACCACCATTGCCCCTAAGCTGTATGAACAACTTATGCATGCAACTCAAGCTCCAGTCCAGGACGTCATGTCTGACGTTCTGAGCGCCTGTCTGCGCCCCGACCTCCCGCAATCTTCTGATTGTCTGTCTCCTGTGACCCTGGACCCGACCAAATGAGTCGGCAACGTCGAGGTTCTGGCGGGGGTCCTTCGGGCTCAGTTAAAGAAGAAGCAATCGAGGTCGAAGGCGAAGTCGTGCAGGCTCTCGGTGCCGGGCGCTACCGCGTTCGTATCGACGGCTCCGACCATGAACCCATCTGCAAGACCGGTGGCAAGATGGGGCGGTTCCGGATCAAGATCACGCCAGGTGACCGCGTTCGCGCCGAATTGTCGCCCTACGACCTGTCGCGCGGGCGCATCACGTATCGACTCGGCTAGCGCCTCCGCGGCCGAGAATCGTGCCGTCAGTTTCGACACAGCCAAGCAGCGCGGACCCCAAACCTAACGAACAACTGCCGTTCGTTAGTTGCTGAGTGACGCGAAGGGTGTGGAGAGTCTCCGAACTCGCGGGCCTACTTGCCGTCGCCGATCTTCGGCAACTGTTCGCGCGCCCGCTTGTCGAAATGCTGGTTCCAGAAATCGGGTCCGTAGGCTGCGACGTCTTTGTCGATCCGCATGCCGTTCTTGATCGTGGCGCCTTTGTGCATCGGCACCGGATCGATGTGCAGCGACTTGCCGGCGACCCGTAATCGCAGCATGCAGTCACTCTCGGTCGAGCCGAGGCCGCAGCCCAGGTATGTGATCCCGTCGGGCCGTTCGTCGTAGAACAGGCTGAAGCCCCAGTGCACGCCCAGATCGCCGCAGAACCACAAGACGCGTTTGTGTTCGGCGACTCGACGCAGGGACGGCAGGACCTCGGAGGAGAAGTTGCTGGTGCCCTCCAGACCGTCGCGGCCGTTGCAGTTCCGCAACAACGATGCGTAACGCGGCTCGTCGACGGCGAACACCACCTTGTGGGCGAAGTAGAATACGTGATCGATGTGTGATTGGCGCAGCACCCAGTCGGCGGTGGCCTTCACCATGTCGATCTGCTCGCGCTCGAAATGCCATCGTTGTAGCTCCGTGTTCAGCAGCACGAACAGCACGTTGCCGTATTCGAAGCTGCCGAAGCTCGGCCCGCACAGCTCTTCGTATTCCCCGGGCATGTAGTCGTGGTTGCCCGGCGCGTTGAATACCGGCTTCTCCATGAAGCGGAACAGTTCGAAGGTCGGCACCAGCATCGGTGGGCTGAACGCCCGCACGAAGTCGCCGGTGGAGACGATGAACTGATCGGGGCTGTTGCGGATCGCATGCGCCTGCATGAGCAGCGTCGTGCTGGGCACGCCGGACAGGGCGCCGGGGTTGCCGTACAGGTGGCCGCCGACGAGGAACGAGAACCCGTGCTCGCCTGGTGGGGCGGGAACGGCTCCGGTCAGGCTGCGCGCGCGCGGGCCCGGCAAACCGTTCGGATCCTGCGGCTGGATCGGCGCCGGCGATACGCAGGCGGCGAGCACGAGAACCAGTGACAAGTGCTTCGACATGTTGGTGTTCATTCGTCGGCCCAGCGACTCGCCAGGCGGATCTCGGATGGGCAGGAAGCGATCACGAACTTGGAACAGCGTCCGGAGCGCCAGCCCATGCCCTGCACGAAGCTCTCGGCCGCCGCGCGATGATCCGCGTCGGCCTTGACTTCGATGATCCCGATCCTCGGCAGCGGAGTCGCGGCGTCGCACTGCAACACCGGGCTGATGCGCTGATCGAACGCGGTCAATCGACTGTCCAGAGTTATGCGCAGGTCTCCATCGGCGCTGCCAAGGTACGTGCGGTGATAGCGAATCCACTGGACCGGTTCGAGCCGCGTGAGTTCGGCGCGCGCTGCCGCCGGCAGGCGCGCCTCAAGTTCGGTGGTGAAGCGGCGCCGATCGACTCCGCGGATCGTCAGCGGCCGGTCGATCGCGTGGACCTGTTTGGTGCCGACGCCGTTGACGCGTTGCTTTTGTTCGAGTCGGCCCGCGGCGGCATCGACGGCTGCTCCGTACCACCGCCAGCGTAGTTTGCTCCGCACGGAGATGCCGGCGAGGTTGCTCTCCACCGCGTCGTTGTCGGGTGTGTCGAAGTAGATGCTCTGCACGATGCGATTCGGGTGCAGGCGACGCAAGGCCGCCGGCAGCAGTAGTAGTTCGGATCGCACCCTGGGCAGGTCCGATTCCGCGACGATCGTCTTGATCTCGTAGCGCATCACTTGCCGAGGATCTTCTGCTCGTAGAGTGCCGGTTGTGTGCGGTCGGGATCTTCGGGCCTCGGCTTCGCCGAGGCCTCGTCGGGAACCGTGCGATCGACGGTCTCGTCGTTCGACGCGCCTCGCTCAGGCGTCTGCTTCGCGGGGTCGGGCGGCTCGCGGTCGTTCCACGACATGCCGAACGCCGCGCCGAGCACGGGGCCGGCGAGCAGTACCCAGATCCAGGCGATCGTGTGCCGGTCGCTGGATTGTCGTGACTGCACCAGCATCGGCAGTTACTCCGAGACGCCGCGTTCCACGACGCTGAGTGTCGCCTTCGACCACGTTTCCGCCATCGCGTCCAAGAGATTCTGCAGTCGTTCTGTCGAAGCCAACTCGATGAACAGGCTGGCCTGGAACTCTCCGTCGAGTCGGTCGACCCGTCGCAGGTCGACGCGGTCGCAATGCGTCTTCGTCAGGGAGAGGATCTTGGACAGCGGCGACTCGGTGGTGGTTCCGGGCACCGACACGTGCAGGATGGTGCGCAGCGAGGACTGCCCGGACTTTCGATTCGAGCGCAGTGCCATGTAGGCCAGCATGACGACGAACACCAGCAAGGTCTCCCACAGTCGCTCCGCGCCCAGGCCGACGCCGACCGCAACGCAAACGAACAAGTAGGCCAGCTCTTCGGGTTCCTTGATCGGTGTGCGGAAGCGGATGATCGAAAGTGCGCCGACCAGACCGAGCGACAAGGCCAGCGACACCTTGACCACGCTGATGATCAACAGCGTGGTCGCGGTGAGCCAAACGAAGACGCGGGCCAGCTTCTCCTTGTGGCCCATGACCGGCGCAAAGCGCACGAAGTGCCAGCCCAGAATATGGCCGAGCACGAGCGCGACGAGTAGATGGATGCCTAGCGTTTTTAGGTCCAGGTCACCCGGGACAAACAGCGAGGAGAGTTCCTGGAGTCCGGTGAGAGCAAGCACTCCACCGATTAGAAGCCGGCGTGCCGACGCGCGCAAGGGCGGTGTTCTCGCAGGTGCGGACCGCCAAGAAACGGTCTTTGATCCACGGCGCATCGTTCTTTCATGGCGATCGGCGGCCCGTTGAAGGTGGTTGGAGATGGTCGGGCCGAGAGGATTTGAACCTCCGACCTACTGGTCCCAAAAGGTGCCATGTAGGTCTGTTCTTGTGGCCATCCATAGACACACTACTTGCGACGACTCTCACTGAGTTATTCGGTAGTTACCGAAGCACTCAGTGAGGGAGTTGATGGTGTGCCGCTCACCGTCGGTTGCGCAGGGCACGCGCACAACCCATTGGCATGGGAGGCGGCACTCGCGGCAACCGATCTAGTGGTTGCCGATGATCAAGTCGATGCCGCTGGTGGGGACCTCGTCTAACAGGCGTGTGTCGACGATCGCATCGTAAGTGGTCAGCGAAAGCGGCTACCGAGCTTTAGCAGAGGTCGCTCGATGACCCAGTAGGAGGTCGTCGCCACGGCAAACGTCAGACCGACCGCCAACACCAAGTTCGCCGGCGTCGCGCCGCCTTGAAAGACCAGGCAGTAGATCGGCCAGTGGTATAGATAGAGGCCGTAGCTGATTCGACCAATGCTGCGCGGCAGCCACCACGACATCGGACGCACCACCGCGCTTCCAGCAAACGACAGGCTCACGACTGTTAGCACAATCCCGGCCGCCAAGGCGCCGCCGTAGAGCAGGCCGAACGTGGGCGACTGGTGCATCGGTAGACCGAACCCAAAGACCTCTGGCGCAAACAACACCCAGAACACGGGCCACAGCACGATCCCTGTCACGATAAGGCCCAACCCTAGCAGCACGGCGCGAACCAATCGCTCGCGTAGCACCGGCTCCCAGAACGCAAGTAGGCATCCGGCCCCGAGTCCAAAGAATCGGAACGGCGATCCGAACCTGACGATCTTGTCGGCTAGCGCAGGTTCGACCCAGTGACAGACCAGAAACGCGCCCACGATTGCTAGCGGCATCACCACGCCTGCCATTAGCCGCAACGGCCAGCGCATGGGCAGGAACGCGACCGCGATCGGCCACAGCAGATAGAAGTGTTCCTCGACACACAGCGACCACGTATGCGGCAACAAGCTCGCGTGCGTGTTCGTCATGACGTAGACGTTGCCGAGGTATGCCGTGCACCACCACAGCGCCGGCCCTGGCCGCACAAACGCCATCGCCACGATCAACAGGTAGTAGATCGGGAAGATGCGCAACAATCGCCGCAGCAAGAACCAACGCACCGGTTTCTGACGGCGGCGCTCGGCCAACAGAATGCGCGTGATCAGGAAACCGCTGAGCACGAAGAAGACCTCGACCCCGAATTCGCCAGGGCTCATCACGCCCCGCGCTAAAGCGAGCCATTCCGGGTAGCCGGGTACTCCGAGCGGGACATGCCCCCACATCACCAGCATCACCGCGAAGGCCCGCAGTCCGTCGAGCGCGGGCACATAGGGTGGACGGTCGGTAGCGTCAGCCAAAGCCAACCTGCTCTGCCGCATCATGGATGTCTTGGTGGGTCGGATCGCACATGACGCGCCGCGAGCATAGAGGCGGGAGCGCGCAGTTGCAGGGAAGAACCTGCTGCGAAACCAGTGCGGAGCCCGCGAGCTGGGCGAACTACGGCACAGGTCATCCGGGAACAACCGGCATCCCCATCACAGAGATTGAAGAAGAGGTCGTAGCCCTCTTCGATCAAGCGCTCCGTTTGCCCAACAGCCTTCTGCTTGCCTGAGAGGACCGCAACATGCCACTCATCATCGGGGAGGAATGGGCGCGCGGATCACACGGCCAATCTGCGTCCGTGTCATCCTCTGACAGCGCGTCGAGGTCCTGTGTAGTCAGAAGGCAGATGCGCAAGGGGGGAGATCTCTCAGTCTAACGCCAGGTCGTGCGGCCTAAACGGCGCATTGGCTACTTGACTTTGACGATTTGTTTGAGTGTGTCATCCTTGATCGCCGTGTCATGGATCTTGTCGGCGATTTGCCGCGCGTAGTCGAGGCGGCCTCGTTTGGCGAGCGCAGTAGCGCTTGCACGCGCTGCTTCGTCGTGGGTTTGGGTGTTTCGGATGTTGTCGAGTGCCTTCAGCAAAATAGACCATTGCCCAACTTGAGCGGCTTGCGTTGCCAAATCCGCCATCGCAGCATCTTTGGTCTCAGCTTGTCGGATGCTATTCGCGGCGGCGAACTTTTCGCCCCAAGCGGCTTGTGTGCCCACGGCCACTACCTCCTCTTTCGAACATCCGCAGACAGGGACGACTAGGGCACAGATAAGCAGAGCGATAGAACCGCGCATGGCAACTCCTTGTGGTGTGAACCAAATATTGGATTGAGGCGGTGCTGGTTGGAATCGCGTATCGATACCGCAGTGCCGCATCCCCACGATGCCGTTGCGAGATCGTCTCGTCAACGCCGGCTTGTCTTGATGCGCAGTGCTGATCGGCGCGAAGGGCGTGTGATCAAGTGCCGGCGAGGTCGCTGTTGGGGAGCGGTGCGCGCGTGTCGGTGCTCTAGGTTACTAGGCGGCGAACTCTACGTGTGGCGCAGGGCATCGACCGGGTCCATGTTTGCGGCACGCCAAGCGGGGTAGATCCCGAAGGCCACGCCAACTGCGGTGGAAATGCAGAACGCGAGCATCACATGTTCGAAGCGAACGATGGTGAGGTTGCCGCTGATCTGCGTGATTGCGAACGGAACCAGCAAGCCGACTGCGAGGCCAAGGATGCCGCCGCAACCGCTGAGGACCACCGTCTCGATCAAGAACTGCTTGATGATGTTGGATTTGCGGGCCCCCAGCGCGCGCCGAATCCCGATCTCATGTGTGCGTTCGGTGACCGTCGCCAGCATCACATTCATGATGCCGATGCCGCCGACGAGCAGCGAGATAAACGCGATCGAGCCCAGCACGATGTTGAAGATCCTGGCCGTGGCTTCCTGTTGGCGCAGTTGTTCGAGCGGGACGATCATCTTGACGTCGTCTTGGGGCCGGATGCCAATGTTGAGGAGGTTGGAGAGCAACAGCGACGTTGGTATGACATCATTCGTCGTCGCCATCTGGAGCTTGATCTCGTGCAGCTCAATCCTGGTGCGCTCGCTGCTGCCTGTGCTTCTGCGACGTATCTCGTCCCCGTACCGTGCGCGTGAGGTCGTCAAAGGAACGAAAGCGCACTGGTCGAGTGCCATGCCACCTGGGCTTGCTTCGCGTCCCATATTCTCGAGCACACCGACGACCGTGAACCGAGTGTTTCCGGCTTGCACGCTCTCGCCTATCGGGTTCGAGACGGGGAATAGCGATGCCGCCAATTGTGCACCAAGCACTGCGGCGTTTTCGCGGTGTTCGCTATCTAGCGCGCACAGCCATCGGCCACTTGCCAAATCGAGATTCATGACCTTGAGGTAGTCCGGATCTGTGCCGACGATGATGCTGTTCGCCCAGTGGGATCCACGGCGCAGACTCTGCGGGGTTTCCCGAAGGCGTACTATGTGCTTCGCATGGGGGGTAAGGGCGCGAATGCGTTCGGCGTCCGTGAATGTGAGCCCATAAGCGAATGCTTGACGGCGGCTGCCCTGGCTGGTTGTGGCCGTTACCGGTGGACGCTGGCTGCGCACCATCAGGTTGGTCGGTCCGAGCGACTTCAACTGCTCAAGCGTTTCGTGGCTTGCGCCTTCGCCGACCGCGAGCATAGAGATCACGGATGCGACGCCGAATAGTAGCCCCAGGATGGTCAGTAGTGACCTGAGCCGGTGCATCATCAGGCTCTTTACCCCGAGCCGAAGGGTCTGGAATCCACGCATCGTAATTGTGTTGTGTGGATCTTCGTTAGCCGCCTGCCGTCGAGGGTGCGGCTTGCTTGCTAGCGTTCTTGCCGTTGCCCTCAGTTTCGCCGCTGGCTGGTTTGGCAGACGCATCGGGCTGCGGCAAACGCATGCCAGTTGGTCTCGTCAGGTGGATGCGCTCTCCTGGTTTGACTCCTGAGAGGATCTCGACGTGGGTTAGGTTGTTGCTACCCAGTGTCACAGGCGATGCGGCCGGGCCGTTTGGCGTGACCTTCCAAACGAAGTGCTGATCACCACTGCGATCGAGAGCAGGCAGCGGAACGTTGACGACATTCAGTAGCACGCCCACTTCGATTTCGACGGTGCCATTCATGCCGGGTCGGATCTGGCCCGAGGTGTTGTCGCGGTCTACTTCTACTGTCACGCTGTAGACCTTGATGGGGTTACTGCGCCACGACGGATCTGGAAGCGTTGAGACCTTCGACACGCGTCCCTTGACGATCTGGCCGGGGAAGGCATCAATCTTGATGGCCGCTGGTTGGCCGACTGCGACCGTGTCGATCTGTGCTTCGTGCACCTTGAGCCGGGCGACCATCGTGCGGATGTCTGGCAGGATGATGATGTCCTGGCGTTGACGAACCTCCATGCCTTCATAGACTGGCTCATCCCAGTCTTGGCGGCCATAGACGACCAAGCCATCCGCGGGCGCGAGGAGCACGGCATGTGTGACCTGTCGCGCCCAATTGTCGAGTTGGTCTTTGGCCAGCCGGTATTCGGCTTCGGCGCTGATCAGTTCGGCCGACTGCTTTACGCGCCTCGCCTCGTTGCCGGCGCGAATGCTCTCTAGCCCGAGTTGCCCATTGTCGGCCTCTTGCTTGAGTTCGATCAAGGACTCATGAAGCGTGAACTTGATCAGTAGCTTCAGGTTGTTCCAGGCGACGAAGACGCGCGAACTCTGCCGGTTGCGGTTGATGCGGTCTCTGGCCAGTTCATTGCTTGTCACGAACCCTTTCGCTGCCAGCCGTTCGCTGTGGATCAGGGTGTCTCGTGCCAGTTCGAAGTCCGCGCGTGCCAACTCGACCTCGTCGATCTGGGTCAGGATCAGGTTGGCCATGCCGCCCATCTCCAGGTCACCGGCCTTTTCGGTGTCGAGCAGATCCGTCATCAGGCCAATCAGCTTAGTCGGATTCGGGTCCGCGATCAGTTGGCCCAGCCCCTCGCTTTGGATCAGCTTGCGCAGTCTAAGGACGATCGCGCGGTTGGTGCCTGCTTCGGCATTGTTGGCTTGCGAGTTGTTGGCTTTGGCTTGGCCAAGGAACTTCGCGACTCGGATTTTGGCGATCTGCAGTCGACTGGCAGCTGTTCGGTCGGCGGCCAGGAGTTCCTTCTCCATGACCTCGAAGTTCTTGCGGGCTTGCTTCACCATCGCGTCGGCCTTGGTCACGACGACTGCTTGGCTCGCGCGCTTCTCTTCGATGAGGCTGGCGTCTAGTTCGGCGAGCTTGTCTCCCTTACGTGCGATGGTTCCTTCGGGGATCAGGTGGATCAAGGTGTTCCGACCTTCGAGCATCGAAATGACGCGGGTGTCGGTTTTTGCCTGCAACTCCGCCCGCTCGCGCACGGTGATATGCAGGTCGGACGCCGTCACGTATTGCATCAAGGCGTCGGACATACCCTGGCCGTTTCCTCCGCAGGAACCGGTCAGAATCAGCATGCCAGCGAGAGCTAGGTGCTTTGCTCCGCGTGGCCGGGGAGTGGTCTTCTTGCGCGAAGTCATGTCGTTGTGGGGGAGGCTGTCCGAACGGGTTGGCGACGAGCTGTACGCCGAGTTGTTCAACGAGTCCTTCGACAAGTCCTTCACGATACGGGATGCGGCCGTCGTGGCAGGCTGCGGCCGGTTAGCTATTCCGACTATCTGGATAGTCGTAATGGTGGGGAGGGAGAACCACAAGTGCCACGCCAATCACCCGGTTGCTTCTGGTCGGCAGCGCTACTACACGTGGGCGGAGTTGTGTGTCAGCTCTTGGGTTGTCAGCTGGCTGAAGGGGTGAGAGAGTCGGTTGGTTGGGTTGAATCACCTACACCCCTCGCGAACGGGGCATGAATCACAACATCATCCAGGTCATCCTCGACGGCGCCTTGAAGGACCCCGGACCCGGGAGCGTTCGGGACGAGGAAGACGCACGCCAGGCGGGGCTGCCGCGCCTCGTGGATCCGTCCGGAGTTCGGGTGCTGGGGGCCACGTCGGTAGTGCGTCCAGGCCAGGCGAACGTCGCTTGGGTTCTGGTCGCCGCTCCGCCTGACGTGACCATGGATGACGTCTGCCGCTTGCTCGCGGCATCCGACGACGTATCGGAGGCCACGCCGGTGACGACGATCCCGTCCGCCCTCTCCCAGATTCTTCACGCCGAACTCACCGACGGCACTCAGTTACTGCCATACCGCGCAATATTCTATGACCCGCAATGCCTCATCCGGTCGGCAGCAGCTTCACCGCCAATCAGTGCAAGCACGATGTGGGCGAGGTGGCGTTGTGTCGTTCG
>JAPYTD010000113.1 GCA_029936315.1 Planctomycetota bacterium | reverse complement strand
ATCCTCAACCATGCGGAGATGTCTCACGACGGCCGCACGTGGGCGCAGGTCGTCAACAAGCTGCAGGCCAGCAAGCCCATGGCGCTGGCATCCAACTTGACGCCCGACATGGCACAGGCAATCCAACAGCACCCGACCTACGGCGGTTTGTTTAGTGCCGCCTTTGGCTCGGCGCAGATCACGCCGGTACGCATCGGGATGGCGATTGCCACCTACGAGCGCACGCTAGTGCCAAACCAGACCCCATTCGATCTTGGCGCTCTCACGTTCCAACAGCAGATGGGGAACAACATGTTCAACCAAATCTGCGCAACGTGTCACAGTGGCTCGTTGTTCAGCGATGGTCAGTTTCACAACCTCGGCAGACGCCCGATCGCCGAAGACAACGGGCGCCAGGGAGTGACCGGTAACTTCGCCGACCGCGGCAAGTTCAAGACGCCAAGTCTGCGGAATGTGGGACTGCGCAACACGTTCTTCCACGATGGTTCGTTGACCTCGTTGCAAGCCGTGATTGCGTTCTATGCGGGCGGTGGTGGCCCCAACACCGAAAATAAGGATCCGCTGCTCAACAACATTCCGGCGATGCCAGGCTCCATGCAAGGCATGCTCGCCAATTTCGTTTCCACGGCATTGACGGACCCACGCGTTGCCCAAGGCTTGGCACCGTTTGATCGCCCAACCTTGACAGCCCAAGGACTGCAACCGAACGGCGCCCAGTACGGAATTGGTTCCGCTGGCTCAGGTGGATTCGTGCCACAGATGCTGGCTGGTGTGCCGGCGAACCTGGGCAACATCGACTTCAAGGTCGGCATCGCCAACGCCCTCGGTGGCGCCAACGCATCCTTGCTGGTCTCGCTGCAGGCGGCGGCACCAGGAACGCAAATCCAAGGTATCCCGATCTACGCCGACGTTGGCGGCTTGGTGATCCCGATGACCCTGCAAGGCACCAGCGGAGTGCCTGGGGAAGGCTACGCCAGCTTCCAGCTTGGCCTGCCGAATGCACCGAGCCTCAGCGGCCTGTCACTCTTTGGCCAGTGGTTTGTCTGGGATGGTGGCGTGCCGGTTGCCGCGGTGACATCCGGCGCAATGTTCCAATTGCTCTGATACCAACCGGCCCGCGGCCGCAACCCTGGCCGCGGGGCTCACCTTGGTAGTTCTCCACGAACAGCATTCGCAAACGAGCCACGCTGTTCGTTGTGCCCCCAATGCCGTTCGCTACCGTCTTCTCCGTGACCGACGGCATCCTTGTACACCAACAGATTCGCGCCCTGATCGAACGGGGCGCCCTCACCTCCACCCCTGCAATCGCGCCGACGCAGATCCAGCCGGCATCGCTCGACCTGCGCCTAGCGACCCGCGGCTATCGCGTTCGCTCCGGCTTCCTGCCCGAGAACTGCCGAGTCGCCGATCGCCTGGAGGAGATGACGCTCTATACGTTTGACCTCACTGATGGCGCAGTGCTCGAAAAGGGCCACTGCTACATCGTGCCGCTGCTCGAACGCGTCGAGAAGCCGCTCAAGCACCTGATCCGCGCCAACCCGAAATCGTCGACCGGACGGCTCGATCTCTTCACGCGTTTGCTCGCCGACAACTGTGGCCGTTTCGAAACGGTGCCACCCGGCTACACCGGTCCGCTGTATCTGGAAATCGTGCCGCGCAGTTTCCCGGTCAAGGTTGGCACCGGTTTGTCGCTGTGCCAGATCCGCTTCTCCGACGGCCACGCATCGCTCAGTGACGACGAGTTGCGCGCCGAGCACGAACGTTCACCGCTATTGTTCAATGATCGTGGCGAACCACTGGCATCGGAACAGCTGCGCCTCGACAACGGCTTGATGATGGGCGTTGCGACGATGCGCGACACGGACCTGCAAGGCGCAATCGGCTACGTCGCCAAGCGCTACACCGGCATCATCGACATGGCCGAGGAGAACGGTCACGACGCCCCGGAGTTCTTCGAACCACTGCAAGAACCGAAGCACGGCCGCCTGATCGTCGAGCCGGAAGAATTCTACATCTTCGCCAGCAAGGAGCGCATCCGGATCCCAGCGCACCTGGCCGCGGAAATGTGCGCCTACGATGTCGGCATCGGCGAGCTGCGCACAAACTACGCGGGCTTCTTCGACAGCGGCTTTGGTGGAAAACAAGGCACCCGCGCCGTGCTCGAAGTGCGACCGCACGATGTGCCGTTCTTGCTCGAGGACGGTCAGGTGTTCTTCAAGCTGGAGTTCTACAAGACCCAAGAACCGCCGGAAGTCGTCTACGGTGACAACCGTCTGAGCTCGCACTATCAAGGTCAAGCCCTCAAGCTCAGCAAGCACTTCCGTGCGAACTGAGCGCGCTAGCGAGCTACCGGGCCCGACCCGTTTCCGACTCCCACAGCTCTCAGCCCCCACAAGCCGGCATGTTCCACCCCGGAGCCAAGCACCATAAGGCCGCCCTCGCATTGGAAGACATGGCGTCCGCGCTCGACGCCGGCCTGCCACTCGAAGCCATCGGTGGCAACGCCGATCTCGGCGACCACGTGCTGGTCGACCTGGCCGAGCAGCGCGGCATCAGGCTGAAGCCGGCGGAGAAGACCGTTCTCGAGGCCGGTTGGAAGGCCGGCAATGCGGGGCAGGCCCTGCGCGGTCGCGCCGAAGATCGCCGCCGGCAAGCCGCGTTCCACGAGGAGGTCTGGGCAGGACTGCGCTACCCGCTGACGTTGGTGCTGCTGCTGCCGCTTGCAGCCGCGGCAACCTACGCAATCATCGGCCCGGGCTTCTCAATCGGCCTGGCGATCGCCTACGGGACCCTCGGCTCCATCGCGCTGGTACTCGCACGCAAGATCGGCAGAGGCGACCCGTCACTCGAACGCTATCCGATCATCGGGCCCCTGCTCGAAGACCTCCGAGAAGTGCCCTACCTTGAGTCGCTGCACGCCCTTTATGGCGCCGGTGTACCGATCGTAGAGGCGCACGGCAACGCCCTGCGAACCGTGCAGATGCGCGGCCTTCGCGAACGCCTCGGCATGGTCCAGCAGCACCTCACCGAAGGCATGCAGCTGCGAGAGGCACTCGAGAGGACCGGTGCACTGTGTAGCGAAACACGCTCCCTGCTAGCCACCGGCGAACAGGCAGGACAACTAGAAGATGCGCTTGGAAGGGCACTTACGCGACGCCGAGAAGTCGCGGGCCGCAAGCTGAGCGCCGCCGCCAAACGACTTGGTCAGATCGCGTATGCTCTGACGGTCATCGGTGTCGTGATCATAGTGTTCAAGTTCTACGGGTCGTATTTCAGCTTGATGGGGTTGTGATGCCTGAGTCTGGGTCATCCGAGTCTGGGCCACCTGAGTCTGGGCCACCTGAGTCTGGGCCACCTGAGTCTGGGCCACCCGAAGGCACCCCGCTGCCCGGGCCCGAGCTAGATAATCAGACAAATCAAGGCCTTACGGCACACCCACAGTCTGGGTCCAAGGAGCAGATCATGGACCTCAGCGTGGCCAAACAACCGAGACCGAGCAGCGTCACCGACCAGGAACGGCACTGGCTGGCACGTTGCCGCGAGGGGGACCAGAACGCCTTCCAACATCTGCTGCGCCCCCACCTGACCGGCCTGCTATCGCTGGCTCGCCGCTACTGCCGCGACTCGCACTGGGCCGAAGACCTGGTCCAGGAAACGCTTGTCCGAGCCTTCAAGGGCCTGCCGAAGTTCCGCGGCGACTCAGCGCTCAGGACCTGGCTCTACCGAATCCTGGTTCGCCTCTCGTGCGAACCGGCCCGCTGGCAACGCACCATGCCGACCGAGTCCATCAGTGAGATGGACGTGCCGGATACCTATGAAGGCAACCTCGCAGAACAAGATGCGATCGCCCGCGAACTGCAAGACCGCCTAGACGAAGCGATGGAGCGGCTCACCGACCGCCAACGCACGGCGCTGCACTTGCGCGCCGTCGAAGGCATGGACTATGCCGGCATCAGCGCCGTGCTCGCGTGCAGTTCCACCGCTGCGCGCATGCATGTTCTCGAAGCGCGTCGCAAGATCCTGTCACGGGTCAAGGAGCACCTCGATCCATGAGTGCTTCCAAGAACAACGATTCGCCAAGCAACACATGCGCCCGCACCAACGCGGTGTTGGCAGTGCACCTCGATGGCGACCTCGGGAACGACAAGCGCGATTCGCTGTTTCAAGACCAGATGTCTCAGGACCAGATCGAGCCTGAGCAATTCGGTTACGGCTTCGTATCGCACGATTCGCTGCACGACCACCTGCGCGACTGCTCAAGCTGCCAGCAATCGTTGCAGCGTGCGCGCCGCCTCGATGCCGTGCTGGCGTCGACCGCTGGCCGATGCGTTGTCGAGCACTCCGTCGCGTACGGTGGCTTCGACCAGCTCGCGGATCGCCTGCTCGGCCGGGCGATGGCCGCCGCGGCCAGCAACCCTTCTGCCGGTGAAACGCCTGGCGAGCCGACAAGTCTTCGCTTGGTGGAAGCCACGGGCCAGTCTTCCGAGCTGCAGTCTGGAGCAGTGCAACCCGGAGCAGTGCAATCCGGAGCAGTGGAGGGCACGCGAACCGGTACATGGATCGCCGCAGGGAGTGTCGCCGCTGCATGCCTCGCGACCTGGCTCTCCTTCACGTCACTCGATGGCGCGAAATCTGACAACGGCGCGGCAAGCTCCCAACCATCCGAACACATCGCACAAGTGGCGACGCCTGAACAGCCTGGCAGCCAAGCAGACAGCGCTGCTGGACCCGTAGCAGCTTCGCTGCCAGCTTCCCTGGCGCGGCGCATGCACGCAGCCCGCAACCGCGAGCTACCCAGCCAGCGCACGGCATCGTCGAACGAGCTGGCGGCGCGCATGGCCGATCGTCAATTGAGCGTTCCGGATCGCCTGGCAGCGGCGCGTCGGCTCATCCAGGCAACCCGGACCGGGTCGATGGATGCGCGGCACGCGACCGACGAACTGCTGGCGGCACTCGCCAGCTGCGGCGACAACGACAATCACGAGCTCACCGTTCACGAGCAGCTGCTCGACATGCTGCGCAGCAACAGTTCGCTGCTTGTTCGCATTGAGCATCGCCTGCTGGCGACCCTCGAAATGCGCGATTTCGACGCGGCTTCGATCGAGACCTTCGGCGCCATCGTCGTGGCCGCACGCGTCGACAACAAGCGCCTGGACAGCGTGCTGCGCCGCACGCTGCGCCGCCACGAGGAGGTCGGCGATGCCATCGCCAGCGGCCTGCGTTGCGGCGTGCGCTTGCACGGTGCGGGCAAACTTCTGCTCAACTGCTGGCACGACCAGGTTGCGAGCGGCAGTCAGGAGAACACCCCGAAGTGGGCAGCGTTCTGGTTCCGCGGCCAGTCCCTTGCGAGCTTCGCCGAACTTGCACAACTGCGACTTGCCAGTCGCTCGCACGCCGACCGCGTGCGCTGCTGCCTCGCGATGGGCTGCGTCAACGATGACTCGACGTTGCCCGCGCTGCTCGCCGCGCTGAAGTCGCCGCGACGCGACGAATCCTGCGCCGCGGCGTGGGGCATCGCATCCCTACCGCACCGAGTCCTGAAGCAACTGCTACCGAAGGCCAAGGTGCAAAGTGCCAGCATCCTGCGCGCCGCCTTGGCGCGAGCAGGCATGCGTCAGGCAAACCCATGGCTCGAGCAACTGGCCTTGAGCAAGCCGCAATTGCGCTTGCTGCGATCGGGACCGCTACGGCGATTCCCCGAAGTGATCGCGTGGTTCCGCAATGGGCCACCGGTGGCCGACTGACTGCCATCATGCAACTCGATCATGCCTGCCGGATCGTGGGGTCGCTCACAATCGCGAACCCACGCAACGGTCCGGCCTAACGTCTACCCCACCTCTGAATACCAACCATGCTGACCACCGTTCTGCCAGCACTTCTCGCACTCAGCGCCCCACAGCAACCTTCGAGCACCGCCGAGATGCTGCCCTTGCAGCACATCTGCAGCGAAGAACAGAAACAGCGTTCGTTGCCATGGGGATCGCTGCTGCGCTACGCCCCCGATGACCTGAATGCGGACTTTGTGTTCGGCAGCGAGGGCGGTGGCGTGGTCTCTCAGGATGCCATCGTCGACACCCTGCATGGCTTCATGAGCACTGCGATCGACGAGGAGCGGCTGTTCCTGCAGACGATCGACCGCAACCTTCTGGCTGTCGGCGAGACCAAACTGGTCGAGCAGGTGCGCGACCTGATCCACGAAGCCAGCGGCATCCTCGCGCGGCCGGTACAAGTCGAACTGGCGGTCTGGGATGCGGCGAGTGACAACGCCCCCGCCACCACGCTCGATGCAAAGGGCTATGCCGAGTTCGCCGCCAACCGCGCGCCACTGTGGCGCGCGGTCAGCACCGCCAACGCGGGCCAGGCGGTATCGCTCGAGCACATGACGTGGAGCCGTTACGTGCGCAGCATCGAGATCGAAGTAGCGCAGAAGAAGACCATGTCGCGGCCGGCAACCGACCGCTACGGCGAAGGCGGCTGCGCCACCGTGCGTGCGTTCTCGCTAGTCGGCAGTGATGACTTCGCAGTCCACATGCAGTTCGCAATCGCAGCACGACGCGGCGTCATCGGCACCCTGCAGACCGGGCTGCCCGGCGCGGCTGACATCGAACTGCCACAACTTGATAGCTACTTCGGCACCTGCTCGGGTCGTATTCCAAACGGCGGCGCATTGGCCGCAACGATGCGCGGCAACTCCATCGGCGGCGGCCAGGTCACGGTAACTCTTCGGGTTAGCAGTAGCGGCCAATCGCAGCAGCTCAGCGACGAGAACGCAGCGCTCTGGCCAATCGGCGCCCTGGTCAGCGATGGTCTGGCCTACTCGGCCGATCTACCGGATGTTCACAGCGAGAGCAACAAACGCGACTTCGACGAAGCCAGCGTCTACGGCCGCATACCGAGCGACAACCTGAACGATCTGATCAGCAACACGTTGTCCGCAATCGAAGAAGACAGCGAACACCATCTAAGGATCAGTGGCGGCTACCTGTTCGTGCGGTGCTCACCAAGCGGCATCGCGCGCGCCAAGCAACTTGTGTTGTCGATACAGCAGCGCATCCTCAAGAACGTCGCAGTGCAACACCGCGCCTACCTGCAGCCGGTGCCGGCGGGCCAATCGCAACCTGCTGGCTCAACGCTCCACGAGTTGTCCATTCCA
The DNA here is from genome assembly GCA_029936315.1 of Planctomycetota bacterium. Classification (GTDB taxonomy): domain Bacteria; phylum Planctomycetota; class UBA1135; order UBA1135; family UBA2386. The sequence goes on along the minus strand of JAPYTD010000113.1, from coordinate 3,886 downwards.
ACCCTGCTCGGCCGGGAAGCCTCGGTCTACCGCCTACGCGAAAGCAACATCGTCGCCAACGTATTCATCGAGGTAGCGTCCGAAGCCGGCAGTCTGCAGCCGGGAATGCAATTGCTGCAATCGGGCACGTGGTTGCGAACCCGCGTAATTCCGGTCGGGAAATCCCTGCATGTCAACCTGGACCTGCTCAGCGCAATGGCACCCGTGCCCCCGATGCGCAGTGTCATGCCTGGCGGAGGCGTGCTGATGCAGGCGGAAGTCGCCTCGGCAAGGAACGATCACGACGGCATCATCACACCAGGACAGGCAATTCAGCATGGCGATGGCCCCCGCGTGACGATCGACGGCCGGGAATTCAAATCGACGATGTCGACTACTTTCGTTCGCTAAGTCAACCCCTCCCCCACAAGGAGAGGTGTTCGCCCCCGATGCATGACGATGCCCCGTGACCGCAGGCGGTCTAGTCGCTAGAACTAAGCAGATGCGACTAGGCCTGACCCAATCCCTGCGAACAGAACAGCGACTGATCCAGTCGCCGCAGATGATTCAGGCCATGCAGGTCCTGCAGCTGCCGCTGATCGAGCTGAAAGATCAGGTCGAGCAAGAACTCCAGGAGAACGTCTTTCTCGAGCGGCAAGAGGACACCGATCGCACGGCCGGCACGACGGGTGAAGGCGAGTCAACGCAATCGCCCGAAGCCTACGAAGACCGACTGCATCGAGAGTTCTCGGCAGAGATTGACCAGCTCGAATCTCGCGTCGAGCCCAGCTGGCGACAGCACAGCAGCAGGCACAATGCCGACGACGAAGACAAGAAGTTCGAGGCACTGCAAAACACCCCCGGTCGCAGCACGTCGCTGGCGGAGTATCTGATGACGCAGGTGCGCACGCAGGAGTCCGACCCTGAGCTGCTCGCCGTCATTGAACACATCGTGTTCTCGCTCGACCTGGATGGACGCCTGTTAGAGACCGCAGAGAGCATCGCGCAACAGATCTCGGCGCCGATACCGCTGTCCGAAGAGGCGATCGAAATCGTTCGCGACCTCGACCCGATTGGCGTCGGGGCCCGTGACCTTCGCGACTGCTTGACGATGCAACTCGATCACATGCAGTTCGTGCGGCCGCTGACGCGTCGCATCGTCGAGAACCACCTGGACGATCTGGCGATGAACAAGCTGCCCAAGATCTCCAAGGTGACCGGCGCCAGCATCGAGGACATCAAGGAGAGCTGGGAGTTCCTGCGCTTTTCGTGCAAACCGCACCCCGGTTCGGAGTTCGGGGCGGACGCGGCTACCGGCGTCTCGCCGGACGTCGTCATTGATGAAATTGACGGCCGCTTTGAGGTCAAGTCACAGCGTGGTTCGCTGCCGGATCTGGCGATCTCACCCGTCTACCGCAACCTGCTGCAAGAGGCGCGCAACGACCCCAAGGTCTACGACTACTTGCGCCGCAAGATTGAAGCTGCCAAGTGGTTCATCGAAGCCGTGCACCAGCGACAGAACACCATCGAACGCGTCGCCACCGAAATCGTGCGCCGGCAAGAGGGCTTCCTGCGCCACGGCGTGCAGCAGCTGAAGCCGATGAAAATGCAGGACATTGCCGACACGGTCGGCGTGCACATCTCGACGATCAGCCGCGCAACGTCTGGCAAGTACATCCAGACGCCGCAAGGCATCTTCGACATGAAGCGCTTCTTCAGCAGCGGCACGATGTCGGACGACGGCGCGATGGTCAGCCAGCAGGCGGTCAAGGACACCCTGCGCCAGATCGTCAATGCCGAAGACAAGGACCAACCGTTCTCAGATGATCAGCTCGTCGACGCACTTGGCGATCGCGGCATCCATATCGCGCGGCGCACGGTGACAAAATACCGCAAGGCACTCGGTATCGGATCGAGCTCGCGCCGACGGCAGTTCTAGCTGCGCTTGACCTTGACAACCAAGCGACACGTCGTCTTCGTGCTGCTCGCAGCCGGTGAACTCGGCCGTTCCCTAAGGAGTATGCGTTGCTAGCGTTGCCACTGGATTAGGTGCTGAGCTGCCCCAAGGCCGCAACGGCTTCTTCCATAGTGGCCGCAACTTCATCGCGAAGCGCGGCCCAACTAGCCTCGTCCAGGCCAACAGCTTCAAGATCCTCTGGCCGCACGGCATTCAGCGGCGCGCGGCCCGGCAGGAAACCGGTGCCCAATTCGTGGGCCACACAATCGGCGATGCGGACACAGGCGATGCTTTGCACATCCTCTCCGTTGGGCTCGGTATCGTGGTGGCCCTTGATGACGGATTGGATCTCTTCGGCGAGGTTCCACTTGGCAGCGACCAGCGCACCGGCTTCGGTGTGATCCAGGCCAACCGTTTGCCGCTCGCATTCTTCGATCGACACTCCTTGGGCGATCAGCGGCGCATCCTGCACGTAGGTCACGAGCAACAGTTTGCCGATGTCGTGTAGCAGACCACCAACGAACAGCAGCTCGCAGTCGTCGGCCGACATCTTGATGTGGCGCGCCATGAAGCGTGCGCCCGAGGCGACACAGACAGCGTGCAACCAAAGCCCCTTGGGCTCGTGGCCATACCAGCCAAAGTCGCGCTTCAAGAACTTCGCCGTGCTCGTCGCGAGTACTAGGCTGCGAACGCCGCGCAATCCCAGCACCATGACGGCTTCGCGAATGGTCCGGATGCTACGGTTCACCCCATAGAATGGGCTGTTGACCATCGCCAACATCTTGGCGACGAGAACCTGATCGTTCTGCAACAGACTTTCGAGGTCTTCCGGTTCAGTTTCCCGCTTGTTGAGGATGCCGAGCAGTCGCGCGACAAGATCAGGAAGCGGCTGAATCAGGTCGCTCTTAAGCAGGATTTCACGGCGAGTTTTTTCCTGCCTTGCGAGTCGGTTGAGTGACGTTTGGGTCATGACGAGGGCTGGTGAACCTGTGCTAGGGGTTCTTGCCCCTTCTTCGACCTAGAGTGACCACTTACTTGATCGAGGCAGGGGCATTCGGCGCAGACCCGATCGGCCTGACAAACACTGTTCCTTGCCACCGGAGCAATGGTCAAATAGCGGTCAGACCATTCTGCTTTGGGGTCTCTGGAATGCGCGGGGAATGACCTAGGCGGATAACCTCAGCGACTGGCGTCAAGCGGGCCTCCGCGTTGGTCGATAGAGGCTCTATGTGGTTTGCACGAAAGACCGAACGCTGTCGCACCGCCGATCAAGATAGCGAGCGACCTCGTAAGCGCCGGGTGCGTCCCGGGGCGCGCTTCGTAGTCGATGCCATGCTCGGCGCCCTGCTGATGGTGACCGTGCACATGTTCGTCATCCAGGTGTCGATCGTACGCGGCAACTCGATGGAGCCGGCGCTTCACGACGGCGACCGCCTCGTCGTCGATCGCGTCACCTACAACCTGTCGAGCGTCAGCCGTGGCGATGTGGTCGTACTGCGCTATCCGCGCAACCCCGACGTCGACTTCGTCAAGCGCGTCGTCGGCGTGCCCGGCGACCGAGTCGCGATGTGCGCCGGTGTGCTGTTCATCAACGGCAAGGCCTCGGATGACTACGGCTGCATCGCGGACAAAGAGAACATGAAGGAACTCATCGTGCCACCGCGCGAGTTCTTCGTGCTGGGAGACAACCGCCCGATCAGCTGTGACTCGCGTGAGTTCGGCCTCGTCGCGGAGCACCTGCTCAAGGGGCGGGTGCGAATGCGGATTTGGCCGCTGGCGACTGCGTCGATCTTCTAAAAGGCGTCAGCCGGTCTAGGCCGCGGAGCCACCTGTAGCGCGCAGTGGCACGGCGACGAAACGGACAGGCACGCCCGTGAGCACGTGCCTTCCACCCCACTAGTAGCGGTAGTGGTTCGGCTTGTAGGGCCCTTCAATCGCAATGCCGAGGTA
>JAPYTD010000026.1 GCA_029936315.1 Planctomycetota bacterium | reverse complement strand
TGGCCACACTCTCCAGAGCTTCTTCTGGTTCGACCGGAGCCTTGAGTGCGAGGTCCCGCAACTCCTTCTCCTTTGCCCGCAGCTTCTCACGCTCCTTGGTGACCTTGTCGAGCTGCTTGTTGAACTTGGCGAGCTTCCTCGACTTGGGACCGTTCTTCTCGATCTCCTTGTCGATGCGGCTGCGGATCAAGTCCTCTTGCGCGTCGATCTTGTCGTACTCAGTGAGGATCTTGCGCAGCTGCTTGATGGCAGACTTCGCGTTCTCGTCGTAGCAGCGATCGAGGTAGGTGAACATCACCTTCCACAGCTGGGACTGCGACTGGTCACCCGGCAGAGCCGTCTTGTGGTCACCGTTTGGATCCGCGAAGAACAGGTGCGGCACCTTCTTCTGCTTCTCACCCTTCTTGAACAGGTTGTAGAAGGGGTGCTTCGGAGTCAGGATGTTTGGCGGCAACTTGACGCAGCGGAACCACTTCGTCAGCAGAACCGTTTGCTCGTTGTCGAGCGTGCGACTCATCATCGCGTGGTCCGTGCCCTTGCACATTTCGCACTCACGCATGATCAAGAGCGGCCGCTTGTCGCCATCGGCAACGAGCTCGTAGGCCTTCCCGATCGGCAGCGCGCGCTCGACTTCCTTGGCAACCGTGCGCTCGCCCGGCTTGCGCCGCGGAGTCGTCGGCTTGTAGACCGGGTAGGTCCACTCAACCTTCAGGATGTCCTTGGTCGTCCGGCCGCGGCGGAAGTCGAGCGGAATACCGCCACCTCTACCACCACCACCACTACCGGGTTGCGTAGCTTTGCCACCTGAACTAGCTCCACGTGGGGCCCAACTGGACCCGCCACCACCACTTCATCACTGGGGGGCGGCTGGACGGGCCAAGACCATGGCCATCGCCGCGCACAAAGCGGACATCAGAATTGGTCGCAACATGATTTACTTCTCCGAAGGGGAGCCGCCAAGTGCGGCTTGGCTGTCTTGGGCAGGCAGCCGAGTGAACAATCGTATCGGCTGCCCGCTGGGAGGCAACCCAAGCCGAAACAGAACCTGGCCCCAAAGTTGGGGGGGAGCAGTTGACCGCTCCCCCTCTGGGTGCCACTCTCACCGTGTCCGACCCCTGACCCCTGCCTACATTGACCGAACTCAGCACTGACAGCACTGCCACCGCGGATTCCTGGGACGGAATCCTGGCAAATCTCCGATCCCGATACCCCGGGCAGAAAGACAGCGTTCTTTTTTGCCTCTTCAAGCTCCAGGGCAACCCGGAACTGGGCCTACGGGACTTTCGCGAGGAAGCGGCACTGCACGGCATCCCCATGGCTGGCCGGGCCCTGCACTCCGCCAAGGTGCTAATGGGCCTCGCGACGGTCAAGCCGCGGGCGAAGCGCGAAGCGCCCACCGAGCAACCCGCCAGCGACGCCACCAACAATACGCCGGTTGCTCGCACACGGCGGTTACGCGCTGGAGTCGACACCGCCGACAACTCAATTGAGAGCAAGGTGCTCGACGCCGTGCGCCAGATCCAATCCGCGGCGACCGCCGAAACTGACGACCTGCGCAAGGCGGTTCGCAAAGCCATCGCGATCTTGCAGCGCGCCGTCGGCGACTAGCCGACGCGCCGCTTTAGAACCGGGCCGCTAAGATCCGGGCCGCCGAGAAATCAGTGGCGTGCCTGGCGCGAAGCACCGGTTGCCGACGACACCTGCCGTGCACGGTCGTGGCTCACGAACGGCTGCAAGCACTCTGGCCAATCGTTGCGACCGCAGCGTACGTAGTCGCGCATCATGGCCTGTCCAACGATCTCGGCAACGAGTTTGCGTTCGTCGACAAGCCACTGCCACAGCCATCTCGCCAATTTGACCAATGCGATGTTGGTCGGCGCCGTCGAGCGCTCCGACAACCACTGGGCGAAATCCGCGAACCGCGCGAACGCCGACTCACCTTGCAACAACAGTGGCAGCGTCTCCGACCAGTTGCCACGGTTGGCGACCAGATCCCAGAAGCGTGCAAAGCGCTTGAGTCGCTGCACGGTAGCAAATGGCATCGCGCCGGTCTGCAGCACGTCGTATGGAGGCTGTTGCGCATAGACCATCGCGAACTCTTGGTCGTGGCGGATGATCGGCGTACCGCGCAGGCGCTTCAGGATGCCGACCTGGATCTCGTGCGGGCCGAGCGCCCAGAGTTGGTCGAAGCCGCGCGCGAAGCTGGCCTCGTCTTCACCGGGTAGACCAACGATCAGGTCGACGTGCAGATGCACCGTCGTGTTCGTGCGCAACCAGCGCACGTTGTCTTCGAGCCGTGCGACGTTTTGGCGGCGGGAGATGCGGTTGCTGGTCGCGTCATCGAGAGTCTGCACGCCAATCTCAAACTGAAGCCCGCCCTCAGGCATCGCCGCGATCTCTTCGCGTAAGGCGTCCGGCAGACGATCGGGGATCAGCTCGAAGTGCAAGAACATGCCCTCCTGCCAACGCTCACGGAAGAACCGCAGGATCGCCGCAGAGCTCTCAATGCCGAGATTGAAGGTGCGGTCGACGAACTTGAAGTGGCGCACGCCACGATCCAGCAACTGCTGCATCGAGGCGAGAAACTGTTCGGTCTCCGGCTTGCGCACGGGCACATCGAGTGCCGACAGACAGAACTCGCAAGTGAACGGGCAGCCGCGCGAACTCTCGACGTAGACAATGCGGTGCGCGATGTCTGCATCGGTGTATTCGGCGTAGGGCGATGCGAGTTCGGTGTAGTGCGGCGGCGGCGCGTCGACGAACTGGTCCCGGGCACGCCCGGCCAACAGATCCTCGCACAACTCGCGAAAGACGATGTCCGCTTCGCCGCTGACGACGTGGTCCGCCAACGCACACACTTCCTGCTGGTCCCGTTCGTAGCTGACTTCAGGACCACCGATCACGACCAGAATCTCCGGTGCAACCTGCTTCAACGCACGAACGACCTGCAACGCCTGGGTCGCGTTCCAAACGTAGACGCCAAAGCCCACGATGCGCGGCCGCGCCTGGAGCAATCGCTCGACGACATCAGCCGCCCAGTCACCCAATTCGAACTCGAGGATCAGGCTGCGTTCGCGCAACGCGCCGAGGTTGGCGCGCAGGCTGCGCAGGCCAAACGAGGTGTGGATCCAGCGCGCGTTGTGCGTCGCCAAGACGATGTCCGCAGTGCTCACCAACTCACCAGTGTTGCCTGCAGCGACGGTCATGCGACTACTTGGTCAACTCAGGCGACAATTCGTTGGCCCGGACTTCGGGGCCGTCGGCCAAGGCCGACAGTCGCTGCATCTCGTTCTGCAGCTGACGTACGTTGCCAGGCCACTTGGCCGAGAGCATCACGTCGACAGCCGCCTGTGACAGCGTCAACGGCCGGCCGGTGCGCGTCGACGCCTCGGCGAGGAAGCGTCGCGCCAGCAAGGCGATGTCGTCGCCGCGATCGCGCAGTGGCGGCATCGACAGCCGCAACACGTTGATTCGGAAGTACAGGTCCTCGCGAAAGCGGCCTTGCTTGACCGCGTCTTCGAGGTCCTGATTGGTGGCCGCAACAACGCGAACGTCGACCTTGCGCGCCAAACTCGCGCCCACAGCCCGCACTTCTCCTTCCTGTAAGACGCGCAGCAGCTTGACCTGCATCGGCAACGGCATCTCACCGATCTCGTCCAAGAAGATCGTGCCACGGTGCGCCGCGACGAAGTGGCCGGGGTGATCGTTGACGGCGCCGGTGAAGGCGCCGCGCTTGTGCCCGAACAGCACCGACTCCAACAGCGTCGCCGGAATCGCGGCACAGTTCTCGGCAACGAACGCCTGTTTGCTACGGCGGCTGATCTCGTGCACGGCCTGGGCGACGCGTTCTTTACCGGTGCCGCTCTCGCCGGTGATTAGCACCGGAGCGTTGGCCATCGCGAACTTCTCGATGAAACGCCGCATTTCGAGCATTGCGGAGCACTCGCCGATCAGACCGTGCCAGCCCTCTTCCGCGGAGCTCTCTGGCGCCACCGTGCCCGCGTTGATCACTGCGTCCAGGCGCGCACGCATTTCGGGCAACTGAGCCGGCGCCTCGTCCTGCGCTTTCTGCAGCAGGGCGTCGAAGGCTCGGAGAATGTCATCGGCTGGGTTCAACGTTTCATCCTCTAGAATCCCATGTCTTCCAGCAGCTGCAGACCTGCGTATTCGAGCACGAACTCACGTTCGACGCCGTCGTCAAACCGCACAATCGCGCGCGCACTCATGCCCCGGCCCGCGAGCCGACGAACGACGCCGCTGCCGTACAGATCGTGGCGCACGCGCACGCCTTTCTGCAACCCTTCGAGAGTTTCGGGGTCCGGAGTAACGCTCCAGCCGGTGCTGTGCGACGTCTCATCGTCGATCTCGTAGCGACGCCACGACGGCGTGTAGCTCTCGAGCAAATCCTCCGGTATCTCGCGCAGGAAGCGCGACGGCCGCATCGTCTCCATGCTGCCGTTGACCATGCGATCGCGCGCCGAACTGAGCATCAAGGTGCGGCGGGCGCGCGTCACGGCGACGTACATCAGCCGCCGCTCTTCTTCGAGCCCCTCGGGATCCTCGATCGTTCGCATGCTCGGGAACACGCCTTCTTCCAGGCCCGCAACGAACACGTGGTGGAACTCGAGGCCTTTGGCTGCGTGCACCGTCATCATGCGCACGCACGGGCCATCCTCGTCGAGATCCGCCGAGGTCAACAGGGCCACGTGCTGCAGATACCCCGCGAGACCGTTGACCGGTTGGCCCTCATCGAGCGCCGATGCAATCTCATCTGGCTCGACGTTGGGCGAAGCATCGAACTGCACCGTGTCGCTGACGAGTTCGGCGATGTTGTCCTCGCGCGCGCTGTCTTCGGCATCCCCGAAGCTGGTGGCATGCGCCAAGTACTTGGTGCCATCGAGGATCACCTTCAAGGCCGCGTGCGCGCCATAAAGCGCTGCGGCCTGCGCCCTGTCCAGCGTCTCTGACAGTAGCGTGAGGCCCTTGCGCGCCTTGGCACTCAACGAGACATGCAGGCTCGGCTCCGCCACGGCTTCGCGCAGCGACATGCCCTCGCCGAACGCCGCCGCCTGCAGCTTCTCCAGTGAGATCTTGCCAAGGCCGCGCGGCGGCACGTTGACGATGCGGCGCATGCTGACTTCGTCGAGTGGATTAGCCAATACGCGCAAGAACGCCAGCAGGTCCTTGACCTCGCGGCGTTCGAAGAACGTCTGGCCACCGATGATCTCGTACGGGATGCCCTTGTCCTTCAACGCCTGTTCAAGGCCGCGCGACAACCAGTGGGCGCGGTAGAACACGGCGATCTCTTCGAGACCGACGCCCTCCCCGTACAGATCGTTGATGCGATCCACGATCGTCGCCGCTTCTTCGGTCGCGCCCGATGCCTTGAGTCGCAACAACGACGAGCCCGGCTCCGCGTCGGTACGCAGCCGCTTGTCGAGGCGCTCCGTGTTGTTGGCGATGACCGCCTCAGCTGCCCGCAGGATGTTGGCAGTGCTGCGGTAGTTCTGCTCGAGGCGAACCACGGTGCACGGATCGTAATCCTGTTCGTAGTCGAGAATGTTGCGGACCTGGGCCCCGCGGAAGCCATAGATCGACTGGTCCGGGTCGCCGACAACGCACATGTTACCGGGCGGAGGACACAGCAGTCTTAGCAGGTCGTACTGCACACGGTTGGTGTCCTGGAACTCGTCGACCAACAGCCACGGGAAGCGCTCCTGGTAGCGTTCGGCAACCGCCGGATGTTCGCGCAGAATCAGCAGGAAGTTGCCGAGCAAGTCATCGAAGTCCATCGCCGACGCCTTGCGCATGCGATCGTGGTACGGCAGCCACAACCGTTCGACCAGACGACCGATGTCGCTGCCTGACAGCATGCCGTCCGCAGGCGTCATCGCCGCGTTCTTCAGCTTGCTGATCATGCCACCGATCTTCGAAGGCTTGACTTCTTTGGTCGACACATGCATGTCGGCCATCAGCTCCTTGATCAACGAATCGCGATCGTGCGTGTCGTAGATCGAGAAGTCGGGCGCGAAGCCAAGCAAATGGCCGTCGCTGCGCAAGAACCGGGCGCATGCCGAGTGGAACGTCGCGACCCGCACGTAGTCCCCGCCGAGTTCTTCGACGCGCCTGGCCATCTCACCGGCGGCCTTGTTGGTGAAGGTCATCGCCAGAATCTGTCGCGACGGCACGCCATCGCGCAGCAAGCGGGAGATCCTCCTGGTCACGACGCGGGTCTTTCCCGAGCCGGCGCCCGCCAGCACCATCAGGGGGCCAGTACCGTGGGATACAGCGGCAGCCTGCTGTTCGTTGAGGTCGTCTAGAATCGGATCGTGCATCGCCCGCGGCGAGCATAGTGCACGAACGGGACGCAGCAAGAACGGCTCTCGCTATGGATCTGACGGGCACGGCACGGTTCGCTTAGCGCATGGCCGACGGCACGACCCAGGAATCCTCGCAAGAGCGCGTGCCGCTGGGCAGTTGGCCGCGGCTTTACACGCTTTGCTGCGTGCTCGCAGTGGTCGTCATGGCCCTGCTCTACTGGTTTACCTCGCACTACAACGTGCAGATCAAGAGCTGAGCGGTCGTGGGCGTTCTCGACTGGATCGTCTTCTTCGCGTTCATCGGCTATGTCGTCTGGGATGGCATGCGCCGTCGCAGCGGCGCCAACGACCTTGAGGGCTACTACGCGGGTGGCCGCAAGATTCCGTGGTGGGCCGCGGGTCTTTCGATCATGGCGACCCAGGCCAGCGCGATCACGGTGATCGGCACGACCGGCCAGGGCCACGAACACGGCATGCGGTTCGTGCAGAGTTACTTCGGTCTACCGTTCGCGATGGTGCTGCTGTGCATCTTCTTGGTGCCGCTCTATCGCAGCCGCAATGTCCTGACACCGTACGAACTGCTTGAGGACCGCTTTGGCCCAATGTCGCGCACGCTGGCGAGCACGATCTTCTTGTGTTCGCGCTGCCTCGCGCTCGGCGCGGTCATCTACGCGCCGTCGGTCGCACTCAGCGCCATCCTCGGCATCGACACGATGGTCGCGGTGTTCATCATCGGCGCTCTGACCACGACCTACACGCTGGTCGGCGGGGTCTCGGCGGTGATCTGGACCGACGTCAAGCAGATGGCGGTGATCCTGATCGGGCTGGTCGTCGTGTTCGTCACGCTGCTGTGGGAACTGCTGCCGCAGTTTGGCAGCTTCGGCAAGATGCTCGAAGTCGCCGGCGCCGCCGACAAGCTCGGCGCCCTCGAAGTGATGCCTGCCAACGATGGCCTGATGCCGCGCACGCATGCCGAAGTCGAAGGCGCAATCGGCGATCCGAGCTTCTGGGAGCAGAAGTACAACGTCTGGGCAGGTGTGTTCGGCGGGTTGTTCCTGCACCTGAGTTACTTCGGCTGCGACAACAGCCAGGCGCAACGGTTGCTGACCAGCAAGAACGCCAGCGAGAGCAAGAAGAGCCTGCTGCTGTCCGCGTTCGCCAAGGTGCCGATGCAGGCGTTCGTGCTGCTGATCGGGGTGATGATGTGGTTGTTCTACGCGGTCAACGAGCAACCGATGCTCTACAAGGCCGATCACATCACTGCATCGCAGAGCGAGAAGTTCGCCGCGCGGATCGCGCCACTGCAAGTCGAGTTCGACACCGCCCACGCAGAACGTAAGGCGAGCTTGCTGGCACTGGCAAAGGTCGAAGGCGGCGTGACTGCAGACCCCGTCGCGCTCAAGCGCTACCACGATGCGATCGCCAGTGTCGACAACGCTCGCAAGAAGGCGCGCGTGCTCATCCACGCCACTACCGACGCGAAGGGTAAGGACGAAGACGACAAGGACACCAACGACATCTTCTGCCGATACATCCTCGCGCAGATGCCCACGCTGCTGCTTGGCTTGATCATCGCGGCGATCTTTGCCGCAGCGATGTCGAGCATCGACTCGGTCCTCAATTCCCTCAGTGGCGCAACCGTCATCGACATCTACCGACGTTGGATCAAACCCGACTGCAGCGACGCGCAGGCGCTGCGAGTTGGCAAGTTCATCACGCTGTTCTGGGGCGTCGTCGCCACCTTCACGGCGCTGTTCTTCGCCGGTGGTGGCTCGATCATCGAGATGATCAACCAGGTCGGTTCGTGGTTCTACGGCAGCCTGCTCGGCATCTTCGTCATGGCGCTGTTCATGCGCCGCGCCGGGGACCTCGCGGGCGCACTCGGACTGCTTGGCGGCATGCTCGCCGTGCTGGTGGTGCACAACACCATCAAGGTGGAGTTCCTCTGGTACAACGTCGTCGGCTTGGTCGGCGTGCTCGTCGTCGGCTTCGTGACGTCGTTAGTCGTCAAACGGCGCTAGCCCGACCGCGGCCGCACGAAACCGCGCTGGCCGCCTACGAAGAACTGCAAGAACTCCAGGCCGGCACTCTCGATGCCGCACTCGCGCTGTTCCAGCGCGGTCTCGGCGCGCTTGCGCAGATCGCCTGAGCCACCGTAGACCCAGTGGTAGGCGCGCTTCAGGTCGGAGATGACGGGACTAGGAGTCTTGCTGCGGCGCAGACCGACCAAGTTGAGCCCACGCATTTCATTGCGTTCGGCGGCCATCGCAAACGGCGGGACGTCGTACGACATCGAGGCGTTGCCGGCGATCATCGCACGCCCGCCGACACGCACGAACTGATGGATGCCAGCGCCGCCACCGAAGAAGGTGCCGCCACCGACATGCACGTGACCGGCGAGCATGACGTTGTTGGCCAACGTGACGTTGTCGCTGATCTGGCAATCATGGCCGACGTGACTGTTGGCCATGAAAAAGCAGTCGGGCCCCACCACCGTCGAGCCCTCTTGCTTGCTCGGCTTGCTGATCGTCACGCCTTCGCGCATCACGGTGCGCGCACCAACGCGCACACCACCTTCGATCGGGTCGCTGCCGCGCATCTGGGGCTGGCCACCGATTGCGACGAAGCTGTCAATCTCACATTCCTCGCCGATCTCCGAACCGCAGCGCACGATGACGTGCTCGGCAAGTCGAGTGCCCTTCGCAATGCGAACACCGGCTTCAATAATGGAATACGCGCCGACCTGAACATCGGCGGCCAATTGCGCCGACGCATGAATGACGGCAGTAGGATGGATCATGGAAATCTTGAGAGCCCTGGTTGCAGGCGGAACCGTAATCAAGTCCGCCCAATCTAGCCATCAGCATCGGCTAAACGTCGACCGCCTGCGATTCGGCTGCGCAAGGCACACATGCTGCGACCCGTTCGATCGCCGCAAGCAGATCCGCGAGCAGACCCTCGACGTGCTCGATGCCAACACTGAGCCGCAGCAAGCCCGGCCCGATGCACGTTGGGACCTTGCGGTCAAGGATGTCGCGACGGCGATCGCCAAAGCAACCGGACTGGCTCAGCTCGGCGCCAGCGGAGGCTCGATCGAGAGTGAAGCGAGCGGGATCATCATGGTCACCGCCTCGCCTGACATGCAGGGCAAAGTGATCCAGGTGCTCAACGACTGGCGCCGTTTACGCAGCAACAACGGCGCCATAGGCCAGAGCATCAACAGCCGCTGCGCCAACCAGAACAAGTCGTCCCTTGGCATGCCACGATCATAGCCAATCGCGCTGCCGACTATTGATTGCGTAGCATTCGGTAGCGTTGGATCAGGTGCGGCGCGGTCGGGTTGTTCGGGTTGACGGCAATCACTTCCATCAACAACTTCTCGGCTTCATCGTATTGCTTGCGCATGCCGTAGTACTGGGCGAGCGCCATCTTCGCGTCCGATCTATGGAGGTGACCATAGCCCTCGTAGAGTTCGGTCAACTCGGCATCGGCTTCGGGGTGGCGGCCAACGGCACCGCGCAACAATGCGCGAACTTCCCGCAACTTCGGATCCGCGAACAACGTCCACGACACCGCGGCTTCCACCTCGTCTAGCACCTTCTGGGTGCCTTCGGGATCACGCTTCCGGGTGTAGATAGCCTCAAACAGCGGCTTGTCGGCGTTCGCGATTGCCGCCTTGCTGACCCGTTGCGCAGAGAACGTATGCACAGAGAACGCCACCCAACCCAGCAACAGCACCAGAACCAGGTTGCCCTTGCCAACTCGCTTGCCAGCCTGCTTCAACACCGTGTGCTGGAACGTGACGTCGCTCTTGACCAAGAGACGCACTAGCAACAGCGTGAACACAGCCGTGACCACCCCAAGACCAACCGCCATCAAGAACGGCACGCCCTCGCCAAACCACGCACCGCGGAAGGTCCACTGCACGGCGACGATCGCGACGGCCGCCATCAACAGTTCCTCCCACCACGCGAAATCGGCACGTGCCTTGATGCGTTGCTGACTGGCAGTGAGCGGCGTCGGCAGAGCAAACCCAAAAGACAACGCATCCGTCGGGCAGACCGACACGCAGTCCATGCACTTCATGCAGCCGGGGTCGACGACCTGGCCGTACTTGGCGACTTCTTCATGCACCCGCACGTTGCTCGTGCACGACGTCGTGCAGTGGCCACAGTGTTCACACGCATCGCTGACCTTGATGCGCATCGGCGCAACCCGATCCGCCAGCGAGAAGAAGGCGCCGTAGGGACAGCCGTAGGTGCAGAAGCCCTTGGCACCCAACCACCAAATGATCAGGAAGCCAACCAGCACAAACGTGGCAATCGACATGAGCGGGCCTGGAAACGTCTCCCACAATTCGGTGGTCGTCGTTTCCCACTGCCAATCTTTGATCTCCGGGATCTCCTTTTGCTCAGGGAACAACCACGCTTGGATCGGCGGCCAGAAGAACATGTGCGCGGCAACCACCCATGGCACGAACACCAACAAACGGGAACGCACCGGCCGAGGTTTCAGCCCAGCTTTCTTGAGCAACCAGGCGCTCAGATCCTGAAGCGCCACGACATGGCAGGCCCAGCCACAAAACCACCGGCCGAAGACCACGGTCGAAGCGATCAGGCCCAGAAACAGCACAAACCCCGCGTTGATCTTGCCCAACTCGACCGTCTGCATGGCCTCGGATGGCTCGACCGGGGTCATCGACTCGCCGGTCGCCAGCCAGTGCCAGATATGGATGCCGATCGCGACATGCACGGCAATCAGCACGATCGCCCGCCACCTCGACGACTTGGATTTCCTGACCGCCGGCCCCTTGGGCTTATGGCGATCCTGACGCGGCAAGAACGACAGTACTTCGCGGGTCTTCTCTGCCTTGGACTTTGTGGCGGCCATCGGCCGAGCAGCATAACGAACCGGGACGCACGGGTTCGATTGCAATCGGACCGCCGCGGCGCGATCGTTCGCATACGAACCATGCCTGATCCTGCTGCTACCAACTCCCCCGGCTCTCCTGAGGCCCAAACCGACTTCATTCGCGACCGCATCCGTGCGGATCTGGCGGCGGGCAAGGTGAGGCAGATCCAGACGCGCTTCCCGCCCGAGCCAAACGGCTACCTGCACATCGGCCACGCCAAGGCCATCACGCTGTCGTTCGCGGTCGCAGAGGAGTTTGGCGGCAAGTGCAACCTGCGCATGGACGACACCAATCCTGAAAAGGAGGCGCAAGAGTACGTCGACGCAATCCAGGAGGATGTGCGTTGGCTCGGCTTCGAGTGGGACCAGATGGTCTACGCGTCCGACTACTTCGGCCAGCTGTTCGCGTGGGCGGAGCAACTGATCGAGAAGGGTCTCGCCTACGTCGAGGACCAAAACGCCGAACAGATGGCCAAGGGCCGCGGCACGGTGCGCACCCCGGGCACCAACAGCCCGTTCCGAGACCGTTCCGTCGCAGAGAATCTCGACCTGTTCCGCCGCATGAAGGCTGGTGAGTTTGGCGATGGCGAGAAGGTGCTGCGCGCCAAGATCGACATGGCCCACAGCAACCTCAACCTGCGCGATCCGGCGATGTATCGCGTGCGCAACCTCCACCACCAGCGCACCGGTGACGAGTGGTGCATCTACCCGATGTACGACTGGGCCCACGGCCAGAGCGATTCGATCGAAGGGGTGACGCACTCCCTGTGCACGCTCGAGTTCGAACACCACCGGCCGCTCTACGACTGGTTCTGCGAGAGTCTCGGCATCCACCATCCGCAGCAGATCGAGTTCGCCCGGCTCAACGTCGAGTACATGCTGACGAGCAAGCGCAAGCTGCTGCGTTTGGTCGAAGAGAAGCACGTTGACGGCTGGGATGACCCGCGCATGCCGACCATTCGTGGTCTGCGACGGCGCGGGGTTCCGGCCGAAGCTTTGGTCGCATTCTGCAAGCACGTCGGCGTCGCCAAGGTCAACGGCACGCACGAACTGAGCCTGCTGGAGTATTTCACGCGGGACTGGCTCAACAGCCGGACCTGGCGGCGCATGGCCGTGATCGATCCGATCCAACTGATCATCGAGAACTGGCCGAAGAACGACGACGGCACGCCGCACGTCGAATGGAAGGACGTCAAGAACAACCCCCAGGACGAGGATGCTGGCACGCGCGCGGTTCCGATCACGGGAAAACTGTGGATCGACCGCGACGACTTCATGGAGGAGCCGCCGAAGAAGTTCTTCCGACTCGGCCCGGACCGCGAAGTGCGCCTGCGCTTTGGCTACGCCGTCAAGTGCGTCAGCTACGACAAGGATGACGACGGCCGCATCACGACGGTTCGCTGCACCTACGACCCAGAGAGCAAGAACGGCAAGACCTCAGACGGCCGCAAGATCAAGGGCGTGATCCATTGGGTTTCCCAGGAACACGCACTTGAGGCCGACACGCACCTTTTTGAGCCACTGTTCGCCGAGGCGGACCCGGCCAGCTTTGACGGCGACGAGTTTGCCAGCATCCTCCGGCCGGACAGCCGCCGCATCGTCAAGGCGATGTGCGAGCCGAGCCTGAAGGACGCCAAGGGCGGGGATGCCTTCCAGTTCGAACGCGTCGGCTACTTCTACTGCGACCCGAAGACGAGCGAGCAAGGCTCGCCGGTGTTCCACCGCACGGTGACGCTCAAGGACACCTGGAAGAAGCAGCAGGGCAAGTAGGCCCAATCCCGAATGACCAACTCCGAGGCATTGGTCAACGTCAACTGCCCCTGCGAATTGAGCACCATGGCTTGGCTGTGGATCGAGGAGCCGAGGAATGACGGCAGGTTCGGCACCGGCAGCGGCATGTAGCCGCGCTCGCCATTGAGGATCGGCATCGAATACGTGACCGCGTCGCCGGGTATTCGGCCGAACTAGACGGTCGGCCAGAGCGGCCCGACGAGAAGGCTCGACGACAGAGTTCGGGCTAGAACGGAATGTCGCCGTAGTCGACTTCGCCGCCGCCAGCGCCTGCTGCGCCTTCTTGCGCCTGGTCGCGACCACCACCTCGGCGCTCGCCGCCACCACCGCCACCAGCACCGCCTTCGCGGCTGCCGGAACCCATGAATTGGAAGTTCTCAACAATCACTTCGAGCTTGCTGCGCTTGCCGCCACCGTCCTTGCTCTCCCAGGTCGAGAACTCAAGGCGGCCATCAACGAACAGCGGGCTGCCCTTCTTGACGTATTGGCTGAGCAGCTCGGCGGACTTGCCGAACGCGGTCATGTCGACAAAGCACGTCGTCTCGCGCTTCTCCCCGCTCTGCGACGACGTCTTGCGGTTGATCGCCATGCCGAACTTGGCAATGGCCAAGCCACCCTGCGTTTGACGCAGTTCGATGTCGCGGGTCAGGTTGCCCATCAGGATCACTTTGTTGAAGTTGGCCACAGGTGATTATCTCTTCGTCGTTCGGCTAATTGGGGGCCATCAGCTGGCAAAAGCCGGCCGATGGCAGGGGAAGCTCCGGATCTTAGACAGGACACGCCAAAGGATCCATTGGCGCTCTCGGAACCGTGCCGATGGTTCCCCTTCCAGTCCGCCGCTGGCGTCCAAACCGCGTCTCCGCTACCTTTTGTGACGTGACACAGCCGACACCGCAGTCCGACCGCCGCCGCGCCCAGCGCGCCGCCGCCTCGTTTCCGGTCAACTTGTCTTCCGACTCAGTCGCCGAACCCGGCATGCTGCGCGACATCTCCGAGATCGGGATGGCCTGCGACGCCCCGGCCCCCCTCGACGAAATGACCATGGTTGGCATCGATTTCACCCTGCCCGGGCAAACCGAACGCCACCACGTGACCGGCGCCGTCGTGCGAAGCGACCGCATCGAAGGCCGCGGCGGCAAGCCGCTGTGGGACATCGCGATCTTCTTCACGGAAATGAAGCCGACGACCAAGGCGTCGCTGCAGCATTACGTCAGCAAAGGCAAGATCGTCTAGTCGGTCAGCTGCAACGCTGCGCCAGCACGAACCGTGGCTGGCCGCTCAAGTCGTCGCGCAGTTCGACGTTCGTCAAGAACGGCAGCTCGGCGAACACCTCGTGCGAAGCAGTCGCGGCGAGATAGCCGGTCTCGGCAACGAACCAGCCGCCCGGCCGCAGATGATGCTCAAGGCCTAAGGCCAACTCGCGGTAGCACGACGCGACATCGCCAGGCGCCGAGAACAACGCCAGCGGCGGTTCGAACTTGCGCACGTTGTCTTCGAGACCGTCGAGGGCCTTCGGATCGATGTAGGGTGGGTTGCTTACGACGAGATCGAACTGCTGTTCGTCGGGTACTGGCTGCCACCACGAACCGTGCAAGAATTGCACGCGATCGGTGACCTTGTGGTAGTCCGCGTTGTGGCGTGCAACGCACAGAGCGTTCTGGCTCGCGTCGGTGCCGAGCACCGTCAAGCCAGGCTGTTCGATGGCGAGCGCGATCGCGATGGCGCCGCTGCCGGTGCCGAGGTCGATCGCGTGCTTACCCTCCCCGCCTTGCAGTTTGTCGATCGCAACGTCGACGAGTTCTTCGGTTTCGGGACGCGGAACCAAAACCGCCGGACCAACTTCCAACTCGTGGCCGCGGAAGCTCCAGCTGCCTAGCAGGTGGGCAACCGGCTCGCCGTCCCCGCGGCGCAGCACCAGTTCGCGCAGAGCCGCGCGCTCTTGCTCATTCAGCGGTCGATCGTGCTCTAAGTAGAGTTCCAGCCGATCGAGCTTCAGCACTTTGCCGAGCAACAGCTCGGCGGAACGCTTCGGAGCTTCCACGCCCCGCTTTTGCAGCCAGCCCTCGGCCCCGCGCATCACACTCATGACGGTGTGCACAGGACCCTCCGCTGGCCCAGAACCTTCGGCTGGTCCGGACCGGCTCACTTGCGGCGACGTTCGGCGGCCTTCATCTGCTTCTGCTTGGTGGCGTTCTTGTTCTGCTTGGCACCACCAACGATGCCCATGATGAAGCCGGCTTCGGCAATCAATGCGCCGAGGAAAATGAACACGTTGCCGGTTCCCAGCAGGCGCCAGAAGCCTTCGACGCGCGCCGGTGCATCCTTGTTCTTCGCCAGAGTCGAGCCGATGTCGGAGAACAAGTCGCTCCAAGTCGCCGAGAACGGCATGTCCGCGGAGATCCAGCCGTAACCAACCGCCACTTGCTGCGCGGCACCCGGATCAAAGACCAGCATGGTCCAGCCGCCACCGACCATCGGGAACATCGAGAACAACAACCACTTCAGACCGGTCGGCCGGTTGTTGGCGATCGACGCCCACCACGACCAAATCATCGCAATGGCGATCAGCAGGTAGAAGCCACCGGCGAGCGTGTGGTAACCACTGCGGCCGGCTTCGGCCGAGAACGGCATCATGCAGCCCACGAACATCACGACGCCCGCGAACAAGAAGCGATAGAAGGTCTTGTCGCGGCAGTGCATGTTGAATGCAGGTGCAGCGAGGCCAGCGCGTTGCGCGGCCATCGGGTCGGTTTGCGCCGGTTGTGCGGCCGCTACGGCAGCGTCCAATGGCTCAAGTGGCGCAAGGGACGCGAGGTCGGAAGGGGTTCCGGTGTCGGTCATCAGTTCTAGCTCCGTGGGAGTCGGGCGGGAGAGGGGTTTAAGGCGGAAGATCGTGGCGCAACCGGGCCTGTCAGTCACGCAGGAATCACGCAGGATTCCCCGTCAAGGAAGATTCCGGCGCAGGTGAGCAGGTATCGGTCACGCACGGATTGGGTCGGGTGCAGGTTCAGTCCGGATAGGGATTATTGCGGCCGGAGAGCGTCCCAGGATGCATTACAGCTCGGCGATGCGGCGTTCGCGCTGGGCGTGCTGGAGGCCTTGGATAATCGGCTCAAGTTTGCCTTCCATGATCTGCGCCAGCGGAAAGTTCTTGTTGAGCCGATGGTCCGTCAGGCGGTCCTGCGGGAAGTTGTAGGTGCGCACGCGGTCGCTGCGATCGCCAGTACCGACCTGTTCGCGCCGTTCGGCAGCCCGAGCGGCTTCGGCGGCGCGCTGCTGCGACTCGTAGATGCGCGAACGCAGCAGCGACATCGCCTTGTTGCGGTTCTTCAGCTGGCTGCGCTCCTCCTGGCAGGCGACCACGGTGCCGGTCGGGATGTGCGTAATGCGCACCGCGGAGTCGGTCTTGTTGACGTGCTGGCCACCCGCACCGCTGGCGCGATAGGTGTCCAAGCGCAGGTCCTGCGGGTCAATGTGGACCTCGACCTCTTCGACTTCGGGCAGCACCGCAACCGTCGCGGCGGACGTATGCACGCGGCCCTTGGCCTCGGTCTCGGGCACGCGTTGCACGCGATGGCCGCCCGATTCGAACTGCAGGTAGTGGAACACGCTCGTGCCACGGACCGTGAACACGGCTTCCTTGAAGCCGCCGGTCTCGGTCGGCACCGAGGACATCGGCTCGACGCTCCAACCCATGCGGGCGCCATATCGCTGATAGAGTCCGATCAGGTCGCGCACGAACAGAGCGGCCTCATCGCCACCGGTGCCGGCGCGGATTTCGACAATGCAGTTGCGACGATCATCACCGACGTCGGCCAACATCAGATCGAGCAACGCTTCGGACTCCGACGCGATCGACGCTTCCAGATCGGGGATCTCGGCGCCCGCCAACTCCGCCAGGTCGGCATCGTCGCCATCGAGCAGGGAGCGGTTGTCGTCGAGCTCGCGGACCTTCTTCTGGAAGTCCTGGTAGCGCCGTACGACGGGCGTGGCGCCGCCGAGTTCGCGATGGATCTTCGACATCTTCTCGGGGTCGGCGAGCACCTCAGGCGTTACCGACAGCGCCATCAGCTCGTTAGCGCGAGCGACCAGGCGGTCGAGACGTTGCTGGACCTTTGCATGCAACTGCGTCATCAGAATGACTCCAAGCTAACAGCGTGACCTTCGCAACCCATCGAGATCGCAAGCCCAGTGATCGCGAGCCCGGTGCCAGCTGCCGCCGGCAAGAAAACAGCTGCCGCCGGCAAGAAAATAACGGAGCGAGCAGCTGTGCTGCTCAGCTAATCCGTCTTCGCTTCCTTCTTGGCCATCGGCGAATTGGCGTAGCGCTTGCGGAACTTGTCAACGCGGCCAGCCGTGTCGACGAACTTCTGCGCACCCGTGTAGAACGGGTGACACTCGCCACAGATATCCGTACGGATCTCCGTCTTGATGGACTTGGTGGTGAAGGTGTGGCCGCAGGCGCAGCTAGCCTTGCATTCGACGTACTTCGGGTGGATATCAGCTTTCATGGCGAACCACTTGCACCAAACGATGCAACAGGGGCGAAGGAGTGTAGGCCCATCCGCCAGGACGTCAACTACTTCGCGGTGCCGGCTTGCCTACGGAACCCAGCTGAGCAGCCGCCGGACCGCGGCTTTCGACATCAGAATGTCGCTGGATTGCAGCTTTGCCGGGCTCACGGGCCGTTCCAGCAGCCACTGCTGCAACAGGGCAAGCAGCGCCCCACGGGCCGCGGGCGACAGCTTTTCGAGGTTCTGCGCAGGCAGCACAACGCCGGCGCCATGGCCCTCGCCGGACAGCGCCGACGCCTGCAGCGGACCGCTCGCCCGCGGTTCTGGCCGGCGCAAAACTAGTTCGCCGCTGGCCAGAATCTCGACCACCGGCAAAACATCGGGAGCCAGCGACGACTCGCGGTGAGCGAGCAGAATCGTGCCTTTGGTTGGCCGAAGGCGCCGGGCCACTTCGTAAGACGCACGACTGGCCGTGGTGGGTCGCGCCTGCCTGGCAGTCGGTGGCAGCGACGTCGTTGTCGCCATTTGGGTCTTCTTGTTGTTGGCCAGCACCCGGCCCGAGACCACCAGTGGGTCCCGTCCCCCCCCGCCGAAGTTGTCGCCGGCAGGCCTTTTTGGATTGGCCGCCCCGCCAACAGAGCCACCCACTAGTGCCTCAAGCCCCGAAGCGCGCTTGGTCGGCTTCGGCACAGTCTCGAAGTTTTCGACCACCAGCGACAGCACGACGACGGTGCCCGCCGCGAGCAACAACGCGCACACGAGTCGCGCCGCCAGACTACGTGGCCACATCCTCATGTGCGCGCCCTCGCTGCCTGCAGCAATCGCAGAACGGCTGCCACATGCAAGCCAACCACCGTGTCGAACGAGCCGGAGACCAGACGCAGGAAGTCCTGCTGGGTATCTTGGATGCCGTATCCGCCGGCCTTGCCGCGCCACTGGTCGCTGTCGAGATAGCGCGTCACGCGCGCCGCAGTTGGGGACCCACACAAAACGATGGAAGTCGCGGTCTCTTCGAAGACGTGCTCAGGGTCGGCGGGAATGAACAGGCAATGCGCGGTATGCACGCGGTGCTCGTGGCCGGCGAGCCGCGCCAACAATGCAGCGGCGGCATCCCGATCGGCGGCCTTGCCGAGTTCGCTGCCAGCCAGGTCGACCACGGTATCGACTGCCAGAACCGGCACATCGGCGGCCACGACCTGCGCGTGCAAGGCCTTGCGCCGGGCCCGGAGTTGCGCGAGCGCCATCGGATCCCCGCCTTCGCAGTCGAGCTCGCTGCCGCCTGCCTCGTACTCTTCGCCAGGTTCGCAACATGCGAAGCGCATGCCGGCCTGCGTCAACAGTTCGCGCCGGCGGGGCGATTTGGAGGCCAGGTAGAGGTCGAAGGATTCGGCCACACCACCATCGTCGCCGACGGCACGGGCACCGCAAGAGCCTTTCGAAGGAGCGGTAGGAGGATTGCCTATCGCCTTTGCACTTCTAGTCTAGCGACGCCGGACCTTCACGATCGGCGCCAGGCGCACCAGGATGCAGGCCGGCGACAGCTTGTGCTTGAAGCTGGGCTTACCGTCCTTGCCGTGCGGGCCGATGGACACCGGAATGTGTCCGTATGGCTTCAGGCAGACGCGCAATTCATCGATGAACTTGGCGGTCGAACTGCTCTTGGGATCGAGCCCAAGGCGTTGCTGGGCACGCAGCGTCGACCTCTCCGAGAACGCCACCTCTTCGAGCGCCAGCAGGTTGCTGATGAAGGACACGACGTGGTCTTCGATCGCCGGCACGCGTTGGAAAAACGTCGTCCGGTCGCCGATACCCGCGTCCCGCAGGAAGGTCATGTGCACGCCGTTCTGGTCGTTGTAGACCTGGGCAACGGACTCGCGCACGGCGAGGCAGCGGTGGAACAGATCCGGGATCTCGAGATCCTGCAGCAGTTCCTCGACTTCGAAGGCCTCGGTGACGCGGAACTCGTTGCGATCGACAAAGCCCTCTTCGATGCGGCGGCGCACTTCCTGGCCGTAGCCACACGCCAAGCCGTGCGAGAAGTAGAGGTGCAGCATCGCGTCGACGTAGTCGAGCTTCGGCAGGCGCTCGATCGGCTTTGGCACCGGCTGCGGAGCTTCCGGCTGCTGAGTTTCCTTCTGCTGGCCTTCGCCATCGCCATCCACCTTGTCGCCATCACCGCTGGCTGCCGGTGGCGTGGATTCTGAACCAGAGTCACTAGCACCAGACTTGCCGGCGCCAGGTTTCCCCGCAGCAGGTTTCCCGGCAGCCGATTCCTCGATGACCGGTTCCTCAATGATCGGATCCGGGATCGGGATATCCGCCAACACCACCTTCAGCTGCTTGAGAGCTGAGGTCAAATTGGCCTGCGTCGGCGCCAAGGGCTCGCGCGGGTCGGCTGGGCCCTTCTTGGCGGCTACAGCAGCTTTGGACTTCTTCTTCGTCGGCACGACGCGCCTCGGGGGTCGGCTATCAGCTTCGGGGATCACAGTTGCCGGGATGCACCCAGCAATCGCAACAAGAACGCACGGTCAATGACAACTGAGTGGCCTAACGCGGCCTACTTCTTCTCGGCCGCTTCGCGCGCTTCCTTTTCGGCACGCTTTTGCGCCTTGGGCTTGCGCACCTTCTTCTTCGGCGGCTTGAACGGTGCGGGAGCACCCTTGCTCTTGCCACGCGCGGGCTTCTTCGGCTTGGGGATCGTGACGCCGGAGCGCTCGATCATTGCAGCCACCGTCTCAGACGGCTTGGCGCCAACCGAGAGCCAGTAAGAAACTCGCTCGGTGTTGAGTTTCAGTTGCTCCTGCTCACGAGGCATGAGCGGGAGGTAGTAGCCGAGGGACTCGATAATGCGACCATCTCGCGGGAAGCGAGGGTCGGTCGCCACCACCCGGTAGGTGGGGTGGTTAAGGCGTCCAAAGCGTTTTAGACGTAGCGTGACTGCCAAGGGAAATGGTCTCCGGGTCGTCGGGGGTGCCGCGAAAGTGGGCGAACAATGAAGCAGATCGCGAAGGCCGTTGCCAGTTGTTTTTGACTGGTCCTGACGCTTCTAGCGACGCCGGCCACCGGGAAAGCCCCCACCCGGGAAGCCGCGGCCCTTGCCGCGGCCCTTGCCACCACCGAGTCCGGGCATGCCGCCGAGGCCCCCGAGGCCGCCGCCCATGCCGCCAAGGCCGCCAAGGCCACCGCCCGTGCCACCGAGGCCACCCATCCCGCCCATGCCCCCCATGCCGCCGCCGCCCATCAGGTCGCCGAGGGCGCCCATGCCCCCCTTGCCGAGCTTCTTCATCATGTCCTGCATGCCCTTGAACTGCTTGATCAAGCCATGCACGGCCTCGAGCTTGTTGCCCGAACCGGCGGCAATGCGGCGACGCCGCTGCACGTCGATGGTCTGCGGGTGACGACGTTCGCGCACCGTCATCGACTGGATCATGGCTTCGAGGCGTTTGAAGTGCTTGTCATCGAGATCGACGTTCTTCAAGGCCGCGCCGACCCCCGGCAGCATGCCGAGCACTTTCTTCAGCGGGCCCATCTTGCGGATCATGTTCAACTGCGACAGGAAGTCTTCGAAGTTGAAGCTGCCCTTCTGCAGTTTCTTGGCCTGCTTTTCCGCCTCGCGTTGATCGATGACCTGCTCGGCACGCTCCACCAAGCCGACCACGTCACCCATACCGAGAATGCGCCCGGCCATGCGGCTCGGATCAAACACCTCGAGGTCTTCGAGCTTCTCGCCGACACCGGCGAACAGGATCGGCCGGCCAGTGATCTTGACAATCGACAACGCGGCGCCGCCGCGCGAGTCGCCGTCGGTCTTGGTCAGGATCAAGCCGTGCAGCGGCAGGCGCGCGTGGAACTCCTTGGCGGAGTTGACCGCATCCTGGCCGAGCATCGAGTCGCTGACCAGCAACACGCCGTGCGGCTTGCTCGCCGAATGCACGTCTTGCACTTCCTGCATCAACACTTCGTCGATGTGCAGGCGACCGGCGGTATCGAGAATGACGACGTCGTGGCCGTGCTTCTTGGCGTAGGCCAAGCTGGACTTGCAGACCTCTGCTGGCCGTTTGGACGTCGGTTCGGCATAGACGTCGATGCCGAGCTGCTTGCCGAGACTCTGCAGCTGTTGCACCGCAGCGGGACGTTGCAAGTCGGCCGCAACCAACAGCGGCTTCTTCTTCTTGTCCTTGCGCAGATGCAGCGCGAGCTTCGCACAGGTCGTCGTCTTACCGCTACCTTGCAGACCGCACATCATCAGCACGAGCGGGCCCTTGTCGGCGACCGGCAACCCGGTGGCCTGGCCGCCGAGCAGGTCAGTCAAGGCATCGTGGAAGCACTTGACGAACTGAGAACCAGGATCGACCGACTCGATGACCTTGTTGCCGACCACGCGCTGGCGAACGTCGGCAACGAACTCCTTGGCAACCTGGAAGTTGACGTCGGCTTCCAGCAGGGCTTGACGGACGGCGCGGATGCCATCGTCGACGTTGGCCTCCGTCAGGGTCTTTTGACCGACGAGGCTCTTGTAGGCGTTGCCAAGAGCGGTAGCGAGCGAATCGAACATGTGGCAGCCAGGATGGTTCCCGCGGCCTGGGCCGTCAAAGGAAAACGCTGCTGGCCAGCTCGCGGGGAAGGTTCGCGCTACCATTGCCGTCGCAGCCGGCGGTAGCGCCCGTCACCTTGGCAATGCTGAGATTCCCGGAGCGCTCTGGCCCACATCTTGCAAACGAAGTCATCATGAACCCACGTCGCACCCTTGCCGCTATCCCTCTGCTGCTCGCAGCCGCGTGTGCAACTCCTGTCGGCGTCGATAGTCCCGACCACGCGCTCCGTACCGAGCTGGCCGATTTCCAGGTCGCCCAGACAGTGTTTCGCGAACAGAACATGGGCGTGCACGAATTCGACTTCGAAGGACATGGTCGAGTCACAGTGCGCGAAATCACGCTCGACGGGTTCCCTGGTAGCACCTATCTGAGGTGCCGTTTCCACTACCAGAACCGCACCAAGAAGCCGATCGTGCAGACCTGGGTCAGCCTGGACGTTCTCGATGCCGACGGCCGCATCGTTTCGTCGCAAAGCGCCCATCTCATCGTGCCGGTGCCGATGCCGATCGCGCGCGGCAGCTACTTCGCCGACGAGCTGCGCACCCCCACCTACGACGCCCACCTGCAACAAGGTTGGACCTGGCGCATTCGTTGCGTGTCGGACCAGGAGCAGGACGAGGAGCCGCTCGACCCGCCGATCCCATCGCGCGCGCTCAAGCTACCCGCGCCAGTGATCATCAAGAACCGCGGCCAGAATGACGTGCGCACCAACTCCGGTCCTGGTTACCAGCTCCCCGGCGGGCCACGCGGCTACTAGGTCGCCCCAGCGCTGCAATCAGCGCCGCATGCGCTTGAGCAAGGCTTCGCCTTTCGCCGACCACGCCGGCGCATGGTCACGTTCGGCCAACTCCGACGTGACGTCGAGCAACCCGCGGATGATCTTCGTCATGTGCGGGATGTTCAGTTTGGCTACTTCATCGCCCGGCCGATGGTAATCGCGGTGCAGCGAGCCAGCGCTGATCGAGTGCGCCACGACACCCTTTTTCGCGAAGGAGAAGTTGTCGCTCTGCGCGAACAACTGGTTGGCCATCTGGAAGTCGACCAACGAAGCGCCGGTCTTGGCCAGCGCGCCATCGCAGATTGACGCAAAATCGCTGAAGCCACTGCCGGTGACCCAGGCCTTGCCTTCGTTACCCGATTCGGGGCGACCGATCATTTCGATGTTGAGGTTGGCGACGACGCTCTTGAGCGGCAACGGGGGCTGGGCACAGAAGGCCTTCGAGCCGAGCAAACCGCGCTCCTCGGCAGCAAAACACACGAACAGGATATTGCGACGCGGCGCCGGCATCTTGGCCATCGCTTCGGCCAACATCACGACTGCTGTTGTGCCGGACGCGTTGTCATCGGCGCCGTTGTTGATCGAGTCGCCGTTCACCGCCGCGCCAACCCCAATGTGGTCGTAGTGTGCGCTGACGACGATGTATTCATCCTGGCGATCGCTGCCTTCGCGCGCCGGCAGCAATGCCACGACATTGCGCTGGGGCATGTCCATCTTCTCGGGCGCGGCGACCGACCAGAGCGCAGACCACTCGACATCCTTGTTGGCCAATATCTTCGGCAACAACCCGGAGCGCACCAAGAACATCGGACGCGCGGCCCTGCGGCGACCAATGAGCACCGAGTGCTTGCCTTCGGAAGCCTTCCAGTAGGCGTGCTTTTCATCAACCTCGATGATGATCGGGCGACGCGCAGCGCGCACACGCAACAGACGCTGCAACACTGGATCGGTGATCGCCGCCACGGTGCAACTCTCATCGCCCTTGAGGCCATCCGATGGCAACCACTGCCGGACATCGCGGCCGGGCTCCAGCTTCAGCTCCGTATCCGACTTAGCGATGCGATACGTCAACGTCACCGCAATCTCATCCGAGTCGATGCGCTGCGCCGGGATCCCAAACTCGTGGTACCACGAACCTTCGCGAAGTTGCTTGAGGCCCGCCTTCGCCAAGCGATCCACCAACCACTCGCCAGCTTCGGCCAACTCGGGACTACCGGTTGCGCGGCCGTTGCGATCGTCCGATGCCAACCAACTGACCGTCTCTTTCACGCGCTTCTCGGTGATCGTCGAAGCCTGCGCAACCAGCGAAGTGGTCATCACGGACGCAACCGCGGTCAGGAGACACAAGCCGGCGCGTTGGCGGAGTTCGATCATGATCCGGACAGTAGCACCGCCCCCGCAAACATGGCAGCACTGCTGCTGCCACTTCGCTCAGGCACGCGGACTAGTTCTGCTTGCCGTTCTAGGTGCTAGGACGCTCCAACAGCGTATTCATCGCACCCGAGCGGTAGCCAAACACGTCGATCGCAACAAACTTGTAGCCCGTCGCCTGCACGTCGCGACCGAGCACTTCGCGCATCTCGAAGGCGCGAACCAGTTCATCCGGCCCGACCTCAATGCGCGCCACGTTGTCGTGGTGCCGGACACGGAACTGGCGGAAGCCATGCGCGCGCAAGACCGCTTCGGCACGTTCGATCTTGCCGAGCAGCTCGCGATCGATCGCCGTGCCATAGGGAACGCGCGACGACAAGCAGGCGAAGCTCGGCTTGTCCGCGTTCTTGAGGCCAGCGTCGCGGCTGTAGCGGCGCACGTCCAACTTGCTAAAACCCGAATCCAGTAGCGGCGCCAACACGTGGTGTTCTTTGGCTGCGACCTGACCCGGGCGGTGATCGCCAAGGTCATCGGTGATCGCTCCGTATACGACCGTCCAGTCGGGCGGTGCAATTGCGCTGCGTTGTTCGGCAACCGTGACGAACAGTTCCTTCTTGCAGTGGTAGCAACGATCGCCGGCGTTCTCGCGATAGCCCGCACGCGACAACTCGTCGGTCGGCAGCACAACGTGACGTACGCCAATGTCGAGCGCGAGGGCTTGCGCCTCCTGCAGTTCGCTGCGCGGCAGCGACGGCGAGTCTGCGGTCACCGCCACGGCGCGATCGCCAAGCACGTCATGGCACGCGTGCAGCAACGCCGTCGAATCCACGCCGGCCGAGAACGCAACCACCGCTCCGGGCAACGCCGCCAACTGCTCACGCAGATGCGCGAGTTTGTTCTCATACGACAGGGATGCAGTCGCCGGCAGCATGGTCACCGTTCTACGCCCCTCACGCGCTACTTGCCACGGCCCTCGCCCGAGCAGGTCGGCAGGTTGTGACAGAAACGCCCTGAAGTCGCGAGTTTGCGAGGATGCGAAGGCGCGCGAACTTGCCCTGCGTCATCTTCTGTATGCGAGCAATGTTCTCTTGCAGTTGCGCGCGCTTGCGACGCGCAACTAGGGCGCCTCTCGCGGAACTAGGCTTCCGGCTCGCAGCGGATTTCACTGTCGGCAGTGAAGATCGAGCGGCGGCGGATGCGGCCCGCTGGCACCTTGGCGCCGGGGAACAACAGGCACTCTTCCAATTGCGCACCGTCCCCAATCTTGGCTCCTGCCATCGCAACGGTTCGCACGAGGCTGACGTCCTTGCCACGCGCAACGTCGGGGGCAATCAGCTCGCCTTGGCCGCTCTGCTGCAACAGCAACAGGTTGAGTTCGAGAAGGTCGCTTGGGTAGCTGACGTTCATGTCGGCCTTGACAACCTCCGCAGCTTCGACCTTGTAGCCGTCATCGAGGAAGATCTGGATCGAGTCCGTGATCTCGTATTCGTTGCGCAGGGCGGTGCGCGGCGTGCGTCGAACGGCGTCGAAGAACGACTGGTCAAACAAGTAGATGCCGCAGCCCTTCAGGTCAGTGCGCGGGTGGCGTGGCTTCTCGACGACGCGGCTGACCACGCCATCGTCACCGGCGATCACCGCGAAGTTACGCTTCATCGCCTCGAGATCCGGCTCGCGCTTGCACGCCAGCACGCCACCGAGTTCGGCTTCTACAAAGCGCGTCTTCATGTCCGCAAGGTTCTCGGTGACAAAGAAGATGTCGCCGAGGAACAGGAAGAACGAACGGTCCACATGGGCCTCGAGTCGAGAGACCGCGTGGGCGATGCCGAGCATCTCCTCCTGCTCTACGTAGTTGATCGCGACGCCATAGTCGGAGCCGTCACCGAGCACGCGCACGACCTCGTGGCCGAGGTGGCCAATCACGACGACGACGTCGCGAATGCCCATGCCCGCCATCATCTCCAGTTGGAACGCCATCAACGGCTTGTTCAGCACTGGCAGGATCGGCTTGGGCCAATGCTCTGAGAATGGTCGCATTCGGGTGCCCTTGCCCGCGGCAAGGATCACCCCCATCAAGTCGTCAGTCACAAGAGGTCCGGTTTGGTTCGAGGTTGCTGCGCGTCAGGCCTGCTTGAGAGAGGTTCTACTGACGAATGTTGCGAACCAACGATACGCGATCGGTGATGAGACTAGAAACCAAGAGTTCAGGTAGGCCATCGCCATCCATGTCTTGCAAAACGGCGTCACTGGCACCCAACGTGCCGGCGAACGACGGTAATAGCGGGAAGCCGCCTTGGCCATCGCCGACCAGGACGCGGAAGTCGCCGCTGACGAGCGAGGCGACCAGGATATCGACAATGCCGTCACCGGTCAGGTCGCGGGCCAACAACGCCGTCGGCGAGAGGCCGGCCGCAAAGTCGTTGCCGGTGAAGCCATTTTCGGTGCCAAACAACACCGAGACCGAACCCGACACGGCGTTGCTGACTACGAGGTCGGCACGACCGTCGTTATTGAAGTCCGACGTGACCAGGTACTTCGGCGACTGGCCAACAGGCACTGCCATCGACTCGACGTATTGGTTGTTACCATCGTTGCGCAGAATCGCGATATCCGACTGGTGGTCGCGCGAAACCGCGAAGTCCTGCAGGCCATCTCCGGTGAAGTCCGCGGCGACGATGTCGACCGGACCACCACCAACGTTGATGATGATATCAGGCTCGTAGGCAAACGGCGTCGGCGTGCCTAGCACGAGGTGCACACCACCACCGACGTAATCGCAGATGGTGATGTCCTGGTCGCCGTCGCTATCAAAGTCACCGACCTCGATGCCGAACGGGTAGCTGCCCGAGCCGATCGTCGTCGGCGAAACCGGCAATACCTCGAAGCTGTAGCTGCCAGGAGTCGAAGTGTTGCGCAAGATCTTGATGCCGCCTGACACACCGACGACCAGGTCGACAAGACCGTCGAGGTCGAGGTCTGCGGCCTTGATCTGGTAGACATTTTCGCCGACGTCGATGGTCTCTTCGAGGCTCAGTTCGCCGTTGCCACCCATGATCGCCAAGTCGGACTCCGCCTTGCTGCCAGTCACGACTTCGAAGTCGCCGTCCAAGTCGAAGTCGGCACCCTCGAGCCACGACGCGGAAAGAAGACCCGAAGCATAGTTGCGGGCACCTGCGAGCGGACCGGCATCACGACCCAACCACAGGTTGACGCGGTTGCCGTTACCGGAAAGTGCGAAGACGTCGTTGCTGTTGTTGTCGTCAAAGCGGCCGATGAATGGGCGCAGCGGCAAACCGGTCGAGTCAAACAAGACCAAGTCGCCGATTGCATTGTCCGCGACGCCGGTCGCAACACAGATGCTGGCGCTGAAGCCGAGGCACGCGACCAGGTCGTTGATGCCATCGCCGGTCACGTCGCCAACCTTGGCCAACGTCGGTTGCGCCGGCACATCGATATCAAACGACGAGAACGTGCAGACCGGAATGCCAACGCCTCCGGTCAGAGGATTCGATTCGAAGATCTCGGTAATGACCACAAACCGGTTGGCGGTAAAGGCGGAGACCACCATGTCGTCCAAGCCATCGCCATTCATGTCACCAAACGTGACCGCACCAGGAGTGCCGGCAACGGACAGTTCGCAGAGGTCGGCACCAAGGCCCGTGCTCGACGTGCCCTCATAGATGACGAGGCGCGAAAAGCCGGTATCCGCAACAACGAGGTCGTTGGAGTTGTCCCGATTGGCATCGCCGATCACAAGATTGAACGCCGTGCCACCGCCGGGGAGCGTCAGCTGCTGCTGC
The DNA here is from genome assembly GCA_029936315.1 of Planctomycetota bacterium. Taxonomy (GTDB): domain Bacteria; phylum Planctomycetota; class UBA1135; order UBA1135; family UBA2386. The sequence continues at coordinate 29,971 of JAPYTD010000026.1, read as the reverse complement.
GAAGCAAAGCCGAGTTGGCCATCGCTATAACCAACAATGATCTCGGGCGTCGAAGGCCGCGAGACGGCGACGTCGGGGATACCGTCGCCGTTGAGGTCACCGACCGAAACCGCCAGTGCATCGGTGCCGACGTTGAGTGTGCCGGCCATCGAGAAGCCACCGGAACCGTCATTGCGCCACAGGCCGGTTTCGTCGGCGTTGCTGCGCACTATGACCAGGTCTTGGTCGCCATCGCCATCGAAGTCGGCAGCAGCCATCCAGATGGGAATGCCACCGATCTGCAGTGCCTGACTCTCGACAAAGCTCGCACCATTGCCGACCAGGACGCGCAGTTCGCCCGTCAGGCTGATGACAGCCATGTCGAGCACGCCATCACCGGTGAAGTCGGCGACGCAATAATCCGCGTGGGTGTCGGAACCCGTGTCGATTTCGATACGCGTCTCGAACGCCGGGGAGGAGTTGGTGTTGGTGACGGTGGCGATATCCCCGGAGTGGCGCGCGCAACCGGCGGACATTGCGACCAAGAGGATGGTAGAAGAACGAGAAACGAGCTTGTTCATAACGATGACAGGAGGGAGCTACCCAGTGGCTCACCGAGAGCAGAGTAGCAAACTCACCGAAGCAGAGTAGCACACCTAACGCGCTGCTCGCCGCGCCGCAATCCCCATGTGAGACGTGGGGCACCGACTAGAGCAAGACACCGATAACACCGGGACATCCGGGACATGTAAAATTGCGCCGAGATTCGCAGACGGTGAGGACAGGATGGGTGGCGGCTATGGCTGGGGACAATGGCAAAGCCGAAAGGAAGTGGTTCGAGAACGAGCAACCCCCGAAGGCCCGTTGCAACAGCTCTTCCATTTTGCAACCTCAGGCTTTGCAACCTCAGGCCGGGTAGCCGGCGAGATAGGTCCGGGCCCGCTCGACGTAATGCTCAGCGCGCCATCGCATGCCAACCATCTCTTCGTCTGTGACCTGGCGCACGATCTTGCCCGGCATGCCGAGCACTACCGAGCGCGGCGGGATCACCGCGTTCTCTTTGACCAACGCACCGGCCCCGATCAACGAGTATTCGCCGATCCGAGCTCCGCCGAGAATGATCGAGCCCATGCCGATCAGACTGTAATCGCCTACTTCGACGCCATGCAGCGTGACGCAGTGTCCGATTGTGACGCCGCGACCGATGGTGAGCGGCGCGCCGACGTCGACGTGGATGCACGAGTTGTCCTGCACGTTGGAACCTTCCCCGATCGTGATCGAACTGTCATCGCCGCGAATGGTGACGCCAAACCAGATGCCGACGTCTTTGGCCAAGCGCACGTCACCGACCACGGTCGCGTTGTCGGCGATCATCGCTTCGCCACGCCGCGCGAAGCGGCCGACCATGTCGGGGTAGACCTTGAACTCGCGGCCTGCAGGGTCTTTCGGCGGATAGCGGCTGGGCTTGTTGTCGCTCATCGGTTGTAGAACAGGTCCAAAAGGCCGGGCCACGTACAGGCCAGCGCCAGCGTGACACTGTTGTGCAGGACGTGGGCCACGATCGCCGGCCAGAGCGAACGGTAGCGCTGCCGCAGGTAGCCGAACAAGAGGGAGAGCACGGCAATCGGCACGGCGTGGTCGATGCCATGCACAAGGCCGAAGAGCGCCGCCGTGACCAACTGCGTCGCCCACATCGGCAACGTCGTGCTCAGCGCGCCAAACAAGTAGCCCCGAAACAGGATCTCTTCGGTGATCGGCGCGAGCACGGCAACGAGCACAACCATGTGCCAGAACATGTCGTGCGCCAACTCGCCGTTGGCAAACTGCAGCAGCTGCGCCTGCGGCTCGACGCGCTGGCCAAGGAACTCTGCTAGCCGCAGATAGCCGGTCGCGAACGCGACCCACACCAGCACAAACGGTACGTAGATCGCAATCGACGGCCACAGCTTGCCGGGCCGCCAGAAGTCCGGCCGCAGGCTAATGCCAGTTGGTGGTGCGACTGCGACGAGTGCGATCATCGCGATCGCCCCCAAGTAGAAGTCGACTCGGAGGAACGCGACGAAGCCAGCGATCGCGCCGAACAACAACAGCCAGCTGCGCACGGTCACCATCGACAGCGCGAAGCCACCCTTTTGCCCAGCGCCTTGGCTCATTGGCAGTCTGTGTTGCTGCTCGGTGGGTTCATTCGCCCGCAATCACACCGCTCGTCGGCGACGACGCGCTGGCATAGAGCCTCTTGGGAATGCGTCCGGCCAAGAACGCATCGCGACCAGCCGTGGCTGCCGCCTTCATCGCCCGCGCCATGCGCACCGGTTCTTTGGCGAGCGCAACGCCGCTGTTGAGTAACACCCCTTCGGCACCGAGTTCGAACGCAAACGCGACGTCGCTGGCCGTGCCAACGCCAGCGTCAACGATAACCGGCACTTCGGCACGCTCGAGGATGATGCGGATGTTGTTGGGATTCTGAATGCCCTGGCCGCTACCGATCGGCGCGCCTGCCGGCATCACCGACGTCACGCCAACATCTTCGAGTCGCTTTGCCAAAACCGGATCGTCGCTCGTGTAGCAGAGCACCGTGAAGCCTTCCTTGACCAACGTATTGGCAGCCTCGAGCGTACCGAGCGGCTCGGGCAACAGGGTCTTCGGATCGGCCAACACCTCGAGCTTGACCAGATCGCCGATGCCGAGTTCCCGACCGAGGCGCGCCGTGCGCACCGCGTGATCGGCATCGAAGCAGCCAGCAGTATTGGGCAGCAGCACGTACTTGTCACGCGGCAGGTAGTCGAGCAGGGTCTTGCCCTCGGGCACACCTAGCTGCAGGCGCCGCACCGCGACAGTCACGCATTGGGTGCCGGACACCTCAAGCGATTCGACCATGCATTGCATGGTCGGGTACTTGCCCGTTCCGAGGAACAGGCGGGAGTCAAAGGAATGCGATCCGAGTACTAGCGGTTGGTCCAAGAGCGTCACCAAGGCGATCGTGCGCCGTCAGCCGGAGCCAGACAAGGACAGTGTTAGCCCCCGCCGAAGAACGCCACGACTTCGAGCTCATCGCCGTGCTCAAGAAACGTCCCGGCGTGATCCGGGCGTCGCACAATCTCCTTGTTGCGTTCGACCGCGACCTGTTGCGGCTTCAGGCCGAGCGCGGCGACCAGATCGGCCACCGTCGTGCCCTCGCCGACCTCCCGAGGTTCGCCATTGACGATCAGCTGCAAGATCTCGTTCATTTCCCCACTCGCTGCATCAGGAGCACCTTGAGGTACTCGGACTCGGGATGCGTGATCAGGGTCGCATGGTCGTCGCCGGCACCAAGCCGCTTGCGCATCGCCACGCGGAATGGCAATCCCGCCGAGGCCTGGCGCACCAGCTCTTCAAATCGCGGCCCGTCGAGGTGGTGGCTGCAGGTGCAGGTCACCAGGAATCCGTTCGGAGCCAACAACCGCAGTGCCAGGCGATTCAGATCGCGATAGCCCCGTTCGGCTCCTGGCAATTCGCGGCGTGACTTCGCGAACGCCGGTGGGTCGAGCACGATCAGATCAAACTGCTCGTTCTTCTCACGCAGTTCGCGCACAACATCGAACACATTGCCGCGCCGCGTCTGCAAGCCGGTCACTTGATTGCACGCCGCATCGAGTTCGGCCTGCGCCAACGCCTCTTCGGATTGATCCACGGCCAACGCGGACGTCGCGCCACCGCGCAACGCATGCAGCGCGAAGCCGCCCTGATAGCAGAACAGATCCAACACGCGGCGACCCTTGGCCAACGACTTCACCAACGCACGCGCCGGTTGCTGGTCCAGATAGAAGCCCGTCTTGTGCCCGGTCAACGGCCGCACCGTGTGCGTCACGGCGCCTTCGACGATTGCCACCTCAAGCTTGCGGGTGCCGTGCAAGATCTCGACTTCTTGCGGGAGGCCTTCACGTTTGCGGGTCGGCACGTCGTTGCGCGCCACGACCGAACCAGCACTGAGGCGGTCCGCGAGGTAGGGCACAATCGCATCGAGCGAGGCCTGCACAAACGAGCTGGTCACCTGCAGCACCAACACATCGCCGTAGCGATCGACAACCAAACCGGGCAACCAATCACTCTCGGAGTGCACGATGCGCACACCATCGTCCGGGCCAAGCCGCCCCGCCCGCGCATCGATCGCGGCATCGAGCCGCGCCTGGAAGAACACTTCACGAGTTGGCACATCGGCGCCATCGCACGCGGGCCACGGGCCACACATGCGCAACGCGAGCTTGCTCGCGCCGGTGATGCCGAGACCGAGGTCCCGGCCGTTTTCATCCAATACGCGCACCAGCCTTGGCGGCATCGGCGCGCCGGAGACGATGTCGTCGCGGAACAACCACGGCCGACCGCGGCGAGCAAAGCCGCTCGCTTTCGCCGTCAACCGCACAATCGTCGAAGCCACAGCCGAACCATCGTTCGAGGCACCGTCAGCTGCATTTGTCTGAGACTCGGAAGAACTCACTCGGGAATCTCGATCAGCACGCGGGCCAGCATCTTGTCGAAGCGAACGTCGAGGAACAGCTTCGTGCTCTTCTTGTCGCCACCCGGCTGGATGTCGCAGTTCAGGTGTTCGAACAACAACGTACCGCCTCGCCAGTCCGTCTTGAGAACGATGGCATCCTCGCCTGGCCGGCTGAAGCCACGGCCTTCGTGCAGCGTCAGCTGCCAACCCTTCTTGGCCTTGCGGGCACTGAGCGCGTACTTGCCGGCCTTGACCTTCTGGCCACCGATCAGCAAATCGCCAGTCGTCTCGAACACTGCACCGCCAAGGTGCCACGCCGCGCCGACCGCCATCTTCTCGGCGCCCTTCTTGTTGTAGGTCACCGTCAGGTGCTTCATCGTAATCTCGAGGCCCTTGGAGACCTGGCAGTTGAGCGTCTTGGTGAAGTGCGGATGCGGCAACAGCATCGGCTGGTAGTCACTCGGCTGGTAGTCACCGGGCTGCGCCGCAGCTGGCTGATCCACCAACGCAACGGACAACGGAATCAGGCAGAGCACAGCGATCGCTGCGAGACGGGTACGGTTCGATCCAAGGGACATGGTCACTCGCTTGTTGGGGCTATTCTCTGGCAGCGTGCTTTGGGGGCATGCTTTGGCAACATGCTTTGACCAAAACGTGCCGCTCAGCGCTTCTCGACGGGCTCACTTGCCTGCACGGCAAATCCACGCGCGTCGATCAGCTTGCGCAGCACCTCTACATTCTGCCGTGCCGGGTCGTGTCGCACGATGACCTTGCCAGTCTTCTGGTCAATGCTTTCGACCCGTGCCCCATCGAGGGAGTCGATGCTGTTCGACAAACGCACCGCGCACCAGACCGGGCAATCCAACCCCTCGACCGTGAACTCCACCCTTGGTGCGTCCTCGGCGGGCTGTCGCAGGACGTCACGATAGGCGAGCGTGCCGGCAATGCCTGCAAACGCAATCACACCCACAATGGTGATCCGAACCCAGATCGGCAGGCTCTTCGGCGCGGGAGTGCGTTTGACGGACACGTGCAAGAATGCTGAAGCAAAAGCGCCACCAGAACAACCCCAGGGCGGATCCGTTGGCTGGTGGCGCAACTCGACTCACCAAGAGTGAGCCTGGCGCCATGATGAGCCCGGCGCGCAAAGAAGTTCCGCACGAAGGCACCTCAAGACAACGGCCAACAAGCGTCAATAAGCGTTACGCAGCAGATGCCTCGACGAGCTGCGACAGGCAAGGGCTCAGTCCTTCTGCGTGGTCGCTTCAGCGGTTTTTGGGACCGCTCCCTGAGCCCCATCCCCCAACGCAACCACGACCTCAGGCGGAACGTGACTGCGGCCAACATTGCTGCCATCGAGGCCGGACAACGTGCGCGCCATCGTCAACTGCAACGCCCGACCGATCAGGCGGTATGGGCTGACAGGATTGACGCTGAACTCAGACACCTGCTGGTTGCCATAGACCTGATCGTGCCACACAGGGCGCAAACCGGTGCTATCCGCCGGGCCATGCACCTCAATGCGCAAACCAACCTCGGCGAAGCTCATCGAGCCGGCCATGGCTTCCTTCGCACCCACCGCGAACGACACCAGGGTCGGCTTCATGATCAGGCAGTCGGGTGTCGCCTGGTTGATGATCGCCGGAAACAGCCCGCTGTTGGTGAGATGTCGCGCGAGAACCTCGGCCAACATCTCAGGAATGGGGCGCTCCCAGAAGTCATCGTTGCCGTAGCGGATCGGGAAGCCCCGTTCGTGCAGCGGCAACACCTTGGCACTGCGTTCATCCTTGAGCGGGGTCACGAACACCTGGCGATCGCCAGGGGCCTTGGTCTCGAACGCAACGTCGACGAAGTACAACTCGTTGTTTGAGAAGTCCGCCGTGTAGTTGAAGGTGCCGCACGAGGTGGCCGCGACCGCGAGCAAAGGCAGCGCCAGAGGCCTGCAGAAGGACATTAGGGGGTTGCGCGTCATGACTCCCATGCCATCGGCAGGATTGCGCCGCCAGCTCAAGCCGCGAGCGCTTTTGCCTGTAGCAGCCCAACCGGGTAGAACGCTTGCCATGACTGCGGCCCAGCAATTCGCCGCAACCCAAGCAATATGGCCGTGCGCAACCCCTTCTCCTCCCGTTCGAAACTCAAAGTCGGTCGCAAGACCTACACCTATTTCTCCCTGGATGCGCTCGCGCAACCAACCAAGAGCGGCGGCATCGGCGCCAAGCTTGGCCACCTACCGTACTCGATTCGCGTGCTGCTCGAGCAGGCGCTGCGCAACCTCGACGGTTATGTGGTGACCGAGGAGCACGTGCGCAACATCGCGAAATGGGGTCCGAAGACGGCTGGCAAGGTCGAAGTGCCGTTCTTGCCGGGACGCGTGGTGCTGCAGGACTTCACGGGTGTGCCATGTGTCGTCGACCTCGCGGCTATGCGCGCCGCCATGAAGCGACTTGGTGGCGACCCCAGTTTGATCAACCCAGAAGTGCCGTGCGATCTCGTCATCGACCACTCGGTGCAGGTCGACGCGTTCAACAGCAAGGCCGCCGAGCAGCATAATCTGAAGCTCGAGTTCAAGCGCAACAAGGAGCGCTACGAGTTCTTGAAGTGGGGCCAGAAGTCGCTGACCAACTTCCGCGTCGTGCCGCCCGGCATGGGCATCGTGCACCAAGTCAATCTCGAGTACCTGGCCAGCTGTGCCCTGACCAAGGAAGTTGGCCGCGACACCTATATCTATCCTGACACGGTCGTCGGCACCGACTCGCATACGACGATGATCAACGGCCTCGGCGTGCTCGGCTGGGGTGTCGGTGGCATCGAAGCCGAAGCCGTCATGCTCGGCCAGGCGACCTACATGCTGCTGCCCGAAGTGGTAGGCATGGAACTGACCGGTACGTTGCCGGACGGCGCCACCGCGACGGACCTGGTATTGACCGTGACCGAAGCGCTGCGGGCGCACGGTTGCGTTGGCAAGTTCGTTGAGTTCTACGGCGAAGGCATCGCCAAGATGTCACTCGCGGATCGCGCGACGCTCGCCAACATGGCGCCGGAGTACGGCGCGACGATGGGCTTCTTCCCGGTCGACCAAGAAACCTGCCGATTCTTGGCGCGCAGCGGTCGCAACCAGGACCACATCGAACTGGTCGAAGCGTACTACCGCGCCCAAAACCTGTTTTGGACGCCAGAGGCACCGACGCCCAAGTTCTCGTCGACGGTGAACCTCGACATGGCGACGGTCGTGCCGAGCCTCGCCGGCCCCAAGCGCCCGCAAGACCGCATCACGCTCGGCAACATGCAGAAGGAGTTCCACCGCACGTTGAAGAAGAGTGTGAAGGAGCGTGGCTTTGGCCTCTCTCGCCGACAACTGACGACGACCGCCAAGGTCAACGACAAGTCCAAGGCGACGATCGGCCATGGCGCCGTCACGATCGCGGCAATCACGTCGTGCACCAACACGTCCAACCCATCGGTCATGCTCGGCGCCGGCCTCGTCGCCAAGAAGGCGGCCGCGCGTGGCCTGACCCGCAAGTCGTGGGTCAAGACGTCGCTCGCACCCGGCTCGCGCGTCGTCACCGACTACCTTGAGAAAGCCGATTTGCTCAAGCCGCTTGAGAAGCTCGGCTTCCACATCGTCGGCTACGGCTGCACGACCTGCATCGGCAACAGTGGCCCGCTGCCGCAACCGGTCGCCGAAGCCGTGCGCGGAGGCAACCTGGTTGCTGCATCGGTGCTCAGCGGCAACCGCAACTTCGAAGGCCGGGTCAACCCGGACGTAAAGGCCAACTACCTGGCGTCGCCGCCGCTCGTGGTCGCCTACGCGTTGGCCGGCACGGTCGACATCGACTTGGACAAGGAGCCGCTTGGTCACGACAAGAAGGGCAAGCCGGTCTACCTGCGCGAACTGTGGCCGACGCAAGAAGAGATCCAAGACATGATCGCTTCGAGCATGTCACCCAAGGCATTCGTCAAACAATACAAGGCGGCGAACCTTGGCCCGCCGCCGTGGCGCATCATCTCGGCCAAGAAGAGCGCACTGTTCGCGTTCCAACCTGGTTCGACCTACATCCAAGAGCCGCCCTTCTTCCAAACGATGACGGCCGAAGTATCGCGCATCAAGCCGTTGCGCTCGGCGCGCGTGCTCGCAATCCTCGGTGACTCGACGACGACCGACCACATCTCGCCGGCGGGCAACATCAAGGCCGACAGCCCGGCCGGTCGCTTCCTGCTCGACAGCAAGGTCAAGCAACGTGACTTCAACAGCTACGGCGCCCGCCGCGGCAACGACCGCGTCATGGCGCGCGGCACGTTCGCGAACATCCGCCTGCGCAACCTGATGGTCGATCAGGAAGGTGGCTTTACCAAGCACCTGCCGAGTGGCGAGACGATGGCCATCTACGACGCCGCGATGCGCTACCAAGCAGAAGGTACGACGCTGTGTGTGCTCGCCGGCAAGGAATACGGCACCGGCTCGTCGCGCGACTGGGCCGCGAAGGGCACGTTGATGCTCGGCGTCAAGTTTGTGCTCGCCGAAAGCTTCGAGCGCATCCACCGCAGCAACCTCGTGTTCATGGGCGTGCTGCCGCTTGAGTTCAAGAAGGGCGATACGCGAGAGTCGCTGAAGCTCACCGAGGCCGAGTCATTCGACGTTGCCGTCGACGACAAGCTGAAGGCACGCCAGATGCTGACGGTGACGGCGACCCACCCGGACACCGGCAAGGTCACGAAGTTCCAGGCGCGCTGCCGCATCGATACGCCAGTCGAGGTCGACTACTACCGCAACGGCGGCATCCTGCAGACCGTGATGCGCAAGCTGTTGAAGCAGAAGCCCAAGAAGAAGGTGGCCAAAAAGAAGGCCAGCAAGAAGGCCACTACCAAGCCAGAGCGCAAAGCCGCAGCGAAGAAATAGGCCGAAGCCATGACCGAAGCCCCGGGAACCATCCAGCCGCAGACGCAGTTCGGTCGACCCGAGGGTGGCTTCCGGCAGAAGCTCTACGACGTCATCTTCGGCATCCACACGCCGGCCGGGCGCGGCTTCGACATCGCACTGATCACGATCATCGTGATCAGTGTCGTCGCCGTCATGCTCGACAGCGTCGAGGCCACTCACGTGGATTACGGCGAGTTGTTCGATATCGCCGAGTGGGGCTTCACGATCGCATTCACCATAGAGTACGTCGCGCGCCTCTACTGCGTCGAGCAGCGCACCCGCTACGCGCGCAGCTTCTTCGGTATTGTCGATCTGCTCGCGCTGCTACCGAGCTACCTGGCCCTGATGCTGCCAGCGATCAGTGTCTTGGTCGATGTGCGCGTACTGCGCTTGCTACGCGTCTTCCGGGTACTGCGCCTCGGCAAGTTCGTCGCCGAGTTCGGCTCACTCGGCCGCGCCTTGAATGCATCGCGCCACAAGATCTTCGTGTTCTTGTTCTTCGTCATCATTGTCGTGCTCGTCATGGGCACGCTGATTTACGTCATCGAGGGCCCCAACAACGGCTTCTCCAGCATTCCGATGTGTGTCTACTGGGCGATCACGACGATGACGACCGTCGGCTTCGGAGACATCACACCGGTGACGGACGCTGGCCGGTTGATCGCTTCGATGATGATGCTGCTCGGCTGGGGCACACTCGCCGTTCCGACCGGCATCGTCAGCTCGGAGTTCACGGCCGAACGCCTTTCCTACAAACGCGGCCAACGCGAGTGCAATGACTGCGGCAAGGGCGAACCAGACCGCCATGCGAACTTCTGCCGGGCGTGTGGCAGCCCACTACCAAAGTCCGCAACATGAACGAAGCACGAAGTTTCGGCATTGCCGTGGCGGCACCCAAACTCGTGAAGCAAGAAATGCTGCCGGCCAAACCCGGCAAGTAACCGCTACGCCAGCCGCTGCTTGACGAGCGCGCGGCGGCGAACACGTTCGTCGCCGATCGGCATCGCCAACATGACGGCGTGCGCGGAGTCACGTGCGGCGAGGTCGGTGCTCGCATGCACAAACGCGATGACATCGCCTGTGTGCACTTCGTCGCCGAGCACCTTGCGCAGCACGATGCCGACGTGAGGATCGACCTGGTCGTTTGGTTGGCGGCGGCCGCCGCCGAGGTCCACGACGACATGGCCGAGCGCCAACGGATCGACATCCGTGACGAATCCCGAGCGCATCGCCTCCACCGGAACCACGTGCGGCGCACGGCCCAACAGCGAAGGATCGTCGAGCACGCGCACGTCGCCGCCCTGGAGTTCGAGGTTGTCGCGGAAGACCTGGCGAACGACGCCATCGTCCCAGAGCCTCGTCAACGTAGCGCGGGCGGTGTCGGCGTCGGGCGCCGCGTCGGCCAGCAACAACATCTCGACGCCGAGTGCCAACGTCAATTCACGCAGATCATCCGGGCACTCGCCGTCGAGAGCGGCCAACACTTCGAGCACTTCGAGTGCGTTGCCGATCGCCAGTCCGAGCGGATGGTCCATGTCGGTGAGTAACGCGCTCATTTGTATGCCCGCAGCGCGCCCGGTTGCGACCAGGCCTTCCATCAACGCAACTGCGTCGTGCTCTTCCCGCATGAACGATGCGCGGCCAAACTTGACGTCCATGACCAGGCCATCGATGCCTTCGGCAAGCTTCTTCGACAGGATCGAACTGGTGATCAGCGGAATGCTCTCAACGGTGCCGCTGATGTCGCGGGTCGAATACATGCGACGGTCCGCCGGCGCGATCTCGCCACTCGGTGACAGCATCGCGTAGCCGCATTGGTCCAACACCTCGCCGAAGCGCTCAAGGGACATGTCGGTGCTGTAACCCGGGATCGACGCGAGCTTGTCAATCGTGCCGCCGGTATGGCCGAGGCCGCGACCACTGACCATCGGTACCGCAACGCCCGCGGCGGCCAGCAACGGCGCCAGCAACAGGCTGACTTTGTCGCCGACCCCACCAGTCGAGTGCTTGTCGATCTTCTTCTTTTTGATGTGGTCGTGATTGAGCACGCACCCTGAATCGCGCATCGCCAAAGTCAAGGTGGCGGTCTCTTCGGGCGTCATGCCGTTGCAGCAAACCGACATCAAGAATGCACCGAGTTGCGCGTCACCGAGGGTGCCGTCAACGACTCCCGCGACGAGATCCTGCAGCTCATCGACGGACAACGCACCGCCGTCGCGCTTTTTGGCAATGAGCCTGGCGGGATGGTGTTTCATTGACTTCGCGTAGGGACTCGGACTAGGGCGCGACCGGATGCCACAACGTCTTGGTCTCGACGAAGGGCTCGACCCAACTGAGAGAGCGCAAGCGTTCGACCTTCGACCAGGCGGCGCTGCTGAGGTTGCAGAAGCGCACCCGCTTGACGTTGTCCGCGGCAGCCTCGGTCAACTCAGCATCGGGCGGCCCCGAAACCAACAGCCCGTCAATGTCCCGGTGCTTGGCAAACTCCTTCGCCAGTTCGTCGCGGTGCCCGCTGAGCAGGTTGACGGCACCAGCCGGAACGTCACTCGCTGCCAGGACCTCACCGAGCGCGAGCCCGGCAAACGGCGCATGTGAGCTGACCAAAGCCACGACTGAGTTGCCACCGACGAGCAACGGCAACAGCAACGCCAACGTGCCAACCAACGCAGGCTTATCCGGCGCAATCACACCGATAACGCCAGTCGGCTCGATGGTTGAGAAGTTGAAGAACGGTCCCTGCACGGCGTTCTGGCTGCCGAGCAGGCTCAGCGCCTTGTCGCACAGACCCGCGTACCAGATCGTCAACGCAATCGCGTTGTCGAGTTCCTTCTGCGCAGCTGCCGGAGTCAGGCCGCCAAGGCGCAGCTCTTGCACCATGCCGTCACGGCGCGACGCAAGCATCTCGGCAATGCGGTAGAGGATCTGGCCTCGCAGATACGCGGCGCTACCGCTCCAGGTAGCGAGGCCCTTGCGAGCGGCGCCAATCGCATCACGCAGGTCCTTACGCGAACCGCGGGCGACGTTGACCGCCTCATTGCCAGCCGGTTGGAACACCCGCCCCGACTCACTGCGCGGGAACTTGCCACCGACGTACAGCTTGTAGGTCTTGCGAACAGAAACGCTCATACGAGCACGGTGCCGTATGGCCCGGGGCGGTGCAACTACCAGCTGCCCAACTGGGCGACTTCTACTTGCCAGGCTTGATGGTCATCTTCGCCCGCCTCTTGAAAGACCTGCGCAGCAACTCGTGCGGCTCCTTCTTGCGTGTCATCTCCGACAGCCCGCCGCCCGGCTTGTGCACCCGGGATTCGACCAGATCGTCTTCGGTATCGGGCTTGCCGTCACTGCCGAGACAGCGCACTTCGAAGCCGCCATCGAGAATACGCAGTACGTAGGCACGCCCCCACGAGTCCTTGCCGTCTGCTCGGCCCGGCAGCTTGCCGTTGTCGCGGTCCTCTCGCAGATCCAACCACGTCGGTGCACGGCGCTTCTTGACCAGGTCCTCGTGCTTGACGCACCACTGCTTCACCGCCTCGGCCAACTTGCGCAAGTCGCGCCGCGCCCGATAGCGCTTGGTTTTCAGCCCCTTCTCCGCTTTCGGGAACGAACTGTGCCGGCAATCCCACGCCATCACCCACTCTTCGCGAACCTTCTTCCAACCGAGGTCCCTGAGCAAGCGCTGCTCCATGTGCTGCATGTGCGCCGCCCCATAGAAGACGCCGAGCTTCTTCTTGCCCGCATCGAGTTGTTCCTGCAGCACTTTGAGGCAACGTTCGTTGCGACCATGAATGATCACGGTCGGCTGCTGGTTCGACTCGGGGCTGCACATAACGCGACCCAGCATGATGCGCAGATGGGAGATGCCACCGCCGCTGCGGAACGCCTTCACCAGGTCTACCGGTTGCTGCTTGGCTTCTGCTTCGCGGTCAACGTCCTGCGAACCAATGCTCAGAACCTCGCCGAGTTCGCTCGTGCCGGCAACAGAAAGCGCATCCTGCCACTGCTCGCCCGTCATGTCGGCGTGCACGAAGTTGTCCTGGCGGTAGTCCATGCACTCGAACTGCTCCTGCAGCTTGAGGCCGGACCCCATGCCGTCCTGCACCATCGAAATCCAGTGCCCCCCATCGCGAGGCATGCCGGGATACGGGCGCAGATCCGCGTCCGCGATCAACTCATAGAGCAGGGCATCATAGGCTTCGAAGCGCTTTTGCATTGCGTCGTAGAACGACCGGTCGGCGATGTGCACGCAGCCACACAACGTGACCGTCGCATCGCCGCGCTTGTAGGTGGCGACCAGCACTTCGAGACGGCCGCCATCCTCGTTCTCAGCGAGGCGCATGAACACACGCGGCAGACTGTCACCCTTCTTCGTGTCGTTGTTGTTGTCTTGCTGGCCAAGCAAGGCCGAGGCCAGCACAAGACCCAGGATCATCGGTAGGCAATTCACTCTGCCTCCATGCTAGCCATTCCTTAGGCGCTCCGCGCTATCCCGGCAGCAGACCCGAGCGAAGCTTGACGTAGGCGCGCAGCCCCTGGCGGCCGCCCTCACGACCAAAGCCGCTCTCCTGGTAGCCTCCGAACGGCGACGCCGCATCGAAGAGGTTGAAGGTGTTGTTCCAAACGATGCCGGCCCGAATGCGCGAAGCCACCCACAGAATGCGCGCCCCCTTGTCGGTCCAGATGCCGGCGGACAAACCGTAGCTGGTGTCGTTGGCCTTCTTGACTGCTTCTTCCGGGGTGCGGAACGTCGACACCGACAACACCGGACCGAAGATCTCTTCGCGCGAGATGCGATGGCTTTGGGTGACGCCAGTGAACATCGACGGCACAAACCAGAAGCCGTTCTTTGGCAGCGCACACTTCGGCTGGAACAGCACCGCACCTTCGTCAACGCCGGACTGCACCAAGCCGCGGATGCGCATGAGCTGCTCCGAGCTGTGGATCGCGCCCATGTCGGTGTTCTTGTCGAGCGGATCGCCGACGCGGATGCGCGCCATGCGGCGCTGCAGTTTGCGGACAAACAAGTCGTGCACACTCTCCTGCACGATCAGGCGCGAACCGGCGCAGCAGACGTGACCCTGGTTGAAGAAGATGCCGCGCACAACACCTTCGACGGCCTGGTCTAGCGCCGCGTCTTCAAACACGAGGTGCGCCGCCTTGCCACCGAGTTCGAGCGTCAGGTCAACCGAGCGACCGGCAACGGCTTTCTGGATCTCCTTGCCGACTTCGGTGCTGCCAGTGAAGGCAACCTTGTTGAGATCGGGGTGGCGCACTAACGCAGCACCGGTCGAACCATCCCCGGTAACTACGTTGACGACGCCCGCCGGCAGCTCCGCCTGCTCAAACACCTCGCACAAGCGCAGCGCGGTCAACGGCGACGTCTCGGCCGGCTTGATGACGACCGTGTTGCCCGCCGCCAACGCGGGGGCAATCTTCCACGCAGCCATCAGCAGCGGAAAGTTCCATGGGATGATCTGCCCGACCACGCCAACCGGCTCCGGCTTCTCGCCGGGGAACAACAACTCGAGTTTGTCGGCCCAACCCGCGTGGTAGAAGAAGTGCTGCGCCGCCAACGGCACATCGACGTCGCGGGTCTCCTTGATCGGCTTGCCGTTGTCCAGCGTCTCCAGCACCGCAAACTCACGCGCGCGCTCCTGCAGGATGCGCGCGATTCGAAACAAGAAGCGCGCCCGGTCATCGCCAGACAGCTTGCGCCACGCCGGCAGCGCCTTCTTGGCAGCCTGCACCGCCGCGTCGACGTCCTTCTTGTTGGCCTGCGCAACCTCGGCAATCTTCTTCTCCGTCGCCGGATTGATCGTCGCGAAGTATTTGCCCGACTTCGGCCGCACCCAGGCGCCGCCAATGAACAGTCCGTAGCGATCCTCGATAGCGACGTGATCGGTGCTCTCGGGCGCCTTCGCGTACTGCCACTTGCCACCGAAACTCAGCTTTCCGTTGTTCGCGCGGCGCTTCGGCACCGAAGTCTTGTTGTCGGTCTTTGCCATGATCAATCCGTACTGAAGTCGGTGCCTCGCTGATAACGCCCAGTGCGCTGCTTCTCAAGCTGCATCAACACATCGTTGAGCAGCGAGCTCGCGCCAAACCGGAACCACTCAGGCGACAGCCACGCGTCACCACAAGTCTCCGCGACCAACACGAGGTATCGCAGTGCGTCCTTTGCCGAACGGATGCCGCCCGCTGCCTTGACGCCAACCATCTTGCCCGTCTCGAGGTAGTGATCACGAACGGTTTCGAGCATCAACAACGCCACCGGTCGCGTGCTCGCCGGCGACACCTTGCCGGTGCTGGTCTTGATGAAGTCGGCGCCACCGAGGATCGCAATGCGACTCGCGCGCCGCACGTTGTCGTAGGTCTTCAGTTCGCCGGTCTCGAGGATGACCTTCAAGTGCGCGTCCCCGCACGCCTCCTTGACCGCGCACACTTCGTCGTAGACCGCCCCGTAACGACCCGACAAGAACGCGCCGCGGTCGATCACCATGTCGATCTCCGACGCACCGGCACGCACCGCCAGTTCAACCTCGCGCAACTTGGTACGGCGATCCGTGCGCCCCGACGGGAAGCCGGTCGCTACCGACGCGACCCGCACGCCACTGCCGGCAACGGCCTGCGCCGCAATCTTGACGAGGTCCGGATAGACACACACCGCCGCGCAACTCGGGATGTCGGTGCGGGCCGGCAACGGCGCCACCGCCTTCTGGCACAGCTGCCGGACCTTGCCGGGCGAGTCCATGCCCTCGAGCGTGGTCAGGTCCATCATCGCAATCGCGAGTTTCAGACCCTGCACCTTGGCGTCTTTCTTGATCGAACGCGTGGCGAGATCAGCAGTACGCGCCTCCAACGCAACGGCGTCGACCGGCGGCACACGGAACTCGGTTGGGGATAGCGATCCGGACATGATTGGCTCTCGGATCGTGCCCGGAGAACCACCGGATGTCGACGGTTGCCTGCCGAAGCTACGATAGCAGGGGCAGTTCCTCCAGCGGTGCTACCAAGGGTCTCGATCGATCGACAACATGTTTGAGCACCGCTGCCCAGTCCAGAATCTCGAGAACGGCCACAAGGGCCAGCTTCGGATCGCCGGCGGAATCTGGAGTGGCGATGCCTGCGTGTTTGAGTTCAACGAGACCGTGCTCAGCATCCCCGGCGAGGACGTTGCGCGCGTATGAGCGTGGTGCAGTGCCGGCGGCAGTGTGAGCAGAGCCTAGAGGTCGCCAAACGTGAACGGCTCGGGCAACAGCTTCGCCAGCGTCGTCGTCACAACCCCGTCGCCACTGCCCACCAACACAACCTGCATGTCGTAGCCAAACTCGGCCAACACTTGCCGGCAAGCACCGCACGGTCGTGCAGGCTCTGGCAGCCCCGTGACCACGGCGACCGCAACCACTCGCCGCGCCCCCGCCGCAACGGCTGCACAAACGGCGCCGCGCTCCGCACAGATCGTCAAGCCATAGCTCGCGTTCTCAACGTTGCAACCGACGAACACGCGACCGTCGTCGGTCAGCACCGCGGCACCGACCAAAAACTTGGAGGCCGGCGCGTAGCCGTTATCGCGAACTTCGCGGGCTTTCGCTACGAGTTGCTCTTGTTGTTCTGGCGTCATCAAGTCTACGAACGGCGACCGGCCGAGAACACCAACAGTAGCAGCGTCGCGCCGTAGCTTCCCAACTGGAGCGAGCAAAACATGAACGCCCAGAAGCTGCCGTGCCGTTCGAAGGCGGAATCGAGATGCGTGTAGGACGGCAGCATCAAGAACCCCGCGGTAGCCGCACCAACCACTGCCGCAAGCGACCAGACCCGAACATCGGCGTGCAACCGGTCCAATAGCTGGCCGAGAAACCACATCAGGGGCACGCCAACGACCAACGTTGGCAGCAGCCAGCCCAGAATGGTCTCGCCGGCGCCTACGGCCTGACCTACAGCCCAACGGGATTCTTGAGCCACCCAGCTGCCGAAGTGATGGTCGATAACGGTGAGGCGCGCATTGTTCGCCAGCGTGGCTCGGCGAGCGACGCACTGCGCGGCCAGCGGGATTGACCAGAACGGCACGAAATCGACACGGAACTGGCGAGTCGATTCGCCACCTATCACAGCTGGTTCGGCTATCCTGCCTGCCATGCGTCGTTCGC
The DNA here is from genome assembly GCA_029936315.1 of Planctomycetota bacterium. Classification (GTDB taxonomy): domain Bacteria; phylum Planctomycetota; class UBA1135; order UBA1135; family UBA2386. The sequence continues at coordinate 12,453 of JAPYTD010000026.1, read as the reverse complement.
TGACCCCACTGTTCTTGCTGTCCCTACTGCCCGCTGCGCTCGCGCAAGAAGGCGTGCCCCAACCACAGGGCCTCGTGCCCGAGCAGATGTGGTATGCGCCCACCGCCTCTGATTGGGCCAAGCCGGTGCAAATCCGCTGGCAGCGAACCTGGCAGGACGCGGTGCGACTGTCGCAACAGACCAAGAAGCCGATCCTCGTCTGCGTCAACATGGACGGTGAGATCGCCAGCGAACACTACGCCGGCGTGCGCTACCGCGACCCGCAGATCGCAAAGCTGTTCGAGCCATACATCTGCGTGATGGCGTCGGTCTACCGGCACAACCCGCGCGACTACGATGACCAGGGCCGACGCATCCCGTGCCCGCGCCTCGGCTGCATCACGTGCGGCGAGCACATCGCTCTCGAACCGCTCGTCTACAAGAAGTTCCTCGACGGCAAGCGCATCTCGCCGCGCCACATCATGGTCGAGCTGGACGGCTCTGAGGTCTACGACGTGTTCTATACGTGGGACACCGACTCGGTCTTCAAGACGCTCACGGACGGCATCGCCAATCGCAAGATCCAGGCGCCGCCGATCGTCAAGGGCGACCGCTCGCTGGCGGAGCGCATCACGAGCGCTGACAGCGCCGACCGCGAAGCGATTGAGAAGGAGTTTGCCGCGGCCGACCAGGCACTGCGCCGACGCATGCTTGACCTCGGCCTGAACGCCGGCGAGAACGTGCCGCTCGAACTGCTGCGGCAAGCGTCGTACGGCATCGACCCCGACCTCGCCAAGAAGGCGCGCGTTGGCATGCAGCAGACCAAGGACCCGCTCGCGATCGAGCTGATCGCCGACACGCTGCGCGGCCCGCTGGCTCCTGCCGAACGACAGGGCCTGATCGAGGCACTCGACGGCTTCAGTGCGACGTCAACCCACGCGCGCACGTTGGCAACCGCGCACAAGGGACTGGATTCTGGCAAGTCCACGATCGACGGCAAGAAGTGGCAGAGCGTGCTAGTCGGTGAGGCATACCAAGGTGCCGTACCGGTTGACCGAGCTGCGGTCGCTCTGCAACGCGACCATGTGCTTGCTGCAAAGCCCAACGATCCGGTCGCACACCTCGACGTCGCCGAGTCCAGCTTGCTGCAGGCACTCGAACTGGTTGCCGGAGTCGGCCGCGGCGCAGTTCGCATGACGGAACGGCAACGAAGCATGCTGTTCGACGACGCCTCACGACACATCCAGCAGGCCATTGCCGCCGGTGCCGTCGGCTGGCGCCCCACCGCGTTGCAAGCCATCCTGCACAAGCAGACCGGCCGCCACCGTCAGGCCCACAAGCTCGCTGCCGAGGCGATGCCGCAGCTACCGCCGGATGCCCCCGGCCGTCTGGCGATGGAAGTACTGACGCTGTTCGCCCACGGCCGCCAGTTCGCGATCCAGAAGGCCGTTCGTGATCAGCAGAAGTGGCCAGGTGTCTGGATGACCGATGTGCACACGGCCTACAGCCTGTTGCTCAAGCATCCACTCGGCACCGAATCGCACGTCGCCGACCACTACGACTTCCTCAACTTCTTCCGCTCGCCGGACACCGAACTCGTGCTCGAGCACGGCCTGAAGCGCTTCCCCGCTTCGGCTGCGTTGCACCAACGTCTGCGCGCGCAACTGCTGCGCAGAGGCGGCATCAAGCTGCTCGAGTCCGACTACAAAGCGCGCCTTGCCGCTGCCGATGCACCGAGCGTCATGCCGTGGTTCGCCGGTTATGCGTCGCTGGTCTCGGCCGAACAACACCGCCGCCGCCAGCGCCCGGACAAGGCGAAGGCTTGCTACCGCCTGGCGTTGACGCACTTCACGGCTTACAAGAAGGCCACCGGCGGCACCGACGCGGCGCACTACGAGGCAATGGCCCACGGTGGCCTCGCGCGCCTGGCGCTGCAAGGCAGTGACCTCGACCTGACGTTCTTCGAGTTGCAGCAGGTGTTCTCGATCTGCCCGACGGCCGCCGCCGCGGTCGATGGCCTCAGCATCACCGCGATGCAAACCGCCGAGATGCTGCGCGGCCGCGCGATCGACGCGAAGGATCTCGACCTGCAGGAGCGCTTGGCCGAAGCACTGAAGAAGCTGCCGCGCGAAGCGTTCACGTTGCCAGAGTATGAGCAGCGTTCGCGTGGCCAACCGCCGAGCAGTCAAGGCGGCAACAACAATCAGCGCGGAGCCCGGGGCCGCCGCCGCGGCGGCAATTAACAGTCCAACAGCATCTCGTGCAACGAGCGCGAAGCGCTCCACGCACCCAGCAGCGACACATCACGCGGACGCAGTGGATCCTGGCACTCGATCGAGTCCAACGTATCCACTGGCAAACCCTGCGCGCTCGTGAAGCGCTGCGCCAACTGCCAACGCGACACCCGTTCGGGTCCCGGCAGATGGAATAGGTTCGGGCCATCGGGGTCGATGACGAACTCTACCAACGCCTGCGCCGCATCGGCGGCGTGCAGCGGCGATCGATACTCGTTGGTGAACAACGAATAGCGTTCGCCGCCGGCAATCGCTTGGCGCAACGACGCCGTTGCACCGCGACCGGCGTCGTCCGCCCCAAACAACAACGGCAAGCGCACGACCCGACCACCATGGTCACGCACCCGATCTTCGCCGTCGGCCTTGCTTGAGCCATACGCCGACAACGGCGCGGGCGGCGCATCTTCATCGTAGGGACCGCTGCGACCATCGAAGACGAGGTCGGTCGAGGCGAACAACAACCTGCCGCCAAAGCGTTCGGCCCAAAGCTCGGGCAGGGCGGAATTGACGCGCGAAGCCTGCTCGGGATCGGCCTGGCATTCGCTCATGCGAGACATCGCGGCGAGGTGCACGACGACATCCGGCCGCAGGCCTTCGGTGACCGCGGCGACCATGCCCGGCGCCAACAAGTCGACCTGCGCATCACCACCACTGCGCGACGTCGTCAACGCAACATGGCCGGCGTTCTTGATTGCAGCAGCGACGTAGGCGCCGAGAAAGCCCTGCGAGCCAGTTACGAGGATTCGGAGTGCGGCCATGCCGGTCGGTATGGTTGCATGTTCAGGCGCAGAACAAAAGCGGCGTCAGAACGAGTTGATCAGGCTGCGCACGCCGTTGCTGGTCACCGCGCCAAACGCGTTTTGACCGTTGGGCAGGCTGGCGGGGAACACGAAGGCTACGGCTTGGGCGAATAGCTGCACGCCCGCCGGCACGGCTGGCGGCAACGGTAGCACCGCCGTCTGGCTCGGCGAATTGCCGAGGAAGGGCAGCGTAACGTCCATGGTGGCAACCTGCAGGCGACAACCGGGCATACCGATCGCGGTGAGATCGTGCGGCGGCTGCAGCGGGAACAACGACAGCATTATCATCCCAAAGAACACGCCCGAGTTGGCGTTCGCGTCCGGGATATTGTCGATCTGGTAGAGCACCTGCGTGCCGGCGACCGGCGTCGAGAGCGGCGGCGGCGAAGCAGTCATGCGCAGTGCCAGCATGTCCTTTCTGGTCGTGACTGGCAGTGCCGCCGACAGATCCGTTGCGCCCGGATCCAACGACGGGCCAGGGGCGTAGCCGACGACCATCGAACTGCCGGCTGCAGTCGTCAGTTGGTCCCAGACAATGGCGACGCGCCCAGTGATCAGATCGAACTGCATCTGCAGCCGCTCGGGAACAGTGCCACCGAAGCGGAATACATCGCGCCAGGTCACGAACAACACGGCGCCGATCTCTTCGACGAGCACGTCGCCGTTGGCCGATGGATCGAAGTCCGCGTTGCTACGGAACGACGCCACCGTCGAATGCACCATGTCAAAGGTCGAACCATGGGCCAGCACGGTGTTGCCGCCAGTCGGCCCCATGTTGACGAAGCCGTTCGAGCAAACCGACATCGTCGGCACCAATCCGGCCACGTGCGGGAACGGCATAGTCGGGGTCACGTTCGCCTCGTCCTCGTCGCCGAGCAACAGGTTGCTCGCAGCCGCCGACGGGGCGACATAACTGGCGCCACCATTCGCCACCAAGTAGCCATCGCCAGACGGCGTGAACGTCAACGCCTGGCCTTGCAAAGCCATCGCCGCCGCAGCCGGTGTCGCAAACCACTCGTAGATGCACTGCAGCGGCACGTCGTAGCAGCCGGCGCCGTAACTGATGTGGTTGGCAGGTACCTGGAAGCAGGTGCGTGAGAAGCTGTAGCCACCAAGACCGTTCGGCACAAACGTGATCGAGCTGTGCTCAAGATCGAACAGCGGCCAGGTGTTTTCGTAGACAAGGCCGAGCGTGCCCGAATGCCCACCGGCGACGAGATCGCTCGGCACAACCAACTGGTTGCCAACGTCGTTGCCGATCGACACGCCGACGTAGTCCCAGATGTTGAAGCCGGTGAAGCCTTGCGAGTAGTCGAACCGGATGTTGCCGCTGGCAAACAATGTAACGCTGCAATCCCAATCCTGGTTGGCACCGAAGCGACTCCAATCCACCCAGGTCACCTTGCACTCACCAGGCACAGAACTGTCGACGAGCACCTGCGACGACGGGTGCGGCCCATCGTTGTCGCCGCCCATCGCCATGACGCGCGCCGAACCCAAAGCGCCGCCACGCAGTGTCGCCAACGCCGACGTGCCGAAGTTGGACGGGTTGACGACGCCCTGGCCATCGGTCAGATACACCTCGCCGTTCGAGTCGATTACGCAATGCGTGATCGTCACCAAGGCTCCCGCCATCGGGAACGTAAAGCCCAACGGCAGCTCCGCACTCATGCCCTCATCGTTGGCCGAGTAGGTCGGGCTCTCGGGCATCAGTGTCTGCGCATTGCCGCTCGCCAAGAAGCACTGCGAGCGCAGTTCCTCTGTTGCGACGCAGCAAAGACTGATCGCCAGAACCGGCATAGAGAGGCGAGCGAAGAACCCTTGGGGCATGGGCATTACCAACAGACTACCAGCGAAACGCCGAACCCCGCAGACTGCCTGATCTCATCTTTGTAGCTACTCGCCACACCACACTGAGACTGGAGAGGAATCAACACGCTTCCCAGCCCATCTCCTCTGTAACATGCGCCCAATGACCGAATCTCCTGTAGCTGAAGTAAATGTCGGAAGTGTTGGTTTCGGCGGCGCGAATGGATTCGCGCTGATTGCCGGCCCATGCGTCATCGAAAGCCGTGACCACACCCTGCGGCACGCCGACGCCATCACCAAGATCGCCCAAAAAGCCAACGTGCCGGTCGTGTTCAAGAGCAGCTTTGATAAGGCCAATCGCACCTCAGGTACAGCGTTCCGCGGCCCGGGCATCGACGAAGGCCTCGCGATCCTCGCCGAAGTGAAGACCACCTTCGGCGTGCCGGTTCTGACGGATGTGCACGACGCGAGCCAATGCGCGATCGCTGCGGAAGTCGTCGACTGCTTGCAGATTCCTGCGTTTCTGTGCCGCCAAACCGACCTGCTGCTCGCCGCCGCCGCCACCGGCTGCGTTGTCAACGTCAAGAAGGGTCAGTTCCTCGCGCCCGAGGACACTTTGAACATCGTGACCAAGGTGCAACAGGCCGGCAACCCGAACGTCATGCTGACCGAGCGCGGCACGTCGTTCGGCTACCGTACGTTGGTCGTCGACTTCACCGGTTTCCCGACCATGCGCAGCTTCGGCCAACCGTTGATCTTTGATGCGACCCACTCGGTGCAAAGGCCCGGTGGAGCTGGCACCTCGACTGGTGGCGACCGGACCAGGGTTCCGTTCTTGGCACGGGCGGCGGTTGCTTGCGGCGTAGACGGACTATTCATGGAAGTGCACGAAGATCCGGACAACGCGCCGAGTGACGGCCCCAACATGCTGCGCCTCGAAGAACTGGCTCCCGTGCTGAGCCAGCTGCAACGGGTGCAGGAGGCCGTGCGCACCCCGTGACCGAAGGGAACCCCTCAGACAAGCCTGCCGATAACGCCGCAGGCCAGCCCGACTTCGGCTTGGCGCGCGACTTCTACACGTTCGCGCCCGAGACCCTCGCGCGCGAGCTGCCGCAGTTTGAGTTCGTTCGCGAAGTCGGCAAGGGATCCATGGGCATCGTGTTTGAGGCGAAGTACCGGACGCCCAACGAGAACAGACCAACCACCGTCGCTCTCAAGGTGTTGCCACCGAGCCTGACCCTGACCGAACGCGCGCTAGCCCGCTTCTTGCGCGAAGGCCAGATCATGGCGCGGATCAAGCACCCCGACATCGTGCGCTTCCTCGACCAGGGACGGAAGGGTCGGCTGCACTGGTTTGCGATGGAGTTCGTCGCAGGAGTCACGCTCGAAGAACGCCTGAAGGTCGGACCGCTGCCAGTACAGCACGCGTGCGCCATTGCCGCGAAGGTCGGCCGCGCCCTGCAGTTTGCCCACGACCACGGCGTCGTGCACCGCGACATCAAGCCCGGCAACCTGATGTTGCGCGACGAAGAAGAACCCGCCGCCCGTGAGGGTGGCAGCCTAGACAGCCTGCGCATCGCGATCACCGACTTCGGCCTGGCGCGCGAAACCGGCACCGGTTCGATGACCGAGAGCGGCGCAATCGTCGGCACGCCGATGTACATGGCGCCGGAGATCGTGCTCGGCGGCACCCAGGCGGCCAGCACGCTCGCCGACGTCTACGCCCTCGGCGCAACGCTCTACGCGCTGGTCACCGGCAAGCCGCCGTTCGACGAGCCGACCGCGCAAGGTGTGCTCAAGGCCCTCACCGAACGAGACCCGCTGCCGGCGCGCCGGCTGCGACGCGACCTGCCATTTGCCGTCGAGGCGATCATCGAGAAGGCGATGTCGCGCGACCCGGCGCATCGCTACGGCTCGGCACTCGAACTCGCCGCCGACCTCGAACGCTTCCTCGCCGGCGACCGTGTGCTCGCGCGCCGTCCCGGCATTGCCCGCCGCAGCCTGCGCTGGTGTGCCAGGCGGCCGTTGATCACGGTGCTCGCATCCGCTGTGCTGATCCTCGGCACCGGCGGCGCGATTCTGGTTACCGAACTTAGCCACAACGAGACCCAACGCGAACTGGGCAATGCCAAGCGCCTGTTGGCGCTAGCTTCGACACCACGGGACGATCAGGATCGGCCGCGATCGCAGGAAGAACGCATCGACCTGTTGACGCAGGCAGCCGCCGTGGCGTCCAAGACGATCGCGCGCGATGACGGTATCGCGGCCGCATGGTTCGTTCGTGGCCGCGCCCACCACCGACTGCACCGCTACGCCGAGGCGATCTTCGACTTCGACACCGCTGAGCGCCTACGCGATTCGCCATCGCCCGAGGTCCTTCACTTTCGTATCGACGCGTTGCGGCAGCATGGCGGCATCGCCTCGCTGCGGCGCATGCAAATGGACCTGACCAGCCTGCTGCAACTCGACCCGAGCGCGCAGACGCGCACGCTCGTCGCCGAACTGCTGCTCGACTTCGCGGCGCAGGCCACCTCGCACGAACGGCAAGCCGCGCTCGGCCGCGTCGAAGAGATCCTTTTGCCGGTCGGCGATGACTACGCGCGCGCAGCGGTCGCGCGGGCGCGTCTGCTAGAAATCGATGACTCGATTCCCGAGGCGTTGGTGGCAATGCGTTCGGCGCTCGAGCAACACGACGGCAACATCCTGGTGCACCTCGAAGCCGCCAAGATGTTCGCGCGCAACGGCCTGCCGGCAGAGAGCCAGCGCGAGCATGCCCTGGCCCAGCGCATGCAACCAGACAAGAGCCAAAAGCCGACGACCGAACCACCGCCGGTCGACCTCGACGGCCTCAGCAGCTTCCTCGGCGCGGTGGACCAAGTGCTCAACGCGCTCGACGAAGGACCGAAGGGCCAAAAGTCGCCCAAGAAGGACAAGCCGCAATAGCATCGCGAGCCGGGCCAGCGAGCCACGGAAAGGGCTGGCGCCAAGGCCAGAACTGCCGACAGCAAGGCCGCCACGGCTGGGATCACAGATGCGATTCCCTCCTGATCTGAGACCCAACCGCCCGCGAAGCAGTTCCCGAACCTGTTGCCCCACCGAATTGGGTTACTATTCAACGTGCCGCACCAGCATGCGGACAACCCCATGTGACGGCGCAGTCGCTCAATGAACATCCGCAAGCTCTCAATTCTGATTGCAACCCTCTGCCTCGGTGCCGCCGCTGGCATGGCGCTCTTCAGCAAGGCCGCCCAGGCCATCGAGCTCCCTCCGGGCGATTATCTTTCCGGCACCGACTCTTCCGGCGCCGATCTTTCCGGCGACACTGTGCCGGCAGTCGCCACCGGCGAGCAACGCAACCCTATCGCCGCCGAGGGAACGTTCCAAAAGAGCCAACATGGCCCGGTTGGTCTCGCGACCGCCGACCGCGTGCAGGACAACACCGAAGGCTGGACCTCCGGCGTGATTCGCGGCGATGTGCAACTGGCCGTGTCCGTGCTAGACAAACTCGGCTCCATCACGGTCATCGTCGAAGAGATGCGCAACCCGTTTGAGCGCGGCAGCGGGGCCACTGCAAGCGGCACTGCGACGGACGACAACGGCGAGAAGGCGGCCTACAGGGCACCGCACCGCTTTTATGCCAAGGTGCACCGGGGCGAGGGCACGCCGACCTTCGAGGTCCGGGACGTGCCGTTCTCCAACCATCCGTATCGCGTCACGCTGCACACCGCCAACCTCAATGGTAGCCAGCGCATTGTGTCGGTCACCAAGGAAGAGCCGCTGCACGACATCGTGCTGGCGATCACACCCGGCGTGCCGTTCTCGATCCTGTTGCGCGACCAGGACTCCGGCTCATACCCGGACATCGACTTGTTGCTGCGCCCGATCGGTTTGCCCAACGGTCGACCGCGTCTCAGCGGCACCACCGACAACTTCGGTAGCGTCGTCTTCGACAACGTGCTCGCCGGCCAATACGAACTGGTCACGACGTTGAAGGGCCAACCGTTTGGCGAAATCGACCGCGTGATGGTGCAACCCGGCACGCGCAACTTCGGCCGCAAGATCCAAGGCCAAGGTCACGTCATTACGATTGAGCGAGGCGTGCAGGTCGACGTGCGCGTCAGCGACAAACTCGGCTACGGGATCCCAGGCGTCACGGTCACCGCAACCGCAACCGACCGACGCAAGCTACTCGAACTGGAGGGCACCACCGACAACGGCGGCAACCTGCGGTTCTCCCGCCTGCTGCCAGGCACGTGGCAATTGACCGTGCAGAAGCTCGGCTGGCAGCGCATCGACCGGCAACTGACGCTGCGTGCGCATCAGCAGCCGATGCGGCGCGACTTCAAGCTCGTGCGGCCGCTGCGTCGCAGGCGCTAGGGCCTCAGAATCGCCGGCACACAGAATCGCCGGGCGCACACCTCCTACATCATCGCGCCCATGACGACCATCTCCATGGTCATCCCGCCGTTGCAGAACACTTGCGCGTTCATACGGGCCAGGCGTCGACCACTGATCTTCTGGATACTGCTGATGAAGTAAACCCGCGCCGGCGGCACGATCTGGCCGCGCACGCGCACGTCATCGATACCGGCCAGACCGATCAACTGTTCGCTCGCCCATGCGTTCTGCTGCTTGACGAGGAACGTCGCAATCTGGGCACCGCCTTCGATCATCAACACGCCCGGCATCAACGGACGGCCGGGGATGTGACCCCTGGCCCACCACGGGTTTTCGCCCCAATCCTTGTAGCCAACGGCGATGTTGTTCTCGCGGTCGAGATGGCAGATGCCATCGAGCAGCTGGAACTCATCGGAGTGCGGCAGGCAGCGCCGCAGCTCCTCATCGGAAATGACGTCCTTGGTCAGGTCGATGCTCTCGAGGTCAATAATCGGTTGGCCCATGACGGCGAGCAAGTTACCTGAGACTCAGCGCCGTGTCTGGCGCGAAACACCCAATCGACAACCTTGGCGATCTCCACGCGACGCAGCGAGAGTTGGAGGTAGGCTTAGACCGTGCGCGATATGACAGCGATGCCCCGGTGGTTCTGGCTCTTGCCAGTCGTGGCAATGGCAGCCTGGTGGCCCATCGGCGCGTACTGGGCAAGCGACGACTTCATCGCTATTGCGTATTCGCAGCACTTCGGCCGCGCCGCGTCCGACCTGATCGCACCGCAGTATGGTGCCACCGACGTGTGGTCATTCTATCGCCCATTGATCACGCTCAGCTTCTGGTTCGACCAAACGATCGGCGGCGTTTGGCCGCCCCTAGGGCACTGCAGCAACGTCGTCGCGCACGGCTGCAGCACGCTGCTCGTGGCGCTGATCTGGCGCCGGTTCCTCAGCGACGGCCAGGCGTTTGGCGCCGCCTTCCTGTGGGCGATCATGCCCAGCCACGTCGGTTCGATTGCCTGGGCCGTCGGCCGCGTCGACAGCCATACAACCGTCTGGTGCCTGCTCGCGTTGGTGCTGTTCCTGCGCACCAACGAACGGCGGGCAGCCGGCGATCACGCCTCCCACTGGCCTGCCGTGGTCGCAACCGCGTTGGCGTTGATGAGCAAAGAACTGGCGTTCGCCGTGCCGCCGCTATGCACGTGGCTCGGCCTGATGCAGAGTCGGGCTAAGACAGTTGCCAAGAATGCCCGCGACGCTGTGCGCATGAGCTGGCCGATCTGGGCACTATTCGCCGCCTACCTGCCGTTCCGGTTGCTGGTGCTGGGCAAGTTCGGCGGCTACGACGCCAGCAGCCTGCCGCCCGAATACGACCTGAGCGCGTTCGTCGGGGACGCCGTGGCGAAGGTCGCGGCGCTGGGCACAATCGTGTGCAACCTGCTGGTGCCGCTGAAGTGGATTGGGATACAGGACGCGAATGCCACCGTGCCAACGTGGTCGTTCTTGGTTGGCGCCGGCACGCCGATCGCCATCGCCTTGCTGCTCGGGCTGACAACACGACCACGCCGATCGGTGCTGACCCTGCTCGCGTTTGTCTGCGCAATGGCACCGATGGTGACGTTCTGGACGGCCGACAGCCCACACAGCCTGCGCTACTACTACCTGCCCAGCGTCGCGCTCGTTGGCTTGCTCGCCAGCGCTGGCCGCTGGCTGGTGATCGCCATCGCGATTGCCTGGTTGTGGCCGCTGATTGCCGTACGCAGTGAGCAGTTCCGGGCCGACCAGCAATCCTCCAAGATGCACGCGGCGTTGTTGCGTGAAGCCAAGGATGTGCCTGACGGCCCGATGTTCGTCGCGGGACTGCCACACAGCAACCTGAAGTCGACGGCGGTGCAATTGCACTTTGGCATCGACCGCATGCTGCAGCCACCGTTCTGCGTTACACCGGTTCCGTTGTTCGCGCTGAGGCCACTGCTACAATCTCCGGGAGCCTTCCGCATCGATGTGGATGGCGAACCGCCGTTCGCGTTGCCGGCAGGCTCGACGTGGTGGTTCCCGGATCCAACCGCACTCGGCCGCGCACCGGAGCCAGCGCCACTGCCCGAACTGGTGATTGCCGGCGATAGCCACGATGCGCTCGACATCACGACGGACCGCCTGATGCCGCTGATCGAGACCTACCGCGACATCAAACTCACCGATCGCGATTCGTTTGGCCTGACGATGCCCGGGGTGAAGGGACCGTTCTTCCGGGTCACGCTGTTCACGGCAAATGGCTACCTGTGCTGTATATGCAAGGACCACAGCAAGCCGAGCGAAGCGTTCGGTCGGCTCGATGTCGTGCGGTTCTTAGCCAAGAACCCCGAGCAAGCGCATCGATTCGACATCGCGCGGCTCCTGTTTGGCGAGTCGTTCCTCGGCGACGCTCTAGCGGTCCCGACCACCATCGACCTGGTGCCGGAATTTCCGACACTGATCGAGGCTGGCACATTCGACTTTGATCGCAAGGTGTTCACAGTCAGCCATCGAGCCCGGCGCATGATCGTATTCCGGTTCGACCGTAGGTACCCCGATTGGGTGCGCAAGGTGCAGGGCAAGTAGCCTCCGACTAGCCCCAATTCGAAGCAAGTCGGCGGCCACCTATGGCCGAAGAACAACTGCCGCACCACGATTGCGTCGCACCCAAAGCATGGGGACTCCCGCCACGATCCACCACGCCACCGACTCCATACCCGCCCGACAAGGTTCGCCCCCACCAGTGATCGACGTAGCGGCCAGCACAGAACGCGACTCAGCGACCGGGTCTGCCATCCCGCCCGAGATCTCGGTCGTGATCGCGTGCTACATGGAAGAAGGCCATCTGGTCGACTCGGTCGAGCAGCTGACCGCGACGCTCGAACAGATCGGCAAGAGCTACGAGCTGATCTTCGTCGAAGACAAGAGCACCGACGGCACGGCCGAGGTCATCCGCAAGCTCGTCGACGGCCACCCGCATCGTCGCGCGATCTACCACGACAAGAACGTCGGCCGTGGCGGCACCGTGACCGAAGGGTTCTTGTGCGCCAAGGGCCGCATCGTCGGCTTCCTCGACATTGACCTGGAAGTGCACTGCCACTTCCTGCCATCCGTGCTGGCTGCGATCGAGGCGGGCGCCGACGGAGCAACGGCCTACCGCCACTACAC
>JAPYTD010000112.1 GCA_029936315.1 Planctomycetota bacterium | reverse complement strand
CCTGGTGGTCCGTGGTGCAGCCATTGCCGTAGGTGTGCGTGCACGACTTCGGCGACAGGGCCTGCACGCTGACCGAGATTTGCGACAGCGAGTGTAGGTAATTCAAGCAGCGGTCCGGCCCACCCGAACCCCACAGTTCCACCCCTGCGAGAATGCGTCAACCCGCAAGCTGACGGGCCTCGAGTCCAGCCAATCCGCCCAGATCAGCGACCCACAGACACACCGCTCCCCCACCGCGACTCCCAAACTGCCGCAGCCCGACACCTAGGCGCCGGGCTGCGTTTCTTCTGTCGAGCCATCGGCGCACTCTTCGTCACGGCCTCGCGGTCGAAGAGCGTTCCAGCGGCTCAACTCGCGTTACGCCGAAACCTGGCTCGACAGGAGCCAGGTCCTTTGCACGCGAACTCCGGATCAGTTGACGTCCAGGATCATCTCAAGGCCGTTCGAGGTGATGCCTTGGAATGCGTTCGGGATGCCGGGGTTCAGGGCGAGGCCCTGAGCGTTGAGGTTGAAGCCGATCAGGGCGTTGTTGGCCGGGATCGCCAGCGGCACCGAGAACTGCGCACCCGGAAGGACTCCGGTTGCCAGCAGGTCGAGCGAAGCGTAGGCCGAGCAACCCGGCATGCCGAGAGCGTCCAGCGGGATGCCCGGATTGAACATGCCCGTGCCGAACACGACACCAGCAATCAGCGAGTTGGCCGGGACCTGATCAACGATGATGTTGATCGTCGTACCGATGACCGGGCGGTTGTCCGCATCGATCAACAGCGGGATCGCACCGGTGCCGGTTTGGTAGCCGACGAGCCCGCTCCAGTCGATGGGCTGACTCGCAGCTTGGCCACCGCCGGCGCTGAAGCCAACAATCCCGTTGTTGCTGGCGCTGCCGCCGTTGCCAATGCTGCCAAAGGCGATCGTCATGCCGCCAGCCGGATCGATGTCGACCTGGATGTCGTTCCGGACGGCCAGCGGAGCACCAGCTGCGGTGTCCTGCCAGTTGAAGATGCCGGCCCACGTCATGCGAACGCCACCGGATGGGCTCGGATCCTCGTACCAGATGTTGCCACCGGTCGTCGGGTCGAGGTCGTTGCCGAAGGCGGACAGCGTCGCCAGGCCCGAGCCCTGTAGGCCCTGGAATGGTGCGAAGTTACCGTGGTTCGAACCGTTCGTAGCGAACGAGGTGTCGACTGTCTGGCCAAAGAAGAACTTGGCGTTCGAGTTGACCGTGATGGTGCTCGTCGTGCCACCCGGGAATGGGATGGGGTTCGTCAGTGTCTGGGTGATCGAGGCGTCGTCCCAGGTAGCGGACGAACTCGAAGTATAGGCACCAACAAGAAGGTCGATACCGTTCGCGGCAGGCGTCGCTCCGTCGAATGCCGGGCCGCCGGGGATGATGATGTAGGAGTCACCAGTGAAGACCATCGTCCACTCGGTGTTCGACAGGTCACCCGGAGAAGCGGGGGCTGGGAAGTCTTCGTAGACCATCCGCGGGTCGTCGTAGCAGCCTTCGCCGTAGGCCACCTTGGTGGCGGTGCCTGTTGGGGTCGTCGTGTACATCTCGATGCGGCCCATGCTGCCCGCAGTGGGTGCCAGGATGGCGCCACCGAGGGCCGGGTCGCCGATGTCCCACTGCCAACCAACACGGTTGAGGGTGTGGGCCACGCCTTCGATCGTCGTGGCGTAGGGAGTTGGCCCGCCGTACGAGTTGTGCGCGGTGAAGTTGCCGGGAACGGCTGGCGACCAGTTGCCGATGACGTCGACGACATCGCCGTTGCTAACCAGGATGTTGGTCGCGATCGGACCAACGTTGCCAAAGCTGTGCAGCGCTTGTACGCCGTTGACCATGACCAGGTACGCGGCGGTGTCGCCGGCCTGGAACGCGTCGACCGGCAGGTCGAGCTGCGTGATCTCGAACGTGCTATTGGCGGTAAAGTTGAACCCGCGGCTGAAGCCGTTGTAGACGACGGCGTGCGCCGGGATCGGAACGAGGTTTTGGGCAGCCAGGGACGTCGCCAGAACTGCTACGACGCTTAAGAAACGAAAGGACAGTTGCATGATGTTCTTCTCGATTGATTGAGATGGGTGTGGGAACAAGGCCGAAGCCAATCTGCAGGATAGGCAACCGGGCCGGTGTTGTTTGCCCGCGCTTGCAAGCATGTTGTCGCGTCTAGTGACAAGTGCTGCGCATGTGAGTCACACGAAGCCCTTTACGCAGTTCGTCTTAGATGATGATCGCCATAAGTCGTGCGATTGTAGATAATTCAAGCAGCGGCTCGGCCGACCCGAACCCCACGATTCCACCCCTGCGGGAATACGTCAACCCGCAAACTGACGGGCCTCGAATCCAGCCAATCCGCCCAGATCAGGAAGAGCCTCCTGCCGTCATGCCGATCGAGCGGTGGCAAACGGAAGCCGGAGTGGATTCGCAAGAAGTAGTTCGACGGCCGTTAGGACCACGGCCCGGATTGCAGAGGGACCTCTGTCATGGCCGAAGTGTCAGGAACGGCTCCCACAAGCAATGAAAGGAGCGATTCACGCACGGGTCACGCAGCGCGGCCACCAAGGCGCAGCCGCACGAGGCAAGGCGTGCGAGAGAAAACGAGGCGAGGTAGTCGCCGAAGAAACCTACACCCCTCTGACCATGCGGCGGGAGAAATCCCGGTCGGTCAACAATCCACCATGCCATCGAGATGATGACCTGTACGGCCTCACCTCATCACGCCCCAAGCCACCGCCGCTTCCGACCGGCCGCACAGGCGCCGCAGTAGAGGTTCCACATCCTGAAACCGGATGCCAACGCGTCTATTGTTGGCGCGCATGCGGTACCACTTCCGATCGACCTCTCTCCTCATCATCGCGACGCTCGTCGCGTCGATCGGCACACACGCGACCAGCCAGGTCAGGCCCAACCGGAAAGCCAGGAAGCTCAATATCCTGTTGTTCACCGCCGACGATCTCCATGCGGAGTCGCTGGGTGTGTACGCCGCGAAGCCGGATGGTCTGACTCCCCACCTGGACCGTTTCGCCGCCCAGGGCATGCGGTTCGACCGGGCCCACGTGAACGTGGCGATCTGTGCGCCGAGCCGCGCGGTGATCGCCACCGGATTGTTCAGCCACCGATCTGGCGCCCTGGGATTCATGCCGGCGAACGACGGAGTGCCGAACATCGTCACGACGTTTCAAGGGGCCGGATACCTGGCAGGCATTCTCGGCAAGGTGGGTCACTCGACGCCGCTGAAGGCGATGCGCTGGGACTACCAGTTCGATCAGCGAGAGCTCGGCAACGGACGGGATCCTGACCTCTACTACCGTCGCTGTCGCACGTTCTTCGAGAAGAGCAAGACCGAGGGCAAGCCCTTCTACTTCATGGTGAACTCCCATGATCCGCATCGTCCCTACTGCAACCCTGACAAGTTGCAGCGAGGCGCGGCGATGCCGTCCAAGGTCTACAAGCCGGCCGATGTCCAGGTCCCAGGCTTCCTGCCGGACTTGCCAGGCGTGAGGGCTGAACTCAGCCAGTACTTGAACTCAACTCGACGACTGGACGACACCTTTGGCAAGGTGATGAAGGCGCTCGAGGAATCTGGCATGGCGAAGAACACGCTGGTCATCTTCATGTCCGACAATGGGATCGCTGTTCCGTTCGCCAAGTGCAACACCTGGTTTCACAGCACCCGGACGCCGATGCTCGTCCGCTGGCCGGGAGTTGTCCGTTCCGATAGCCAGAATCGCCGCGACTTCGTGTCCAGCGTGGACCTCTTCCCCACGTTCCTCGAGGCCGCCGCTGTCGGCGGCCCCAAGGATCTGGATGGTCGGTCCTTTCTGACCCTGCTGAAGGGCAAGACGCAAGCGCGTCGGGATGTCGTGTTCACTCAGATCGACCAGAAGGCCGGCCACGCCGCGGTGCCGATGCGTTGCGTGCAGACCGCCAGGTTCGGCTACATCTACAACCCGTTCAGCGACGGCGAGTATCGGTATCGGAACAACAACGAAGGCAAGTCGATGGCCGCGATGAACAAGGCTGCGAAGAGCGACGCGAGTATCGCGGCTCGCATCCAGCTCTTTCGCTACCGGGTTCCCGAGGAGTTCTACGACCTGGAGCACGATCCGGATTGCCTGCACAACCTCATCGATGATCCCAAGCACGCCTCGAACATCGAGGAACTACAGGCCAAACTCCGCTCGTGGATGACAGCCACCGGCGACCCGATGCTCACGGCCTTTCGCAACAAGACCGACCGCACGGTAGTAGACCGCGTGATCCTCGAAACCTACGGCCCGCCAAAAGCGAAGCGCAACAGGAAGCGGAAGCGGAAGAAGTGACAATCGAATGTGACCCGTTCGGTGCCTGGCACAGAACCACCACAAAAAGTGAGACGAGTCCGTGACCGTGGCTTGCTGCTAGCAATAGCGCTCAACACATCGTTTCGGGTGGCCAAGTGATTGCCGGCACCAAGCGGCTATCGTTCATAGCTACCTATGAACGTCGTCAACCTGCAGCAAAAGTTCGACAGCTTCACCGAAACCTGGGTGCCTAGAGTTGTTGGTTCTCTCAACGGCCAATACGTCAAGGTCGCCAAGCTTCAAGGCGAGTATGTGTGGCATGCGCACGAGCACGAGGACGAGATGTTCCTCGTGATGCAAGGAGAGTTGGACATTGAGTTCCGCGATCGAACCCAGACGCTGCACCCGGGCGAGTTTTGCATTGTGCCGCACGGCGTCGAACACCGCCCGGTCGCCCGTGATCTGGTCAGCATCGTGTTGTTTGAGCCGCATTCGGTTCTCAACACCGGTGGCGCATCCGGTCGTCCGACCATCGAACCTGACGATCTGGAGCACATCTGATGAGCAGTAGCATTGTACGGACTTGGTCAGGGGTCACTTCGGTTTCGGATGCTGATGCCTATCTAGATCACCTGCAAAATGACACCATCCCTCACCTGCGTGCGCTGGAAGGATTTGAGGATATCCGTGTGCTCCGACGTGAAGTCATGGAGGGCATCCAGTTCATCGTGATGACCACTTGGTGTTCATTCGATGCAATCCGAGCCTTCGCAGGCGACGAGTTGGAGGTTGCGGTAGTGCCTGCTACTGCACGTGCGTTGCTTCTGCGTTTCGATCCACACGTCAGGCATTACGAGGCGGCTATCGCCCAGTAACGTGTCTTTCATGCTCGATCTCGATTTCGTCCGCAAGCAGTTCCCTGGCCTGCAGAGCGAGTGGACCCTGTTTGACAATGCTGGTGGCAGCGTTGCTCTCGGTCGCGTGATCGATCGCGTTCAGGACTACATGCGGAACTGCGGTGCGGACCACCCGAACCCCACCCAACCACGATCCCACCCACACGACACCCCGTCAACCCAGCCGCTTCACCGCATCACTACGTGACTTTCCGTCTGGTGGAGCAGCCGGGCTCCTTGCCAGCTGGCCTGTCGGCATCGAACGCAGTCCGTATCACCGTGCAGTCATGATGCAGCCGGTCCTATAGGCGCCGGGCGCCGCTGCCATCTGGACAAGGCGGCCCTGGCTGGCGTTACTCCTCGACAAGCTCACGCACGAACGTCGCGATCGCGCGACCCGCGAGGTCGTTGCCGGGCACGTTGAAGTGCGTGTCCCGAAGCAGATACAGATGGCGATCGCCGTCAGCGAACGGTGTTGCGGCGCGCATCTTCGGCAGCAGGTCCAGGTACTCGATCCCTCGCTGATCGAGCATCTGGCACAGGCTGGTCTGCGGTTGGTTCGGATCGAGGGTTTGCGTCAGGGTCGCGACAGCGCTTTGCCACAGGTCTCGTTCGACCTGGAACTCGGCCGGCAGGATCACGACGCCGAACGGCCGTTCGCCCGCGGCGATGCGCATCTGGTCGAGGCAATCGACAACGACTTCGAGTCGGCGACTGGTCGGGGCACAGGCAATCTCGATGCGATCGCGCACCAACTCAAGGTACGAGGCTTCGGAAAACGTGGCGTGCTCGAGCCGGTGATCGTGCAGCCACGGATAGCTCGCGACCAGCTCTGCTTCGCTCGTCAGCAGCCCGCGCACCGCGTTCGCCGGCGATATGGCGCCGCCGCGTTCTCGTTCGACCGCGAGCTTGTTCAGGCGCTCGACGACCGTGCACAACCTCACCTGCTTGCGGTTGAACCAAGGCCACACCAGCGAGCTTGCGCCGTCGTCGATGTTGACGTTGCCCAGGTCGTTGCCAGCGAACAGGCCGATGAGGATCGCGTCCGGGTCGAGCGGCAGCACCTGGTGCACGAGCAGGTGCAAGTACTCGTGTGGACCGATCCCGGGGATGCCGAAGTTGTAGACGTCGATGTCCTGCAGCTCGCGCTCGGCAACCGTCGTGAAGTGGTAGTGGTGAGGAACGAAGCTGGCGCTGAACGAATCTCCGATCATCGCGATCGTCGTGCGCTTGCGTTGTTCCTTCGGCGCAAAAGGATCGTCGTAGTGGCCCAGCGCGTTGGTCGCAAATCCCATGTGCGCCTTGCCGATCGGGCGCGCCATGGCGGACATTCGGCGCGCTACCGATTCGTCGTCGACCATCAGGGTTGGCGAAGGCGCGAACCAGGCGAGCGCGGCCAAGCTGATTTCTGCCAGCACCGCTGTCAGGAACAGGTTGAACGCCAGCAGCTCGACGATTCGCACGGTCTTGGAGTGCAGCGGCCGCGCCGGCATCGTGGCGACGCTGATGGCGAACACCCCCGAGCCGAGTGCGATCGCCAGCTCGGTGCGCAATTGGTCGAACGGCTGCAGCAGTACGAGGCAGACCAGCCAGGTGGTGCCGGCGACGCAGAAGCCGTTGCGTATCGTGCGGGCACCGCCGATGCGGCCGCGCGCGACCCGAGCCACGGCCAGGACGTGGACCAGCCCAGCGACGAGCAGCAACGCGAAGGCAACCCACGCTGCCCCGAACATGTCCGGCAGGCGGGCCAAATTGGCGATGGCGCGGTTGCTGGCCCACAGGCACGCGCCCAGCCCACCTAGCAGTACGATGCCAATGAGGATTCGGGCACCGCGGGCGGGGTTTGCGAGGGGGCGATCCATGGGGGACTCGATCGATCGTAGCAGCAACGACCACGCATGGACGAGACGGTCGTTGCCGTGGATTCTCCTCTACGCAGAGTTTGCGGGCATAGCACGTTCAAGCTGAGGGATCAGGCTGTCGCAAGACGGTCATCGCAACCGGCGTCCATGGACAGAACGGGGTCGGCTCACAGCAGGTTCGCGCTCAAGCCGCTTCCCTTGAGCACAAAAACGGTGCCGGGCGCCTTGAGGCCGATGAACTGCATGTAGACCCACAAGCCGTCCAGCGCAGGGGAGGCCGGCAACGACCAATGAATCTGCGTCCCCGGAATGCCCCCGACTGAGACCACGCCCAACGGGTCGGGACCGAACATGCCCCACCACCCGTTGTAGAACGGCGCCCGGTTCAAGCTCACGAACAACCCCCCGAAGGCCCACGTGTTCGGGTTCGAGGTCTGGATGTCGATGACCGCGACCTGGCCCTGCCCGAAGTTGGTGACGTGCAACGCCAGGTCAGTGGTCTCGATCGCCCCGCGGTCGGGGATCGCGATACCGTCCTCGTCGGAGTCGACCGCGCGGTTGTTGTCGGCGTAGTCGTTCATCATGTACGGATGCGTCATCGCCGAGCCGCTCTCGATGCACGGTGATCCAGGGAGCAGCGAGTAGTCACCGGCTGCCGGGTTGGCCAGCATCGGGTCGACCTCGATGTTGGTCAGCGAGACCGCGGGCGCGCTGCCGTTGGGGCCGATCGTTGGACCGTAGTTCCAGGTGCCCGAATTGAAGGCCAGGTTGTTCTCAAACACGATGTGCGCGCCCGCGTATGCGTCGTTCGGGTAGGACGACGCGGTGCAGTCCAGGCACACGTTGTTCTGGATCCACTGCTGCGGGTTGTTCGCGTCGTTGCTCCAGGAGATGCCCTGGCCAATCGCGTAGAAGGTGTTGTTGTAGATGTAGGTCCGGTCGCCCGCGGCGCCGGTCCGAACTCGGACGCCGACGCTCGGCCACGAGCCCGTGTTCACCACCGCGTCGGTGATGACGTTGTCGTGGAACGCGACGTCGTAGCCGCCCCAGAGGATCAGCGTGCTGTAGGTCTGCTCGAAGTAGCAGTTGTGTATGTCGACGGTTTGCGCGCCCCAGTTGACCTCGATCGCGCCGTTGCCCCACGGATCTACGCCGGCGTTGCGCATCGTCAGGTGGCTGATCTCGATGTCGACGGCGCCCGTGGTGATGAAGATGTAGCCCCACACGCCGTTGCCGGCGCCGAAGTCGAGGATGCAGGTGCTCGTGTCGACGCCGGTGATCTTGACGTTTTGGTGGTTGTTCAGGCTGATCCGACTCGGCGCGAGAGTCGACGGGTCGAGGAAGTCACCCGTGGTGGCCGGGCTGTAGACGCCGGGCAGCACGTGGATGTGGAAATTGGCGAAGCCTGCGCCAACGGCCCAGGTCAGTGACTTGAAGGGCTGGGCCCTGGTGCCCGGGTTGGTATCGCTGCCGTTGACAGCGTCGATCCAGTAGTGGGTCACGGACTGCGCGGGGATCGCGGCGGCACACAACAGCGCGACGACGAGGAGCACGTTTGGCTTCATGGTGGTCCAGGGATGAGGATCAGGGGGAAAAGAAGCGACGGAGTTCGAGGCTCTGACGGGCTCGGGCGATTTCGCGAGGCTTGCGAGCATCGGAGCACGTACCGAGTCTGGCACGAGCATAACAGGTGATCCAAAGTGCGGCTCGGACCACCCCAACCCAACCACGATCCCAACCACACGACACCCCGTCAACCCAGCCGCTTCACCGCATCACTACGTGACTTTCCGCCAGCAACGTCACCCACCGAACGCACCGCTCCCCCACCAAGACCTCGCCGGCACCTGATCACACGCCCTTCGCGCCGATCAGCCCCACAGCCCCGAAGGGCCCAAGTGTTAAGGGGGATTCGCAGGCTCGTGCCCGTCGACTTCAAGCGATGCCCGCCGCCTCGGGTTGAATTGGGCAAGGATTACTCAGATACTGGGCTCTATTCATGGGTAGCCTCGCGCCATGAGACACAGCAAAATTATTCCCAGTGAGGCTCGACCCATGATGAAACGATTCAATAAAGCAGGGATTTGTTGCGCACTCGCGTTATGTGTTGGACTGGGCGCGAATAATCTGAACGCTCAGGATCATTCGGCGAAAACCAATCGTGAATCATCCGTGACCGCGGCCGACTGGGCGTCCTACAACCACGATGTGCGGGGTTGGCGGTTTAACGCCGCGGAGAAATCGCTTAACCCGAGCAACGCACATCAGCTTGTTCAGAAATGGCGGTTCCCCGCGAAGGAGGCAGGCGCGACAGTTGGCGCGATCCATGCTACGCCGGCCGTCGTGAACGGCTACGTTTATTTCGGCACCGCCACCTACCCGGCGTTCTACAAGCTCAAGCCGAACGGCACCGTGGCCTGGGTGTATCGCCCCGGATCCGGTCAAACTTCGACCACGCTCCCCGAGGGCGGTGTCAATCGGATCGACGCGGGCAATGGATTCCTCTCGTCGGCGTTGGTGACGGATAAGGCGGTGTTTATTGGGAGTAACTCAGGCGTGTTCTACGCGCTCGATCGGTTCAGCGGGAAAGAACTGTGGAAGGTGAATACGCGTGCGCCAGGTTTCCCCGAACACCACAAGGCCAACATCTTCAATGCTTCTGCCATCTTTGCTGATGGCAAAGTCATCGTCGGTGGCGGGGGCTATGAACACCCTCAACCATTGGACCCGGATTACCCGTGCTGCACGGGGCGTGGTTTCGTCGTGGCGTTCGATCCTGCCAGCGGTGAGGTGGTGTGGAAATACGAGGTCGGCGAAAAGCCCAAGCGATACAAGAAGCCCATCGAGATCAAGGACGCCAAGGGCAATCGCACGTATCTGTACGGGCCATCAACGAGTTCGGTCTGGTCCACGCCTTCTTATGATGAAGCCAGCGGGACGATCTTCTTCGGGACCGATGTACACAACTCGCCTCGGGAGCCTACGGAGGACGATCCGCGGTTGTTCACGAAGTACTCCGCCGCGGTGGTTGCGGTGGATGTCAAAACCGGCAAGGAGAAATGGGTTACGCAGCTAAACCCAGGCGATGTGTTTAACCACGCGATGGCGGGTTACGACCCCAAGACCGGCGTGTACAAGGACTGCTCGATCGGCGACACGCCGAAGGTGTACACGGTGCCCGTCGCAGGCGAACCGACCAAGGTGGTGGGCGTGGGCTGCAAGAATGGTGGGTTCTATCTGCTCGATGCCGACTCTGGTAAGCGTATTGCCAATACGCCTGTCTACACCGGCAAACCCGCATATCCGCTCGTACCAAAGCGCAACCCGCGCATGATCGCGCTGCCCAGTCAGATCGGCGGCATCCAGACCGGATGCGCCACCGATGGCAAGCGGGTGTACACCAACGGCATCGACTGGCTCTCCATCACAACAGATAAGTGGGAAGGCTGGCCCGAAGCGGGACGCGTCGTCAGCATCTCGACCGACCTCGCCACCGAACACTGGCGACACGAACGACCCAAGGTCCGAGTGCCTCAATACACCGGCGGGGACCCAGTCGGCTCGGGCGTGGCGCTGGGCGGCGGTATCGCTTGCTTCACGACCACTATTTCAGAACGCCTGGTTGTGTTGGATGCTGCGTCGGGCAAAAAACTGAAAGAGGTCTACATCGGGACCGTCTGGAGCGGCCCATCCATTTCCCGTGGGCGAATCTACGTCGGTACCGGCAGCATCCTGTTCCTGAATAAGAGGATGACGGGCGTTCTTCACTCGTTCGGCTTGCCGGGAGAAGACGCGGTTGACCGGATGGGCGAGGGTAATGATTGAGTGCGACACCGTGAGATGAAGTGATTGACACCGGCGCACACCGCGTAACGGTTCAAACCTAACAAATCTTTTGAGAGACACTGTGATGATGAAACAGCATCAATCGTTTTGGATCCTAGCACTGCTTGTGGTATTAACCGCGACGTTCACGCCATCCGTGTTCGCCCAGCAGGACAAATCTTATGCCGCGGCGAAGGCGCAGAAGTCCCCGCCGATACCCGATGACGTAACACGCAAGCCTGTCACCATCTGGAGCGATGGCACACGCATGGCCGGGGATGTCTACATGCCCAAGGACATTAAGCCCGACGCCAAGCTGCCCGCGATCGTATTCGTGCACGGCACCGGCGGCGTGAAAAAGATGGAATGGTCGGTCCGCCTGGCGGTCGCCTGTGCACAGAGCGGCTACGTGTTCCTCAACTTCGACTACCGCGGCTGGGGTGAGAGCGAGAGCAAGCTGATGATGCTCGAAGACATGCCTGACCCGGAGAAAGACGGCGAGGTGACGGTCAAAGCCCGCGCGATCCGCTGGCAGATGGACTTTGGTGACCAGGTCACCGACATCCGCAACGCCATCG
>JAPYTD010000176.1 GCA_029936315.1 Planctomycetota bacterium | reverse complement strand
GCGTTGGGCTGACCCAACCGAACGGGAAAGAAGGGTCGGACGATCCCCTAGGCCACTCACCGCCGCCGCGCCGCGGCAGGAACGGTCGGCACGTTGATCGGGCGGAGTAGCCGCCGCCGGGAAACGACGGCCGGGGGCGCGACGAGCCACGGGGCAACCCCGATGAAGTGCTCGGCTTCGTGCAGCATGCGGCCCCAACTCGCTTGCGGCGGAGGCACGCCGACAGTGAGGTAGCCGAGCACCGCCTCGGCGAGCAACATGGAGGCGGCCATCTGGGAGGCGAGGACGAGCAGGGTGCCACGAAGGCCCGGTACGATGTGCCGCAAGACCATGCGTCGGTGATTGACGCCCAAAGCGCGGGCGCAATGGACGAAGTTGCTCGCGGTGACCGTGCAGGTCTTGGCGCGGACAATTCGTGCGACGCCAGGCCAGCCCGTGAGGCCCAAAACTAGGGCGACCGTCACGGCATCTGTCTGAGCGAGGGCAACTCCAATGGCCGTGATCAGCAACAAGAAGGGGAACGCAAGCGCGACATCGACAAACCCAGTGACGAGGCGGTCGGGCCAACGGCCGGCAAAGTAGCCGCTGAGCACGCCCACGACGCTGCCGATTGCCGTTGCCAACACGGTGGCTCCGAGGGCGATGGCGAGCGACATCCGAGCTCCGGCCGCGAGTCGAGCCAATACATCGCGAAACAGGGCATCGCTTCCCAGTAGATGGGTCGAGGAAGGACCTGGAGGACCACCCAAAGGCCCACGATTCAGTGAAAAGTCGCTGAGGTTGGGATCGGCGCCGATGAGCCATGGACCGAGGCAGGCGAAGGCCACGACCGTGCCCAACAAGATCAGACCGGTGCGCGATCCAGGATGGCGCCACACCTTGCTGGCGAACGCTCGGCCCGCCCGGCTCATGCCTCATCCTTGAGGAATGTCGACACGCGCCGGCAAAACTCCATCGGGTGCTCTTCATGGGGAGCATGACCGGCATCGAACAGTTCGAGGCGGGCATCGGGGATCTCGCGAGCCAGCTTCAGAGCGAAGGCGGCTGGATAGATCTTATCCTTCCGTCCCCAGGTAACCAGTGTCGGCTGCCGGATGCGCGACACACGTGCCACGATGGCTCGCGTATCCAGCGTCGATCGCAGCACGGCGTACGCGCTCTCGCGGGCCAAGGGGCTATTGAACTGCTCGTAGGCGCTCTCGACACGACCTGGGGCGGGCTGAAACCCGTCGCTGTAGATCTGTTCGCAAAAATAGCCTCGAAAGCGTCGCCACGAAAACAGCTGTTTGAAAACCGAACTGCCAACGATAGGCCATAGAGCGGGCCGCAAGGCGCGGTTGGGGGCGCACGGGTAGCAAAGAGGCGCGACCAATGCGAGTCTGCGGACCAACTCGGCGTGTCGGGTTGCGAGAGTGATCGCAACTCCGCCACCGAGGCCATGCCCGATGATTCGCGCCCGACCCAAGTCGTACGCGGAGATGACGTCCGCGACGGCGCCTGCGAAGGTGTCGACGCCATAGGCGTAGCGCGCCACGTTGGGCTTTTCGCTTCGTCCAAATCCAGGCAAGTCAGGGGCCACCACGTGGAATTCGGTTGCCAGGCGGTCAATGAGGTTCTCAAACCCCTCGTGGCTGTCGAGTAGATCGTGGATGAGCACCACGGGAGTTGCTTGCCCATCGCCCGCTTCGATCACACGCATACGCACACCCCGGGCCGTGACATCTCTCTCGACCCGGGGAGATCCACTCGTGGTTTCGCGATCGGTGTTGCTCGTCACTTTGTCTCCGGCGTGCGCATTCCATGCTCGGCGCACCGTCAAGCCGCCGCAAGCCCCAAAACACTGAACATCCGTACCCATGGGGTCGCCGGCGATGATGAAGGTCTATTTGATCCGATGTCATTCAACCGCCTACATAGTGCGCAAGCCACGACAATTCCACAAGAAATCCACAGGTAGTCAACCACGATTCATGACCTGAGCTAGGACAAACAAAGTCCATACCAGCAACCAACGCGGTCCCATAATGCAGGATCCCTGAAGATCCGAAAAAAATCGTAAGACAATCAATTGACTAGAATCCACTGAGTGGAATACATTCGTTTTCGTTG
>JAPYTD010000025.1 GCA_029936315.1 Planctomycetota bacterium | reverse complement strand
CCCGTTACGCTGTGCCGGCCCCAACCCGGACCTACTCGCAGGCGAACATCACGTTGCCAGCGCGGGAACGGCTAACCATTGAGCAAGAGGTATCCGTGCGCTTCTCGAGTCACACGTTCTGTTTGCTACTTCTTGCCACCGCTGCCGCGCCGTCGCTGCGAGCACAGTGGGTCAGCTTCCAAGACCAAACCGCTACGCGTGTGTCGGCAAGCAACGCGTTGGTCGCCAACGACACCCAGGAGAAGGACTATGCATGGGCAGACCTCGACAAGGATGGTGACATCGACCTCGTAGTCGTGCGCAAGCAACCGTTCACGTCGGGAGGTCACTTCCAAAACGTGTTGCTGATGAATGAGGGCGGCGTGCTAACGGATCGCTCCGCAACGCTGACCGTTTCGACGGTGCCCGGAAGCACGGCCTTTCTCGACGCGACCAACGATCGCGACGTCGTCATCGCCGACGTCAACGGTGACACGTGGGATGATGTCATCACGTGCACCACACTGACGGCGGGCCAGGCGCAGTACATCCGAGTGCCCCGCGTCTACATCAACCTCGGCATGAGCGGCGGCACCTGGCAGGGGCTTCTGTATGACGATGCGCTGCGCATCGACGACACCGCATGGGGCGGCGAACACCGCTTCTGCTCGGTCGCGGCCGGCGACGTCGATGGCGATGGCGACATCGACCTCTACTTCGGCGACTACCAGCAGGGTGGTCCGCGCGCAGTCGACATCAACGACCGCTTGCTGATCAACGACGGCACCGGCTACTTCACGGATGAGTCCGCGGCGCGCATGAGCCCGGTGATGCTCGAGTCATCATTCGGCATGAAGGTCGCGATCGTTGACATGAACAACGACGGTAAACTCGACATCCTCAAGGACGACGCACTCAACGCGCCGCAGGGCATCTCGATCAGCTTCAACAATACGGTGACCGAAGGCATCTTCGGCACCTATGACGTCTTCTACAACAACGCGCCGTACCACTTCAATATTGGCGACCTCAACAACGACGGTCTGCCAGACATCATCGTCAGCGATGACGGTCAGGACCGCTACGTGCTCAACCAAACCGCCACGGCGGGTCAGGTTCCCGTGCCGTTCTCGGCGACGATCGCCTTCACCTACAGCGGTGGTGGCGGCGACGATGGTTTCGGCGGCAACAACCTCGTCGCCGACCTCGACAACGATGGTTGGCCCGACGCAATCATCGCCGACGTCGATGTCGACATCGGTGGCTGCAACCGTCGCTGCCACATCTTCCGCAACCTCGGCAACGCGCCGAACGTCACACTGCAAGAGCAGACGGTGGCTGGTCAGGTCGTGGGTGGCATCACGCCAGCAGCCCTGCAAGGCACCTTCGATGTCGCGATCTTCGACATCGATGGCGATGGCTGGAAGGACATGGTGGTCGGCCGATGCACCGGCACGCAGATCTACATCAACGACCCACCGACCGACATTTCGTTCTCCTACGTAGGTGGCCTGCCGACGATGATCAGCCCCGGATCTGCACAGGCCATTGTCGTCGACATCGTCGGCACCGGTGGCCTTCTACCGGTCTCCGGCACTGGTCAGCTGCACTACTCGATCAACAATGGCTCGTTCACGGCGCAGCCGATGACCGACAACGGCACCGGCCGCTACACCGGCTTGCTGCCGGCAATGATGTGCGCCGACGCGGTGCGCTTCTACGTTAGTGTCCAGGGCAACAACGCCGTGACGTTCAACGATCCACCGGCCGCTCCCGCCAGCTTCTACGCAGGCCTCGCCGCAAACTCGGTCGACCAGGTCTACAGCAATGACTTCGAAAGCAACGCTGGCGGCTTCACCGTTGTCAACGGCGCTGGTCTGATCAATGGAGCATGGGAACGCGCCGACCCCAACGGCACCGTCAACAGTGGCCAGATTGCGGCACCGTTCAACGATGCGCAGCCTGGTGCAGCCGACAACTGCTTCATCACGAAGCAAGGTGCGCTGGTCGAGCCCGCGGGCCTCAACGACGTCGATGGCGGTCCGACCGATTTGATCTCGCCGCCGCTCGACTACTCGGGTTCGGACGGCACGATCACGTTCCAGGCGTGGGTGTATTCGAGCGGCAGTGACGCGTTGGAAGTTGCCGTTTCTGGTGACGGAAGCAATTGGGTGACGGTCGTCACGATTGTCGCCCAGATTGGCAACTCGCCAAACCACACGAACCAGTGGCAGGAGTACAGCTTCGCGGTGGGCCAGTTCATCACGACGACGTCGACTGTGCAGGTGCGCTTCCGCGCGTGGGACACCGGCTCGCCAAACATCGTTGAGTGCGGTATCGATGTGTTCCGGGCCGAGAGGTTCAACTGCGAAGTCTGCCAGCCGACCTTCCCGTTGACGACCGTTGGTGCGGCAACGCTGAGCATGTGCGGTGGCGACCTGTCGCCCGGCACGAATACGACGCTTGCGATCGAAGGCATGCCCGCATTTACCAACGGACTGCTCGTGTTCGACCTGTTCCCGAACCCGATCCCTTGGAACGGTGGCCAACTGATCTCGCCGGCACCGGTCATCCTCGGGACGACGTTCGCTGACGTCAGCGGGAACTTCATCGTGCCGCTGGCAATCGGTGGCCTGCTGCCGCCGGGCTTCTCGCTCTACGTGCAGTCGGTCTACAGCGATTCGGGCCAGGCCCTGGGAGTCGGTATCACGAACGCGCTCCACGTGACGTGGAACTAGCAGAGTCGGGGTCGTAGGGCGGCTGGCAAGAGTCAGCCGCCACCCGCCACGCCGCAAGCGCACCGAATGTGTCGCGACGGCGTTCCATGTGGATGCACTCTGGCACTTGCCGCGAGGCACCGCATAGACTTCTGAGCCGCGCCGAATGTCGCAATCCTCAGGAGCCCCCATTGGTCCACTACACCCGCACCGTCTCTGCCATCTTGCTGCTCGCGATGGCCGCACCTTCGACGGCCCTCGCCCAGCAGCTCTCCAAACCTTCTGACAACGGCAAGGTGCAAGTCAGCCCCGACCGGTTGACCTTGCCAGTTGGCGAGAAGGCCCAGCTCGAGGCGACGATCCTCGACAAGGATGGCGAGCCGACCAAGGGCAACCTGCTCTACCTCTCGCGTGCGCGGCGATCCGTTCGGGTCAGTCGCAGCGGCGAGGTGACGGCCATCAAACCCGGCAACTTCGAAATCATCGTTCGAGCCATTCTCCCAAGCGGTCGCGGCCCGGAGGCCAAGGTGATCGTGTCGGTCCCCCATCCGACCCCCACCGCGATCCAACTCACCGGCGCGCCGAGCAAGCTCTACACCGGCACGACCGTGCGGGTGACTGCCGCGGTCGTCGACAAGAAGAATGTTGCACGCACCGACCTCACGGTAGCCCTGTCCAGCAGCAACACCGATGCCATGGCCATCGATGCGTATGGCTACCTCACCGCCGGCCGACCTGGTTCGGCGACGTTGCACGCCAACGGTGGTGGCATCAAGCACGAGCACCCAATCGTAGTTTTTGAGAACCCGGTGCGCAGCCTGAAGCTGGCCGCATCGCACCAGACGGCGCGCACCGGTGACGTAGTGCACTTCACCACCAACTTGCGCTCGGCCGGCGGCTCTGAGATCGATAGCGTGCCGGTGCACTACACATTGCACGCCACCCCCGATGATGCGCTGGGCAACGGCGCCACGGGCCAGATCGAGCAAGACGGCCGCTTCGTCGCCGAGGCTCCGGGCCTCTACACGATCGTCGCAACCTGCGGCAGCGTCACCGATCGTTTGACGATCCGCTGCAACCAGCGCCTGACCCAGAAACGCAAGCTCAAGAAGATCGGCCACGGTGCCGTGCTCGACGTGCACACGTCCGACCTCTGGGTCTGGGAAGGCGTCGACGGCCGCGACTACTGTGTGACGGGCACCTGGGGCGCCAACGGCGATGCCATCTTCTGGGATGTCACCGACCCGAGCCGCATCGAGCGCATCGCGACCGTTACCTGCGACGCACGCACGGTCAACGACGTCAAGGTCTCCGAAGATGGTCGCCTGTGCATCATCAGCCGAGAAGGCGCATCCAACCGCAAGAACGGCCTGGTCGTCTACGACGTCACGAACCCCAAGAACCCGAAACGCCTGTCGCAGTACGACGACGAACTGACCGGTGGCGTGCACAATGTGTTCATCGACAAGAACTACGTCTACGCGCTGAGCGCCGGCCGTCGCTACGACGTGCTCGACATCAAGAATCCGCTGGCACCGACGCGGGTCGGTTCGTACCAGATCTTCGAGCCGGGTGCATCGATCCACGACGTCTGGATCGAGAACGGCATCGCCTTCTCGTCCAACTGGCGTTACGGCGTGCACATGGTCGACATCGGCAACGGCATTCGTGGCGGTTCGCCATCGAACCCGGTCAAGATCGCGAGCTACGCGTATCCAAGCGGCTGGAATCACGCGGCGTTCCCGTGGCGCAGCAAGGACACGGGCAAGTTCTACGTCGTTGCTGGCGATGAAGCGTTCCCTCACGGGCTGCACACCAAGACCAAGCCGACCTACGCGCGCGGCTGGCTCCACTTCATCGACTTCACCGACCTCGACGAGCCGAAGGAAGTGGCCCGCTACCAGGTCCCGGAAGCCGGCACGCACAACCTGTGGATCGAAGGCAACCTGCTCTACGTCGCTTACTACAACGGTGGCCTGCGGGTCGTCGACATCTCGGGCGAACTGATGGGCGACCTCTACCGTCAGGGCCGCGAGATCGCGTGGTTCATCCCAACGCATCCGAGGGCCGTCGTGCCGAACGCATCGATGGTCTGGGGCCCACAGCCACACAAGGGCAAGATCTTCTTCTCCGATTGGAACTCGGGACTGTGGTGCGTGGAGTTGGTCGAAGACAGGGGTCGCAGACGATGATGCGAGTGGCACGGATCACCCTTGCCCTGTTTGCGGCTGGTGCGCTTGCCGCCCAAGGACCACATGCCAACGTCGGCACCTACCGGGTCTACGTTGCGTGTGAGTCTGCCGACGAAGTGCACCTGGTCGCGTTCGACGGCAAGCATGCCAAGGTCGAGCGCCAAATCGAAGTAGGCTACCAGCCAACCGAAATTGAAGGCCCGCACGGATTGACCGTCGGGCTAGAGGGCAAGTACTGGTACCTCTCGATCGCGCACGGCAAGCCGTTCGGCATCCTCTACAAGTACCGCACGTCCGACGACGAGCTGGTCGGTCAGTGCGAACTCGGCATGTTTCCGGCGACGATGCAGATCAGTCCGGCAACGGGACTGCTGTACTGCGTCAACTTCAACCTGCACGGCCGCATGCTGCCGAGCACGGTCTCGATCGTGGATCCCGAAGCCATGGTCGAGGTTGGCCGCACGGTCACCGGCGCCATGCCGCACGGTTCGCGACTGAGCAAGGACGGCATGCGTCATTACTCGTGCGCGATGATGTCGGGCGAGCTTTATGAGATCGACGCGGTGACGTTCCGCGTCAAGCGCAACATGCAGCTCGACATCAACCTGCCGAAGGGCCACGCGTCTGAGGCCAAGCCGACGTGGATCTCGCCGCATCCCGATGGCAAACGTCTGTTCGCGGCTTTGAACGGCAAGGCAACCATTGTTGAGGTCGACGCGAACAAGTGGACCGTGACGCGCCGCTTCGAGACGGGCAAGGGACCCTACAACCTCGACATCACCCAAGACGGCAAGACGCTCGTCGCGACCTACAAAACCGAAGGCGCGATTGGCATCTGGGATCTCGACAAGGGCAAAGAAACGGCGCGCATCAAGTCCACGCAGGGGGTGACGCATGGCGTCGTCATCAGCCCGGATGGGCGCTACGCGTTCGTGAGTTCGGAAGGCAAGAACAGCGATCCGGGCGCGCTCGATGTCGTCGACCTCAAGACCAACAAGTTGGTGGCATCCGCCGCGGTTGGTCTACAGGCGGGCGGCGTCGCGTTCTTCGAGCACAAGAAGTAGCGGGCTCCCGCTACTTCCAGGCCTGCAACAGGCGCTTCGACTCGGCGAGTAGCCAGTCCGATTCTTCGAACGGCCGCACGCTGATGTCTTGCCACAGGATGCGCCCCTTGGCATCCACGAGGAACGAGCCGTGCAACGCTTCGTTTGAGAACTCGTCCCAGACGCCCCATTGCTTGAACACCTCGCCCTTCGGGTCACACAAGACATCGAAGTGCAACGGGTCGACACCGTTCTCGTCAGCGGCCTGGCGCGCGGCGCGGACCTGGTTGAGGTCGTCGGTGCCGATGGTCACCACTTCGATGCCGGCGTCGCGGAAGTTGGGCACCTTCGGATCGAGGTCGGCGAGCTGCGCCACGCAATGAGCGCAACCAAAGCCAAGGAAGAACACGACCAGCACCGGCTTGTCGCTGTAGTCGGACAACTTCGCCTTGCCGCCCATGCCGCGAGGGAGTTCGAAGCCGGTTGCTTTGCGCGGCTGCCAGGCAGTCCGAGTCGAATCGGCTGGATAGCTGAAGCCAGGCAACACACCGCCGATGCGGTGGGTCACGCTGTGATGTGGGTGACGCGGAATACGGGCCAGCACTCGGAGTTGCGGCGAGGGCCCTGAGCCTTTGCTGGCCACTCGATGGTAGCCAGGCACCATGAACGGCATCTCGTCGAACGTCTGCACAAACGTGTTGTGATGCGACAGCAGGAGGCGCTGCCAGGACGCTCCCGCGTGCGCTACCGTATCACCGTTGAGCGCTTGCGTTTGTAGGCTTTCAATCGCCGCAAGCTGGCCGGCCAATGATGCGGTGGCTTGCTCGCCCTTGATCTTCCCCAGGGCGTTGATCTTGGCCAGGGCGTTGGCCAAGGCTTTGACCAAGGCTTCGGCGCGATCTCGCCCCGGTACCTTCTGGAACCGTGAGTCATTGAGCTCCGGTTGGTTGGTCACCGCGAAGTACGCTTGGTATGCGTCCAAGAGCAGCTGCTCTGACGGGCATGCCGCTTCCCTGCGCGCCAACGCATCAAAGCAATGCCGCGCCGCACGGTTTGGCACATCACGCATCGCCAACGCCATCAACAAATGTGGCAGCGGCTTCGTCTCATCGACGACCATCAGCTCGCGGAACATGCGCGCAGCTTCCCAATGCCAGCCGGCGCGGAGACGTGCGAGACCAAGCTCCAGCGCCTTCTCGGCCGTCACGCCCGGCACGCGCTTCGCGGGCAAGTCGCGACTCGGATCCTGCGCGTCCGCATCTGGCGCCAGCGCGAGGCCGGCGAGGACCAGCAATGCTGTGGACAAACCAGTCGGGAGTGCAGGGGCACGCATGCGCAGAATGATACCAAGCGTCGGCGCCAGCAAAGCATGTGGACCTTGCCAGGGAAGATTCGTTGCATGCACACGGCGGCGACCTGCGCGGCCTGATCTTCGTCGGCATGCTGTGCGTCGTCGTGACGTTCTTGCAAGGTCTGCGCAGTTGGCTTGAGCAACGACAGGAAGATGCCACCCGGACCATTGACGATTTCGATCGCCTCAACAGCATCCACAATCGCATCAACTACGTGGCCTCGCGCCGCAGCCAAAACGACGCCTGCCAGCGCGGTTACGACCTGGCCATCGAACTGAGCCACAAGATGCCGCAGGCCCGGGCACTTGCAGCCCGAAGCATCCGAGGAGTTCGCCCCCGTGCTGCGGCACTGGCGGTTCCCCGGTAGCTGTTCTCTGCCGGTTGCAATTGGTGCTGAACTGGCTCTTTCCGCGGAGCGGCGCGGTGCCTATTCTGTTCGCCCCACAACGTCGGCAACCCGACTGGTGGTCCACCGCCCATGGCCAACGCATCCTCCGCATTTCCCCGCCACGACCAGTTCCTGGATCGACACATTGGCCCGAGTGCCAAAGAACTGGGTCAGATCCTCCACAGCCTCGACTGCCGCACGCTCGAAGACCTGACCGAGAAGGCCATTCCGGGCAGCATTCGTTGGCAGACCGAGCTGACCACGACGCCCGCGATGACGGAGCGCGCGGCGCTCAAGGAGTTGACGGACTTCGCCGCCGAGAACCGCGTCATGCGCAGTTACATCGGCATGGGCTACCACGACACCGTGACGCCGGCGGTGATCCAGCGCAGCATCCTTGAGAACCCGGGTTGGTACACGCAATACACGCCCTACCAGGCCGAGATCTCACAAGGCCGCCTCGAGGCGCTGCTCAATTTCCAGACGCTGATCCTCGACCTCACCGGCCTCGAAGTCGCGAACAGCTCGCTGTTGGATGAAGCCACCGCCGCCGCCGAAGGCATGGCCATGTGCCATCGCTTGCACAAGAGCAAGACGGTCGACACGTTCTTCGTGCATGACAACGTGCACCCGCAAACGCTCGCAGTCTTGCGCACGCGTGCCGAACCGCTGGGCATCCAGATCGAGGTCGGCGACCACCGCTCGGTCAAGTTCACCGACCGCCACTTTGGGCTGCTGCTGCAGTACCCGGGTAGCAATGGCGTGATCGACGACCCAACCCCAACCATCGAACGCATGCACGCGGCTGGCGGGTTCGTCGTCGTCGCTGCCGACCTGCTGTCGCTGACGGTTCTGAAGCCGCCGGGCGAAATGGGCGCCGACATTGTCTGCGGCAACAGCCAACGCTTCGGTGTACCGCTCGGCTATGGCGGTCCCCACGCGGCCTACATGACCGCCAACAAGGCGTTCCAACGGCAGATGCCTGGCCGCATCGTCGGCATGACAATCGACAAGACTGGCCGCCCCGCGCTGCGCCTGGCGCTCGGCACCCGCGAGCAACACATCCGCCGCGAAAAGGCGACGTCGAACATCTGCACTGCGCAGGTTCTGTTGGCGATCATGGCCAGCATGTATGCCGTCTACCATGGCCCCGATGGCCTGCGTGCGATCGCCAAGCGCATCCGCAACCAGACCGAATGCCTCGCGACAGCGCTCGCCGCCGCCGGCCACAAGGTGCAAGACGGTGCTCGCTTTGACACGGTGCGTGTCTGGCCCAAGGAAGGCAGCGAAGCAACACTCAAGGCGGCGGTCGCAGCTGGCATCAACCTGCGCGACTTCGGCGATGGCAGTGTCGGCGCTTCCCTCGACGAAACCGTCGAGCTCGAAGACCTGCAAAAACTGTTCGTCGTGTTTGGCGGCAGTCCCTTGCAGCTGCCCATCGACAAGCAGGCACCGACGTTGGCGGCGCTCGCGCGCAAGACGCCGTACCTACAGCACCCGACATTCCACAGCTACAGGAGCGAGACCGAACTGCTGCGCTACATCTATCGACTGCAGGCCAAGGACCTGTCGTTGACGACTTCGATGATTCCGCTCGGCTCCTGCACGATGAAGCTGAATGCGACGACCGAGATGTATCCGGTGTCGTTGCCCGGTTTCGCCAAGATCCACCCGTTTGCCCCCTTGGATCAAACGACTGGCTACCAGAAGATGTTCGACAACCTGTCGCGCTGGCTGTGCGACATCACCGGCTTCGCAGCGTGCTCGCTGCAGCCGAACGCCGGCTCCCAAGGCGAATACTCGGGCCTGTTGACGATCCGCGCGTTCCATTGCAAAAACGGCCAGGAGCAGCGCAACGTCTGCATCATTCCGCAGAGTGCACACGGCACGAACCCAGCCAGCGCATCGATGTGCGGCATGAAGGTCGTCGTCGTCGCATGTGACGACAATGGCAATATCGACATCGAAGACCTGCGCAGCAAGGCCGAACAGCACCACGAGCAACTGTCGGCGTTGATGGTCACCTACCCATCGACGCACGGCGTGTTCGAAGAAGGCATCCGTGAGATCTGCCAGATCGTGCACGACCACGGCGGCCAGGTGTACATGGACGGCGCCAACATGAACGCACAGGTCGGTCTGATGGCCCCCGGCGAACTAGGTGCCGACGTCTGCCATCTCAACCTGCACAAGACCTTCTGCATTCCGCACGGCGGCGGCGGTCCCGGCATGGGCCCGATCTGCGTCGCGAAGCACCTCGCGCCGTTCTTGCCGAGCCACCCAGTGATTCCGTGCCAACCGACTGGTGATGACAGCCAGGCCATCGGCCCAGTCAGTGCCGCACCTTGGGGCAGCGCCTCGATCCTGACGATCAGTTACGCCTACATCGCGATGATGGGCCCCGACGGCTTGCGCCGCGCAACGCAGGTTGCGATCGCCAACGCGAACTACATCGCCAAACGACTCGCAGGCCACTTCCCGGTTCTCTACACCGGCCAGAATGAATTGGTCGCGCACGAGTGCATCGTCGATGTGCGCCAGCTCAAGGCAACCAGTGGCGTCGATGTCGGTGACATCGCAAAGCGCCTGATGGACTACGGATTCCATGCGCCAACGATCAGCTTCCCGGTGGCCGGCACGATGATGATTGAGCCGACCGAGAGCGAAGGCAAAACCGAGATCGATCGTTTCTGCGACGCCCTGATTTCGATCCGCAACGAGATCCGTGACATCGAGAGCGGCAAGTACCCCAAGGACAACAATCCGCTGAAGAACGCGCCCCACACCGCGGAGTTGGCAACCAGCGAAGCATGGGACCAACCGTACTCGCGCGAAGTCGCCGTGTTCCCAGCGTCCTGGACCAAGGTGCACAAGTTCTGGCCGCCGATCAGCCGCGTCAACGACGTGCATGGCGACCGCAACCTGGTGTGCTCGTGTCCGCCGATCGACGCCTACGAAGACTAGCCATCGACGAAACCATGTTGTTTCGCTTCGCAGAGTTTGCGACGCCGCCTCTCTAGGCACGCCTTTGACTCGGTCCCGCTATAACGCGACCAAGTCTACTTGGCCGTACTGCGGTATCGATCGAGCAAGTCCCGCGCGCGTCGCTCTGGCTCGTCCGTCAGCATCTTGCTCGACAGGAACTTGTTGACGCGCTTGGCAAAGCGGTCGTGCTTCTTGTTCTTCCGAACCGGAAACAACGCGGGGCGAATGATCTGGAGCGCTTGGAGCTTGCGCTCGTCTCTGAGGCGCAACGCGTTGCTGCTCTTTCTGCTGGTGGCCTTTTCATGCGCCCGCGCTTCCTTGCCCGACCCTCTTGGGAACGCCTTGACGAGACCATCGATGTTGCGCACGTACTTATCGAAGTCACGGCGGCGCTGCACTCCCGCCCGCATCGCACGCAACCATGCAAGTTCGGTATCTTTCGCGGCGATCCTCAGATGATCGGCATCGACTCGCTGCCGTTCGTCAGTCTTCGCAGCTGTCTTGAGGCGCTTGGCCTTGGCCAGCGCTTTGGTCAGCGACTCGCCGTAGTAGAGCGAGAGCGCGTCATCAAACGGCTTACCCAGGTTGCGCTCGATGCGTTGTGCCCCGAGTTGGTTGAGAGCAGCTGCCAAGGCCTTCAAGAACCCCGCGCGATCGGTCGACGGGTTGCCACGCCACACAAGTTGGCCGCTGCGGCCAATCACAAACACGCGCGACTGTTTGGCCGGGGTTACATACAGGCTCGGGCTCTTGCGCAGCGAAGTCAGGCCAATAGGCCAAGCAACGCCGGCCTCGCTCGCCCGCGTCTTCGACTTCTCGTCGTCTTCCATGATGCCGATCGCCTGCACCTCACGATCTTCATTGGCCTTGACGACGTCATTCATCAGATCGATCAGGTCTGAACTCGCGGCTGGCTCCGCCCAATCGATGACATGAACCAGCACAACCTTCTTGTGGTACTGCGCCAGGTCTCCTGGCTCTTTGCCGCCAGCGTTCATCGCCTTGCCGATGCCCTTGAGGCTCGCTTGGATCTTCGCCTCAAGCTCCTCGGAGATCTCGGGAATCCCGCCGGGCAAGTCACCACCGCCAATTCGCAAGATCTTGCCAATTGGCCCGGAGATGTTGCCCTTGCCGACCCACTCGGTGATACCCAGGTCCGGCGCAGGCCGATCCACCGCGAGTGGCAACCTCGCAGCCGGCTTGGCAACCGGCGCAGCCGCAGCGCCCGGCTGGGAAGCCTGGGCGGCTAGCAGGCAGGACAGGAGGGATACGACGGCAATTTGATTGATCAGCATACTTGGGAAGGTCAACTTACGGCTGTGGCCGGGCGGAGGGGCAAGTCTTGTCGCGTCATCAGGACAGGCCACAGGAGTGCTAATCACCAATAGCAACCGCCATGCCTAAGACGAGTTCCTTGGCCGGCGGCCAAAGTTGCGGCAAACTTCATCGATGGCTTTAGCCCGGTTTCTTCGCACCCTGCAGGTCGACGGGGCCGATTCGGCACCCCCTGGCGAGGAACAGACCTTGGCGGATGCGCTGCGAGCCATGGACACAGCTGTCAGGCTGGACCGCCCGGAGGAACTGCCGGGATTCGATCTGGCATCCGCCGAGTGGGCAACGAAGCAGCTCTACGCCATCTGCTTGGCGTTGCAGCAGGGCCAATCCGGCGACATCGCCCCCGGCAACCCGGTGCCCGCAGGCCAGCAGTCTTGCCCTGGCGCTTACCAAGATCCCGCCACGCATTTCTCGGTCGACCTCGCCCTGCGCCATTTGCCCACGGTGTTCACGCCCGCGAGCACGCTCGCCAAGGAAGACCCACGGCGCGAAGCGCTCCTGCAGCTGGCCCACGACTGGCCATTGTCGAGCGTCGGTATGGCTGAGGTGACGGCAGTCGACGCTTCGGTGATCTTGTCACACGACGGCCTGCGCCGCACCTACGTGGAACGCATCCTTCGCCGGAGGGACGAAAGCCGGCGCCGTAACGCAGGCACGGAGCAAGCGGTGGCAGCGGTGATGGCGGAGCACGTCGCATTCGCAAACGAAGTACTCGCCGTACACGACGCGCTGATTCAGCCGCGACGCCAATAGCCACACGGGGACTCACTGCGCCCTACTGCCCCCCAAACAGGGCCACCACAACGGTCACAAAGATCAACAGACGCCGGATGTTCACGGCCACTAGGGCAGGTTTCTCCCGGCGCAGCCGCCAAGTTTGTCGACAGAATCGCACCTGGAGCATCAAGTCACTGGCGAAGAGAAGCCAGCCACTCCACAATCCTCGGCTGCGCTGTCCGTAGGGGTATGGTCCGCCGAACTCCATAACAGAACCCCAAAGCTCATGACCTCGACCGACTCCCCTATTCCAGCAGTCACGACGACACCCACCGGCCCCGCCGAAAGTGTGATCATCCGCCCGTGGCCCAAGGTCGTCTTCCTCTACCCGACCTTCGTGGTCTCGACGATCTACTTCCTGCTCAGCTGGCTCGACTTGGTGTCCGGCGAGACGCTCGGCAACACCTTCATGGTCGTTTTGCTGTGCAACCTGCTGGTGTTCTCGTTCGACTTCTCACGCATCAAGTCGATCACGATGGTAATCACCGGAATCCTGGTGGTCGTGCTGGTCTTGTGGCTCGACACCAAGTGGGATTTGACTGGCTACCTTGGTGGCCTGTTCGGCCGCATCCACATCGTGTGCAACGCACCGTTCTATGCCTTCCTCGGTGGCGGACTCGGTCTGTTGCTGGTGATCGTGTTCATCAATAGCCGCTTCCACTACTACGAAGTCAACGCGCGCGAGATCTTGCACCACCACGGCTACCTCGGCGACGTTCGCCGGTGGTCGACCGAAGGTCTCGAAATGAACAAGGAGATCAACGACGTCGCGGAGTACGTGCTGCTGCGCAGTGGTCGCCTGATCTTCAGCCCGATGACGTCCAAGAAGGCGATCGTGCTCGACAACGTCGCCAACGTGAACCGTATCGAGAAGGCGATCAACGACTTGCTCAGCCACGTCGCCGTCCGCATCAACCAACGCCCGGGTCCGGGCTAGCCAGACGGACTTGGCCCCTATCCTCATCGGACTGGCCTCCTGCCAAGAGGCCAACGTTACGGCGCCCGTGGTGCGCGCCCTGCTGGCGGCAACCCATGAAGTGCGGATCGCCTGGTTCGGCACGTCGGCCGAGTTCTCGCAGGCACTAGCGTTGGGACTCCCCGACTGCGAAGCACTGATCGTCGGCGAACTCGACGACGACTCCCGGCTGCTGCAAGCGAGCGAGTTCCTCAACGACGACTGGCTGCATTGCCCAACCGTCATCACGATCGGGCACGATGTGTTTGCGACGGCGCTCGCGGAAACCGCGCATGAACGGGATGCGCTGGTCATCCGCCTTGCCTCGGGGGAACGCGTCGGTGACGCGCGCGACCGGCAACGCCGTCTGGCCGATCATGCCGCCGACATACACTGCGTCGCAAGCGATGCGCACCGACAGCAACTCCTGCAAGAGGGAGTTGCCGACCAAAGCATTGCGATCGTAGGCTGCCTGACGGCGGCCGTGCTCGCAGCGATGCCAGCCATCGAGACTCCTGAGACTGCCCACATGTGGGTTGCCATTGAGCACGCCCAAACGCTTGCTGCCCACGGCGACGCACTGCTCGAGCAATGCGATGCGGCCGCCGAGCACGCAGGCTTGTCGCTGTTGTGCGCGAGCAAGGGCGCTCCGGCCGAGCAGCAGCTGCGCTCGGCGCGTACCGCAAGCGTCATTGTCACCGACAGCCTCGGCTACCAGGACCTTGCCGCCGCCGCAGGGATCCCTTGCATCGTGATGGCGCCCGCTGGTGCCCGCTGGGATCTCCTGACGACTGGCGCGGTAACTGTTATCGACCGCATTAGCGAATTGCCGCAAGCAGTCGTGCGTGGCCGCAAGCATCCAGCCGTTGCAATCGTAGCTCCGCCGAGCGACGCCGGTGACTTGGTGCGTCAAGTGATCGACAAGCGCGCGAAGTCACCCGACGAGTCACCCGAAGACGAAGACGACGCGATTGCACCGGGCGCCCCACTGCCGACCGAAGCCAACGCTACCGGCCGCACCTTCGACGACGCCGAAATTCGGTTCCTGCAAGCGGCCGTGCGTTCCGGCACCTTGAACTCAACACGCGGCACCTTCGTCAACCGCTTTGAAAGGGAGTTCGCGGAGTGGCTCGGCTGCAAGCATGCCATTGCTTGCGCCAACGGCTCGGCAGCTGTTCATTGCGCCATTGCCGCTCTCGGCCTACAGGCGGGTGACGAAGTCATCACGACACCCATCACGGACATGGGCGCGTTGACCCCGATCTTCTATGAAGGCGCGGTCGCAGTTTTTGCAGACGTCGATCCCGAGACGCTCAACGTCACCGCCGAGACCATCGAGGCACAACTTACCGACCGTACGCGCGCCATCATCGTCACGCACTTGTTCGGTCGGCCCTGCGAGATGGACAAGATCGTCGCGCTCGGAAAACAACACGATCTACCCATCGTCGAAGACGCGGCGCAGGCATTTGGCGCGAGCTACGGCGATGCCGCGATTGGCACAATCGGCAAGGTCGCGGCGTTCTCCCTGCAACAAGGCAAACACATCACAACCGGTGAGGGTGGTATCGTCTGCACCGACGATGATGAGATCGCGCGCCGCGTGTTCTTGTTCATCAACAAAGCGTGGGGCTACGGCGACAAGAAGCCCGACCACTACTTCCCGGCACTCAACTACCGAATGACCGAACTGCAAGGTGCCGTTGCGTGTGCGCAGCTGCCAAAGCTCGACGAAGTCGTGGCGCATCGCCGCATGATTGCTGCCGACCTGGCGACCAAGCTCTCGGATCTGAACGGAATCGCATGGCCCACTGACCCGGCGAATGGTCGCCACAGCTACTGGAAGTTCGCGTTCCGAGTGGATGAGAAGGTCTTGAAGGGTGGCGCCGTCGCACTCGGCGCTCGTATGCGGGAGGCGGGAGTCGCATGCATGCCGCGCTACGTGCAGAAGCCGGCCTTCGAGTGCCAACTGTTCGTGGAGTGGCGCAAGTCACCCGTGACCAGCCTGCCGCTGCTGCAGAACCCGCGTGGACAGCAAGAAGGGGCCTTGTTTGAGCGCGGCAACTACCCCGGTTCGATCTCAGGCTTAGAACAGGTCGTCGTGCTCCCCATCAACGAATGCTACCGCCCGGATCATGTCGTGACGGTTGCCAACGCAGTGCGGAAAGCCCACGAGGACATCCTCAATGGCTGAGTGCAACCTGGCGATCATCGGCTGCGGCGGCATAGCCAATGCCTACGCCACTGCCTTGACGCGCATAGCCGGCGTCAACCTGCGTGCCGTCGTCGACCCCGACGCCAGTGCTCGCAAGCGCATCATCGGCAGCGACGGGCACGACATCGCAAGCTGCGCAGATCTTGCTGACCTGCCCGATGTCGACGCAGCGCTTGTTCTGGCACCACCTAACGTGCACGAATCCCTGTCGTGCGAGCTGCTCAGCCGCGGCATGCACGTCTTGTGCGAGAAACCATTGGCGCCAACCGTCGACGCCGCCCAACGCATGCTCGCATGCGCCCAGCAGGCACAGCGTCGCTTGATGATGGGGAGCAAGTTCCGCTACACCCCCGACGTCACGGCCGCTCGCGCGTTGCTCGACGAGAAGGTCTGTGGCGACATCGTGATCTACGAAAACGTGTTCTGCTCGCACGTCGACATGACCAAGCGTTGGAACTCCGATGCCGCCATCAGCGGCGGCGGAGTCCTGATCGATAACGGCTGCCACAGCGTCGACCTGGCGCGGCACCTGCTCGGTCCGCTCGCGCGAGTGCAAGCACAGTTCGGCGCGCGCGTGCAACCACTGCAAGTCGAAGACACCGCCCGCATGCTGTTCCAAAGCGCTAGCGGCGCGCTAGGTTCGATCGATCTGTCGTGGAGCATCCACAAAGAAACTGACGCCTACGTTCGCATCCATGGCACCAAGGGCACCCTCGAGATTGGCTGGCGCGGGTCGCGGTGGAAGCCGAGCAACGAAGAATGGCGCACCTTCGGCGACGGCTACGACAAGATCACAGCGTTCCAAAAGCAGCTCGAGAACTTCGTCGCCGTCGTGCAGGGCAACGCCACACCGGTCATCGACGACACGGACGCGTTGGCTTCGGTGGTGGTAATCGACTGCGCCTACCGTGCCGCAAAAGAAGAGCGCTGGCTCAGCATTCCTGCGGCGCAGCAAGGCGACGCCTAGGCAGGCAATGATGCACGAATCCGTCCGCATCCACCCAACCGCCATCGTCGAAGACGCCGTGCGTATCGGCAACGACACGAGGGTCTGGGATGGCGTCCACATCCGAAATGGCGCGTCGATTGGCCGCGACTGCATCATCGGCGAGAAAACCTACATCGCCTACGACGTGGTCATCGGGGATCTGTGCAAGGTGAACGCGAACGTCTACCTCTGCGCCGGAGTGACCCTGCGCGATGGCGTCATGATCGCGGCGCACACCGTATTCACGAACGACCTGCTGCCGAGGGCGACCGACCCTGACGTTCAGCAGCT
Source organism: Planctomycetota bacterium (assembly GCA_029936315.1). Lineage (GTDB taxonomy): Bacteria > Planctomycetota > UBA1135 > UBA1135 > UBA2386. The sequence continues at coordinate 42,116 of JAPYTD010000025.1, read as the reverse complement.
GCGTTCGAGTGCGCCGGACGCTGCAACGTTGTCGACCACGGTCGGCCGCGGCGCAACCATCGGCGCTAACTGCACGATTGGCCCCGGACTGCAACTCGGCGAGTTCTGCATGGTCGGCATGGGTAGCGTGGTCACGAAAGACGTGCCAAAACACGCACTCGTCGTCGGCAACCCGGCTCGTCTCACCGGGTTGGTGTGCGCATGCGGCGAGCTCGTCGCTCGCGTCGCCGCCGACGGCAAGATGCCGGCCGGCCCGCACTCATGCAAGTGCGGGCGCGTCATCACCGCTGGCTAAGGCGTCAAATAGCTACTCGGCACACAGTAGTTCCACTTGTTCCAACGACCGTTGCCGTTGACGGTGCCCAGGATCATGCCGCCGTATAGCAGCGCCCGACTGCGCACATTGGCGTCCTCGGTAAAGTCCGCCAGCAGATGAAGACTGGCGCCTAGGAACGTGTGCGCGCCGCCTAGCGGGCTATCGCCGAAGCGCGCGCCGATCGCGAGGTTGTCCCAGAAGTTCGCCGGGATCGATGCACCATTGTAAGTGACCGGCGTGTAGTAACGCAGCCCTTGCTGCACGAAGCCAAAGGTCGGGTGGCTCATGTTGGTGACCCACGAGTACTCGACCGTGTCGACCACGTCTTCGGCGATCTCAAGCAACAGCGGCTCTTCAAAGGCACGGTAGGCACCAAGAAATCCATAGAGCACCGCACCGTGCTGCCACGGCATGAAGAACTCATGATTCATCGGCCACTCCGTGCCAGCGTAGTTGCCTTGGAACGTCATCGCGCGGCTCGGATGATCCTTCTCGCGCTCCACTTCAATGATCTCATTGAGCCGACGCATCGCATACGTCTTGATCGAGTCGTCCTGCGTTGCTTGGTAGACCTGCGCCCATCCCTGCATGCACCAGCCTTCGGCGCGCGCCGCCTGAATGCTCTGGGTGTAGTAGTACTGGAGGCGCATCAGGCCCTTTAGACTCTGGCCAAGCTGGCGCAGTTCTTCCTTGGCCCACTCGTCACCCGTTATCGTCCAGTAGTCGAACAGCAAGTCGGTCGTCCAGTGCTCGTGATCAAAGTGCAGCCATCCGTGCGCTTTGGGCTGGCCGACACTAAGCGTGCGGTAATTTGGATATGGATCCGCGTCTCTCAGTTCCAGGCGCCCGAGGTGCTCACCGGGAACGATCAGAAACGGGATGCCATCCCAGAGCAGGATCTGCTGTTCCGCTCCGACCTCAAGTTGCCACAGATGGTACGGCCGCATCGCCTGCGCCCAGGCCATCTGCTCAAGGCGTTCGATCAGGCGATGATGCTGGCCCTGGATCGCGTGCGCCAATTCAGGGCTCAGCGGATGATTGCGCGGAGTGCCAGTGGTCGCGGTGACCAGCGCGTCGCCACGGCTGCCCCACGTGCCAAACCACGGGTAGTTGGCCCAGCCATCGTAATCGGCCCGGGCACGAGTATTGGAGTTGCTGGGGCCAGGAATGGGGCCGCCCAACAGTCCAGCCGCCGCGGTCTGCTCCCATGCAGCCTGGCTGGCAAGTGCGAACATCGGTTTCTCAATGATGCCGGTCGCAGTGTCACGCCAACGCTCAAGGTCTGCCTGAGAGGCGCCCGACGGCTCGAAGCGCAGCACGAACCGATAGCGACGCGTCTGGGCATCCGACAGATACGTGTCATGCATGACACGGAAGGCCTGATAGTTGCCGTTGGATAACGTGACCGCGTCTTCGATATTTTCCGTATCCGGACGGTAAGGCTCACAGGCGGTTACACCCTTCCACAAGAAGTACGCCGATCGCACGTCGGCATCGCCAAGCGCCACAAGGTTCGGATCCGTGTTTCCGGGCGGTGGGTCATCGGCGCCGAGGTAGTCGTTGCCGATGACCCAATCGACGACCACAAACGGCATGTCGCGAAACTCCGTGACGTAGTACGTCGAGGTCAGGTAGTCACGCCCGATCCCTGGGGCGAGAGTGGCCTCGTGGTAGGTGCGATAACGGCGGGTCTCAACCAGAGGAGAAGTCTGCAGCAGCTCGCCTTCGCCAGTCACGAAGCTGCGATACGCAACCTGAAACGTGTCGCGCACTTGCGCGCCGATCTCGAGCGTAGGCGCGAACTCCTCCACCCAGGGGTTGCGCGTGAACGCGCCGGTCAACGCCGGCTCGTCGCGAGCGACCACGTATTGCTTGCTCTCCCCGGGAGCGAACTCGTCGGTGAACTGAGCCTGCGCAATCTTGATGCGGCCATCGGCCCAGTACTGCATCGGGTGCCAAGACGTCTGATGGCCACTTACGACCATGTTGTCCAGGTCGGCCGGCAGGTAGCCGCCTTGCGGAAAGGGCACTGACGCGCGAATCGTCTCCGTGCGCGGCAGGCTCGACTCGTTATCCACGGAGAAATCGAGCACGATCGCCAAGGGATTACCCGAGCCGCCGGGGCCACCCGGGCCACCGCCGCCACCAGGATCAGGATTGCCGCCGCTACCCCCGCCACCAGGATCAGGATCGCCGCCGCTACCCCCGCCACCGCCATTACCGCCACCACTACCACTACCACCACCCCCACCACCGGGGTTACCAGTATTGCTCGTCTCTTCGACGCCCGCGCCACAGGATGCCAACGCCAAAACAGCGCCCAGGGCGAGGCTTAGCCCCAGCCCACGATGAGCCTCAGAAGCAGAAGGATTGGTGCATGTCATGGTTGTCTCGCGAACACGTGACCTCTACGCAGAGGCGTTCCGTGCTGGTCTGTGGATCGGCAGCAAACAGTGGGACCTGAAGCGAGACCTCTGGAGCGTTTCAAAGTGAGCTTGGCTCGGCGACGCCAACGGGCTAGCGTTCGCGTCCACGCGAGTGTGGCGGAATTGGCAGACGCACGGGCTTTAGGTGCCCGCGAGTTAATAGCTCATCAGGGTTCGAGTCCCTGCACTCGCACCACGTTTCCTTCGTGTGCACAGTGATCGCAAGCGATCACTGGCAAGCGATCTCAGATCCAGATTCGGTGTAGCGAGCACGGTGACATCGGCGCAACGCGCCGCTAAGGTCGCCATGCTCAATTCTCCATCCAACCCCTTGATACGCCTCCATGACCCACGTCATCGCTGAACCTTGCGTCACCGTCAAAGACAAGGCATGTGTCGATGTCTGCCCAGTGGATTGCATCCACGGCGAAGACGCCGACGCGCAACTGTATATCAACCCGATCGACTGTATCGATTGCACGTTGTGTGTCGACGCCTGCCCCGTCACCGCGATCTTCGCCGAGGAAGACTTGCCGGATCAGTGGTCGAGCTACATCAAATCCAACGCGGACTACTTCCCGACGTAGAGCCGCTGGGTGCGCCTCGTCGACGCAGATCGTCGGCTGGCGACCCTACCCGGACCTCGACCCCCACAGACGGATGTCAAAGCAAGCCGCCCATCGCTACAGCCGGCAGATGCGGGTCGTCGGCATTGGGGAAGATGGCCAAGCAAAGCTCGCCGGCGCAACGGTCCTGATCGTCGGCTGCGGTGCCCTCGGCACGCACCTCGCGGATACTCTGGCGCGCGCCGGCGTCGGATCGATCCACCTGTGCGACCGCGACATTGTCGAATGGAGCAACCTCCAGCGGCAGATCCTGTTCACAGAACATGATGCTGCGGAGGGTTTGCCCAAGGCCATCGCTGCGCGCGACCATCTCGCCAAGATCAATAGCGACGTGACCGTGACTGCACACGTCGCCGACTGCTCAGCGGAGTTCCTCAAGGCGTTGCCAGAACAACCCGATCTGGTGCTCGACGGAACGGACAACTTCCCGACGCGTTACCTGCTCAACGACTGGTGCCGCCAACAAGGCATCCCCTGGATCTACGCCGGTGCAGTTGGCACGGAGGGTGCCAGCATGGTGATCACTGCCGATGGCGCCTGCCTGCGGTGTCTATGGCCAACGGCGCCCGCGCAGGCAGACGTCGGCAACTGCGAAACTTCTGGCATCCTGGCTTCGGCAATTACCGCGGTGACGTCGTTCCAGTCGGCCGAGGCCATCAAACTGCTGCTCGGAATGGAGAAGACCGCGGGCGTGTTCACTTGCGACGTGTTCCGCGGCAACTACAGCGTGCTGCCGTTGGCGGTCCAGCCCGCTGCTGATTGTGTGGTGTGCAACGGTGGCAACTATCCCGCCATTACGGAGGCGCCAACCACCGCCGTGACATTGTGCGGGCGTGACGCGGTACAGATCGATCCGCCTGATCGTGAACCCCTCGACCTTGCGACGCTGGCGAGCCAGCTCAAGGGATCGGTCGAAGACCTCGTGCTAACGCCACACTTGGTGCGCTTCGCAGTCGATGGTTGCAAGTTCACCGTGTTCCCCGGAGGTCGCGCCCTGTTATTCGGCGTGCACGATCCGCTGCGTGCCCGAGCGCTGTACGATCGCTGGCTGACATGATCTACCTCGACCACGCGGCGACCAGTTGGCCCAAGCCAGACTCCGTGGTTGCCGCGTGCCAACACTGGTTCACGCACATCGGCATCAGCGCCGAACGCGGCGACGGCCCGCGGACTCGTGAAGCCTTTGAGACCGTGCAACGCGTGCGACAGGGCATCGCCGCGATGACCGGCCACCCAGCCGACCGCATCGCGTTTTGTTCGGGTGCGACCGAAGGGCTCAATCTGGTCCTGCGTGCGTTGCTGTCAAACGAGAGTCGGGTCATGACGACTCCGTTCGAACACTCCTCGGTCGTTCGTGCGCTGCTGGCCCTGCGAGATCAACGCAACCTCACCATCGACGTTCCGGATCGCGGCGCAGCGCATGGCCCAACGACGGATGCCATCTGCGAAGCGTTGCACAAGCAACCTGCCAGGGTTCTGGTGTTCACGCACGCGAGCAACATCACTGGCGGCGTTTTCGATGCCAAACGCATCTGCGAGACGGCACGCAAGGTCGGCACCCAAACCGTTCTCGACGTCAGCCAAACCGCCGGCTACCTGCCGCTCGACGTCGGCGCGGATGTCGTCGTTGGCAGTTGCCATAAGGCCATGCACGGACCACCCGGCCTCGGCTTTGTCTCGGCGCACGCGGATCTGGCGATGCTGCCGCAGAAGTACGGCGGCACTGGCAGCAGTGTGGCGCTCGAACGCCACCCGACCGAGTGGCCTCAGGCGTTCGAAGCCGGCACACCCAATACGCCAGCGCTGTTTGGCACCGCGGCGGCGTTGCATTGGCTGGGCGAACATGGTCCCGACGTGCTCCTTGATCGCAGCCTGGTTAGCCTGAACAAGATCGAAGCAGGTCTGCGCGAACTGCCCAAAGTGCGCATTCTTTCGCCCGGCACAACGACGCGCACGCCGGTCTTGAGTTTCGTGCACGACGACTATGATCCAATCGAGATCGGAACGATCCTGTCGGGCCAAGGCATCCATGCTCGGGCTGGGTTCCATTGCGCGCCGTGGGCGCACGAACAGCTCGGTACCAGCGCCGCCGGGACCGTGCGCATCGCTACTGGGCCCAACACATCCGATCACGATGCCACTGCCTTGCTGCAGGTTCTGAAGCGTCTCTAGAGAACACTGCCGGGGAGAATACTGGCGGGGTTCGCCTATTGAGGCCTGCACAACGAGTGGTGGTTGGCGCCGTTGCAGCGAACCAGAAGTACTTGGGCCGATCCTCGCTGACGGCTCTTGGCGACGCAAGCTTCCGGGGTTGGGTTGGCAGCGGTTACTTGAGCCGGTACTCGAAGGGCACTGGTGTGACCGGACGCTCCAAGAACTCAAACAACTCGGAGGCGACCGTGTAGAAGCTGTCCCCCTTGTCGAGGCCGGTCGCAAAGTAGCGCTGGCTTGGCCGCAGATGCGACGGGTATCTGCGCCCGGTGTCGCTGCCCGCCAGCAGCAGATCGCGAATCAACAAACGCTCTTCCCGCCACTGGCCCATGCCAGGATGGCTACCCCAACGCCACAGCGCTTCTTCCATCGTTCGGCGCACAACGGCCCGGCTCGCCCGCCCGGCGGCAACCAGATCGCATAGCCGTTGCAGATTCGGATCCTCGCAGGGCAAGCCGCTGCCAAACTCACCGCCACTCGCCCAAACGACGAAACGAAACTCGGGCACCTCGGGCAACACAAGGGTGACCCGACGTTCGGCACCCGAATCGTTGTTCGACGGACTGCCGTCCGTGCCCGTGGCCGAGTTCCCAGTGGCGCTGTCCCCATTGCCAGAACCGGATGTGCTGCCGCTACCCGCCGCCATCCGGAATGCCAGCGCCACCGCAACGTGGCTGCGTATGCGTTTGTCGACGCTCCACTGTTTGTGCTCCTTCAGGATCTTGTCGACGGGTTGCCACAATGCATAGGCAACTGCGATGCGTGCCGGCTCTTCGTCACGTGGCAGCGCCATCGCCGGCAACCAATCCCGCAGGACTTCGCGGCTTGCAGACTGGCTGGCACACAGCTGCAGCAAGCGCCAATCCGGCCGATCACCGCGCGGGTCCAACACGCCAGCGCGCGCTCGCAACAGGATCGCTGCCGCGTGCGATGCCGCCAGCCGGGCACTGGTATCTCGCAACAGATTCTTGGCGTAGTCCAGGTGCTCAGTGGGCGGCTTGATGCCCTCGATTCCGAGCCGCCAACCGTCGCCAAGCAGCACGCCGCGATGGAACAGTTCGGAGTAGCGATCTCGACTTCGCCACATGGTGCGCAGTAGCTGGGGCGACATTCGGAAGCCACCGAACGCCGCCGCGGCCAACATTCCGGGATCTCCCTCATGAATAATTGCCGTGCCTTTGGTCGACCCGGGAAAGCGCGCGCACGCCAACCGCGCCGCCAATCCAAGTAGGGCCTCGGGTTCGGTATTGGGACCAATAACGCGGGTCCAAAAGTCATCGACCGCGCGCTGCCGGCGCGGCCCAAGCGCCAGCAACAAGGACGTCATGGTGCGCTCTCTCAGCAACGGCCTTGGGCGATCCAGCAACGCAAACAGACGTTCATCTTCGGCGGGGCCACCCGCCAGCACTGCTGCAATCAACAACACCAACCGCGGCCTGACGTTGGATTGCTTGGCACCGAACATCTCCCATAACAACGGCGCAACCGGCCGCCCGAGGGTTCGCGCCAGCTCCCAACCCGCGGCGAAATCCCCGGTCTTATGGGAGAGCAGTAGTTCTCTGAAACGCTCTTGGTAGAGGCTGTTGCCTTTGGCAATCGAACCGACGGTGTCGACGCGAACTTGCGCGCACATGGGTTGAGCCAGCACGCAGAGCATTCCGATAGTCCCTACCAGTGCAATCAACGGAGACCTGCGACCCGAATCGTGGCTGCTACCACCGCTGTGCATTTCATAAGTAGGCATGACGGACAACCGGGACATACTGAACGAAGCCGAAGTCGACTTCCTGCTCCAAACGGCAGGGCCTGACGCTGAGAGGGAGATCCCTAATCTCGATGACGTTAACCAAACCGTCACCATGCATGGGGATCTGGACCAGATCCACCTCGCCGACATATTCCAAACCTTGGCAATGTCCAAGATGGAGGGCGTGCTGCGCGTTCGCAACCCCCTCGAAGAGCGCCAGATCTACTGCTTCGATGGTTACGTGCGCATTCTGGCCCCGGCGCGAGTCACCCTAAGACGACTCGGCCAACGCTTGGTCCAGGCAGGCCTCTTGCGGGCCGACGAGCTGCGGGCCGCGCTGGTAGAGCAGGCCAAGGCGAAGATCCCGCTCGGCCAACTATTGGTGCGCGACGAGATCATCCACCAAGCGGACCTCGACAACATCATCGGCATGCAGGTCTCTGAAGACCTATTCGCGCTCTTTACTTGGCGTCACGGCACGTTCGAGTTCTTCAAAGGCGATCCGAACAACCCGGTGCTGCGTGACCAGTATTCACAATGCCCCGAATACGAGATCAATTGCCTGCTGCTCGAAGTCGCGCGACGGTCTGACGAATGGGGGACCATTATCGAAGCCGTTCGTAGCCTCGATGAGATCCCTCAACAGATCGCGCAACCAGCCAACCCTGACGATCTTGAGGAAGCACACCTCATTGTGCTCAAGAACATCGACGGCAAGCGAACGTTCCGTCAGCTGGCCGATCAGACAACCATCGGCCTCTTCGGGTTCTCGCGCGCGGCCCGAGACCTCACGGCAGGCAACATCATCGGCCTGATCGATGATCAGGCTCTGATCGACGTCGCCTCAGAACTTGGCGGAGATGGCGATCAGAAGCGCGCGATTGTAGTGCTGCAGACGCTACGCGACCGCCCTGGCGATCGCAGCCTCACAGTCATCAAGAGCATGGCCGAGGTCCTTGAGCAGGCTGGCGAACGGCGTTTTGCCAGCTCGATGCTGCTGGCAGCAGCGCAACGCTCGCCGATCGCAGACGAAGCCCTCGAGCTCGCCCGAGCGGCTCGCGCTTTGGTCTCCTACGACGCCGCAACCCTGAGCTTCCTACGCACGGCCCTGCTCGCTCAATCCAGCCCGGACTCCGCCGAACTCGAAAAGTGCACGATCGACTTGCTCGATGCCCTGATCGATGGCGACCTGATTCCGACCGCACTTGAGATCATTGAGGACGCACGGCGCACCGACACGATGCGGCCGCAGATCCTGATGCGCGAAGCGCGCGCCCGCCAGAAGGCCAAGGACGTCGAAGGCGCAATCACGACGTTGCTTGAGCTCACCGAGCACTACAAGGGCGAAGGCAACCGGGCCAAGGCAATCGAATCTCTGCAAGCGATCCAGCGTCTGGACCGCACCCGCAAGGACGTGCAGAAGACCTTGGCTGCGATGCACCGCACGCGGATTGGCATGATCGTGCGCGCGTCGGCCGCCCTGCTCGTCATGGGGTTGATTGCCGCCATGGGTGTTGTGTGGTGGCAGCAAAGTGCCTTCGAAGACTCACTCCAGAACGCCACGCGCGAAGTACAGACTCTGCTTGAACAGGGAGATCGCGTCAATGCTCGCAAGAAGCTAGACAGCTGGGCCGCGTCGCTTGGCGATTGCGATGGGATCCAGGACCTTGCGAGTCGCGTTGCCTTCGCGGAGTCCTCCGAGAAAAACCGTCTCAAGAAGCTGCAACGCGCACGTAGCAACCAGAAACTGACCGAAGCCGCGACGGCGCTTGGCCGTGGCCATCTGACGGAGGCGCTCGACATCTACACTGGGGTGCACGAGCAACGCGGCATGCAGAAGGAAGTGCGCGAAGTAGTTCGCGCCCGCATGAACGCGCTCATCGATGAAATGCTGAGCGCCAGCAAGACTCTGCGAGCGCACCTGCCGCCCAACCCGGGCGAACTCTTCGACCGCGCCGAGGTAACCACGAACCTGGCGACGCTGCGAAGCACATGCTCGCCGGTTCTTGTTAGCTGCTTCGACACCTTGAGCACACTGAGCAGCAAGTCCGAGCTACCTTCGTTCATTGATGACGAGACCAAGGAGCGCATTGCCGCAACACTCAAAGAGGCCCGCCCGGACATCGAGGATTGTCGCCGCCTCAGCCTTGCCTACACCAAGGCTCTCGAACGCAACGACATCCAACGGCGCCTCGATCCGATGTTCAAAGCGGCGGTCGAGATGGAGGCCAAATACAACTTCGCGGGCGCGTTGAAGCTGTATCGCGAACTGGAAGCGCAGCCAACCGACGACAAGCAACTGCGCACGCACTTCCGGGATCAGGTCACGCGCAACGCAACCATCACACGCCTGATGAAGGCGCTGCAACATGCGACCAACTCCGCCGACTATGGCACCGCGACGCAGCACCTGCGCGCGTTGCGCCTATCGTTCCCCAAGGTGCCCTTTGACAGCCTGGTTCGCCTGCCGATTCGTGTGACCAGCGAACCCAAGAACGCCACCGTTGTCGTCAACGACACAGCCGTCGGCCCGACACCAGTCGTGTTGTCGCGCGTGCCGGCGGAGCAAACATCCATCGTGGTCAGCAGCGAGGGCTTTGTCGATCTCAAGCACGAGATCAGCGGCGACGCTGACGCCCAATGGACCGCCAAGCTAACGCTCCAGCCAATCGCTACCTGGCACCACAAGAGCGCCATCGAAACGCCGCCGGCCACTACGCCGAATGGCTCAGAGGTCTTCGTCGATCGCAGCGGCAAGATCATCCTGCAGTCAGCGAACCTGGACCAAACCGCATGGACGTTTGTCAGCGACGACTTGTCTGGCTGGCTGACCACGCCCGTGCTCGACAACAATCAGGTCGTCGTCGGCTCGATCGACGGCACTGTGCGCGCGATCAACCTGAAGGACGGCAAGTTGGCTTGGAGCCTGGATGAGTTGCCTTGTGAAGTGCAGCCAGCCTTGATTGGCCGAACCCTGGCATTGGCAACCACCGACGGGCGCCTACACGCGATCGACCTCGCGGAACGCCACCGCCAGAGCATCAACTTGCCCGAAGTGGCCTTTGGCAGGCTCATTGCCAGCAGCCAGAACGTCATTGCAGTCGGCACAACAGGCACGGTTTCGTGTTGGTCCGTTCCAGCGCTGAAGATGGTGTGGCAGCAGAAACTCGCGCGCGTTCAAGGCCCGCGCGCCAGCCTCGACGGGCCGATACTCATCGTCGGTGACGACCAGGGCAAGACCTTTGGCCTCGACGCTGCCAACGGCACCATCAAATGGCAACGTGACCTTGAGATGACGATGTTCGGTGGGCCAACCGGCGCGAACCACAAGGTGCTATGCGTCGCACCCAGCAGGGTGCATCGCCTCGACACACGCACCGGCAAGAGCCTCAAGGACTTTGCCAAGGGCAACAGTGATTGGGCTGGCGTTGCCACAGTCGTCGGCAACCGAATGATCATTCCGGTTCGCGGCGGTTCGTTGCAGGTTCTCGATGCGGAGACCGGCCAGCCTCTCTATCTCATGGTTGGCGACTCCAGGAGTCGCATCTTGGCGACCCAGGGCCGGGTGTTCGTCACCGCCGGTGACCACACCGTTCGTTCCTACGGGCAGCTGCGGTGACGGAACGCCGCCGTCGGTTCTGCGACACGCCGTCTAGATTTCGCCACATGTACCGCAGACCGAACCAAGCCGGTGCGAAACCACCGTTCGCAGTGACGCTCTGCGATCAATCAAATCCACAAACTGCGGTGAGGAGACCGAAACAACGGTCCCTGTGCAGACTAAAATGGACGCGGGCAACCGGCAGCAATGCGGGCCTCGCAGGACCTGATCTCATGACGAGAATGGGTCAACCCTCCGTATTTGCGGTGACAAGGGTTGTTTGGCGAGACCACTCGACAAAGTTCGATTGGTGGCAACAACAACTTCCTGAAGGCCGCAACACGGCACGTCCCTTGCTCGTTCCGCATTGGCTCCCGTCGGCTATACTGCGGATCCAGAGATACCATGCGCAAGATTCTGCCCATTAACCTGCTGATCGCCTGCCTGACGCTGACTGCGTGTTCCGACCACGTCGGAACGATTGTGGTGGATACGGTGGGACCAGAAGCACCGATCAACGACCCAGACACCGGTGGCTTCTCGCCAAAGGAGCCAGTCGGTGGCGGTACGCAACCGAGAACCGGTGCTGGCACAGCTGGCACGGGCACCGGGGAAACCGGTGGCATTGGTGAAGAAGAGCCCACCCGCGTTGGCGGCACACAAGCCGGCACACAAGGCGGCGCACAAGGCGGCGCTGGTGGTGGCGGAACGGGCGAAGGTGGCAACCCCGGGACCGAACCAGAGGGTGGTGGCACCGGCGGCCAACCCGTACCAGAACCCGGCACGCTGTTCCTGGTTGGTAGCGGCCTCGCTGGGCTAAGTGCCTCGCTGGTCCGACGCCGCCGTCGCCGCGAGAACGGCGCCCAGAAGGACTAGGCCAGGCCCTAGCGAAACGAGGCGAGGTCCTTGCGGCCATCGCATGCAGAGCGGCAGGAGAATGCGATTAGGGAGATCGGATCCGGCATCGACGGCCGTGGATCCAACCGGCACACTGCAGTCCCGCCGATGCCGCTCCCCGAATCGCAACCGATCACACTGCAGTCGCGCATCCCCAACGATGCTGCCGGCAACAGCCTGCTTAGCTTCCTGAGCCAACGTTTCCGCTACCACTCAGAGCGCAGCTGGCAACAAGAGCTCGACCAAGGTCGCCTGTCTCTCGATGGCGTCAAGGCAACTGGGCACGAAGTGCTCCGAGGTGGTATGCGCCTAAGCTATGAGAAGCAGCATCGCGAACCGCGCGTCGCGACGAACTTCCGCGTACTGCATCAAGACGATGCACTCATGACCATCGACAAGCCGGCACACGTGCCAATGCATGCGGATGGTCCATTCATTCGCAACACCCTGATCAGCCAACTGCGTGCGCAACATGGCGACGATCTGCAGCTCGTGCACCGGCTCGACCGGGAAACCAGCGGCATCTGCGTAATCGCCCGCACCAAAGCCGCCCTCAAAGCAGTGCAGGCGCAGTTCCAGAACAGCCTGGTGGGCAAGGTTTACGTTGCGGTTGTGCATGGCCGCATGGAGCAACCTGCCGACTGTGGCGAGGCGATCGGGCACAAGGCGCAAAGCCTCGTGCAACTCCGCCGCAGCGCCGCCAAGGACGCGCTGGCCCCGAAGGCGGCACGCACCCGGTTCGAGCCGATCCGCCACGGCCCGAACAAGACCCTCGTGCGTTGCCTGCCCGAGACCGGGCGCACCCACCAGATCAGGGTGCACCTCGAGCACCTCGGCTACCCCATCGTCGGCGACAAGCTGTATGGCCACCCCGATGCGCACTACCTCGACTTCGTGGCTCGCATGAAGGCCGGCGAGAGCGTCTTCGAAGACACCGCGCACGCCCCCAATCGGCAGCTGCTGCATGCCCACCAGATCTGCCTGCAGCATCCTACAACCGAGGCCCAGGAGTGCTTCGAGGCACCAATCCCGGCAGAGTTCGAGCGGTGGCTGTTGTCGTAGACGGATGTGCTGGCACGATAGGCGCATGCGAAGGGATCGATCTGCGGGTTCGAGCAACTGGCGTTGGTTTCTGCTGGTGCTGGCAGCTGCATGCGCAGGACCAGGCCAGAACCCCGACCTGAATGGAGGCTCTGGCTTAGCCAACGGGGATCCCGGCAAAACCGACAACCACCCGGCCATCGACGTTGAGAAGGTCTGCCGCGACTTGCACGCAGCGCTTCCGCACCTCTGGCAAGTTCGGCTGGCAAGCGTGATGCAAGCCGGCGGCGCCGCCGAGAGGTTTTTGATCCGCGAGTTCGAAGACACTCCCGCCGCACCCGGGGCGCAGGCAACGCTCGCTGCGCTGGGTCGTATCGGTGGCGACGACGCCGTTGCGTTGTGCCAACAGCTGGTCAACGAACGGGCTCCGCTGGCCATCGAAGCCGCGCTCGCGCTTGGCGAATTGCCAGGCAGTGGCAGCGACGAGACGTTGCTCAAGTGCATGGCGGATCGCCACAGCGATGCCTCCCTGCGCGCCGCCGCCGCATGCAGCCTGGTGCGCCATGGGGAACGCGAGCATGCACCGGCATTCGTCGCCGCCATCGTTCGTGCCGGCACGCCAGCGGGACGTGCTGACGAGAAACAGTTTGGCTTGCCCGACAAGAGTCGCTGGGCGCGCGAGCGTTACTTCGTGCAGCGCATGCTGCGCAAACTCGGCCACCACGACTTGTGTGACGCGCTCGATTCCGATGCGCCGTGGCCCGTGCTTGAGAAGCTCGCGCCGCGTGTGGCTGCCCGGCTCAAGGGCGAGTAGCAACTAGCAGATCTCAGGAAGGCCCCAGCTCGAGAAAGCCACGCTCGGGAGAACTACAGCCCGGGAGACAGCTACGGGAAAGCCTGGGCGACCGACTGCACGTTGACGTCGTGCACCGACCCGTTGCGCATCACGACGCGGCCTTTGTATGGCATGCCGTTGCGTTCGGCCTCGACTTGCACCTCGATCTCATCCGCCATCTCCGCACCGACCAGGTTGCCGATCAGGCGAATGTGGCGGTAGCCCAGCTGTAGCAGGCGGATTTCGATCAGCGCGACAATGCGGGTCGCCGGCGACTCGTTGCTGGCATTGCCAGACGCGCCAGCACCACCCTGCTCGCGAGCCGCGGCAGTCGTCCTTGGGATCTTCACAACGGCCTGACGAACTTCGGTCGTCGCTTCGCGCAGATCCTCGAGATCCACATGCAACCGTTCGAGTTGCGCGCAGACGCGCTCCATGCTGACATTGGCGGTCGACTCGGCCATCTGCTTGACGCGATCGTCGATGTTGCGGAGCCGGTCGTCGAGACCCTTGATGCCCGCCAGCTTCTCTAGGTGCCCTTCAAAGCGGATCATGCGCAGATGCACGAGCGCGTAGCCCACGAGCAGGGCCGCGAAGAAGAGTGCAAACTGCAGGGGATCCATCAGGGGGCACTCTAGCACCAGCAGCCGCGAGCCACTAGCGATCTACTCGGATCGTGGGTAAGCCCGCTGCCACCATAGGTAGTAGGGCACTCCCGCAGCGACGATGGCAAGGCCGATCAGCGCATTGGTTCGTTCTCCCTCGTCCGACAGAACCGCAATGATGAATCCTACTGCAACCAGGATGAACAGGGCTGGCGTGAACGGATAGCCAAAGCAGCGATACGGTCGCTTGAGGTCCGGTCGCTGCTTCCGTAGGACATAAACGGCTGCCACCGTCAAGCCATAGAACAGGAAGGCGGCGAACACCACGAATCCTGTCACGTCGTGGAATCGCTTGAGCCAGATCACCAAGGCGATGCCGACGAAGGCCTGCACCCAGATCGCGACCACCGGTGTGCCCCATCGCTTGCTGACCCGCGACAACGCCCGTGGTGCCAGCCCATCCTGCGCCATCGCGTAGAACGCGCGCGGTGACGACAGCATGTTCGGGTTGGCGGCACCGAAGATCGACAGCGCCATCAGCAGGGTCAGGTAGCCACCAACCTCGGGCGAGAAGATGCGTGTGACGGTCAGCGTTGCGACATGGGTATTGGGCGTGTCCTCACCCATGGCACGCATCTCTTCGATCGGCACCATGCGCATGTAGGTCCAGTTGACGAACAAGTAGGTCACAATCAGGATGACCATGCCGCCAACCAGGCCGAGCGGCAGGTCGCGTCCTGGCCGCTTGAGCTCGGCGGCATTGAACGGCATCTGGTACCACCCTTCGTAGGCCCAGAAGATGCCCATGAACGCGGCCACGATGCCAGCCATCCGCCACTCCGGCTGGTCGCCACCATTGGCTACAACCGCCGCCGCCGGACTGGCGTCGCCACCAACCGCCAGGAAGCCACCGATGACAATCAGGCCAAGCGCCCCGACCTTGGCGAAGGTCGTTGTGTTCTGCACGATCGCACCGATCACCACCCCGAAGTGATTGACCAGCGCCAGCACGAGGATCATGCCAACTGCCACCGCCAACAGCGCGAACGGTTCTTGCTTGCTGCCGTCGGGCAGTGTCTTGGTCGCGACATCGACGCCGAACACCGGCAGCAGGTTCTCGGCAAACGCGAGAGCCAGTGCCGCGATGGTGCCAGCATTGATCACCCAGAAGAACGTCCAACCATACAGAAAGCTGACGAACCGCCCCCAGCCCTCGCGAAGGAAGGCGTATTGGCCGCCCGCCTCGGGAAACATCGCCCCGAGTTCGGCGTACGCAAACGCGCCGAACAAGCACACCAGGCCGAGTCCGACCCACATCAAGTAGATCGCCGTCTCGGACGGCAAGCTCTGTGCGACGATCAGGGGCTTGAGAAAAATACCGGACCCGATCACGGCTCCGACGGTGATTGAGACCGCCGAAGTGAGACCAAGACGTCGTTGCAGTTGACCGGACTCCATGAACCGCGAAGCTATCCCAATCGGCGCGCGACTACCGCGCCAAAACACCCGAGCCTCAGCCACAACATGAGCGGCCGCTTCCGGTTCCTGATTGCCACTGTCTTCCTGCTCGCCCTTGTGCTCGTGCCGACACCGGACGAGGAACACGGCAAGCCCTACCTCGGCTACCTGCTGGTGCGCGAGTGGCTGCTCGGTGCCGATTCCCCGCTGAAGGAGTGGCACGACCAGCAGGGCCCTCCGCAGCTGACGGTGGTGCTGCGGCAGAGCCCGCCGTTGCAAGACCCCGACGAGCGCGCCCGCCGCACCGCCGAGTACGCGCAACTCGCCGATGAATGGGCGATGATCAACGGCGACCCCGAGAAGGCGGGCACGCGTCCCCAGCTGGGGCTGGTCGTCTACATCGGCAAGGATGGCCTGCGCGCCAGCATGGCGTTACCGGACAAGACCGAGAGCCGACTCGAACGAACGTTCCCAAGTAGGTGGAGCCTCTTGCCGGCGGTGCTGGCCATCATCATCGCCGTGCTGACCCAAAAGGTCCTGCTGGGTCTGTTCTGCGGTGGGCTCGCAGGCGCCTTTGCATTCCTAGCCACGAGCCAGCCGGGCGTGACACCATCCGTCATGCAGGTCGTGACCGACGGCACCGCGCACTTCTTCGGCGATGCGCTGTGGCGGCGATCGCTGTGCGAAGATTTCTACCTACGGATCACGATGTTCGTCGTGTTCTTGTTCATGACCGTCGGGGTCATCACACGCAACGGCGGGGTGCACGGACTGGTCAACCGACTCGCCCGTATCGTGCGGGGGCCGACGTCGGCACAACTCAGTACCGCGGCATCGGGAGCGGCCGTCTTCTTCGACGACTACACCAACTGCCTACTGGTCGGCACCACGATGCGACCGCTGACGGATCGCGCCAGAGTGGCGCGCGAGAAACTCGCCTACATCGTTGATTCTACGGCTGCACCCATCGCCGGATTGTCCGTCTTCTCGACCTGGGTGGTCTACGAGATGTCGCAGTATCGCACGCCGTTGACGATGGTGACCAAACCGGATGGCACTCCGTACGTCGAAAGCGATGCGTTCCAGGTGTTCCTCGACTCGATGCCGTTTCGGTTCTACTCGTGGTTCGCGCTGGCGCTGGTGGTGCTCGTCATTGTGACGCGCCGGGACTTTGGGCCCATGCTCAAGGCGGACCGGCGCGCGCGACACCTCAACCAACCGCTAGCTCCCGACCACAAGCCGATGGCGGCGGTTGACGAACGCGTCGCCAACCCCGCCGAGCACACGCCACGCCGCGCCCGCAATGCGCTGATCCCGCTAGGCGTGCTGGTACTGGGCACGATCCTCGGAATGGGCTGGCAGGGCTACTCAGCGATTGCCGACGACCCAATCACCCAGACCCTGCCGCTCGGAGAATGGGTGCGCGCCGTGCTCTCCAAGGCACAGAGCGACATCGCCTTGCTCTACGCATCCGCCTGTGCGTGGCTGACGGCGATGCTCCTGACGGCTTTCCAAAAGATACTATCGTGGCGCGAGATCCTCGTGACGAGCCTGCTGTCGACGCGCGCGCTATACGTGGCGTTCGGCATCCTGTTCTTGGCCTGGAGCCTCGGGCACATCTGTCGTGATCTCGGCACTAGCTTCTTCCTGACCGCCGCTGCGCGCGAAGCGATGACAGCCGCGGCGTTGCCCCTCTTGCTGTTTATAGTCGCTGGTGCGATCGCGTTCGCAACTGGCACGAGCTACGGCACCATGGCGATCCTGTTGCCGAACGTAGTGGTGCTCGCCCACCAACTCGGCAGTGACGCGGCCTTTGGCGGCAGCGCAGCGATCGGTGGCACCGCCCTGATGCTGGTGTCGATTGGCGCTGTTCTCGAAGGTGCAATCTTCGGCGACCACTGTTCACCCATCAGCGACACTACCGTGCTCACTTCGCTTGGCACCCAGTGCGACTTGCTGGCGCATGTGACGACGCAGTTGCCGTATGCAATGCTCGCGATGACGGCAAGCGCCCTGTGTGGCTACCTGCCGATCATGTGGTTTGGGCCGACGATCTGGCCGATCAGCATGGCTGCCGGACTGCTGTTCATGGTCGGTGCCCTGTTGCTGTTTGGGCGCAACGCATCGCGCTCGCCACCGGGAGCAACAACAGACAGTCAGCCGACAGACAGTGAGCCAACGGCAACCACCTAGCGCAACAATTCCAACAGCTGCTTGCCGCGCGCTGTCAACTCACGCTGCAACAGATGTGCGCGCAGCAACCATAGTCGGGCCAGACGCGGCACTCCTGCCTGCACGGCGTAGAAGCCCATCTCAATCGCTTCTTCTGAGCTGGAGTCAGTCGGTTCGCACTGCACGGCCCGCACCGTTGGATAGCTCTGGCTGCCACCATTGCGCACCTGCACGGTCACCTGATCCGCCTTGGTGCTTTTGACGACAGCAACGCGCAAGTCATCACGCCAACGCATGCGCACCTTGCGGTTTCGTTCGAGCGGCGCCGGCTTGGCGGACGTGATTGCGGCATCGCCGGCTGCGCGCTGCCAATTGTCGCCGAGTGCCAGGCTGGGGGCGGCACTTGCCAGGGTGTGCGCCTGCCAGACACCACGGACGATCAGCTGCTGCGACGCCTGATCCGCTGCCAATACTTCCCCTTTACGAATATGGGCGAGAACGCGTTCTTCGGTCGCCTGATACAGCGCCTGCAACTTCACCTGCAAAGCTGACAGCTGCGTGGTCTGTGCTTTGCTCAAGTGCAACTCCGTCAACCGCTGCAGCACGCCAACAGCTTCGCCGAGTTCCTTCTCTTGGATGTGGCTCTCGATCAACGACACCAAACTCTGGAAGCGGTCATCGGCGATCAGAACGGGGCCAGGCGTGACGGCCGCCGGCTTTGCCTGCTCCGGATCTGTGGCAACCTCCGCGGCGGTACCATTGTCAGGCGCCAGCTGATCAGTCGCGCTCAGCTGGCCGCGCAACGCCGCTAGCTGGGCCGTGACCGGTTCGTCATCAGGGGCACCGCCACCAACCGACTCACCTGGCTCGGGCGCGCCTTGGCCTGGTCCAAAACGATCGCCGCGTTCGTTGCTGGGGCCGGCACCAAACCAGCCCAGCCCCTGACCGATGAACCACAGGATCGCGGCACCGACGACGTAGAGCAGCGGTCGCTTGCGACGACGCCGCTTTGCCGGCTCGACCGCCGGCGGCGACGGCGGGCCACTATGTGCCGTATCCACCATGCGCCTATTGTCGCACCAACTGGGCCTTGCGATGAAGCCGCAAGACGCTCTCCTCACCGGTGAAATCTGCAAGATCTTTGAGAGGCGCCCACTCGAGCCGATTGGACTCGTGCGAAATCACGAGCTCCTGGCCCGATTCTGCCTGCAGCAGAAAGCGAACGTCCCAGTGATTGTGCAGCGGCTCCAGCTTGCGGGCCGGGATCGCATGCACATCAAGGTCGAGCGGCACCAACTCGCCGCCCGCCCACGGAACGAACGCAAACGATTGCATGCCCGACTCTTCCTGAGCCTCACGCAGACACGCGTGATCAACCTGCGGTTCGCCATCGACGTGACCACCGAGCTGCAACCACTTGCCGAGCTTCTTGTGATGGGTAAGCAAGGCGGCGTCGCCGGCGGGCGAGAGGATCCACGCAGACGCCGTGATGTGGCCCGGAACACACGTTCGCAAGAGGCAGTCGTCATGAGCCGCCACAAACGCCTCGAAGCGACCGAGCAACTCGTGCTCGTCGGGCCAAACAGCGAGGTAACGGCTCAGCAGAGTCTTCAGGTGCCGTCGATGCATGGGTTCAACCTTGTGGCAAACGCTGGCACGTCGACCTTGCCGTTGGCGGTGTGCGGCAACTCCCGCAGTATGCGAACGATCGACGGCAACAAGATGGCGACGCGGTCGCCAAAGTGCTGCACGGCGTGCTCAAGCAGTTCGGCGACGGAACGGGGCATCGCGACAGCATCGCGCAAACACGGCCAGGACGCCAACTGTCGCGGGTCTGAGCTTGCGGGCCGCTAATGCGAACAAGACAGGCCGGGCAGCCGGGATTGGCGAGGCAACGAGCCAATAAAAGAAGGGCTCGTCACTTTCATGACGAGCCCTTGTGCTGGTATCCCGTAGGGGATTTGAACCCCTGTTACTAGAATGAAAATCTAGGGTCCTAGGCCGGACTAGACGAACGGGACTGACTTTTGCGGCGGGAAGACTAGGCAGCCGGATCACCAAAAGCAAGTGGTGATGAGCAGCAATTCGGGGCCGCCCGCTGCCCCGATGACACTTGGGATCAACCCAGGTTCTTCCACTCCTTGACGCTCGGCAACTCCTGCAGCGAGGTCAGGCCAAAGCGCTCCAAGAACTGCTGGGTCGTGCCGTATTGCAGCGGGCGACCTGGCACATCGGCGCGGCCGGCGACCTTGACGAGCTTGTGTTGCAGCAGCGTGCGCAGCATCGGCCCCGCCTTCACACCACGGATTGCTTCGATCTCGCTGCGCATGACGGGCTGTTGATACGCGACGACCGCGAGCGTTTCGAGTGCGGCTGGCGACAGCTTCTCGAGTTTCTTGACGCCGCGCAATCGCTGCAGGTACGGGAACGCGACGGCGCGGGACATCCAGCGAACGGTGTCGCCAGTGCGCGCCAGTTCGACCGGGAGGCCCAGCCCTTGCAGCTGTTCGTGCAGCACGACCAGCGCCTCCTCAACGAGCTTCTGGCTGGTGTTGCACGCCTGCGCCAAGCGGAACACCGTCATGCCTTCGCGCGATGTCATCATCAACACGTAGATCATGCGGGCGACGTCGGTTGCGTCGCGGAGTTCGGGAACGACCGGCAAGCCGTCTTCCCCCAACTCGGCATCGGCGAGGTCGTCAACGCTATCGAGTTCCGCGGTGCCCGCTTCCGCAGCGACGGCGGCTTGTGCAGCATCAACGTCGATTGCGCCCTCTTCTTCGGGCCCTAGCTCCGCCAGAGCATCTGCGTCCGTTGGTTGCCCTGCTTCTGGTTGATCTGGCTCCGCAGCTTCGTCACGCGATTCCTCGGCAGATGGGTCCACCGGTGCTTCATCGCGAAGCGACTCAGGTTGACCGGGAAGCGGTTCAGAATCGTCGACCGGGTCGCCGTCCTCTCTTGGCTGATTGCCTGCTGCCATGTCTACCGCACGATTCCGATCGGCCAAGGCATGCTCACCCACAGCGGCAATACGGTCGCCAAACTGTGGCTCCACATCGGTGTCTTCACCGACGCTACCAAGTTCGAACCGCTGCAACTCCTGGGGACCTTTCTGGCGTTCGCTGACCGGAGTCGCGCCGGTTTCATCCGGCGGCAACTCACGCGAGATGTCGTCCATGCTGCGTTTCTATCGCAACCAAAGGCCGCTGTCACTTGCTGGAGTCCTTTGCTTTCTGCTCTTCTTCATTTCGCCAGCGCAACGTGTAGGCGGTTGTCTCCAACGGCGTAACCGGAGTGGCCTCAAGGTCGGCATCAATCTGCTTGCGAACGGCCTCGAACGGCACATCGCGGCCCTTGCGATGTTCGAGGCAGTAGACGACGAACCAACGTGGCTCCTCGCCCCAGCGGGCCTCAAATGGCGCACAAACCTCGCCTTCCTTGAGGTCGAACGCGGGCGTCGCCGCGGGGTGCTGGAAGCCGCGGCCAAACGCGGGTAGTAGGCCACCTTCGCGGCGGGAGGCGTCCTCGGAGTAGCGCAGTGCCAAGGTCGCAAAGTCGGCCCCCACCTGCACCTTGTCGTGCACCTCCTGGGCCACTGCCTTGTCCTTGTGCACCAAGAAGCGCACTTGCACGCGATCCTCGCGCAGCGCCAGGTAGCGCAAGACGTAGCCTTGGTAGAGCCGTTGCGCGGTGCGGAGCCGCAGCGCGACCTGCCAATCCTGTTCGCGCATGCCGAACAGGCGCCAGATGTAGTCCTGGAAGCTGACCCCGACCAGCTCGTCCTTGACCTGGCGCCGCAGTTCACGTTCTTCGCCCATCGCCAGCTGCTCGACGCGCTGTTTCGACAGGCGCACGCCGTGCTGCTCGGCGTGGCGGGCCACCAGAACGTCGAAAACCAGCAGGTCGACGGCCGACAGGGCCAGCTTCGGATGGGCGCTGAGGAGCCGCGCGAAGGCATGGCTCTGCCGCAGCACGAGATCCCCCACCTTAGCGACCTGGGCATCGACGGAGTCGGCACGCGGCAACAGGATCTCCGGACCGAGATCCGCGAACTCAGGCAGAACGGGCGGGGAGATTTGCGTCGGGGTGACCGGCGGTTTGTCGGGCGCGCGCGCGGGAACTTGGCGACCCGGGTTCTGGCCCTCAGGAGCTTGACCACCCGGGCTTTGACTACCGGGGTTGGCCGTGTTCGGCGTAGCGGCGCAACCCGTCAGGCACAGGCCGGCGAGCAAGGCCAGCGTCGCCCAACGACCGCGCCCCCAACCACCGGGCCCCAAGCGGCCGGGCGACTGAGGCGCCTTCGAGTTGGGCGCCATCGAGGGCATTAGTATGCCTTGAAGCTGCGCGTCCACTTCGTGCCTTGGCACAAGAAGCACTTCTTGCGCACCGGCTTGCCCTGACCATCTACTTCCGGGGTCGAGCCCTCGCCGTAGCACGAGATGCACTGCTGTGCGGATGCGTAGTCGACCACCATCTGGCCGCCGAACTCCGCGTAGTACGAACGCAACCAACTGACTCGCTCACCCTTTGAGGCATCCTCCCACCAGGCTTCCGGGGTCAACTGCTTTTGCTCGCCTTGGCTCTGGGCGCTGCGACGGCGTTCCATCGCCTGGCGCAACAGCTTGGCAAAGCGCTCGATGTCGCGGTCCTTGCCGCTCGGTTCCTTCTTGTTGGCTTTGGCCTTCGCCGTCGCCTTGCCGGCCGAAGTGTCCTTGAGGATCTCCTTTTCGCCGAGCACCCACGAACCGATGCCGTAGTTGAAGTGCTCGGTGCGTCGACCGGTCGGATGGCTCTTGCGGTTGGACCACATCTGTTCGGTCTCTTCGGGCGTCAGCTCCAGGCTCTTCGACAGACTTACGACGATGGCCTTGCTCATCTCGTTCTGCGCGTAGTCCTTCGCCGCCTGCAACGTGAAGCCTTCGCTGCCGACCTGCTTCGTCGCCATCGAGCGGATCGAACGACGCCACTGATCCGCGACCTTGCCAGTGAAGAAGCGCGTGCGAGCCTCCTCGAAGCGAGTCTTCGCCCGGTCGAACTCGGCCTTGAGCTTCGTCTTTGGGAACTCTTGCTCAAATTTCGCAATCCACTCGCGGCCCTTCTTGAAGTTCTTTATGCCGCCGCGGCTGCGCGAGATCTGGATCTGCTCCAGCATCCCAAGCTCTTTGGCAGCTGCCTTGAAGCGGTTGAGTCGATCGATGAGCGTATCGACCCTGCGCTTGTCCGTGGCGTTGTCGAGTTCCTTCGCCTTGTTGAGGTGATACGCCGCGCGATCGTAGTCGCGGAACTTGATCAGATCCTCGGCGAGCAGCATCTGCTTGTCGGCGTTGTCGCCTGGCGCATGCCGATCCAGTGCATCCTGGTAGAACTCATCCTTGGTGAAGACCTGGATCGCCGGCACCTCGACCTTCTGCGCACGCTTCAGGTCGCTGCGCGCAATGCGATACGGCACGCCCTTGACCTGCACGATCAACGGGTCGCCGGTCGCGTCGATGATGCGTCCGATGATCGACTGATTTCTGCCGTTGGTCTCGTAGTGCACCTCGTCGGCAAGCACCATCAGCTCATTCTGGGCTTCGCCGATCAGGTTGAGCTTGCGCTTCCACGTGGTGGCGCTCGACGTGCTCAAGTGCCCCCAGCGCAGATCGAGCAAGCCGCCGTTGTCGAGTCGGCGCACGCGCAAGCCATCGCCATCTGCGTCGACGACGCTGGCGAGCAGTACCCGGCCGTCTGCAAGTTGCAGCGACTGCGCGGAAAGAGACACCGTCGACAGCGACAGCCCCAGCAGGGCGAACGTTGTGACGGCGAGAAGGGATAGCAAGCGTTGCATCAAAGTGCCTCGGGATCAGTTACCGCTGGAGGGCGAAGAACCGGCATTACGAAAGGACAATACCCGATCCCGCAGCGGCAGTTGCCGTTGCACGACCCGGAGAAACTCCGCGACTACCGGTTCTCCTTCATCGAGCCAAGTGGCTTCGATCTTAACCAACCACAGCTGTGGGTAGTCTTCATCTTCGGTTGCCGTCGCGGTCCAGGTCATGCCGGGAAACCCCGGAACTTCCTGATCTACAAGTGGTACGAACTCAAGGTCGAATGGCGAACTGTCGCCATTGAGCGAGCGAATGGCCTCAAACTGCACACGGTGCATCGCCAGGTCGCACATCGTCGTCAGCGCATGACGCGCATCGGTCGTGCGGCGCTGGCCGATGCTCGACGACAACGCGCCAAGCAGCGCCGTGACGCCAAACAGCAGGATGGCGAGCGCCGCCATCATCTCAGCCAGCGTGAAGCCAGCCTGGTTCTGGCGGTCCGCGTTCAAGAACTCAGATTGTGAGAGCGACTTAGCCATTCCAATCATCCTTCGCGTGCAGGATCGGCACAACGAACTCGATGGTGCGACCAATGTGCACCTGGGTTCCTGATTCGTGAACGATCGGCTTGGTGCCGCGTTGGCCGCGCCGCAAGCCGATCAGGCGATCGCCGTCGACTTCGCCGTAGCGCAGCCATTCGCCGTCGATTTTGACGAAGCCGCCATCCCGACTGCCGAGGAAGGTCGTGCCGTCGTAGAGGGTCAGCGTCTTGTCGTCCTTGCCGACGAAACCGTTCAGCAAGCCCTCGGGCGTCGCCTCGGCCGGCTGCGCTACCACGCAGCGCACCATGATCGCGTGCGGATGGATGTCGTCACTGGCGTCGTGTTCACTCATCGGGCCGAGGTCGAACGGGAACTCGCCGCCGCTAAAGTCATCGACCAGCCAACCACCACGGGCGCTGTCCCAGATCGCCAACGGCTTGGTGAGATCGACCGAGTCCGACGAACCATGACTGGTCATCGCTTGCAGTGGTCCGGCCTTGTCGCCCCACGTCGTCGTGCGTTGCGACCAAAAGCCAAACTCAACGTGCAACAGGTCCGTCAGGATCGGCACGGTGATCTCGCGGATGAGCATGCCCGGCAGTTGGTCCGAACCGGGCACGATCGCTTGGAAGGGGTCGACAAACTGGTTGGGGCCCAAGGGGAACTTCTGTCCCGGCAAGAACCAGCCGGCGCGCAGTTCGATCAACGCGTCGTCTTCGCCTTCCTGGCGCGCGGCCCACAACATCATGTTGCCAACCCCACGAAGTGGCTCCGTCTGGCGGCGCTTTTTCACTTCGAGTTGGATCTGCGCGGGCTCGAGCAACGGGCTCTCGGCGAGAATCTGACCGACCAACAGAGTGTCGATGATCTGCAGTTCGCGCGCGGGCAGCAAGTGCACCGCAGCCCGCAACACTTGCACGCGGGAGGCCCCCGCTTCGGCAGCGAACGGCAGGCCGATCGGCAGCATCTGCACCACCAGGCGGTCGAGCACCTGTTCGCGATCGCGTGCCGTCGTGCTGCCGCGCAGTTGGTTCAGTTCGTCGGTGATGACGCGCTGCGCGCGGCTGGAGCGATCGGCCAGCGCTTGGCTGGTCTCGCCGTCGCGGAACAAGCGCAATCCGCCATCGACTAGCTGCACGAGCATCAGCAAGAAGCCCGACAAAATGCCCATGACGATCAACAGCTCAATCAACGTGAAGCCACGCTGGCGCGCGGGTGCATCGCCATCACCAGGTCGTGAGCACGGGGTGCTCAGCGGTTTGCTCAGTGGTCTGCTCAGCGGTCTGTTCAGCGGTCTCCTCATCGTGCTGTCACCTGCTCGTCAAAGATGCGGCCCTGGCCATCATACTGGACCCGCACGTCTTCCACTCGTGCCGAGGTCTTCCAGCCGTGTGCAGTGAAGGCAGTCAGATCGACGCAGCCGGGTAGGTAGACCGTCTGGAAGCGGATCTCCAGGCGCGATGCCTGGCGCCCGATCTTGTGGGCGGTGACGTCCGTCGAGCCGCCTTGGAACTCCCAGAAGCCGGTACGCTCCTTCGGGTCCGCGGTCCACGGCACCAGCGAATCAGTGCGCACGCGACAGATCACCCGCACCCGCGCATCCTGCGTCTCTTCGCGCCACTTCAGGTCGCGGAAGAACACCGGCGCTTCGTTGGTCGTCAATTGCGAGTAGGCGAGTTCCGGATCATCGCAGAAGTCGGCGTAGCGATCCCAGTAGCGGAACGGCCACGAGATCACGACCTCACCCGAACTTGCCCCTTGCGGCGAGGTGCCATAGCGACCGCGGAACAAACCGCGCGCCGCCCTGGTGCTGGTTTCGACCGTGCCGTCTTCGTTCGGCGGATACCAGTTGGGCATCTCAAACGTGTTCGCGCTGTTGCGACTCCACGTGTAGTGCAGCAGTTCCTGGCCCATCAACAACGTGCCCGAGATCGGGAACGGCGCGAGGTCCTGCACCGTGAACACCGATCCGCTCGCACCGACGCCGCCGGCCAGGATCGCCGCGGGGCGGTGGGTCAAGAACTTGACGCGTGCCCCTCGGTCGTGGCCACGTGGTTCGGTATTGAGCAGACCGCGGCCATTCTGGGCAACCGTGAATACACCGTCCGCAACTGCCGAGTATGCGATCACCTCGTCGTCGACCTGTACCAAGCCACCGGTTTGCGGATAAGCCGCACTGAGATCCGCGCCACCGCCCCACACACGCCCCGTCGAGTTGTAGGTGAACAACGGATCGACTCGGAACTCCTGCGCATTCTCGTCCATGATCTCGTCAACCCAGAGATCCCGGGCGAAGTGCGCAATGACTTCCACCTCATCCACGATGCCCTGCATGGGCTGCTCGTTGTTGGCACCGCCACCAATCGTCGGCTCTGGACAGAACGCAGCCGGCAGTTCGCCACTCGGGAACTTGATGACTCGGTCGTAGGATCGTGAATCCTGGATGGGCGTGCCCTGCGGCGGCCCTTGGTAGAGGTTCTGGACTTCGTCGCGGAACCCCACCAACTGGAACGGCCACGGCCCGAACAGTTCGGGCGGGGTCCGGTCGGCTTGCAGGCGATCCGCGCTCCAGCGCACGGCCTGCCAAGTCACGGAGTGCCACTCAACCGCCGGACGAGTCGTGCCACTCGCGACAGATCCTTGCACCAACGCGACGCGGTCGTGACGGCCGCAGCGGCCGGTGTAGGCGCCGAAGTTGTGCCAGGTCACCTTGATACGATGACACTGCAGCACCTTGGCGTTGTTCTGCGGGTGCGAAGACGTCCCGGTGAAGCTGTCGCCACGGAAGCCGAGTCGGCGCCTCGCCCAGTGGATCTGAGGGTACGTGCTTTCGGTCTGCGGGGTGTAGCCAATGAAGCCAGTTGACGGCACGACCTGACCCCAGGGCGGCTCAATCGGATCTGTCTGGGCCGTAGGACCGAGTGGGCCAACCTGCACGCGACTACGACTGCTGGTACGCACCAGCTCACGGTAGACGCTGCCCCACGCGGCACGGTTGCCGCGCACGAGGTGCTGGTTGTCCGCAATCGCGTCATAGCGCACCCACTCGGTGTCTTCGTCGTTGCCCGACGGCAAGAGTTGAACCCACTCCGACATTCCCGTCGTCGCCGGGTCCCATACCTGACTCGTGCTCGCCACCGCGATCGACACCGGCACGACCCAGACGATATACGTCGGCAGGTCGTTCCACGTGCCATTGCCGCCCGCGAGCGTCCAGTCGCTGTTGAATTGGGTGACGAACCTGCGCGCCGTCGCATCATACGTTTCGTTGTTGATGAGGCCGTCATCACCAGGCAGCGTCTGGGCCCGTTCCACGCCGATCAGCTTGTGGCCCTGCCGCGACGAGTAGCGCACCAATTCCATGCCACCGACTTCGGTCGGCGTACCGCTTGTCTGGCCAGGCTGGTTGGCTTCGAAAGTGATACGTCTCTGCAGGACCAACGCGTAGCCACCGCCGAGCGAAAACGCATCGATGATCTCATTCGAGCCCGCAGCCGGCGGTTGCTCGTCGCCGGTCGGAATGGGATCGGCAAGCTGCAGGTCGCCGGTCCAGTTCTCGTCGATGCCCTCCCCAATCGGAATCGGCGGCCCGTTGAGCGGCATGATCGAGATCGGATCCGGGTTGTCGATGAACGCGCGCGCAACCGCGAACGCTCCCAACGAACCCGACAACGAGGTGCCGCCGACCATCAACGCCTTGTCTTCGCTGACAAGCGCCGAATAGCCGTACAACTCGACCAACGAACCCGACGGATGCTCTGGGAACACGTCGAGGTTGATACCGGAGAACTGCGGATCGTTGAAGTCGACGGTCGGTTCGCCGTTCGAGTCCACCGGGATTGACGGCCGGAACTCGCGGCCACGCATGCGCTTGCCACGACCACCGAGCGAGTCGTTGAACTTCGCTGTGAAGCTGTTGCCATTGAGCGACGAATACTCGAACAGCTCCAAACCGATGCGCACGATGCCGACAGGCGGGAAGCCCTCGGTGCTCTCGACTTGGATGTCGATGAAGCGCTCGTTGCTGGGGCTTGCGAGTGGGTCGGTGCCATACGAAATGCTGTTGCCCTGCAGCGTCGGATCAAACGCCGGTAGCGCCCCCGTCAGGTAGGTGCGGTAGTTCGGCTTGCCGCGCGTCATGCCGTCGACGAAGAACGACATGTCGGCTGGCCTGCCGGTCGGCGCGGACACGCTGAGGTGCACTGGGGTATCGGCCGGCAGAGCAAGCTCGGCGAGCGGCAGGCTGATCTGCACCGAGGTGCGTTCGATGCCGGCCGGCGACTCGCTCGGGTTCGGGTCGATGCCTGCCTCGTCGATGACCTCAAAGACGAGATTGCCATCACGACCCAGCACGCTCATGCGGTTGCGATCGGGATCGTCGTCGTTGTAGTCCCAAACGATGACGTTCTCGAGCGACTGCGGCTCAAGCCAGAAGCTGGTCGCAAAGCGCCCCATGAAGCCACCACCGACCGCGAACGGAAACGAGATCTGATCGTGCCGACCGTTGCTGGCAGCCGGCGGCGTACCACCGGGCGCCATCGGGCCGGTGTTGTTCATCGCGTAAGGGCCTTCCTTCTGCACATCGCGACCACGCCGATGCGTGTTGGTGTTGAACGAATCGAGCGAAAGCGGCGAACGCGTGTTGGCCCAGGGGCGACGGCGCGCCATCGCCGTGGCTGGCTCGATGCCCGAGTCGGCTTCGTCGTTGACCGCGTAGCGCGGTGCGCCCAGACCCAGGCCTGGGTAGGCAACCGGAATGAGGTGCGAGAAGTAGCGCGCGGCGGGATCGTTGCCAGTCGAGCCCGGCTGGATGTGGCCGAGGCTGATCGGCCCCGTCATCCAGAACGGGGAACGACGATCGAGTAGAAACGCGTCCTCAAACTTCTCCTGCGTCGCCCACTTGTGCTCGATGCGGAAGCCGGGCAACACCGCGGCGAAACCACGGCGCTCGTGCCGGCCAACAACGCCGGGTGCGATGATGCTGCGAGAACGACTGGCGGCCGCGCGATAGGTCACCCACGGCCCGCTCTTGAAGCAGATCGGTGACGTCCCCATGTCGAGGATGCTGTCGCGTCCAGTGCGCATGCATCGGTAGAGGTCGACCCACTTGTTGCGGGTCAGGGTGTTGCCCGCGGCCTGAAGCTTCGGCACGAACAGTCGCTCAACAAGGTCTTGCCAGTTCTTGAACGGTCCGGTCGCGCCGGGAATCGAGCCATCGCCAAACTTACGCATCGCCGCGATTTCCCTCGCCAGCTGGAGCGCTTCAGAAGGACTGATGTTTGGCGGTGCCGAGGACCGGCGACCGTTGTCGTGGTTGATGAACAGATTGGCACTGCGGCGCACGTGCGACAGCACCGCCGTCAGGACCTCAACCGGCGCGGTGTTGATGTTGACCGGCGGCGGAATCAATGGCTCGACCACCGTGTCGATGGCGGGAAAGTTGTGGCGCACCGGCATCAACAAACTCAACTGGAACACCGACGGCAACTGCAACTGCGCTCGGCCCGGCTGTTGCGTTGACGCCCTCATCAGCAGGCCGTACTCGCTTTGGCCCGTGGCGACGTTGCGGATGCGCACCGTGCTGCCCGCGCTCAAGTGCACCGCCGACTTGACCATCAAGGTGCGGCTGATGCCCGCTACCAGCGCGTTGAAGACGCGCTCGGCATGCCCCCACGACGGCGCCGTCTCAGACTGTGCATCGACGTGGAATACGCGAGCGAACGCGTCGATCTCACTGGTCGTAAAGGTGCCGAGCCCGGACTTGGCGCTCTCCAGCAGTTCGCCGACGCTGCGGTATGGCACCCGCTTACCGTTGCGTCCAGGTGCGAAGTACGGCCAGATGGTCGCCAGGACACAGCGGTAGTCGAGCACCAACGCCTGCACCGCGATGCCAGCGGTGCCGTCGGCAAATCCGTGTTGGCGGAACAGGCCGCGCTGCAATCCGGTCAGGGTGTTGCCGTCAACACCGTCGTAGCTGACGACTTCATTGGCGAGCCACAGGTAGCCTTGATCCGGCAGGTTCGACGCATCGGTAACCGTCATCGCGGTCGCTTCGGCTGCCAGTTCTTCCGCCAGCCGCGTCGCCGTGCCAATCGCGTTGGCGAGCAACAGCGGCGAGACGGTGTCAAGCGACGCGTAGCGCTGCACGTCGGCGACTTCGCCACCGAGCAAAACGCGCCCCTCGTCGGACAACGCACCGAAGGCAGCAGGCAACTCGACGCCGCGCGGGTATTCGTCAAGGCCGTCGTAGTCAGGCGTCTCATCGATCGACTGATGCGTCATCACGACGGCCGAGAGCATCAACTCGCGCACGCTGGCCGAGGCCTGCTCGGTCGAGGTCTGCTCGACATCGCGCATCGCCGCATCGGCCCCGACACTCATCGAGATCGCGAACGGCACCGACAGCATCATCAACAGCGTCAGGGCGAACAACACCGCCAACAGCGCCATGCCCCGATCGGATTGTACCTGCTCAGATTGCCCCCGCTCAGCTTGCTTGCTTGCGTGTTGCTGCATCATTGGCCCGCCTCAAGGTCTTCGTAGACGATCGTCGGCACGTCGACCGGATCACCGCGTTTGTCGTAGGTAAACCGGAACGGCCTGATTGGCTGCAGCTCGATGGGTAGGAGCTGCGCCGGCGAAAAGCCGAACACCATGAAGCGCAGCTCATCGACGATGCCGGGCACCGGCGAGCTGAGCGGCGAAACATCCATGATCATGTCAGGCGTTTGGTGCGGCGCGCCAACCGCATCGACGCGCGCGTACTCGCGATCGTCGACCGCCAACCACATCGAGGTGCCATCGCAACCGATCTCCAACGTCGCCCAGCGATGCAACGGCATGGAGAGTGCACTCTGCATGGTTTTGAGTTCGGTGCCGCCGCCGAGCACCGACAGGCGAATGCGCGCGTCCGGGCGCAGGTCCGAGTCGAGTCGCAGCTCGAGCAACGGATCCATGTCGATGACGACGCAGCTCTTGCGCTGCTCCAAGAACAGGTCGATGCGGATCAGGAAGCCATCGCGAACGTCGGCGATCTGCGGCGAGACCGCCCAGTGCACGAGCGCATCCTTGTCGTCTTCCATCGGCCGACGCGCGTGGCCAAACCGGCCAGCTGCGACATCGTCACCAGAAAGCTCCGGTCGCATGCGTTCATCGAGCACCGGCGTGTTGGGCTCAAAGTGAAACGTCACCACCGGTTCGAGCAAGCGCGCCTGCACCGTCGCCGCTTGTGCAACGGCGCCCGGCCGCACCCAGACTTCGGTCGGCACTCCTTCGGCGCGCGCCGTCATCTGCGCGGCGCGACGCTCACCCGACAGGATCGAGTTGGCAATCATCAGCGGATCGGTCTTGCCGAGGTAGCCAAGGCCAATGCCGAGCAACACCGAGATCACACCGATGACGGCCAGTAACTCCAGCAGGGTGAAGCCAGCACTCCGCGATTCGGGCGAGTTGGGTCGCATATAGGTTGCTCGATGGGCAGCAGCTAGTTGGACGGCCAGACTATGTCGTCGTCAGTGCCAAAAGTGAGGTCCTTGCCTGCGCTGAGGAATTGGAATTTCTTGTGACCGTAGTACGTGCCGTCTTCGCGCTTCATGGCGGACACCGTCACCGCCGACTCGTACTCACTCGGCACCACGGTTTGCTTCTTGCTGATGTTCAGCTTCGACCAGTAGACCAGCGGGGTGCCCCACGCGTCGGTAATCTCGGGACGGTACTTCATGCCGAGCAACGGCAGTTCCGGCCCGTTCTGGTCGCCATCGGTGTTGCTGAAGTTGTCGCTCAGATCCGACAGGTCGGTGCCTGCCCTCTTGGATTGGCTGACCATCAGCACGAACGATTCGATGCCCGTGTTCTGGCCGTTGTCGGTCTTCCAAGCCGGCTTCTTGCCGCGCTTGAGGTAGGTCATGTCGGCGTTCGGGTAGTAGCCCTCACTGCGATTGAACGTGTTGGCAGCAGTGGCGAGCTGAAGCATCATCGCCTCGGTCGCCGTGCCCTTGGCGATGTCGTCGGACTCAAGGATCCGCGGCAACAACACTGCAGCCAAGGTGCCAATGATCGCGATCACGATCAGCAGTTCGATCAAGGTGAATCCAGCTTGCTTGTCTCTTGGCTTCATATCGTAATCGTCTGGTATTGCCGGGGTGGTCTATCGCTTGTCCTTACGGCGCTCGAGCGTGTAGTCGTCGAAGGCTACGTCGACCCGGGCGCGTCGATCCCCGCTAGCGAACAGGATCGTCTTCAGCACCGTGGAAGTGCTGCCGGTGAGCTGCTTCAGCTCGTGCGACATGACCAACTGGTCGTTGAAGTAAACCTGCAATAGTCGTTGTCGAGAGTCGTCGTCGCCGCGTGGCATCACGCGCAGCTCGAGATCCTGCGGCTTACCGATGCGCACGAGGCTCTCGGCCAGCGGCAGATCGATGATGTTGGCGCCGGTGGAGTCGCGACCATCCTGCACGGTCACGAATGGTTTGCCCTCCTTCAGATAGACGCGCGCTGAGAAATCGATGCCCTTGCGGGCGCGACGGATCTCAATGCCAAGGCCGACCTCGGAGTTGGCGATGTCCTGCTTCGGACCGAGTTCCATCGACACCGAGCACGCCAGGAAGTTCTTGGCGAACTTGACCGCGTTGGTGCGCTCCGCGAAGACCTCTCCCTTCGTGTAGCTACCGCTGAAGACCAAGCGACCGTCACGGATCTTCGCCTTCAGGCTGGCATCCTGGCTGACGGTCCAGATCTCGCCTGGACGTTCACGCTCAAAGCTGTCGCCGAGCGCTTCCTTTTCGGCGTGGTTGACGATGTCGTCTAGCGTCGAACCAGCCCACTTGCCCATCACGCTCTCGCGACCGCTGTCCCGCTCAAGGCGAACCAGGTTGTCCTGCGAGTCCTGCACCCTGCCGCGACTGTACGAAACGACGCACAAAGCGCCGCGTGCGTAGCCCTTCGAGTCCGCGGTTGCGGCGAGGTCACGCGCCTGCAGGAACGACGTGCGAGCGCTGCGCCGGTCGGCCGCCGCAAACGCGCGCAAGCCCTGGTGCTCGAGCAACTCGAGCTCGGGTGCCGGCGACAGCGATACGGCGCGATCCATGTATCGCCGCGCAGCAATCAGCGCAGCCGCCTGGTCAGTGCCCAAGGCGTTACTGGCCCGGCCAGCGTGCGTCAGCGACATTTCGGCGATCGCGTGCACGAAGTCATCGTGGTTGCGCAACGCGTGAGACAGCGCTTCCTGGGCGGCAGCAAACTGGCCCATCAGACGCAACGTGCGGCCGCGCAGGTAGAGCGCATACGTGTCGCCGGGTGCCGCTTCGAGGGCGCGATCGGTGTAGGTGATCGCCGACTCGTAGTCGCTCAGTCGGGAGAAGATCAACGCAAGACCCGTCAACGCACGGTGGCGCAACAACGGGTCCTGATCGGCGACACGCTGGAACAGGTCGTGGGCCTCCTGCCACTTGCCGGTGTTGGCCAGACATGCGGCTTGCGCCAACTGCGCGGCCGCGGCGTCCGAGCCAGGACCAACCTGCTGGAACGCAGCCATCGCCGCGCTCATGTCGCCAGCGGCGTAGTGCATGCAACCGCGCACGTACGGCGGAGCCGCGGCAAGGTTGCCATTGCCGGGCAAGACGCCAATGGCGAGCTGGCAACCGAGGATCGTGCGCTCGATGCGCGCCCGCAGGACTGCATCCTGGATGCTGCCGATCGTCTGCTGCGCGCGCTCGGCGGCAGCCACAGCTTCTCGACTGCGAAGGCGCGAACGGTAGAACTCGGCTAGCGTACCGTGAGCACGCGCATCGGTTGGCGTCAGGCGCGCCGCTTCCTTGAGATGTTGTTCGGCTTCGACCCACAGGCCAAGGCGGGCTTTGATGACACCGAGGCCTTGCAACTTGAACGACTGCGCGACGGCATCGCCGGTGACCTTTTCGAGTAGATCCACTTCGCCGGCGATATCGCCGATCTGCCGCAGCACCAGTTGTTCGACGCGCAGACCGTCGAGGGTAGCGCCCGAGTTCTGCATGTAGACCGAGGCCTGCTGCTGGGCGACTTCGTAAATCCAGCTGTGGGTTCGGGCTTCCTGCAACAACCAGTGGATCAGCGTAAGGCGTTGGGCTTGCTGACCGGCGTCTTCGGGCACCTTGCGCAGCTCACGGCGGACCTTGTTGCGGATGCTGTCGCGGAGGGCGATCTTGGTAATCGCCTCGCCGACATTGTCGCCACCGAGCTTCCTGCGCGGCCCGAGGGTCTTGTTCGTGCGGCTGAAGATGCGCACCCGCAATACGACTCCAGTCAGATCCGCGCCAGCCTGTTCGAGCTTGAATAGATCTATGTTCGAGTCCGTTTCGATGCGGCAAAAATGTGGGCTCAAGTTGGCGATCCAGACACGGTCGTAGAGCTTCGCTGTTTGCTCTGGGCTCATAGGGCCGAGATCCGGCTCCTGCAGCGAAGGCTCCTCCACGACACTGGTATCCTCAACGCCACCGCCAGCCTGGATGCTCACACCATCCAGCTGCGCACCGTTCTGGCACAGCAGCCACGAGTGACGGAAGTCGGGTCCCGGATCAAGCGGCATGCCAGCCACACCAAACGGTTGGCGCGGTGGAAACTTCAACTCACGCGGCGGCAACGGCCGGGTTTCGCTCGGCTCGGTCAGGAAGTCTCGGCGCACCAACGCTTCGGCTTCCGATTCGACCAGCGGCGCGCGTGCGAACCCAACCTCTTCGTATTCCTTCTTGGGGATGACCTTGCCTCGCCGCATCTGCGTGATGCCGAAGCAGTCCAAGCTGCAGTTGCCCACCATCAGAACCACGAGGATCAACAGCACTTGTTCTTTGCGAATGCTCATTCTTCCTCGCTCACAAACGAAATTCCGGACAGGGTTGCCTTGACCGTGCACGGCTCCCCGGGACGAGGCGGTTTCGCCACCATCCACTTATCGACGACCAACGTGCGGTTGGCCAAACGGAACGACTCCAGGAAGGCCGCCACGGTTGGCTCGTCGGCCTGGAATTGCATCGTGACGCGCTGTTCGTTGAGCAGGTCGCCGATGTTTAGCCCGCCACGCCGCCGACCTCGTCCGCGCGAGTTCATGCGCACCGACTCCAGCTTGATCGAGTCGACAACCACCAGACCCATCGCATCTTCGTCGTGCTGTTTGGTCTTGTCGTGCGCAGCAAACAGGCGTTGCTGGATTTGGTCGACGACATCGAGGCCGAACAAGGCCTTCTTGATCAAGTCGATGCCGGTGACCGGCTCCCAGACGAGGTTCTTGTCTTCGACGAGGCAGTCGCGATCACTCGCGGCGTCGACGATCGCCTGCTTGAGGTTTCGACCCGAGACGAATAGGTGCTGGTCCGCCGGGCCCGCCCACTCGCCGTACTTCTTGGCGACGACAAACGCCAACTCGGTCTTGAGTCGCTTCAGCTCCTCGTTCAGCTGCTCGTTGGTGGTGCGCGCCGTGTCTAGGGCATTGCGATCGTAGGCTTCCGTCAAGCCGCTCTTAGGGCTCTTGATGGTGTTGGGGTAGAGCGACCCGATCACACTGGATCCGATCATCCAAACGATGCCGCCGATCGCGCAGCCGATCAGCCACTGCTTGTTCTCCTGAATGAAGGCTCCGGCATCCATCAGTTTTTCTCCCCCAGATCGACCGTGAAGCCAACTCGCTTGGCGCTGTCAGGACTCGCACGATCGGTCATCACTACCTCTCCGATCCCGGTCATCGCGGGGTCAGCTTTGAACTTGTTGCTGAACTCGACGAGCACAACCAGCGGATCGACGCCATTCAGCTCCTTGGCGGCCACATCGACCTTCACCTGCGGCGCTGAGTCGACGCCGCCGCGAGTGCGGCCACCGCCAACTTCGAGCTTCTCGACCCACAACTGCGGCGGCAAGTGCTTGACCACAGAGCGCTGCACCCGCAACACGCCATGCAGTGGCAAGGCGCGCTTCTTCAAGTAGGCGATCAGCTCCCGACGTTCGTCATTCTGTTGCACCAGCTCCTCGGCCTCGTTGTGCGTGCGGGTCGTGGAGGCGATCAGGCGCGTCGCCCTGTTCGCGAAACCCTCATTGGCCAGCATCTGCTTCTTGCCGTGATCCATTTCCAGGAACCACAAGGCGACGACGACGATGCCTGCCAGGATGTTGAAGATCGTGCGTTGCTGGAAGCGCTGCTTCTTGCGCACGGCTTCGGGCAGGATCTCGAGCGAGTAAAGCGTGTCGTCGAGCATGCCGACCGCAAGGCCGAGCGCGACGACTGCCTCGTGGCGCATCTGCTGCAACTGCTCGGCGTCGTCGGGCGACAACGCGCTGAGGTCCAGGTTGGCGAACGGATCGAACAGCTCGACCGGGCAGCGCAGGTTTTCGCGCAACAGCCCGCGCAGGCCGCGCAGGCGGGCGCCGCCACCACAAATGAGCACCTTGTCGATGCGCAAATCAGCGATCTTGGTCTGCGCCTTGCAGAACGACAGCGAACTGTTGATCGCCGCCGGGATCGACGTTGCAGCGCTCATCGCGGCCATCGTGACCTTCTCCGCCTGGCCGCTCTTGTAGTTGCCACGGCTGGCCGGATCGAGGTCGAGCAGGTCCTTCTTGAGCACCTCGGCCTTGCGCGCGCTGACGTTGAAGTGACTCGCAATCGCTTCGTCGAGCCCCTTGGTGCCGCTCGTCAAATTGCGAACAAACATCAGGTCGGTGCCACGCACGATCGCGAGGTCCATGGTCTCGTGGCCGATGTTGACCAGCGCAACGACGGCGTCGGCATCGACCGGACCGCACTTGAGGTAGGCGTTGTAGAGCGCCGTGCAGTTCGGCACGAACGCTGAGACC
Organism: Planctomycetota bacterium; assembly: GCA_029936315.1. Classification (GTDB taxonomy): domain Bacteria; phylum Planctomycetota; class UBA1135; order UBA1135; family UBA2386. The sequence goes on along the minus strand of JAPYTD010000025.1, from coordinate 5,016 downwards.
GTGCCACCACCACCGGTAACGACATCTTGCAGTCGTTCGAGCGCGTCGTCTTTGGCGAGCGCCAGCAAGACTGTGTCACTACCCGACTCGTCTTCGATCGGTAGCAGGTTGTAGTCCGCCGATAGCGAACCACCGGACTGTTGCGCCAAGTCCTGGATCTCAAGATCCATCAGGTTGCGCAACTGCCAGTCTGGCGTCGGCGGCACCTGGCTGTAGCGCAACGTCATGTCGCGCCCGGCCAGGCCGCAAACACTGTTTTTGATGGAGATGCCAGCCTCGCTGAGCGAGACACTGCCTTCGCCGGTTGGCAGACCTGCGAAGCCCGTCACGCTGACGCCGTGTTTGCCGACCTGGGCGACCAAGACTTTGGCGCTGTGGCTGCCGATGTCGACTGCGGTTGCTCTACTTGCCATGAGTGGTGTCTTTATGTCCTAGTGGTGCTGTGCGGGTGGGTTGCTATGGGTTCGCTGGGCGCCGCCCGCGTCAGTCCTTGCCGTCATTGTTTTCGCCGTTGCCATCGCCTGCTGACTCGCCCGGTCCGGACTCGTCCGGCGTAGCTGGCAGATACTTCACGATGTAGTCCTGCACGATCTTGCGCAGCGCAGGGCTGTTCGTTCCGAACGCGTCGGCCAACATCACGAGTCGTTCGCGCTGCACCTTGTACGTGGAGCGATCGAAGGCAATCAGCCGCTCGTTGGCCTTGCCACGCAGCCCTTCGGCGCCGGCCAGGTCTTCGAGGTTGTGCTTGCCGTAGAGTTCGATCAATTCGTTGACGCCGCTGGCAACGCGCTCGAAACCGCCACGCGTGTTGAACACCACGGCGTCATCGAGGTCCTGACGCAACTGACCAACCTGACTAGCCTGCTCGGTGAGCAATTCGCCACGCAGCTTCTGTGCGTTCGCCAACTCCTCGGAGTCCATTGGCACCGTCGCATACAGCGTCGACAACAGATCCAAGGCGGCACCGGGACGACCCTCGGCCTTTTTGGACTTGGCATCGCGAACCAACTGGCCCGACTGTTGGCGCTCGGAGCGGAAACCCAACACAACTGCAGCCTTGGCGGTAGCGACCGACAGGCGATACAGGCCACTGCCCGACTCCCCGCGCACCGCGGTCGCAGCATCAAATTGCAGCATCGCGCGTGTCGTGTAGCTGCCGAACAACACCTTCTGGGTGGTGAACTCGGACTCCGCCGCGGCCGGCGCAAACTTGCCAGCGTCGAACACCCACAACCCACCGGCGGCTTCGGCCGGCATGACGAACTGCATGCTGTCGACGCCTGTTGCGACGAAGCTGAGGCTGGTTTCGTCTTGGCTGCATTTGAGGGTCGCGCCCAGGTCCGACAACGTGCAGTAGCCGGCCTTGTGCAGGCGCGCCAACGAAGCGGGGACCTTGTCCGGCACGATGCGCAGCACGGTTGCAGGGTTCTGCACGTCGGCCGATCGGATCGCCAACGCGCTGGCGACGCCAAACGCCGTTTGGCCGGCCTCGGTCACCGCCAGTTCGAAGCCATTCGCGCCGCCACCTTCGACAACGGCAACGTCATCGACCATGGCCTCCGCGTCCTGGCCCGGAAGCACCGCGACGACTTCGACCAGCAGACGATCGCAGCCAGCGGGCACCGTGACCGTGGTCTCAATGCGCTGCCAACCATCTTCGCAGGCAACCATCTTGGTGCCGGAGCAGAAGCGGAAGGGCACGTCTTCGTTGCTGGCAAAGAGCTTGGCGTGCAACGCCATCTGGGCACCACCGACCGTGCGGCAATGCGCCGCGACCGTCATCGTGCGGCCCGCGAACACATCGATCGGTTCCGCAAGCTGCATGACGGCGAAGTCGTCGTCGCTGTTGGCTGCCGTGACCGCACCTTCGCCGTCCTCAGCCGAATCGTAGTAGGCCGAGAAACCACTACTGCCGCTGTTGGCTCGACCACCGGAACGGAAGCCGATGCCAGCAACCCGTAGGTTCCAGCCTTCTTCCTGTTCGCAGTCGGCCATCGCGTCCTTGACGCGGTTGCCGGCGACGGACAGAGGCTGCGCCTGGGTCAGGCCACCCGACGAATCGCCGGCAGTCTTCTGCTGGCCCTGCCACCAGAACCAGCCGCCACCGCCGCCGGCGACGACCAGCAGCAGGACCAACAAGCCGATCGAACCGCCGCGCTTGCCAACGCGACCGGCATCGAGCTTGCGCATCGCAAACTCGCCGGCGTCGACGTCGGCGGCAGCATCGCCTTCGACACGGAACCGCACTCGGGTGCGACCGATGGTGACCACATCACCAGGGGTCAGTACGAGCTCGGTCAGGCGTCGGCCGTCTAGGAACGTGCCGTTGGTCGAGCCGAGGTCTTTGAGCACCAGACGATCGCCTTCCGGCTGGATCTCGCAGTGCACACCCGAAGTTTTCTCGTCAGCGAGGACGATGTCATTACCCGTTTTCCGGCCGATACGAATGGTCGTATCGCCAACGGGCAGAACTTCGCCTGCGCGATCCCCATCAAGGATCTCGAGGACGTAGTTGGCCATGAATTTTATGGTGAGGGGTCGAAGCAACGCCGCGGCGTTGTTTGATTGGCAGGGGCACGCCAATCCGTTCGGCCCAACCCGGACGGTATAGAGCCGAACAATCTTGAACCGACTGCCAGGGCGACCGTCGATACAGGACTGAAACAAAGTACCCATCCCGGGCAACACCGCAAGGTACTGTCAGCGGTGAGGTGCGATACCAGGACCTTTGCGAGCAACCTCAAGACCGCCTTCCGCCATGGCAAACCTCTACCACCTGCCAAAACTGCCACCAGCCGGCCCTGCCAGCCTGACGGGTGACGTCGCCCACCACCTCCTGAGGGTCCTCCGGGTGCGTGTTGGCGACGAATTGTGCCTCGGCGACGGGCGAGGAGGCCTTGCCAAAGCCGTCGTCACGACCACGGAGAAGCGCGTTCTCGGCCTCGAGGTCGGCGCAGCCTCGCAAGAAGCCGCCCTGCTTCCGGCGCTCACCCTGGCGTTCGCGGTGCCGCGCCCCAGCCGAGCGGACTGGCTGTTTGAGCACGCCACCGAAATTGGGGTCCGTTGCTTCCAACCTGTCTGGACCGAACGCAGCCGGCCAAAAGGGATTCGGGCGGACCGCTTCCGGAAGGTCTGTGCGGCGGCGGCTGGCCAATGCGCGCGGGCGTGGCTGCCAGAAGTGTGCGAGCCGGTTGAATTGCCGGCCTTCCTGGCCTCCGAGTTGCCCGCCACCAAGCTGCTCGCCGATGCTAGCGGCGCCTCAATATCGGCAGAGGGCCGACCGGAGGCCACGGTGTTGCTGGTCGGCCCGGAGGGTGGTTTCACCAATCCGGAGCGGGACTCGGCGGTGGCGGCCGGTTTCACGTCGGTGCGGTTCGGGGCCCACATCCTCCGCACCGAGACAGCTGCCGTGGTCGGTGCGGCGATTCTGCTGCGCGATGCGCACTGAGGCGCCTTGAGGCACGTATGTGCATTCAAGCGCACCAGGGTCGAGGCCAACGCACGTCCGGTACACACCACGAGGCCGTCACCAGTTTGGTAACGACCTCATGGGTAACGACCTTGGCGGCGTTGTAGCCGAGCCTACGAGCCGATGGTCGCGTGGCCGGCGTCCGACATCACGACGCCAAGCGAGTTGGCCGGGACGTCGATCACAGCCCACTGGTGGAAGACGTCGAGGCCAATCAACGTACCCGAGTTCGGGATTTGGATCGGCGAGCTGGCCGTGCCGGTGGCCGAGATCGGAACCAGGGTCAAAACGTCCGGCGAAGTGAACAGGTCGCAACCCGGAGCGCCAGGAAGCGGAACGCCGCCGGGGCCGGTGTTGCTGAGACTCGAAACGAGCACGGCGACGGACGACGAAACGCCATCCTCCAACGTCAGGTTGTAGGTCGTGCCGAGCAGCGGCAGCGCGTCGGAGTCAAGCACCGGCGTCGGGAACAACGGCAAGGTCGTGCACTGCACGGTCCAGGAGGGCTTCATCAACTGCAGCGTCCAAGTGCCACCCGGCGTCGACTGCCAGTAGCCCAGGTTGATCGAGCCGAACGTCAGATCACTCAGCACGATGTTCTGGGCGGTGTTGTCCAGGCCGATGTAGTAGGAGCCTGTGGTCGTCACTGGCGCGTTGAACGTCGCCGTGTAGAAAGCACCTTGGGGCCCGACCGTGATGTTGGTCGTGGCCAGCGGGGTGTTACCCGGAAAGGCACCGTTCAAGGGGTAGATGTAGGCCGGCACGGTGACCTGACCGCCAGTCGAGCGACAGAAGAGGTCAAAGCTCGTCACGGTCGTGCCAGCAAGGCCGGCGACGCGATAGGCGTATTTGTTGGGCGAAGTCGTGTTGGCCAGCGCACCACCGAGCGCGTTCATGCTTGAGCAAGTCGGCACGCTGATCATCTGCGACACCGGGCAACCTGCGCCAAACTTGCTGAACGTCGCGATCGTCGTGCCACCGGGCACTTCGGTTTGCACCGTCACCTGAGCGGCACCACTGCCCGGACGAGCTGCATCGATGTCAGCGGTCGATGCTCCCGGCGGGTAGTTGGCATCGAAGCCAAAGTTGTAGATCGTGTTCCACTCGAGCGGGTTGCTCTGCGTAGCCGTGAAGACGATTTCGTTGCCAATACGAGCCATGCTCCAGTCGTTGCCGGCATCAGTATCGATGTCACCGAACGACAGGTTTGTGGCTACCGCGCCCGGGTCGATCGGAAGGCGGAACGATGCGCCAGCGCGACTGTTGTCGACGTTGTGGATCGCGTACTCGTAGTGGTAGTTGCCACCACCGAGCGACGTGACCTTGCTGGCGACGAAGAAGCGACCATCGTCACTGCCATTGCTGGCCGAGTTGATCGTGGCGCCGGGCCAGCGCTTCAAGATTGAACCATCGTCTTGGACAACGCCGTTGTTCGAGAACGACCACGAGGAGCCGTTCCAGTTGGGGTTCAGGCCACGGTGCGCCAGGTTGTCGCCGCGGTTGGCGAGGGCTTCACCTTGGTGGATCAGCTGCAGACCGTAGAAGTA
>JAPYTD010000175.1 GCA_029936315.1 Planctomycetota bacterium | reverse complement strand
CTCTTGCTCCATGTGAGCCCTCAGCTCGCGCTCGCCGTGCAGGCCGAGCCCAAACGCGAACGGCGTCGCAAGCTGTATCGTCAGGTCGAGCAAGCGCTGCTCGCCAAGCCGGCTTTCGTTCCGCTCGGCTACAACGGACACGCCGTCCCGCGAAGAGTGTTTCTCCATCATGAGCGTCTAAGGAACGCGCATGAGCCCCTCACGGGGCGCATTCTCGGCGATTTGGCGAACATCGACCACCCCGGCTCATGGTTCGCCAAGTTGTATCTGGTCCCCAAAACACCCGCGCAGCAGCCATAGTGACTCGGGTCGCCGCTTCGCATCGTGAGCCCGCCGACCGCCGACCGGCGCCGTCGTTTGGTCGCTCCGCCTCCATCTGCCTTGCGAGGGGGGCTGGAGGCACGTAATCTCTGCGTGCGCTTGGTGGATGGCAGCCTTGCGCGCAAGTGATCCTCGTGAATCGTTCCAAGCAAAGATGGTGCATGACGATTGGTCTGGCCGCGAGCCTGGGCGCCTGTTCCCTCGATCGATCCGGAACGGCTTTGGATTTGCGCTCGACGGGCCAGGGGGGCTCCGCTCAGCAAGGCGTGGGCGGCGCGAGCCTCATCGCGGTGACCGCCAACAGTAGCTCAGCGGCACAAGGCGGAGGCTCGTCCTCGTCGGGCAGCGGAGGGGATGCGAGCGCTTGGCTCGGTAGCTTTGGCCATCGCAAGTTGGTCACCATTGCGGCCACCGATGTGGTTACAACCCTGTGGGGCTTCGTCGTTCCGGTCGTCCGGACCGACCCTGATCTCGCGAGCGGAGCTCAAGCGGACGGCGACGACATCGTGTTCGCGATGCTCGACGGGACCACGCGTCTTGCCCACGAGTTGGTCCGTTTCAATGACCAGAGCGGTGCGCTGGTCGCGTGGGTGAAGCTGCCGCATCTCATCGCGAACGACGACACCTTGTTTTATATGTACTATGGCGATGCCTATGTTGAAGACATCAGCTCGACCCAGACTTGGAGCGCCGACTACCGCTCCGTATGGCATATGGAGGAGGATCCGAGTCTAGGCATAAAGGGCGACGTCAAGGACTCGACCGCCACCGCCAACCACCTCAGTCCCAAGGGCAACTTTGAATCGACCGACTTGTGGGACGGGATCATCGGTTACTCTATCGACATCGACGTAGGCAATAATAGCTACCTCGAGACGGTGAAGAACGTGGGGATCAAGGACGCCCAGCCTCGCACCGTGTCGATGTGGGTGCTGCCAAATGACAACCCTTCCGAGGGCGGTTATGGCCGGAGCTTGATCTGTTGGGGGCCGGCCAATCAGACCAGCCAGGCGAACTTTCTCTATTACAACAGCGACGAGCAGACCTTTGAGCTTGGCTATTGGGCGAACGATGGCCAGACGCCGGGGAACTTTCCGAAGGACAAGTGGTACCACGTGGCGAGTACCTACGACGGGGGTACCGACCGAATCTACGTCGACGGCGTCGAGGTGACGAGCCGCGCCGTGGGCGTCATCGACACGACAGACACCAAGGCGCGCATCGGGCTCGATACCTTTGGTCAGGGTCACTATCTCAACGCACGAGTCGATGAGGTGCACCTCGCTTACGCTGCGCGCAGCGCCGGATGGATCGCGACCGAATACCGCAGTCAACACGATTCGGAGGCCTTTTTGACCTTCGGCCCGGAGCAGGACGCGCCCTGAAGGCGCAGCTCGTCCTCTCTTCCCCGTTTGATGTGCGAGGCATCGAGCGCCGCCTCGATGCCAAGGCCTCAGCTGCCGCTCAACATTGTGATCCTTCTGCGCACTCTCCGGTTCGGGGTGTGGCGCTACCGACGCCGATCCCGCACCACGGCGGAATGGCCTCGGGGATCCCTTCGGTTTGATAGGGTGAGGTGCCGGGAGTGAGCCACGCGGGGTGCTGGAGAACGAATTCCCACATCGGGGCGAAGGCGGTCGGCGCGTTCGGTACCTCGAAAGGCGGCGCGGCATGTCCGCAGTTGTGGATGCACTCGAGCACGAAATGGCCGTCCGCTGCGAGTTCGCTCTCGAGCGTCTGTGAGGTCTGGTTGAAGTCCATCAGCCCGAGGCAGTTGTCCTTGGGGCCACCCCAAAGGACC
>JAPYTD010000111.1 GCA_029936315.1 Planctomycetota bacterium | reverse complement strand
ACCCAAACGAGCCCCCGGCACCAGCGCCAGCCTCAACCGCGGCAGAACCGTTCGTTGCTGCTGCCTTGTCGCTGCTTGTGGCACTGCTTGTGCCACTGCTTGCCCTACTAACATTACTGCCAGCAGCCTTGTCTCCAGCCTTCTCGCCAGCCTTGTCGCCAGCCTTGTCGACCTGACGACCCGGCTGCAACTTGTCGAGAATCTTCTCCTCGATCTCCTTGGCCATCTCCGGGTTCTCCTTCAAGAACTCACGGGCACGCTCGCGGCCCTGGCCAAGGCGGGTTTCGCCGTAGCTCATCCACGTGCCGGAACGCTTGACGATGCCGTTGTCGACGCCGATGTCGAGCAACTCACCCAGGCGGTTTATGCCCTCGTTGAACAAGATGTCGAACTCCGTCTTGCGGAACGGGGGCGCAATCTTGTTCTTGACGACGGTGGCCTTGGTGCGATTACCGATCGGCATGTCGCCGTTCTTGATGGTGCCAATCCGACGAATGTCGATGCGCACCGACGAGTAGAACTTGAGCGCTCGGCCACCTGTCGTGGTCTCCGGACTACCGAACATGACGCCAATTTTCTCGCGGATCTGGTTGATGAAGATCAGCGTCGTATTGGACTTGGCAGTGACAGCGGTCAGCTTGCGCAGCGCCTGACTCATCAGTCGAGCCTGCAGGCCGACAAAGCTGTCACCCATCTCCCCTTCGATCTCCGCCTTGGGCACCAATGCCGCCACCGAGTCGATGACGATCAAGTCAATGGCGCCGGACTTTGCCAGGGTCTCGCAGATGTCGAGAGCCTGTTCGCCGTAGTCGGGCTGCGAAATCAGCAGGGCGTCGATGTCGACGCCAATCTTACGGGCGTAGGAAGGATCGAGCGCGTGCTCGGCGTCGATAAAGGCGCAGGTGCCGCCGGCTCGCTGGGCGTTGGCCACAACGTGTAGCGTCAGGGTCGTCTTGCCCGAGGACTCTGGACCGTAGACTTCGATGATGCGACCGCGCGGGAAGCCAACCCCTCCGGCGGCCAGGTCCAAGCCCAGCGACCCAGTTGAGATGCCCTCGATCGGGACAACTTGCCGGTCGCCCATGCGCATGATCGAGCCATCGCCGTGGTTCTTGTGAATGGCCGCCAACGCGTCGCTCAGTGCCTCGGCCTTGATTGCCGCTTGCTTGCTTGCCTTGGCTTCCAGGGCCTTTTCTGCTGCCTTCGATGTCATCGTATCGCCCCTCCCACGGGATCTCTGTCGTTGCAAAGGCACCCTCAGGTGCATGTCCGGCATCCTAACAGGGACCCGAACAAAGTCCAAACATATCTTCCGCGAGCCCTGCTCGCCGTCGCGGAACTTGGGACCCGGATCTGCCCCCGGTGGCAAGAAAATGCCCACCAGCCCGGCATGTCTACCCCTGGCGCTGCTCCTCCTGCAGGGCGCGGAGTTCCTTCAGCTTCTTGGTGTAGGCGCGGTTGATCGCACGACGCCTGAGCTGCCCGAGCACCTTGTTCGGGTCGTCGGCCGAGACCACCGGCAGTTCATCGATCCAGATCGAATCGAACGTTTCCAGCGCCGTGTGCAGGTCGTCCTCGGGATGCACGACGATCGGCGGGCTCGACATGATGTCGGCGGCGATCGCGAGCCGGTAGACGCTCTCATCAAAGGTGAACTCGCGCACATCGTGCGCCGACACGATGCCGACAAACTCACCGTCGTCGACGACCGGGAAGTAGTCCTGCCGACCGTGCGCGATCTTGTAGACGATGTCGCGCAACGCCATCGATGACGTCACCGTCTCGACTTCGCTCGGTTCGAACACGTCCGCCACCGTCATGTCCTCAAGCAGAGCCTCGACGTATTCGCCTCGGTGCGCCGGCGAGAGCGCGCGATTGAAGACCTGCTTTTGGTACAGCGCGTAGCGACGAGAGACCAAGAACGTCAACCCGCACACCCACACCGCCGGTAGCAGCAGTTGGTACGAACCGGTCATCTCGGTGACCATCACGATCGTCGAGATCGGGGTCTTGGCGGCGCCAGCGAAGAATCCGCACATGCCGACGATGCACAGACTGGCAGGATTCTCGACCAGTCCCCATTCGTAGCAGAGCAGGCCAACGGCGCCGCCGATGCTGCCACCGATGACCATGCTCGGTCCAAAGACGCCGGCGCTGCCGCCGGAGCCGATGGTAAACGACGTCGCCAACACCTTGCCGATCGCGACCACCGCCAATAGCCCGATGCCGCCCCAACCAAGCACGCTGCCATCGAGCGTTTGCTGCAAGACACCGTAGCCACTGCTCAGAACCGCCAGGGCGCGGTCGTCGCCAACCAGCCCCCATGCCGCGAGCGCGACGCCACCGGTCAGCAGGCCGCCAACGGCTGCGACGGCGGGACGCGGCAGCTTGATCTGCGCGAACAACCGTTCGACACCATAGAAGAATCGGGTGTAGAACCCGATTGCCGGCACCAACGCGATCGCCAGCAACGTGTACGGCAGCATCTCGAGCACGTTGTGAAAGTCGAATCCCGGACCGAGCTCAAACAGCACGCCGAACTCACCGAGCCAACCGCAGAACACGCAATACGAGACTGCCGACGACAAGAATGCCGGGATGACGACTTCGCTTTCGAGTTCGGCGTCGCGATACAGGATCTCGGCGGCAAACAACGCACCGGCAAACGGCGCCCGGAAGATCGCCCCGACACCGCCCGCCATGCCCGCCGCCAACAGCGTGCGGCAGGCGCGATCGCCTAGACCGAGGCGCTGGCCAAGGAACGAGCCGAAGCCGGCGCCGATCTGCGCGATCGGCCCCTCGCGACCACCACTGCCGCCAAAGCCCAGGGTCAGCGCCGAACAGATGCCCTTGACGATGGGCACACGGCCCCGAATCCGGCCCCCATGCCGGTGGTAGCTATCGATGGCGGCGTCGGTGCCGTGACCCTTGGCTTCGGGGGCCAACCACTCCGAGATCAACGCGCTGAGCAAGCACCCGATGGCCGGCAGCAACAGGAGCCACCACCAGACAATGCTGTGGCCTTCGGCTGCCGCCCCGGTTTCCTCGGCGAACAGCTGAACTTCACCGTGCGGGCCGGGCGGCGCGTAGCCAGCGACGCCGACCAGCGCCAAGCGCACGATGTAGGCCGCGCTGTATTCGAACAGGAGCGCCCCGACTCCGGCAACCGCACCCACAACGATCGCCAGCAGGTAGATCGTCGGTCGGCTGCGCAGGGTGAGCTTGAGCATCGGGGCGCTACACCTTTCCGGGCGAGCACCTACGATGCAAGCAGCTAAGCCAGCGGGAACCGGATTCGCCCCGCGTTCTCGGCCTCCGGTCTACTGGCTGCGGTCTACTGGCCGCGGTCTACTCGATCGGGAACGACAGCGCGTTCGGGAACGACGCGCAACCGTGCGTAGCATGGAGGCCATAGACCCATGGGAAGGCGTGCGTGACAACCTCATGGAACTCGACCGTGGTGTGTCAGAACCAGCGACAACATGCGATAGTTACGGACATGACGCCGACGGCCGCTCAGCCGACAGATCCCCACAGTTTGCGAACGCGACCGGGTGCCGCGAAGACGCTCACCTGCGCTGGCCTGCTGTTCGCGGTCGCCTCAGCGTGCGGTGCCCCGAACCAACCGGTCGTTGCCGCGGGCATCGAGAAGCAGCCGCTGCGCGAGGTGGTCGGCGATCCAGAAGGAAGTGGCGCGCCGCGCTTCCGCATGGTGCCACCGAGCGAATCGGGACTGTCGTTTGCCAACCGCTTGCACCGCGAGAATCGCTACACGTTCTTGACCAACGGCGCCGGCTTGGCGGTTGGGGACTACGACGGCGACGGCATGCTCGACGTCTACATGGTCTCGCAGGATGGGCCGAACCAACTCTTCCGTCAGGTGGCGCCGCTCAAGTTTGAAGATGTCACCGCCCCGGCTGGCAGGGTGGATGGCGGCGAGGCTTGGGGAGCTGGCGCGACGTTCGCGGATGTCGACGGGGATGGTGACCTCGACCTCTATGTCTGCAACATCGAAGCGAAGAACCTGCTCTACGAGAATCAGGGCGATGGCACGTTCGTCGAGACCGGTGCGAAGTTTGGCCTCGACATCGTCGCCGCTTCGACCATGGCCGCGTTTGCCGACTACGACCGTGACGGCAAGCTCGACTTGTATCTGCTGACGAATCGCGCCCTGCACCCGCGCTGGGCCCTGACTCCCGAAGTGCTGAACGCCTTTCGACCGCCGGCTGACACGGCTCGCTCGCCGGCAGACATGGTGCCGACCGTGGCGCAACTGGAACAACTGAAGCAGCTGCTTGCAGCTGGCAATGGCAACGAAGCGCTGCCGAGTGTTCTCGCCGAACACTTCTTCATGTTCCACGGCAGGGACTACACCGCCGGCCAACCCGACATCCTGCTGCGGCAGGTCGGCGGCCGATTCGTCGACGTAACCACCAGTGCGGGCATCGAAGACCAGGGCATGGGTTTGTCCGCGACGTGGTGTGACTACGACAACGATGGGTATCCGGATCTCTACGTCGCCAACGATCTTGAGTCGCCGGACACGCTCTACCACAACGAGCGCAACGGCTCGTTCCGCAACGTCACCAAGGAGGTCCTGCCACACACCGCCTACTACGGCATGGGCAGCGATGCGGCCGACGTCGATGGCGACGGCTACTTCGACTTCCTGGTCGCCGACATGAGCATGACGACCCACGAGTCGGCCAAAGTCCTGATGGGTGACATGCGAGCCCAGAGGCCAGTGTTGATGCACGCAGACCCGCCGCAGGTCATGCGCAACGCGCTGCTCTTGAACACCGGCATGGGCAAGTTTCAGGAGGCAGGCAACCTCGCGGGCCTGGCCAGCACGGACTGGACCTGGTCGGTGTTGTTCGGCGACCTCGACCACGACACGCGCGTCGATCTGTTTGCCACCAACGGCATCGCGCGCTTCGACTTGGATCCCGACCTCATGCTGCGGGTCAACGAACTGTGGGCCCAAGGACAGCGGCAGGCGGCAATCGCCGTGATCCAAAACGTCGCGGCGGTGCCCGAAAAGAACCTGGCCCTGCGCAACGGCAGCGACCTGTCGTTTGCCAAGATGGGCTCAGCTTGGGGCCTCGACCTCGAAGCCGTTTCGCACGGTGCCGCGTTGGCCGACTTCGATGGCGATGGCGACCTCGACGTGCTGGTGAACAATTTCGAAGCACCCGCGACGCTCTACGAGAACCGCACGACGGATGGCAACTCGATCATCGTGCGGCTGCGCGGCCAACGCAGTGAACGCTTCGGCGTCGGCGCGCGCGTGGTTGCCCAGCTACCAAACGGCCAACGCATCGTGCGCGAACTGACGCTGTCACGCGGCTACCTGTCGGGGCAGGCGCCGGAGTTGCACTTCGGACTCGGTGACGCTGCCACGGTGCATCTGTCCGTCTATTGGCCCTCGGGCCATGTGCAGCAGTTCGAGGATCTGGAAACTCACGCTCGCTATGTGATCACCGAGAGCGGCGAGGAGCCGCCGCCAATCGATGGCGAATCGCAAGGCAGCGTGCAGCCACCACTGTTCGTGCCCGGCAAGACCCTGCCATTCACCCATCGCGAGAACGAGTTCGACGAGTATGCCGCGCAACCCTTGTTGCCCGCGCAAGTTTCCAGGCTCGGCCCGGCACTCGCCGCGGCAGGCAACTACGTATTCGTCGGTGGCGCCCACCAACAAGCCGGAGCGTTGTTCGTTCGCACCGCTGACCAGTGGCAACGCGTGGCCGGCCCGTGGCAGGAGCACGCCTCGCACGAAGACGTCGGCGCTTGCTTGTTCGATGCGGATGGCGATGGTGACGTTGACCTGTTCGTCAGCAGCGGTGGCAGCGAGGTCGAGGCCGGCCATGTGCAGCTTCGCGATCGGTTCTATCGCAACGACGATGGCACGTTCGTGCGCGACGACAGCGTGTTCCCCGATGTGCGCGAATCCTCGGGACGCGTGATCGCAGCGGACTTCGATGGCGACTCCGACCTTGACCTGTTGGTTGCGGGCCGGATCGTTCCGGGCGCCTACCCCGATGCACCAGCAACGCATCTATATCGCAACGACGACGGCAAGTTCACTGACGTCACCGAGCAAGTGGCTCCAGCACTGCTGACGGCGGGCATGGTAACGGATGCGCTGTTCACCGACGCCGACGGTGACGGCAAGCTGGACCTGTTGGTCGCGGCCCATTGGCAACCGATTCGCTTGCTGCACAATGATGGCGAACAGTTCGTCGACGTGACCGAACAAGCCGGCCTCGCGCCCGCCAAGGGCTGGTGGAACGCACTGTGCGCCTGCGATGTCGACGGCGATGGCGACCTCGACTACCTCGCCGGCAACCAGGGATGGAACACCAAGTATTCGGCCAGCAGCCAAAAGCCGGCGCGGCTCTACTTTGGCGACTTCGATGACGACGGTCGCCGGGATCTGGTCGAAGCCAAATACGAAGGCGATCGCCTGCTGCCGGTGCGCGGCCGCAGCTGTAGCAGTGGCGCGATGCCGATGATCGCCAAGAAGTTCCCGACCTATCGTCAGTTCGCGCAATCGCTGCTCACGGACATCTATACCGAAGAGAAGCTCGCCACCTGTGGCGAAGTGACCGCGACGCAGTTGGCGAGTTGCCTGTTGCGCAACGATGGCAAAGGCACGTTCACGATCGAACCACTGCCCCGCCGCGCGCAGATTGCCCCGATCAACGCCATGGTGCTCGTCGGCGACTTCATCGTCTGCGCCCAAAACAACTTCTCTCCCGAGCCGGAAACCGGACGCCACGACGGCGGCACGGGCCTGGTTCTGCGACGAACTCCAGAAGGCCTCGAAGCCGTGCCCCCCCACATGCACGGCATCACGATGTTCGGCGACTGCCGCAACCTGCTCGCCCTACCGGATAGCACCCCAACGACGATCCTGTTCGGCATGCAAAACGCCAAACCCCAAACCTACCACCGCACCGGAACGAACTGATCAGGCTTGGCTCGGGCACCCGCGGCCCCCACACGATCAGCCACGACGCCCACTGGCAGCAGTGGGGTCGATACGACCGCTGGCACGCGGCGACTAGAAGTCCCCGCCGTGCTAGTCCCCGCCGTGCTACTCCCCGCCGTGCTCTTCGTCGCCCTCGAACTCGAGGAACTCCTGCAACGCAGCGGCTTCCTCGTTCTGCATCCAGCTCGGATCCGGATGATCGGGATCGATCGTGACCTTGATCTGCTGCGTCATCTCGACGCCATCGACCGTCAAGCGCGCGGTGTAGACACCGGGGCCGACGGGCGTGCCACCGCGACGACGCATGAAGCCGATGCGGCGCTCACTGGTACCGGCCGGGATCGCTACGGGACCGCGCAAGTTCCAAGCGACGCCGTGCAGGCCGGCTTCACTTGAGGCCGTCAAGGTGCGCACACCCTTGCCACTGCCATCGAGGATCTCCAGCGTCACAGAGCTTGCCTTCTTCTTCAGGTGGTAGGCGAGGTGTGCGCCAGCAGCCGGGTTCTCGCCGACGAAGCGCCGGTTGGTGCCACCGGTGCCAAGTTCACTGCGCCAGATCACGGCTCCGACTGGCTTGTAGAAGTGGGCGTCCTTGGCCATCACTTCCTTGGTCATCTGACGGATCTCGTTGACGTTGCTGATCCACAGGCTGCGGCCGTGCGTGGCGACGACGACTTCGCCGGACGGAACGTTAAGAGCAAACGCGTGCACCGCGACGGTGGGCAGGTTGCCGTTGAAGCGCGTCCAGTGCTCACCGCGGTCAATGGAGACGAACGTCTGGAACTCGGTGCCGAGGTAGAGCACGTTCTCGTTGACCGGATCCTCTTGGATCGTGCGGGTCGAACCGGCGCCCTCCGGCAGGTTGCCGGTCAACGAAACCCAGGTGGCGCCCTTGTCTTCGGTCATGAGCGCATAGGGCGCGTCGTCATCGCTGCGGTGGCCATCGAGTGTCACGTAAGCGCGCTTGGCCTCGAAGTTCGAAGCGACCAGCTCACTGACCCAACGCGGGCCGGGCACCAGCTCTGCGATCGGCTGGGCCTCAGTCTCATCGGACTTCGGCCCTTGCACCCGGGCCGATGGCCCGCGCAAACCACCGTCTTCTTCAGACGCTTCGACAATGGCATCACTCTCCTCGGTCGGATCGAGCTCCGGAGGCTCGAAGCAGTTGGCCCAGTTAGCACCGCCATCACGCGTCACCCACAGGGCGCCGTCATCGGTGCCGACGTAGACGATATCCGCATCGCGCGGCGACTCGGCTAGCGCCGTTGCCGCACCACGATCGGTGTTGGTGATGTTCGGCGAGATCGCCTTCATGCCTGCGCCGCGGTTGAGCGACTTGAACACCTTGTTGCCTGCCGTGTAGACGATCTTGCTGTTGTGACCCGACAGGATGTAGGGCGTCTCCCAGTTGTAGCGGGTGCGTTCGCCACTGGCGCCTTGGCCGCGTCGCCCGCGCGAACGCAGGCTGCCACGCTGGGCGTTGCTCAAGTTGCGCCAGCTCGGCGGACCATTCTGGCTCTGGCTGTAGATCACGTTCTTGTCGTCGGGATCAACCAGGCAACGGAAGCCATCGCCACCGCCAACTCGAATCCAATCGTGGTTGCGCGCGCCAGTGCCGGCGGTGCGGCTTGGGCCACCCCAACTGCCGTTGTCCTGCAGGCCACCGTAGACGCGGTAGTTCCGGTCGGTGCTGACACCGACGTGATAGAACTGGCCGATCGCCACGTGGTTGAGGTGGTCCCAGTTCTTACACGCGTCGTAGGTGACGTGGATACCGCCATCACAACCGTGGATGATGTGGTTGCCATCGTTGGGGTCAATCCACTGGGCGTGGTGGTCGACGTGCATGCCGCGACCGGCGTTGCTGCTGAACGTCTTGCCGCCATCCGTCGAACGGTAGAGCGAGGTGCCACACACCATGATGTTGTCGCTGTTGCTCGGGTCGATGCGGATCTGGCTGTAGTACATCGGCCGCGGATTCAGCGTGTTGATGCGGGTCCAGGACTCACCGCCATCTTCCGACTTGTAGATGCCGCCGTACTCGTGGCCGTTCTCACCCTGCAGATCCTGCTTGTTGCCAGACTGACCGCCTAGGGTGCCGGTGAACGGCGAGCGCGAACCCTTCGGGTAGGTGCCAAACGTGATCGTGAGTTTCTGGTCCTTGCGATCCCGCACAATCGTCAACTCAACTTCTTCACCGGCCTTGAACTGCCGACACTCGCGCTCGAACTCGTCCGTTGAGTTGACGCGCTTGTCGCCGACCGCGAGCACGATGTCGTCCTTCTTGAGGCCGGCCTTCTTGGCGGGCGTCGGCTCCGGCTTCTTGGCAGCTTCGCCCGATTCGGGTGCGTCGACGGGCGGCCTAGGGCCTCGGCGAGCGTCTGCGCGGCCAGTGCGACCGCGCTCGACGGCGGTGATCTTGATACCGGCGTCAGCGTTCGTGACCTGCGCACCATGGTAGGGAGCGTCTTCTGGCTGCTTGGCAATCATGTCGCTCTCAACGACGGCCATCAGCACATTCGGATCATCGCGGTAATAGTCGATCCCGACGCGGCCGAGTTCGCCCGACGGCAGACCCTTCTTGACGCGCATCCAACTCGAGCCTGCGTCACTCGTCTTCCAGATGCCACTGCCGGGTCCCCAGCGCTTCGCCGGGTCATTGGTGTCAAAGCCATCGCGGGCGCGCTCGTAGGTCGCGACCATCAACGTGTCCGGCTCGTTCGGGTGCATATCGATATCGATCACCCCAGTGTTGTTGTCGACGAACAGCACCTTCTCCCAGTTCTTGCCACCATCGGTCGTCTTGTAGAGACCGCGGTCTTCGTTGGGACCGTAGAGGCGACCGAGCGCGCCGATGTAGACGATGTCGGGATCGGTTGGGTGGATCGCGATGCGCCCCGTCTGGAACGTCTTTTCGAGACCCATGTGCGTGAACGTCTTGCCGCCATCCGTCGACTTGTAGACGCCGTTGCCGTAGCTGACCGAGTTGCGCGGGTTGTTCTCACCCGTGCCAACCCAAAGGATGTTCTTGTCGGACTGCGCGACCGCGACGGCACCAATCGACACGACCTTCTCGCGATCGAACTGGTGCGCAAACGTGATGCCATTGTTGGTCGTCTTGAGCAAGCCACCTGAAGCAGTGGCAGCCCACCAGGTGCTTGGCTCCTTCTCAAAGACGGCAAGTCCGATGATGCGACCCCCCATGGTCGCTGGCCCAATGCTGCGCCAATGCAGCTGGTCGGCCCACGCTTGGGGCAATTCCTGACTAGTGGCGGACGAAGCGGCGAGGAGTGCCGCTGTGGCGGCAAGCAACGGACGATACATGAGGGGATTCTCCGGAGGCGGAAGGGACTCGAGGCTGGCAGTGTAGCGCTCTTCGGCATTTGGCCCTCGCCAAGCCAATGGCTACAGGCCATAGGCACATACGTGTCACAACCGCGAGCGCCGAACCGCAATCCGAGATTGGCACGATCCTCCTGCACGATCTGTGAGAACGAGCCGAGGCAACCCCCTACGTCCCCCACGCATGCAGGCGACCATTCCGTTCCCTAGAACGAGTGAGACATCCCTAGCTGCACCACGGTTCCCTGCTCGAACGTGTCGCCACCGTCCGCCAACGTGCTCTGGGAAACGGGCACGCGCACATCCAGACTCAAGAACAGGCCATTCGAGACCTTGTAGCTGGCGCCGCCGACGGCGCCGTTGGCGATCAGCCCCGAGTTGATGTCACGCTCACCATCCCAATGCGCATAACTCTGGTGGTAGAACGACCAACCAGCCCGCAAGCTCAGTCGGTCGGTTGGCGCAAACGCCAGACTTAGCCCAGCAGAGAGCTCCATGGGGCCACGGTAGCGTTTGTCGTTCTCGTAGAGCGGGAACTTGCACAGCGCATTTGCCGATGCACTGAAGCGGCCGCTGATCGGGGTGAAGTAGTAAAGCTCCAACAGGGGATCAAAGGTACCAGTGCCAAACTGGATGTGTTCGTGCGACAGCCCCTCATCGCCAAGCAAGTATGGGTTCTCCTCGGTCTTGCCGACCGGAATGCTCGTGCCGACTGCGAACGCGAGGATATCGCCCGACCACACCGCGTCGTTCCCTCTCCCGACGAACAGCAGCGAGAAGTCGCTGAAACCCTCGAGGGTCTCGGTCGGGTGATGAATGTTCAGATTTCGCTGCATGTCGTCTTTCTGGGCGGATGTCGCTGGTTCGACGGGTTCGACCGACGCCGTGCGCTCCTTCACGTCGTAGGGAGCACGCAGCCATACCTCCCAGCGTTCCGCAAGTTTGTATGCGGCGACGAACTCGTACCGAACGAAGCGCAACTCTACCGCGTGCTTGTGAATCGGCACGGTCACGACCTCTCCCGTTGGCGACAGCCCCTTGGTTTCCGTGTGCCCACCCTCAAACCCGGTGCCACGAGTGATATTCAGACCGAGCCGCCAAGGCCCTGCTTGTTGGGAGGTCAGACCGGCCTCCAGCGTCCCAAAGCGAGGAATCGCCGGGTTGCTTCAAGCCGGTCAAGCCTGCGCGTACGCGGGCATGACGAACAGTAACGAAACGGCAAGGCACGCCGGCAAGTGCAAGAAGGCAAGACTCATTGGCCAAGTAAGCGTAACCCTTTCCCCTGCACGGCTGGAGAACTGCACCAAGCACCTGCGGCAGTTTCTGCAGGACATCTACATGGCGCTTGCGGCTAGCACCGATGACCCAATCGCCTACTGATCCCCAACCATCCAATCGATGC
>JAPYTD010000110.1 GCA_029936315.1 Planctomycetota bacterium | reverse complement strand
AGCCCGGCAATCTTCGCCAAGGACGTGAAGTGGGTTTGCAGGCCGGCGCGCACGGCCGGATGCGGGTCGATGACGACGGCTTCGATTGCACGATCCACATCACCGAGCTGTGCGAGTGCGGTGCTCTTCAGGATGTGTAGCTCCGGGTTCTTGGGGTCCAGCTCGAGTCCCTGCTTGGCGATCGCGATCGCCTCGCCGTAGCGGTTGCCTCGGCCCAATACCTCGCCAAGTAGCAGTAGCAGCGGTGGCGAGAACGGTCGAAGCTTGAGGGCGCGCGCGGTGACATGGGCGGCGCGCTTAAGGTCCCCGCTATTCATCAGGTTCTGCGCTTCGAGTTCGAACCAACGTGGCTCATAGCCCATCCACCACATGGCGTTGCTGGTCGCGTTCATTGGCACGGCGCCATGGTCGCGTTGAGCCCGCAGGTAGGAGGTGAACGCGCAGTTGCCCGCAATCGGGCGCAACCCAAGCACGAGCATCGTGCAACCGGCGATGATCGCGAACGCGAGTGCTAGCCGACGACGCGTGCCAGTAGTCGTTGGCGCCGCAACCGGATTGCCGATCAGCAAGAACGCAATCGCAGCGGCCGGCGCATTGCCGATGGGGGCGCGCACGAGCATCAACAGCAGCAGCACGAACATCGGCACGAGTCGCGTTCGGTCGCGGCAGCCGCGTTGCAGTGCGAACAGCATCGCAGCAAACAGCACTAGCGCGATCAGGCCTCCGTCAACCAGCAGTTCGAGCCAGTCGTTGTGCACCGTGCGCACTTCGGTCTTGAACTTGCGGTTGAAGCTCGACGATTCGATCTCCTTCTGGCTTCGGAAGCGCGGATACTCGACCGCAAACTGGCCCGGGCCCTTGCCGAAGATGACGGACTCGGCGAACAGCTGCGTCGCGCTGCTGGCAATCTCGAAGCGGATGTCGAGCGTCTTGGTGCCGCGTTCGAACTCCTGGCGTACGGCGGCTTCGGTGCGTTCGGGAGTGAGGGCGGTCAACGAGATCAGGAGGCCCAGCAGGGCGCCGCCGGTGCCGATGAGCAACGGCAGGAACTCCCGTTGCTTGCGCCGCATCACCAACAGCAGGACCAGCGCCAGCAGCATCGCGACCTTGCCCGACCTCGATGGATTGACCATCAAATATGCGCAAGCCATCGCGAGCGCCGCGATCGGCAGCCAACGCAAGCTGGGCTTGATGTGCTTTGCCAACACCGCGACGGCAATGCCTGCCACCGCGGTCCACTCGGACGCGACGTTGAGATTGCCGAGCGTCGACACCGGTTCGAGTTCGACGCCGTAGCCCGAGATCTCGGCCAATCCGAGTCGCTGCAGAATCCCAAACGTGCTGGTGATCAGCACCATGGTCGAGATGGCGGCGCACAGGCTCGCGACTTGCATCGCTGCGCCGATGCGCACGAGCATGATCAACGCAAACCAGTGCGCGATGCGATAGGCGGCTTGCCACGGCTGGAAGGACCACGGCGTCTTGTCGTCGTGGAAGGCGGATTGCACTACGACCTGAGCGAGCGCGCACACAACCAACCCGATGACGAAGATCCATGCCGCACGTTCGCCGCGCACGTGCGGCAATCGCGGCCAGGCCAGCATCGCTGCGCCGGCCAGCATCAGCAAAAGGCCGCGGCGCACCTGTTCGAAGTCGATCCACAGCGTGTGGAACGGCAGCACCAGCAGCCCGATGCAGATCCACGGCAGCGCCCGGTTCAGCCAGTTCGGCTGGGCCTCGCTGGTCAGATCTGCCGGACTGTCGTTCATGCGGTGGTTTCCACGTCGAAGCGAAGGATGGCGTCGACGTAGTCTTGTACGACGAACTTCTCGAGGTCGTCGATGCCTTCGCCCACGCCGAGGAACTTGACCGGCACCGGCAATACCTCGCGGATGCCGAACAACGCGCCGCCCTTCGCCGTGCCATCCATCTTCGCCAAGATCAGGCCGGTCACTGGCGCCGACTTCTGGAACTCGCTGGCTTGGCGGATTGCGTTTTGCCCGGTTGTGCCATCGAGTACCAGCAGCGTTTCGTGCGGCGCATCGGGAAGCTGCTTCTTGACGACGCGCACGATCTTCTCGAGCTCGGTCATCAGGTTCTTCTGCGTGTGCAATCGACCCGCCGTGTCGAGGATCAGGTAATCGACCTTGCGCGCGATCGCGGCGGCAGTTGCGTCAAACGCAACGGCCGCGGGGTCCGCGCCGGTCTCTTGCTTGACGATTTCGATGCCAAGTCGTTCGGACCACAGCGTCAACTGTTCGACCGCGGCCGCACGGAAGGTATCGCCCGCGCCTAGCAGTACGATGTTGCCCTCTTTCTTGAGGTAGTTGGCGAGCTTGGCGATCGAAGTGGTCTTGCCGGCGCCGTTGACGCCAACGACCAGGATGACCGTGGGGCCCGTCGCGGCTCGGGTGATTTCGCCTTCGCAGCCGGCCATCATCTCGAGCAGTTTGACGCGCAAGAACGCCGGGACTTCCTCGGTCTCCTTGATCTCCTTCTTCTTGTACGAGATCTTTAGTTCGTCGACGATCTTCGTGCCGAGCGGGCCGAGGTCTGAGTTGTAGAGCAGTTCCTCGAGTTCATCGAGGAAGGCGTCATCGAGTTGCCGCCCCTTGAACAGGCGGGCGAGTCCGGTCGTTAGGACGTCGCGAGTCTTCTTGAGTGCTTTGAGTAGCTTGCCGAACACCATTTGGCCGGCGAGTGTCAGCGAACGGTGCGGTCAACACCAGCTTTGGGCGCGGCGAAGGCTCAGGCTTGTTCGTTGCCGGCGGTCGCGCCGTCGGCTGCTTCAGCGTCTTTCTTGCTGCCAGCAGCCTTCTCGGCCGTGCGTTGCTGGACGAGGTCGATGCGGATTCGGTCGAGGATGCCGTTGACGAAGCCCCCCGAGTTGGCCGTCGAGAACTTCTTGCCAATCTCGATTGCTTCGTTGATCGCGACCTTCGGCGGCACGTCGGCGCAGAACTTCAACTCGAATACCGCCATGCGCAGAACGTTGCGGTCGACGATCGCCATGCGGCGCAGGTCCCAGTTGCGGGTAACGCCTTGGAGCAACGCGTCGATGTCGTCGCGATGTTGCAGCGTGCCATCGACCAGTCGCACCGCAAACTCGATCACCTCGCGTTCGATCGCGTTGAGTGCCCGGTCCATGGTGTTGGCGACGCCGTGCTCGTTGAACTTCTCGCCGGCGAACAGCTCGGTGCGGCAGACATCGGCGACTGAACTGCCGACCTCCGTGGCGTATTCCGGACCACGCAGATCGAACTGGAATAGCGCCTGCATAGCGATTTCGCGGGCGCGCGTGCGGCGACGGAGGGGGGCAGTCATGAGAAGGAGCGGGTATCCGGAGAGAGGGTCCGGCAAAACGGGCCGGAGCAGACTACCTCAAGTTGTCTCGGCAGTCACGTAGTCGAATCGCGTACTCGCGGCCGACTACTGCGGCAGCAGCTTGGGCTTGAGGTTGGCCATCGCCAATGCAGCCATGGCAGCGTCGCTACCCTTGTTGCCGGCATCGCCGCCGGCGCGTGCGAGCGCTAGCTCCATCGTGGCACAAGTCAGTACGCCGAAGCCGATCGGGACGTCGAGGTCGAGTTGCACGCGCATGGCACCGTCCGTAACGCCACTGCAGATATAGTCGTAGTGGTCGGTTCCGCCGCGCACGATGGCGCCCAGCATGATCACGGCGTCGCACAGGCCGGATTTGGCGAGCCAGCTGCAGGCGGCCGGTAGCTCGAAGGCGCCTGGCACCCACGTCACCGTGATGTCGTTGTCGGCGACGCCTTGCTCCTTCAGGGTCTTAGTAGCGCCGTCCAGCAGGCGCTCCGTGACGACTTCATTGAACCGGGCGACTGCAATGCCGATCCGGAAACCTTCGCCGGTGCTGTCGTCTGCGAGAACCTTGACCATCGCCGGAGCCTACGGAATGGCGCTGCCGGATGCACCATGGGCGTTGCCAACCCTCGCAGTTCTGGCTGGGAAGTGCCTAGAGGCGCCCTGGGATCGGGTCTTTCGGGCGCCTCTGTGGGCGGCCGCGGGCATTGGCTTCTTGAACACTGATGGTAGCCCGTTCTCAAACTCGTGCTTCACGGTGAGCAGGGATTCGGACTCACCGACCATCAGGAGGCCGCCAGGCCGCATGACTTGGTAGATCCGCATTGTGGCCCTGCAACTTGCTACCCACATCGGAGGACTCGGACACGCCAGTGGCAACCGGGGGGATTGGGGTTGGGGCGACGGCAAGGCCGTCTAGCAGCCCGTCGAAAAGCCCATTCCCTGGCCAGGACCGCGCCACTCGCGTATGGGTACGGTGCCTGCCGGGATTCTCGCGCTTGGGCTTTCCAGGCGGGCCCTAGTTGGGCACGATCGTGGCCACATGCCATCGACCGTGCCGTTCTGGATCGCGCTTTCGGTAACTGTCTTGCTGATCGGGATGTCGCTGGTCACCGGGTTTCGTCGCAAGCGCAAGGCGCACTTGTGGCTCGGGCCGCTCACGATCGTCGCGATGACGATCGCGATCTTGCTGACCGAACAGTTGGTGAGGAACTACGAGTTCCCCCCGGGCGAGTTGGCGATCCATCTCGTGTTCGCGAAGGCCGGTGGCTTGCTCGCCATCCCCGTGGCGATCACGGGCATCTGGTTGTGGCGCAGCGAGAAGGCCCGGGTGTGGCATCGCGTTTTGGTGTTCGTGTGGCTTGCGAGCGTGCTTACGGCGACGGGCACAGGCTTGTGGATGTTCGCCCACGGCACCCTAAAAACGGCCTGATCGACGGGCGGCAGGCGGTACAACATCGCCATGCTGCGTGCGTTGTTGATCTCGTTCTCGCTGTTTGCCGCTGCCGGTAGCGCGCAGCAGGCCTCCGCAACCGCTGCCGCGGCGCTGGCTCGCACTGGCGAGGCACGCCCCGCCTATGAACGTGCCTGGCTACAGGTCGATGGCGCAGAACGGCGCAGCTATGAGTTCTTGCTGCAGCACATGCCCGACGCTGACGTCGGCAAGGTGTCGCCGGCGGCGTTACTCGAGAACGTGCGGCTTGCCCATTCCGTGCGTGAGTTGGTGGCGTGGGGCGGGGATCTCCGAGACGAGATGTTCCGCAACTACGTCGTGCCGTACGCGCAGGCCAACGAGACCCGTGAGTCGTGGCGCCCGGAGATGGTCAAGAAGTTCCTGCCGCTCGTGCGCGACTGCAAGACGTCGGGCGAGGCGGCACGCAAACTCAACGAGACGATCTTCCACGTCGTCAACGTGCACTACTCAACCAAGCGTCGTCGTGCCGATCAGTCCCCGAGCGAATCGGTCGAACAGGGCAAGGCGAGTTGCACTGGTTTGTCGATCTTGTTGGCGGATGCTTGCCGCGCGTGCAGTGTGCCGGCGCGGTTGATTTCCGTGCGTTGGCCACACAAGCGCGGCAACCACACCTGGGTTGAAGTTTGGGATGGGGATGCCTGGCGCTTTGTCGGCGCCGATGAACCAGATCCCTTGGGCTTTGATCGTGCTTGGTTTGTTGGCGACGCCGAGAAGTGCCGCGACGCCGGTCGCGACCATCGCATTTGGGCGGTGTCGTTCGAGAGAACCGGCGATCGTTTTGTGGCTGGTTGGGGCCCGGAGATGTGGGGGCACGACGTCACGAGTCGCTATGCCAAGGCCGAGCAGGGCCGTGCCGACGCAGGTGTGCGGGCGCAGATCGATCGCTACTTCGCCGCCAACGAAAAGACGCAAGCGACGTTCTCGTTCGATCGCAACCTCGATGCAGAACTCAAAACCAAGAAGGGCGACGCGCGCTTGCGCAAGTTGGTCTGGCAGTCGTTGAAGGCCCACGACTCAAAGTTGCTGCAGGCTGACCACGACAAGCACTTGGTGCGCGCCGGCGGCAAGGAGAGCCCGTTCACGGTCAAGGAGGTCGGTGACAAGCCCGAAGGCGGCTGGCCGCTCGTAATCGCGATGCACGGTGGCGGCGGCGTGCCGAAGAAGTTCAACGACTCGCAGTGGCGGCACATGCAGATCTACTACAAGGACCACCCGGAGGTCGGGGGCTACTTGTACTGCGCGCTGCGGGCGCCGACGGATGCGTGGAACGGCTTCTACACGGACTACTTCTACCCCGTGATCGAGAAGCTGATCCGGCAGTTTGTCATGTGTAGCGATGTGAATCCCGATCGCGTGATCGCGATTGGTTACAGCCACGGTGGCTACGGCGCGTTTGCCGTGGGGCCAAAGTTGCCGCACCGGTTTGCGGCCGTGCATGCGAGTGCGTCGGCGCCAACCGGCGGGCAGTCGTTGCCCGATGGGCTGCATTCGCTGCGGTTCTCGTTCATGGTTGGTGGCAAGGACACTGCGTACGGGCGGCGCGAGCGGTGTGTTGCATTTGCGAAGCAGCTGTCGGCGTTGCAGGAGCAGAACCCTGGCCGCTATCCGACCAAGTTCACGCTCGTAGAAAAGTGCGGTCACGGTGGTTTGCCCGATCGCGACCTTCTGGCCAAACTGGTTCCGATCCATCGGGCGACGACGCCAAGCCTCTGGTGGAAGATGACGGATACCGTCGTGAAAGATCACTACTGGCTGCGGTCGGCGAATCCGAAGCCAGGGCAAGCAGTGTCTGCGAAGCTTGCTGGCGACGCCTTGCGCGTCGATGCGGATGGCGGGGTCCTACTCGAAGCGTGGCTGGATGCGCGGCTGGTCGATGACATGAATCAGCCACTCAAAGTTCGGGTGTCACCAGCGAAGCATGCTCGATCCATCTCGCCGGCCCCGTCTTTGCGCACCTTGTGCTACACGATGCAGGAACGCGGTGACCCAAGTCTCGCGGCGTCGTGGATCCTTCCGCTCAAGTAACGAGAAACCAGATTCTGTAGCTATGTCGAGAGTGGTGGATCTGTTCATCTTCGACCTCGCCGGCACGACGATCGTCGACGATGACCGCGTATTGCGTTCGTTCTTCGCGACGGCACAAGCGTTCGACTTGCACCTAGAACCCGCCGCGCTGCGTTCGCGCATGGGTTGGCACAAAACCAAGGTGTTCGCTAGCTTGCTTGCGGAGCGCGGCCTCGATACCTCTCTGGCGCAGGCCATGGCCGAACGATTCGAGTTGGAGTTCGCCGCGCTAGCCGCGCGCGAACCGCTGGGCGAAACCAATGGCGCGGGCCAGGTGTTGGCGGCGCTAGAAGCCGGTGGCGTGCAGGTTGCCTTCAACACCGGCTTCAGCCGCAAGACCGCGAACGTCGTGCTCGACGCGATGGGCTGGCAGCGCTGGCCGAGTGTTGCGTCGGATGAGGTGCGCACTGGTCGGCCGGAGCCGGATCTCATCCACCGCGCCATGGAACAGTGCGGCGTGCACGACCCGTCGCGCGTCGGTGTCGCCGGCGATACGCCAGCGGACCTGGGCGCGGGCGCTGCCGCACGTGCCGGCATGAACGTTGGCGTCGGCTCGGGTGCTTACACGCTCGAGCAACTCCGAGAGCATGCGCACACGCATTTGCTCGACGACTTGACCACGTTGCCCGAGATCGTGTTGGGCACATGAGCGATCGGCGTGCGGATGTCCTGGTGGTCGGTGGCTCTGGGATGACGCTCGCTCGCGGGGCGAGCAGGTCGTTGCCAAGCTTGATGGCGTCAACTGCGCGCGAACTCGGTCACGACATCGAACGCCGACGCGCTCTCGAGCAGCAGGCTGTGGCCCGCGCGTTCCATGCATTGGAAGCGTGCGTTCGGCAGTAGGTTGGCGGTTGCTTCGACTTCGTGCGGCAGGGTCAGCGGGTCTTCGGCGCCCGCCAGGCACAGCGTTGGCACGCGGACTTGCGGGCACAGAGCCTGGCCGTCAAACGACTGCAGGGCACGGGCTTGTGCCTGCATGAACGCGCGCGATGCGACGCTCGGCTTGGTGCTGCGGATGATGTCGTCGACGACCCCGCTCTTTTCGTTGAGAAATGTCTCGCCGAACAAGAACGGTGCGGTCAGTTCACCGAGGTGCTTGCCGTCGATCTCGGTGCACAGCAGTTCGAACCAACGGTAGACGCGTTTGCTGCGTGCCGTCTGTAGAGCCGAACTGGCCAGCATGACGAGTTTGCTTACGGCATTGTTCTGCATCGCCGCCGCACACAGGGCGGCCTTGCCACCGAGTGAGGTGCCGACCAGGGTGACGGGCTTCGGCAAGGTTTCGGCAACCGCCAGCAGATCGTGCGCGGCCTGGGGGAAGTCAAAGATGCCGCCGGGCAGGGGGCTTGAAGGTTCGAGCCCGACCGGATCGATCGCGGCGCACGTGAAGCCGCTGCGCATGAAGCGGCGCGGCAACGTTCCGAACAGGCGGGCGCCGGATCCGAGTCCCGGAACCAGAAGGACTCCGGGCCCGTCACCGCTGCGAGAATAATGAATGGTGCGGCCTTGCCGCTCGACTACTGGCATGCGTGGTGGTGGGCGCCTACTTGAAGTTGGCCTTCTTGAAGTACGCCTGCTCGATCGCGGGCAGCATGGTCAGCACGACCTCGGCGACCTTTTGGATGCTGTCCGGCGACATTCTCTCAATGGTGTCGTACGGCGTGTGCCAGGTCGGGTTGCCGTTGAGGTCGATCAGATCGACCGCCGGGATGCCAACGTCGAGGAACGGCTTGTGGTCGTCGGCGGCCGCTTCGGCGCGCACGAAGAAGTGCTTCTGGTTCTTGGTGGCGACGGCCGCTGACCAACAGATGCGCCGCATCAAGTCGGTCGAGTACAGCTCTTCTTGGATGTGCAGATCGTCGCGGCCGACCATGTCGAGCAGGACCATCGCTTCGATGCGCGGTTCCTCGCCGAGCAGCAACGCATCGCGGTGCCTCTTTAGGTATCGCTTGCTACCAAACAGCGCGCGCGCTGCTTCGTTCCAGTTCCAGTCGAGGCTCTCCTCGCCGTCGAAGAACACCAATTCGATCGTCGCTTCGTTGCTGCGCTTCTGCAGGATTGGCGCGAGTTCCAACAGCAAGGCAACGGCGCTGGCGCCATCATTGGCGCCGACGAAGTGGAAGTTGTGCTTCTTGTCGGGGTGGCCGGTCGTGCACTTGGTGTCGTGGTGGCACGCCAGCAAGATGCGCTCTTTGCGTTTGCCCGGGATCGTCGCGGAGATGTTGGTGAACGTCATCAGCTCCCTGCGATCTGTCCACGTATCCCGCTTCGATGCGATGCCAAGTTTCTTGAGGTGCGCTTCGATGTAGTCGAGTTGCTTGGACCAACCCGGCTTGCCGGAGTAGCGCGGGCCGAACGCGACCAGCGACTTCACGTGCAAGAAGGACTTCGCACCGAAATCGGCGGGCAGCTTTTGCGCCTCAAGCGGGATTACCTGGTCCTTCCTGATCGAGACGTTGATGCGAACCAGGGGCGCTTCCTGGTCCTTGGTCGGATCCTGCGATTGCGTTGCGACCGCGACCCCGAGACAGGCGCCGAGGCCGGCGAGTACCCAAATCACGACTAGGGACGTGCGCATTATCTGGTTCCTATTCACTTGCCCTTTTTCTTGGTGACGAAGGCTTCGAGCGCCGGGAACGCCTGCATGAGCAGGTTGCCCGCGAACGCGAGCGAGTCGCTGTCCATGGCGTCGCGGTTGTCATCGGCCGTGTGCCACCATTGCTCGTAGCGGCTGTCGATGTTTGGCGGCTGGCCCGCCTTCGCCGGAATGCGCCGCGCGAAGTCGATCAGGAGCACGCTGGGGATGCCGCGCTTGATGAAACTCTGGTGGTCATCGGTTGTGCCCCAATTGATGCCCTGTTGCCGCGCCGCAGCTTTCTCGTCGTCAGTTGGGAACGCATACAAGCGAGCACCTTCACCCATCGCTTCGGCGGCTGTGCCGAACAGATTGAGCAGTCGCGGATCGGAGTTGCCGTCGCGGTCGAACTTGATGTTCTTGCTACCGACCAGGTCAATGAGCACGAACGCCTTCAAGCGCTTCATCGTGCCTGACTTGCTCATCCAGTTGGCGAAGGCATCACTGCCGAGCAAGGCTCGCTTGTCGTTCCACGTCCAGTCGATCGACTCCTCGGCGTCGATCCAGTAGAGCCACACGTTGCACTTGGGCTTTGCTTTGCGCTCTTTCAGGGCTCGCGCGACCTCGATCAACACAGCAGGGCCACCGGTACCATCAATGGCGCCGACAAACGGGAAGTTGTGGGCCGTGTCGTCGTGGCCTTCGGTGAGTTTCGTATCGTAGTGCGCACCGATCATCAGGATCGGACCGTTGACTGGGTCCTCCCCGTCGATCTGGCAGTAGAGGTTGCGCATCAACTTCTTCTCTTTCGCGTGCACTTCTTCGTGACGCAACGCCTTCAGACCGAGTTTGTCGACCTCCGCGCAGATGTAATCCGCGGCCTTGCCCAGATTGTCCGATCCGAACGGACGTGGGCCGAACGCCAGGATGGCATCGACGTGCGCCATCGCCGTACTACCACTGATTGGGCCACTAGGCCCGCCACAGCACGATAGCGGCACCGCGATCGCCAGCATCAGGGCTAGCGATACGGCGGATGTGGAGCGGGTCTTCTTGCGTGCGGGGCCGTTTTGCATGCCCGCAGAGTAGCACCGATGAACAAAACGTTCATGTCGCCCGTAGGAACCGCCGATACGATGGGTAGTTCCTCTATGGGTGAGGGCCATCTCGACCCAAAGGTACAAGGCATGAGCGATCTCGATCTTAAGCGGCTGATTGGCGATTCCCTCGACCTCAAGCAGTACCAGAGCGAGCACTGGGAGGGCTCGTTCCAGGACTACCTGAACATGGTCAACGACAACCCGATGCTGGTGCGCACCGCACACCAGCGGCTCTACGACATGGTCCTGAGCTATGGGGTGGAAGAGACCGAAGTCGACAAGGAGGCGGTCCCATTCTATCCGTTCTTTACGGATCCGCTCGACGAGGGCAAGGATGGCATCTTCGGGCTTGAGCGTTCGCTTGACGACCTGATGGCGATGTTCAAGGCAGCGGCGCACGGCTATGGCCCAGAGCGCCGCGTCTTGCTGCTGCACGGTCCGGTTGGTTCGTCGAAGTCGACGATCGTGCGACTGCTCAAGAAGGGCCTCGAGAGATACTCTCGCACCGACGAAGGCGCGCTCTACACGTTCTCGTGGGACATCGATGGAGAGATCGTGCCGTCGCCAATGAACGAAGAGCCGCTCTTGCTGCTGCCGGAGGACGTGCGCAAACGCGTGCTTGCCGATGTGCAGAAGAAGGCACGCATTCCATACAAGCTGCGTCAGGACTTCGACCTGTCCCCGGTTTCGCGTTTCTACCACGAGATGCTGCTGAAGCGCTACGACGGCGACTACACGAAGGTCTTTGATCACATCAAGGTGCACCGCCTGGTCATTAGCGAGAAGGACCGCATCGGGATCGGCACCTTCATGCCGAAGGACGAGAAGAACCAAGACTCGACCGAACTGACCGGCGACATCAACTACCGCCGCATCGCCGAACTCGGCACGGACAGCGATCCGCGCGCGTTCAACTTCGATGGTGAGTTCTGTATCGCCAACCGCGGCATCATCGAGTTCATCGAGGTGCTCAAGCTCGACGTCGCGTTCCTATACGACCTGTTGACGGCCAGCCAAGAACACAAGATCAAGCCGAAGAAGTTCGCGCAGACCGATATCGACGAAGTGATCATCGGGCATACCAACGAGCCCGAATACAACCGCCTGCAGTCCAACGAGCTGATGGAGGCGTTCCGCGATCGAACGATCAAGATCGACATCCCGTACAACTTGCGGTTGTCGAACGAGGTCAAGATCTACGAGAAGGACTTTGGCCGCAAGCAGGTGCCGGGCAAACACATCGCCCCGCACACGCTCGAGA
>JAPYTD010000174.1 GCA_029936315.1 Planctomycetota bacterium | reverse complement strand
GCCGTCCACCTCTCGCTGTTCAAGAACGAAACCGGCGCGCGCTGTAAGTGGAACCTGACGCAGGCCCAGGACCTGGAAGCCTGGGGTGACATTCTCGGACACGACGGCACCGCCTCGCTCGTACAGCCGCTCATCGCTCCGCTCTATCACAGCACCTCAACCCTCGAGTTGATCGAGTTGATGGTCAGCGGCTCCAAGGATGGCAAAGCCGGTTACGATTTGGTCCGTAATTACTGGAAGACCAAAGCATCGGGTTCGTTTGAAACCTGGTGGGCCCGCGCACTTCACGATGGCGTCGTTTCTGGAACAGCCGCCGCAACGTCTTCGGCAAGCCCGAACGCATCAATTGTCGAGGCTGCTGTCCGATCCCACAAAAAAGCCGCTGCCGGTTCGATGACCAACCTCGAGGTTCAGTTCCGGCCGAGCTACAATCTGCACGACGGTCGCTACTCGAACAACTCCTGGCTGATGGAGTTGCCCGACCCGATGACCAAAATGACGTGGGATAATGCCGCGCTCATCAGCCTGGCAACCCTCAATGCTCTTGCCGTTGAGCAAGGTGATGTGGTCGAGTTCACAGTCAGTGGCAAAAAGGTCGAAGCTCCGGTCTGGGTTCTGCCAGGTCATGCCGACCACAGCGTCACAATGACGTTTGGCTTTGGACGCAAGCTCGGCGAAGACTTTCACACCGCCAATGGCGCTGGCTACGACGCCTATAGTGTGCGCTGCGCTGCAACAGCAAACCTCGCGACCGGTGGCTCAGCCAAGCCAACGGGAGCCCATACACGAATCGCGGTGACACAAGAACACGGCACCATGGAAGGTCGCGCAATCGTGCGCGAGAACACCGTGGCAGGCTATGCCCAAAACCCCAACTTCGCTCCTGACGCCAACCCGCTCGCGGAAGCCGCTAAGGTTCACAACTTCGCTCACCCTGGCAAGCCCAAGCTGACCGCTGAGGACTACAACAAGTCGCTCTGGAAAGAGTCCGACTTGCCGGACGAGTTCGATTACTCGAAGGGCTACCAGTGGGGGATGGTCATCGATCTGAACTCCTGCATCGGCTGCAACGCCTGCGTCGCTGCCTGCGTATCGGAAAACAACATCACCACCGTTGGCAAAGAGCAGGTACTGGCCGGTCGCGAGATGCACTGGAACCGTATCGATCGTTACTTTGGCAACGAAACGCAAAGCAACGTCAAGAGCGCCGGCCTGGCACCAAAATTCAACGCGATTCCAGCATCAGACAACCCAAAGGTTGTGCACCAAATGGTGCCATGCATGCAGTGTGAAAACGCCTCATGCGAAGTTGTCTGCCCGGTCGCAGCTACCAGCCACAGCCCGGAAGGCCTCAACGACATGGCCTACAACCGCTGTATCGGCACCCGATACTGCGGCAACAACTGTCCTTACAAGGTGCGGCACTTCAACTATCTCGACTACCACGGTGAGGTGCCAGAAACGATCAAGATGGCACGCAACCCGGATGTCACCATCCGAAGCCGGGGTGTCATGGAGAAATGCACCTACTGCGTGCAGCGCATCAACGGAGCCAAGATCGCGGCCAAACGCGACGGTCGACGAGCGCTGCGTGACGGCGAGATCAAAATGGCTTGCGAACAAAGCTGTCCAACTGACGCCATCACGTTTGGTGACATCAACGACAAACAAAGTCGTGTCAGCAAGCTGAAGGGCACCAATCTGAACTACGGCCTCCTGGCTGAATTCAACATGCGACCTAGGACCACCTACTTGGCCAAGATCCGCAACCCCAACCCGGAGCTTGCCTAGAACGCCATGACTACGATCACCGTTGTAGACGAACCTGAAAACCCAACCGAACGAGCGCGTCTCGTCGAGGGCCCGCACAACTTCGCCTCCGTTACGGAACTTGTTGCGGGAGTCGCCGAGCAGAAGACTCCGAAAGGTTGGTTCCTGTTATTCGGCATCTCCGTTGCGATGCTGCTCAACCTTGGTGCCTGTCTTGCCTATCTGGTATGGACAGGTGTTGGAGTGTGGGGCAACAACGCGCCAGCTTTCTGGGGTTGGCCTATTGTCAACTTCGTGTTCTGGATCGGTATTGGCCACGCTGGCACGCTGATCTCTGCAATCCTCTTCTTGTTCCGACAAAAATGGCGCACCGCGATCAAC
>JAPYTD010000109.1 GCA_029936315.1 Planctomycetota bacterium | reverse complement strand
GCCCGGATGCGGCAATCGAACGACTGACGCCAGCTCCGTGCGCGTCGTCAACCGCCATTGACATCGTGCTGACCGCAAACGACCGGCAACCCGGCACATCACCCCCCGAGAACCGGCGTCCGCACAGCGCCTGGCGAGGCCCCACCCGGGTCGGCTCTGGGCGCCCCCCCCCCCCCCGCAGCCTTACCTCAGCCTTTCCTAATGCACCGCATCCGCTTAGCCGCCGTCGCCGGGTTTTGTACTGCCACCGCCCTCGCCCAACCACCCGGGTTCCAATCGTACGCCGCCATGGTCGCGACCATGAACCAAGCGGCGAATACGTATCCCACCATCTGCCAGCTAGTCGACCTCAACGCGAAGTACGGCACCGCACCGACCCCCGGCGGCAACAGCCACTACGCGCTGCGCATCTCGGACAACGTCGCGATCGAAGAAGACGAGCCGAGCTTCATGATGGTCGCCGCCCACCACGGCAACGAGTACGGCGGGCCGGTCGTCGCACTCGACGCCATCGCGCGCCTGACGCAGGGCTATGGGATCGACCCGACCATCACCGCACTGGTCAACGACAACGAGATCTGGATCGCGCCGTGCTGGAACACCGATGGCTACCACACCTCGCGAAACAACAACAACGGCGTCGACCTCAACAGGAACTACCCATTCTTGTGGGCGTCGACGTGCAACACCGGCTTGAGGGGTCCGTCGCCTGGTTCCGAACCCGAAACCCAAACGATGATGGCGTGGTCCGAAGACCAACGCTTCACCAAGGTACTCGACTTCCACAGCTCGGGCCGCGAGTGCCTTTACGGCTACCGCGTCTCATGCGGCCAACACGTGCTTGGCGGCTGGCTTGCCAATGAAGCAGCGGCGCTATCGACGGCATCGAGTTACCTCGGGCTGATCCGCCAACCGTCGTCGAACGGCGAGCACTACCAATACCAACTCGGCAACTTCAGCAACTACGCGTTCCTGACCGAGATCAGCAACACGCAATCACCCACCATCGCCAGCGCCCAGGCGGAAGCCACCGCCTTGTGGCCAGGTACGGTCTGGATGCTCCAGCGCTCGATTCCGGTTTGGGGTCACGTCACGGACGCGATCACCGGGCAAGCGCTCGTCGCCAACATCACCTACGTGCAGAACCCGTTCACGCAGGGCGAACAGAACCGCAGTGAACCGCTGTTCGGTCGCTACCACGCGTTCTTGCCTGCCGGCAACCACACGCTGCGCTTCACGCTCGCGGGCTACACCACGCAAGATGTTCCAGTGACGGTCACGGCCAATGGCAGCGTCATGATGGACGTGCAACTGCAACCGCCCGGCCTGTCGTTCGCCTACCCGAACGGGCTACCAACAACGATCGCTACGGCTGGTGGGACCACCGTGCGCGTCGATGTCGCGACCGCCGCAGTCACCGCACAACCCGGCACGGGTCTGCTGCACGTCGACTCGCAAAACGGGCCGCAGACGATCGCCATGGCGCAACTGAGCCCAAACCAATACGAGGCGACGCTGCCGGGTTTCCCGTGCGGCGACACTGTGCAGATGCGCTTCTCGGCCGAAGACACGACCGGCCAGATCTGGTTCACCCAACTCGCGTTGGTTGAGACGACCGTGCAGGTCACAATCCTCAACAGCGATCCGTTCGAAGTGGCCTCCGGCTGGGTCGGCGGCCAACCAGGAGACACCGCCACGACCGGCATGTGGAACCGCATGGATCCGTTCCCAACGGCGGCCCAACCCGGCGACGACCACAGTGTTCCGGGCGTCAACTGCTGGGTCACGGACGGCAATGGCGGCTCGCTCGGTCAATACGACATCGACAACGGCTTCACGACACTGATGTCACCGATGCTCGACCTGACGGGCACGCCGACAGCGAGCATTCGCTACTGGCGCTGGTACTCGAATAACCAGAACGGCGTCATCGATGATGTGTTCACGATCGAGATATCGAACAACAACGGCTCCACGTGGACCAACGTCGAGACCGTCACGGCCGCCAGCGGCCAGGCATCCGGCGGCTGGTTCCAGTACAGCTTCGAGGTCGCATCGCTGCTGGCGCCAACCGCGCAAATGCGCCTCCGCTTCATCGCCGCCGACATCGGCAGTGGCTCAATCGTTGAAGCCGCTATCGACGACTTCGAGATCGTCGACTCGTCGTGTGACGGTGAGATCGTTCGCGGTGGCCTCGGCTGCGCGGACAGCTCGGGCACCGTGTTGCGCATCTTCCAGACTGGTTCGGCCACGCTCGGCTCGACCATCACGTTGGGCGTCGAAGCAGGCGTCGTGCAGCCAGTGTTCCTGCTGGCCGGCAACAACAACACGCTGTGGGGCGGCATCCCGCTGCCGGTCGTCATCCCCGGAACGGGCACGCCCGGTTGCCAGGTATCGATCTCGGCGGAACTATCGATCGGCGTGCTGCCACTCGGCGGCACGATGCCAGTCGTGATCCCATCGTCACCGTCCGTGGCCGGCCTCAGCTTGTTCTGGCAGGCAGTGCTGCTCGATCCGGCACTGACGACGTCGCTGCAGATCGCGACGACGGACAACCTGAAGACGACGATCGGCAACTAACGCGCTGCCTGGGAGGACCTTCGAACGGTCCTCCCGTTGGTTCCCGCCTTCCTCGTCAACGCCATCACCGTCGACCAAGGCGCATGCTGTAGCTCGCAAGCCGCAGCGGCCTGGAGCAGTACGATCTCGACAATGACGACCTGATAGTGGTCGACATTGCGAGGCGCGGCGCCAACATGGCCACGAGGACACGCATGCAGCGCGACCCCGATAGCCCAAACTTTCGCACCGCCATCCTGCCGGTTGGCTTCTTGCTCGTGGTCCTGCTCTACGGGTTGCTCTGTCGCCCGCTGTGGCTAGATCAGCCAAAGCTGCCGCTCGAAGTCATCTTCTTGCTGGCTTCAGCGTTTGCGATCGCGCAACTACGCGTGCTCGGCCACAGCTGGCAGCAGATCCAGGAATCGATCGTGCATCGCTTGTCGCGCGGCATGCCTGGCTTTTTCGTGCTGTTCGCGATCGGCATGCTGATCGGCAGTTGGATCGTGTCCGGAACGATTCCGATGCTCGTGCACTGGGGCGTGCGAGTGCTCGACCCGCAGTGGTTCTACCTGCTGGCATTTCTGGTCCCGGTGGTGTTCTCGACCCTGACCGGAACGTCTTGGGGATCCGCGGGAACGGTTGGCGTTGTCATCATGGGCATCGCCTTGTCGATCGATGCCGACGTTGCGGTCACGGCTGGAGCAGTCATTGGCGGTGCCTACTTCGGGGACAAGATGTCGCCTTTGTCCGACACGACCAACATGGCGGCACTCGGGGCGGAGGTCGACCTGTTCGAACACATCCGCTCGATGATGTGGACGACGATTCCATCGGCGATCATCGCTGCAGCGGTCTACACGGTTGTCGGCCTGGTCTGGCCGCCGACCGGCAATGCCGCAACCGCCGATTCGGTCGCATTCCTAGCTGGCCTCGACAGCATATTCACGTTCCATCCGGTGTTGCTGTTGCCCCCAGTTGTGGTGCTGATCGGCTCGATCCGCCGCATGCCGACGATCCCGGTGCTTGGCACGGCGATCCTCGTTGCGAGTGTGCTCGCGATGGTGTTGCAGCCGTTCACGGTAGCGTCGGTGTGTTCGGCATTGACCACTGGCTTCACCGCCGACATGGCTACCACAGACCAAGATTTGCCGGCCGGCGTCGTCAAGCTGATTGAACGTGGCGGCCTCTACTCGATGCGGGAAGCGATCTTCGTCGCGTTCTTGGTGTTCTTCTTCATCGGCATCCTCGACCGCATTGACGCGATGCCGACCGTCGTCAACCGACTGTTTCGGTTTGCTCGGGGACAAAGAGACACCGTGCTCAGTGCGCTTGGCTCCGCAGCGTTGACCAACGCGTTGACCGCCAACCAATACGCGACCAGCTTCATCGTCGGCGATGCATTCAAGCAACGCTTCGATGACCTTGGGGTGCCGCGCAAGATCCTCTCCCGTTCCATCGAGGACACCGGCACCATGATCGAGTCGCTCGTGCCATGGCATCCGACTGCCGTGTTCATGGTCGCGACACTCGGCGTCGAGGTCGGCGACTACTGGTGTTGGCAGATCCTGACCCTGAGCAACCTCGTGATCGCACCGCTGTTGGCAATCACGGGCATCGGCTGCTACTACCGCCTGACAAGCCGCCGAGAGTCGAGCTAGAAGTGCGCTGCGATGGGATCTGTGCCTAGCACCGGACTCGGAAGTTCTGTTCGGCAAGCCAGGCGAGCACTTCCTCGGCACAGCCACGGAATACGACCGGCCTCGCCATGCGCGTGATCGCGCTGTGGTAGAAGCGATCGTAGTAATCCGTCAGTAGCGGATCAATCCACGGTGCATGCGCGTCAATGGTCTGCCATCGCTCCTCGTGATCCGCGAAGCTCAGCGCCTCCAGACACTCTTCGAACCGAACCCCACCGAGGCGCTTGGCCAGCTTGTTGAGGTTATTCTCTAAGCTCTTGCGCACGACAGCGCGATTCTGCAGGGCAGTTGGTTCGAAGACATACTCGCGCGCGATGCGGGCGATGCGCTCTTCGTGGGTTGCTTCCAACATCACCACCGGCGACTGCTTGGTCTTGGTCCAGACGTAGACAGGCAACTCGAGCCGCCCCACGTTGCGGGCCTCGTCTTCGAGTAAGGTCAGGCGCGGCGCCGCGAGTTGCATGGTCGCAGCCAGGCGATTTTCGAACGTCTGCTGGCTCGGTTGCCCCTCGGGGAGACCGCCAAAGGCACTGCCGCGGTGGTTCGCCAGCCCTTCGAGGTCGAGCGCGAGCACATCCTGCGGCACGACCTTACGCAGCGTGTGCAGCAGTTCCGTCTTGCCACAACCAGTCAGACCCGTGATCACGACCACCTGGGTCGCGTCAAAGTGCGGTTCGAGCTGATCCATCAAGTACCGGCGAACCGCTTTGGTGCCACCCGCGACGCGCGGCACGTTCTCGCCCTTCAGCCACTCTTGCGCGATGCGGCTGCGCTGGCCCCCACGCCAGCAGGCAAAGGCCGCACGGCCCTCGGAGTCCACCACCGCCTGGCGCCACGCAGCGACGCGCGCTTCGCGATAGGGCGCCGTCAGTTCCAAGCCCAACCGAACGGCGGCGTCTTGACCATGCTCGCGGTAGCACGTGCCCACCGCGTGGCGTTCGTCGTCCGCGAGGATCGGCAGCGAAGTAGCGAAAGGGATTTCGCACCGGGCGACCTCTACCGGAGCGCGCACGTCCAGAAGCTGCAGTGCTGGCTGGCCAGCACCGCGTACGAACAACGCGTCGGGTTCGATCTCGGTCGGCGCGGCGGCGGGCGTATGGGTGACGTTCACGGTGGGAGATGCACGAAGATTTGCTGCAGCGGAGAAAGAGGCCACCGGGAGCTTTGCGGTATCATCATGCCGGCTGGCCCGGAAAGGACCACCGCTTGCCTGAAATGACGACCGCCCAGAGCCAACCCGTATGAGTGAGTCCCGCGTCATCCTCGATGCTGCAACGTTCGTGGACTCGGTGCATGCACTGCGCGTCGACTGCGCGAGCACCGACGACATCCGCACGATCGCACAGCGGTTTCTCGCCGTTTGCTATGACGACCTTGGCAAGGCGCCGCGGCAACTGCATGGCGATGAGCTGCACCTCGCCCTGACGCAGCATTTGCCTCGGCACTTCGGCAAGAAGGACGAACTCGCGCAAGCGGTGCCGACCGTGTTGGCCGCCTACATCGATCACCTCGACGACACGGGCATGCTGTCGCATCGCTACGAATTGCGGCAAGCTGTGGCCGAAGGCTCGCACGCGTTCTTGGCGGCGGTGGCCAGCGGCCAGGCGCACGCAGCGGGCCCCGCCATCACGAGCACGAGCAAGACCAAGCCGTTCGTGCACCGCGCTGCGAAGACCGGCCGCAACGACCCTTGTCCGTGCGGTTCGGGCAAGAAGCTCAAGAAGTGCTGCGGTTCTTGAGCGCCCGCTACGACGGTCGCAGGAAGAACCCCGCCGCACTTGCCCGCACCGAGGCACCCGCAGCGGCGTTGACGCGCGCGACCATGTGCGGCGCGCCCCCGAGAATCACCAGTCGATTGGGCTTGGGCATGATGAAATTGCCGCAGCCCATCTCAAGCAAGCGCTCCGAATACGCCTCCGTCTCGAAGCGGTGGCCCATGATCGGCATCTCACCGAGTTGCTCGTCCTGTTCTGGATCACGCTCGGCGACCAGCAGCTCGCCGCCCCAATGCGCGTTCCAGTGCGGATGCGCGTAGTAGATGAACGCGCCGGCATACAGCTCGCTGTCGTCGACATGCCACGACAGGCCGGTGCCCTGCGGGTAGACGTACGGGCGCGCGCTGATGCGATCCCAATCTTTGCCGACGAGACCTTCGTAGAACTCTGGGTTCTTGCGAATCGCGGCAATCACTGACTGCATCGAACCAGCTTCTGGGCTTTCGCCTTCGCTCGCCTCGGTGCGCGCGACCACCGCCTCGTTGCCTCCAAGCGGGATGCCATCGTCGAGCTTCCACGCACCGAGCGTGCGAGTTACCGGATGCAGCTCCATGAACTGGAAGTCACTCCAGACCGACATCCATGTCTCCTCGTCGAGCAAGTCGTCGATGACACGAAAGTTAGGATGGTCGAGTGTAAGCGCCATCCCGGCACCCTAACGGGTTCGCTAGTGAACCGCGACCCAGGCCTGACCATCCGAACCAATGTTGTCGATGGCAAGGTTCGGCGAGTTGACGTTGCCAGGCGCACCGCCGGAACGGTCGCCGACCCCGAGTAGGTCGTGTGCATGTTCTGCAGCACCTGCCCTTGTTGGTTGACGAAGAAGGCGCGCCGACCGGTAGAGCCAACCGTGGTCGGCCAGGCGAGGCAGGTCCAGTAGTGCTGGGACTGTTCAGCGTCGATGTTGCCGGCGTCTCATCGATCGACTCGTCACCGTTGCATTTGCGGACACGGTTGTCGCTGCGATGCCACGGCGCAACAAACGTCCAATTTCGGCTTCAATTGGGGTCACACCCTACGAATCCGAATCGCTTGCCACGCCCCAGTCACCCAACTGCACGCTCCTAATCCCCGAGCTGGCCCTCAGCTACGGCTGGCCACCAAAAAACAGAACGAATCTGCAACGCCGCGGGTCTCCCCCTCGTTTGACTTCTCGGAAAGCAGACAAAATGGTTCCTGAGGAGTAACCACGAGATGGGCACGAAGCCCCGCGGCCAAGGCAGCCGCGGGGCTTCGTTTTTTGTGGCCACGCTCTGCAACAGACCGCGTGACGACGACGTTGTTGTGGTTGGTTGCAATGAGAAGCCTTCGGTGCGTTACCGAAGAACAACTAAGAAGTGGGCTCCGCGGCGAACGTCTCGGGGCCCTTCTTCTTCGCAGGCAGCAACTGCGGTGAGTTACTCAACGGTGCGGATCGACGCGAAGTAGGCGCCGTGCTCCTTACCATCGGGACGCCGCAACGTCGTCAACAACATCGCCGGGCCCTTCGGCAAGGACACGACGAACGTCGCATCCGTCGCGGACGGCAATAGATCCAACGCCCGTTCCACGTCACCGATCTTGATCGATGCGCGCACGCAGTTCATGGCGCGGTGCAACTGCGACGGCCAGCGGCGCAACGTGATCTCATAACGGCCGGGGCGGATCACATCGATTGCCCACGGCCCATTGCCGATGTAGCCACTGCGCACGTGGCTCTGATTCCACGGCGTGCCGCGGTTGTTGGTGTGCCAGTCGTGCGACATCAACTCGGTAGGGTTCTCCGCGCCGCCAATCGCAATGCGCACGTACTCCGAAAACACGGGCTTGAGGGTTTGCCACCACAGCTCGTAACGACTACGGAGATCGGTGATGACTGCCGCGTGATCGCTGGCAACATTCGTTTTTTGCCCCGGATCGAGGTGCATGTCGAACAACTGCGCCCCATCGATCAAGCGCCAACGTTCGGTCATCACGGAGCACGCCCGCCACATGCGCGGATGCTCGATGCGCTGCGAATGCACAAACAGGGTGCGATCCTTTGGCGCCGGCCCTGTGCCACGCAACGCGCTCGCAAAGGATGCCCCGTCCAACTGCGCACTCGACCCCTTTGACAGACCGCACAACTCCGTGAGAGTCGGCAACACATCGACATGCGCGGCGAGCTCCGAAATCTTGCGACCACCGACAACACCGCCATCTGGCCAGTGCACGAAGAACGGTACGCGGTGGCCCCCATCAAATGCTGAGCCCTTCTTGCCACGCATGCCCGCGTTGAAGCCCGGCCACGTGCCGCCTTCTTTGCGGTTCTTGGCGTTGCCGGCGGCCGTGCCGTTGTCTGTCGTGAACACAAACACCGTATTGTTCGCCTGTGCAATCTGTTTCAGCAGCGACCGCAAGCGACCAACGTTCTCGTCGATGTTGGTGATCATGCCGTAGAAGTTCGCCATGGTTCTGGCGACCCCGGCCTGTTCATAGGGCTGCGAGTACTTCTTATCGACGCGGAACGGTCCGTGCGGCGCATTGGTCGACAGGTAGAGGAAAAACGGCCGCGCGTCTTCGCGCGTCACGAACTCGCTGGCCAGCTCAAACCAAACGTCGGTGCAGTAGCCCGAGAACTCGCGCCACTCGCCGCCCGCGTCATAGGTGTCGTCGAAGTAGTCGTTGCCCCAGTAGTCAGGCCCCTGGCCAACGCCACCTCCGTGGTGCCAAACAAAGTGCTCGAACCCTTGGTCTTGCGGACGACACGGTGCGTTGTCACCAAGATGCCACTTGCCAATCATGCCAGTGCGGTAGCCATTCGCCGCAAACACCTCGGCCATGGTCTGTTCGCTCGACGCCATCAACGACCTCCCCATGATCGTGTGCCAGACGCCCGTTCGCGTGGAATAGCGACCAGTCATCAACGCGCTGCGCGTCGGCGAGCAGGTCGGGTCCACGTGGTAGTCGGTCAGGCACACCGATTCGCTCGCCAACTTGTCGAGGTTCGGCGTCTTGATCTTCGTGTTGCCGTGCACGCCAAGGTCGCCGTAACCCTGATCATCGGTAATGATCAAGACCACGTTAGGCAAACGTTGGGGT
This sequence comes from Planctomycetota bacterium, assembly GCA_029936315.1. Classification (GTDB taxonomy): domain Bacteria; phylum Planctomycetota; class UBA1135; order UBA1135; family UBA2386. Next base: position 2,826 of record JAPYTD010000109.1, on the reverse strand, counting down.
GTGGCTTGCGCCATCGCGAAGCACGATGGCATCAGGCTAGCGAGGGCAAACGTGGCGAATCGGGTGTTCATGATTGGGCTCTGTACTGCGACGATGCTAGGCACACCAGTTTCCACCCAACCACACTCGTATGAACACCCCCTTTCTTGTGACGTTTGCTACCGGTGCCATGTTGTCGCTCGGCGCAGCCCCAGCACAGCAGCAAACCAACGCGGCAACCAAGGGGCGCCCCAACATCTTGTTCATCCTGGTGGACGATCAGTCACCCTTCGATCTCAAGATCTACGACGAAACCTCAGTGTGCCGCACGCCCGTGATCGAGCAACTCGCCGCCGAAGGCACGGTCGTCGACGGCGCCTACCACATGGGATCCTGGTCAGGTGCAGTATGCACACCATCGCGTCACATGATCATGACCGGGGCAACGGTGTGGCACCTGCCCAAGCGCGGCATCCGCCGCGAAAAGCGCAATCCGCTGTGTCCGGAGAACCTGGCCCAGAACTGCATGGCAGCCATCTTCAACCGTGCCGGCTATGACACGATGCGCACCTGCAAGCGCGGCAACAGTTACCAAGCGGCGAACAAGCAATTCCGGGTCGTGCACGACAAGGTCAAGCGCGGCGCCGACGGCACGAACGGCTCTGCCTGGCACGCCGATCGCGTGCTCGACTACTTGCAACAACGCGAGACCGCGCAAGACAACAATCCGTTCTTGATCTACTTCGGCTTCTCGCATCCGCACGACCCTCGCCACGCGCCCAAAGAACTACTCGCCCATTACGGCGCTGAGAACCGCAACGTGTCGCCAATGCCGAGCGCCAACGCGCCGCCGCTGCCGCGCAATTACCTGCCGGCCCACCCGTTCCATCACGGCCACCCGAAGTTGCGCGATGAGGTCAACGTGCAGGGTGTCAAACGCAAGCGCGACGAAGCTACCCTGCGCAACGAACTCGGCCGCCAATTTGCGTGCAACGAGAACATCGATCAGCAGATCGGCCGCGTGCTCGCGCGCCTCAAGAAGATGGGCGAGCTCGACAATACGATCGTCATCTACACATCCGACCACGGCATGGCGATCGGTCGCCACGGTCTGCAAGGCAAGCAGAACCTCTACGAGCACACCTTCCGCGTGCCGTTCGTCGTCAAGGGACCGGGCATTCCGAAGGGCAAGCGCGTCACTGGTAACATCTACCTGCTCGACCTCCTGCCAACATTGTGTGACTTCGCTGGCATCCAACCACCGACAACGATCGAAGGCATCAGCATGCGACCCGTGCTCCAGGGCAAACAGGCAACGGTTCGCGACGTGCTCTATGGCGTCTACGCCGGTGGCTCCAAGCCCGGCATTCGTTGCGTGAAGCAGGGCAACTGGAAGCTGATCCAGTACGACACCATGAACGGGGCAGTGCGCAAGACGCAGTTGTTTGACCTCGCCAGCAACCCCGACGAACTGCTGGAAACTCACCACGTCGACGTAGTCGTCGGCTTGACCGGCAACGTACCGAAGAGGCACCAGCGCAATCTCGCCAACGACCCTCGATTTGCTCAGAAGCGCGCCGAGATGGAGACCCTGCTACTGGCAGAGATGAAGCGGCTCAACGATCCGTATCGGATGTGGAACCAGCCGGACAAGTAGCCAGAAAGAGCAAGGCCTCGTACCGCGATAACAGCTGCCGACTCGCATGCACTAACCGTGGCCGCGCACGCCGTTCTTGCTCGCCTTGAGCTCCGCCAGCAACTGGCGTAGCTCAAGCAGCTTCTCCGGGTGCTGGGCGGCAACGTTGTTCTGCTCGCCGATGTCGCTAGAGAGGTCAAACAGCAGCTCCTTGCCCTTCTTGCCACGCGGCGCGACGTACTTCCACGAACCCTTGCGCAGCGCCAGCCGGCGCGCCTCTTCGATCATGAACGGCAGGCCAACCGTATCCTTACCAAGTAGTGCTGCCAGACTGTCGCGACTATCGATGGCCTGATCCACGGCGAGATCGACATCGAGCATCGCAGCAAATGACGCAACGAAATCGATCTGGTTGACCAACGCGTCGCACACGCCCGGCTGAACCTGGCCCGGCCAACGCACCACCAGAGGCACTCGCGTACCGCCTTCGAAAATCTGGTACTTACCGCCGCGATACGGCCCCGAGGCATCGTGGCCGCGGTCAACTTCCTTGGTCGAGGTAAGTACGGTCGTGCCATCGACGTAGCCGTCGTCGTAGACCGGCCCGTTGTCACTCGACCAGATCACGATCGTATTGTCGGTGAAGCCGTGCTTGTCGAGCGCCGCCAAGATCTCACCGGTGGCCCAATCAAACTGCACCATCGCGTCACCGCGGAAGCCTAGCTGGCTCTTGCCCTTGAAGCGCGGATGGGGCGCGCGCGGCACGTGGATGTCCTGCGAACTGAAGTAGAGGAAGAACGGCCTGTCCTGCTTCTGCTCGGCCAACCACTTCTTGGTCTGGGCGACGAACTCATCTGCCATCGTTTCGTCGTTCCACAGCGCCGCCTGGCCACCCCACTGGTAACCAATGCGACCGATGCCATTGATGACGGATTGGTTGTGGCCGTGGCTGCTAGGATAGTAGGTCATCGCCGAGCGATCCTTCCGGCCGTCGGGGTAGACCGTGCCGGTGAAGCCCGGTGGCCGCTTGCCGACGAACAGTGGGTCCTTTGGATCGAGCCCGACGACGCTGTAACCCTCTAGGTAAACGCACGGCACGCGGTCGTTGGTCGACGGCATCAAGAACGAGTAGCCGAAGCCGACTTCGAGCGGCCCAGGAGCGACCTTGCCGTTCCAGTCGACCGGGGTTCTGCCATCACCGATGCCGAGGT
>JAPYTD010000108.1 GCA_029936315.1 Planctomycetota bacterium | reverse complement strand
GGCGGCCAGGCTGGCAACCGTCGTGGTGTCCGCCGACATCTCGGTGATGAAGCCGCTGAAGATCGTGCCGCCGAAGCAGGTGCCGGTCGAAGGCGCCGGCAATTTGGATGCCAACGCGCCGACGGTCAAGCCAGGCGGATCCGGCCAGAAATAGACCGCTACTCGCGCTCGATGCCGACCAGTTCGAGCACGGTGTCGACGACGTCGTGCAAGACGAACAACACTAGCTGATCTTGGGCGCGGATCTCGTCGTGACCGCGCGGAATGACGACGGAGCCGTCATCCCGGGTGATGGCGGCGACCACGCAACCGCGCGGGAAGGCGGCGTCCTTCAAGGCCTTGCCCACCAACACACTGCCGGCGCCGATTTCGAGTTCGAGCACTTCGGCCTTGCCCTCTTCGATCGTCGCGATCGTTGAGATGCTGCGACTACGTACGAACGCGAGGATGCGGTTGGCGCACAGAAGGCGCGGCGAGACGGCAATGTCGATGCCTAGGTGCTGGTAGAGCGAGACGTAGTCGGGTTTGTGCACCAGTGCGACAGTGCGCTTGACGCCAAGCGTTCGCGCCAGCTGGCACGACATCAAGTTGCGCTCGTCCTGGTTGGAGACGCCGAGGAATGCGTCGGCGTCGCCGACATGTTCTTCGCGCAGAAAGTTGATGTCGGTCGCTTCAGCGTGCAACACGACCACGCCCTTGATTACTTCGGAGAGGCGTTCGGCTTCGCTGCGGGACTCGACGATCACGCGCACGTCAACGTGCTCGCGCTGCAATGCCTGGCAGACTTGCTGGGCGATGCCGGCGGCGCCGTAGACAACCACGTTGCGGGTCGCATGCTTCTTGCCGCCGATTTTCTTTTCGAACGATGCGATCGCCTTGGGCTCGCCGAGCACGAACAATTCGTCACCGGCACGCAGGTCGTCATCGCCGCCCGGCACGATCACTTCGTGGTCGCGGTCGATTGCCGTGATCAACATGCCCGACGGGATCTTGATGTCCTTGACCAACTGACCGGTATAGGGCCCATCCTTTAGCAGCATGAAGCGCCGCATCTGGACCTTGCCCTCAGCGAAGTTCTCGACGCCGATCGCCGAACTCTGGCGCACGATCTTGACGATCTCTTCGGCGGCCAGGTCGTCGAGCGACAACAGCAGATCGAAGTGCAGGTTCTTGCGAAAGAACGTGCGCGAGCGCCGGACCGCGGACGTGTCATGCAGACGCAGGATGGTCTTCTTGGCCCCCATGCGCTTGCCGAACAGCGTCGTCAGCATGTTGACCTTGTCGTCGTTGGCGACGGCCAGCAGCAGATCGGTCGAATGCGCTTCGGCCCGGTCGAGCACATCTGGGCGCGAACCGTCGCCGTGCACAGCGCGCACGTCGAGCAGGTCGGCTACCCGACGGATACGATCGCGGTCGGGATCGACCACGGTTATGGAATGCCCCTCAGTCGACAGGACCTTTGCCAGGTAGCTGCCGACTTCGCCGAGGCCGACGATCAGGATGTTCATCGGGTGACAGAACGATACTGTCATCACGCTCCGATTTTGATCCTGCTGCTCGACAACAAAGATTCCTTCGTCTGGAACTTGGCCCAAATGCTGCAGCAGCTCGGGGCCGGGGTTGACGTTGTGCGCAGCGATGGTATGGCCATCGCCGCGGCCGAGGCGTATCGCGCAATCGTCATATCGCCGGGTCCGGGTCGGCCGGAAGACGCAGGCATCTCGGTCGAAATGGTTCGCGCCTGGTCCGGCAAGCTACCGATCCTCGGCGTGTGCCTCGGACACCAGGCGATCGCCTACGCGTTTGGCGCCGAAATCGTTCGCGGCCAGCCAGTGCATGGGCGACCGACGAACATTCAGCACGGGGGCACCGGACTATTTGCGGGTTTGAGCCAGCCGTTGTCGGCGTGCCGCTACCACTCCCTCTACGTTGCCAGGGAGCTACCCGAAGTACTGGAGGCGACGGCCCACAGCGAGCACGGCGAGATCATGGCCGTGCGGCATCGCAGCCATGCGACGTTCGGCGTGCAGTTCCACCCCGAGTCGTTTCGCAGTGACGAGGGTGACCTGCTGCTACAGAACTTCCTCAAGGAGGTCGCGTGACGGAGCCGGCAGTAGCACAACCAGCCGTGATCACGATTCAGGGGCTGAGCAAGTCCTACGACTCGCGCACGGTTCTGCACGGGGTCAATCTTGAGGTTCCCAGGGGCCAGCTGCTGGGGTTGATCGGCCCCAACGGTGCCGGCAAGACGACGCTGCTGCGCTGCCTCGTCGGCCTGGTACAGCGAAGCGGCGGTAGCGCGCGGCTGTTTGCCCACGACCCGGCAACCGAGTCGCTCGCGATTCGTCGCCGCACCTGCTACCTACCGGGCGAGACCGGCATCTACCACCAGATGACCGGCGCACGCTTCTTGAAGTTCGCGCTCGGTTTCTACCCTGTTCACTGCCGCGACCTGAAGGAGCGCCTACTTGAGCAGTTCGAACTGCCACTGAACAAGCGCGTGCGCAGCTACAGCGCTGGCATGAAGCAAAAGCTCGCGTTACTGGCGACGCTGGTGCCCGACGTCGACCTGTACCTGCTTGACGAACCGGACCGCGGCCTCGATGCCAGCGTGCGCTACTTCCTGCGCGACGTGCTGCATTCGCTGAAAGACAAGGGCAAGACGATCGTGCTCAGCTCGCACCACCTCAGCGAAGTGGAGTCGCTGGCGGATCGGTTGGAGTTCTTGATGCAGGGTCGACTCGTCTCCGAGCAACGCCTTTTGCGAGCCCGCGCCCAACTGCGCCGCCAACCGCGCATCCGACTTCGGCCCGGCCAGAGTCTGCCTGCCGGCGCCACCATGGTGCGCAAGGAGCTAGACGGCATGCTCGTCGTCACGACCGAGAACGATCCAATGCAGTGGTTGCGCGGCATCGCGAATGACGTGATCGACAGCGCCGAGATCGGCGTCGATCGCCTCGAAGACCTCTACCAGCTGCTACTGCGGGACGATCTGCCACTGCGGGACGATGGAGACGAGGCATGATCGCCGGCAAGACGTGGCGCGAAGTTCGGGTGATCGCACTCGCCTACGTGATCATCCTCGAGATGCTGGCGGTCCCAGTATTGCTGCTGTGGCCGGATATCTATGCCGACCTGCAGCGTTCGACGTTGTTCCAGGCTATCAATTGGGATTGGCTCAAGCGCATTGGCAGCGGCGTCAGCAACAGCAACGAACAGATCGCCTACCTCAACTGGTGTTCGGTGATGCTGTTCTTCCGCAGCACCAATCTGGTCGGAACGGCTGCTGCGGTTCTGATCGGCACAGGGCTGTTCGCGCGCGAGCGCGAGTCCAACACCTTTGAATTCTTGCTGGCCCGACCAGTGTCGCGCTCGTCGCTGTTGTGGCAGAAGTTCTGGCCGTGCGCGCTCGTCGTGACCATTCCGATCATCCTGGTCAACGCAACCGTGGTGCCGTTGAGCTGGTCGCTCGAGCTCGACCTGCCGAAATGGGAACTGTTCCTCGCATCGGTGCACGCCGCGGTCTTTGCGTTGGCGTTCCTGACCTTGACGATGTACGTATCGACCGTTGTGCGCGTGCAAGCGCACGTCGCCTCGATCGTCGGCGCGTTCGCGATCTTGCAGATCGGGATGTACCTAACCCAGCGCATCCGGCCCTACAGCTTGTTCCGCCTGGTCGACTTCGATTGGTATGGCCCGATCATGAGCGGCAACACACCAGCCTGGCAGATGTTCAACCCGATCCACGGCCCCGGATTCACGACCTACCTGCTCATGGGTGTCGTGCTGTGCTACTTCTTGTCTTGGCGCGCCCTCCGGCGCACGGAACCCTAAGGACAAGTCGTGATGATCTGGCTAATAGTGCTGGCGACCCTGCTACGCGAACTTGTCCGCGCGTTCTCGGTACCCCTGCGCATCCTGTGGTACCTGCCGTTTCGCCATTCCTGGCGGAAGCTCGCCAATGAGGCACTCGAGGCCGCCCACAACCGACCGGCAGATGAGGGCGGCGATGACGCCCTGGCGAAGTTCTTTGCCAAGGCACAGCCACGGCAGGGCGATCGCGCCCACCTGTTCATCTCCGCCGGCGAAGCAAGTGGCGAACTGCATGCAGCCCGGCTGGTGCAGGCGCTGCCCAACAATCTGCGGGTCACGGCGTTTGGCGGCAGCCAACTGAGCGATGCAGGCGCCGACGTGCGGTTTGGCTTGTCGGAGCACGCGGTCATGGGCGTCGTCGGCGTGCTAAAGCAGTTGCCACAGATCCTCCGTGCCTTCGCGGCGTACCTGCGCATGTTGCGAGCCGACAAGCCGGATCTGGTCGTGCTGGTCGACTACCCCGGCCTGCACCTGGTCATGGCCAAGGCTGCCAAGCGCCGCAAGATTCCGGTGCTGCACTACATCGCGCCGCAATACTGGGCGTGGGGTCCGTGGCGCATGCGCCGCTACCGCCGCGCCGTCGATGCGACGTTGACGATCCTACCGTTCGAGACCGAGTTCTTCCGCCGGCAGAACGTGCCTGCCGCCTACATCGGCCATCCGTTGCTCGATGAGATCGCGGACGACCCGCCGGACGACGCCGCCGTGCAAGAGGTGCGGAAGAAGAAGACGCTGGTCATCATGCCAGGCAGTCGGCGGGCCGAGATCCAGGCCAACCTCGAAGGCATGCTCTACGTCGCCGACAAACTGCGTGAGCGCGACCCGGATCTGCGCATCGTGCTGCCACACAAGAATCCACGCCGCACCGAGATGATCCGCTCCATTCTGCGCGAACTCAACCGAACCGACGTCGAACACCACGAAGGCCCGCTGGGCACCTGGTTGCGCGGCGCCCACCTGGTGCTCGCGAAGTCCGGCACGGGTTCGCTCGAAGCGTGCCTGCACGGCAACCCAACCGTGGTCGTCTACAAGCTGCGCGGGTTGCTTGCGACGATGGGCTACCACAACATCCTTAGCGTGCCGTGGATCGCCGCTGCCAACTTGATTGCCAACCGCGTCGTCGCGCCCGAACACTGCTTTGCCGGGCACGCTGGCTGGCAGAGTGTGGTGCGCGATGCCGAGCCTCTGTGGTGCGATGAAAAGGCTCGCGCGAGGTGTGTAAAAGGACTCGCCGAAGTGCGCAAACGACTCGGCGTGCCCGGCGCAACAAATCGCGTCGCCGCGATCGTGCAGCGCTTCCTGGAACTGGACCCGAAAACGCCAACGACCTGATGTCTACCTCGCTCGTCGACTTGCGCTCGTTCCTCAACGTGCTGCGCCGCGAAGGCGAACTCATCGAGATTGATGCTTCTGTAGATCCTGATCTCGAAGCCGCTGAGGTGCACCGTCGCTGCATTGCGGCCGGCGGCCCGGCGTTGCTGTTTCAGAACATCAAAGGCTCGCCGTGGCCCTGCGTCACCAACTTGTTTGGCACCCAGCGGCGTGTCGAGTTGGCGTTCGGCAAGCGACCCCTCGAACTGGTCGAACGCCTCGCCGAAGTACCGCACACACTGCTGCCACCGAGTCTCGGCAAGCTGTGGCAACATCGAGACCTACTCGGCTCCCTGCTGAAGGTCGGCCGAAAACGCGTATCGCGCGCGCCGGGCCTGGCGATGAGGGACTGCCCGCCTGGCCTCAATCGCCTGCCACTGCTGCGCACCTGGAAGCACGACGGCGGCGCCTTCGTGACGCTGCCACTGGTCTACACCGAACACCCCGATGGACTCGGCTCCAACCTCGGCATGTATCGCGTGCAGCGCTTCAGCGACAACACCGCCGGGTTGCACATGCAGATCGGCAAGGGCGGCGGCTACCACCTCGCGGCCTACGAAGAACGCAACCTCGCAATGCCGGTCGCCGTACACATCGGCGGACCACCCGCGATGATCCTCAGTGCGATCGCGCCGCTACCTGAGAACGTTCCCGAAGTGCTGCTGTGTTCGCTGCTGATGGGCAAGCGCCTGCGCACGGCACACTCCGAGCACTCACCGCTGCCGCTGGTCGCAGATTCAGAATTCATCTTGGTCGGCGAAGTGCAGCCACACGTGCGGCACCCCGAAGGTCCATTCGGCGACCACTACGGCTACTACTCCCTGCAGCACGACTATCCGCTGATCCAAGCCAAGGCACTGCTACATCGAAAGGACCCGATCCTTACGGCCACCGTGGTCGGCAAGCCGCGCCAGGAAGACTTCTTCTTGGGCGATTACCTGCAAGAACTACTGCTACCGCTAGCAAAGGTCGCCATGCCGCAAGTGCGCGATCTGTGGTCCTACGGCGAAACGGGCTACCACTCGTTGGCCGCCGCAGTCGTGCGCGAACGCTACGGCCGCGAAGCGATGCAGAGCGCGTTCCGCATTCTCGGCGAAGGCCAACTGAGCCTGACCAAGTTCTTGTTGCTGACAGATCAGCCCGTCGACCTCAAGAACTTCAGGCAGACACTCGAACACGTGCTCGCGCGCTGCAGGTTTGCGAGCGATCTCTATGTGTTCGGCAGCCTGTCGATGGACACGCTCGACTACGCCGGGCCAGAGGTCAACAAGGGCAGCAAGGGCGTGATGCTTGGCTTGGGCGACCCCGTGCGCGACCTACCGACCGAGTTCACAGGCGTTCTACCGCCACCGTTCGAGAAGGCGATCGTGTTCTGCCCCGGTTGCCTCGTCGTGCAGGGCCCCGACTTTGCCAGCGACAGGAATGCCGCCGCAGTACTCGCGCGGTTGCCAGCCATGAAGGACTGGCCACTGGTTGTGTTGGTCGACAATGCGGCGCAGGCTGCGCGCTCGACCGTCAACTTCTTATGGACGACGTTTACGCGCTTCGAACCTGCCGCCGACATCCACGCCAACAAGCTCGAACTCGTGCGTAGCCAACCGAGCTACACGCCGCCGATCGTCATCGATTCGCGCATGAAGCCGGGCTACCCTGAAGAGCTGTTCTGCGATCCGGACACCGCCGCGCTGGTCTCCAAACGCTGGTCGCAGTACTTTCCAGCCGGGGGCGTCGAAATGGGCGACAGCGATCGTGGCCACCTCGACTAGCCGAAAAGCAAAGACCCGAAAGACAAGATGAACTATCGCGACCTGGAACCCGAAGACGCGCAGACCGAACTACAGGCCCAGCCCAAACAGGATCAGTCCGCGCCGCGCCTTCTAGACGTCCGTACGGAGCAGGAGCACCAAAGCCACCGCCTGCCCAACTCGGTTCTGATCCCGGTGGAAGAACTGGCGCAGCGAACTGCCGAACTCGACCCCAACGAAAACTGGTTCGTCTACTGCGAGCACGGCCGGCGCAGCCTGTTCGCGTGCGACATCCTGGCGGGCGCTGGCTTCACGCAACTGACCAACATCCGCGGCGGCATGGCGCACTGGGCTGGCCGCGGTCTGCCCTATGAACAACCGGGCAAGAGCTAACGCAATCTAGCGTTGTGCCAGCAACATGCCGACCAGCGGCAACCGCATCCCAACCGAATCACAGTGACGGCCAGGCCGCTGCGGCCGCCCGACATTCCTCGACCGTGGGCACAAGCGCCAGGCGAATGAAACGCTCCTGGCCCGCACCAAAGAAGCTGCCAGGCGCGACAACAATGCCCTGTTCACGACATAGCGCCGCGTATTCGAGGTCCGTCTTGCCTTCGACCACCTCAAGCCACAGGTAGAGCCCCGCCTCGCTGCCGTGTACCTTGAGACCGCGGTCCTTGGCCATCTGCAGCAACACTTCGCGCTTGTTCGCAAACACGGCCAGTCGATCTTCAACGTGCTGTGTCTCGGTCCAGGCGACCTCGGCGGCTGCCTGCACGAACTGCTGCGGAGCGGTGCCCATGCCTGCGCGGAAGCGGCGATAGCTCGCAATCAGCTTCGCGTCGCCAGCGAGGAAGCCCGAGCGGTAGCCGGTCATGCCCGAGCGTTTGCTCAGTGAGTGCACGGCGAGGCAACCTTCTCGGCCGAACTGCAACAGGCTCTTCGGTGCGTCGCCTTCGTAGTTGAGGTCGGCGTAGCACTCATCGCTAACCAATACGAAGCCATACTCGGCCCGAACCTCCACCCACCGCTTGAACAACTCGTCGGACAGCTTGTAGCCGCTCGGGTTGTGCGGGTAGTTGAGGTAGACGATGGCCGCCCGCTTCAGCACCGACTCAGGCAAGGAATCCGGGTCCATCGCGTACTCGTTGTGCGGCGCAAGCTGCACCGCGTAGGTCCACGCCTCCGCAAACAACGCGCCGATCTCGTAGACCGGGTAGGCCGGCTCACCGTAGAGCACGAGGTCCTTGTCGCTCGGGATCTGCACGAACGTCATCGGCAGGTGGAACAGAGCCTCCTTGCTGCCGTAGGTCGCGAGAACTTCTTGGTCAGCATCGACGGTGACTTCGAAGCGGCGCTGCATGTAGGCAGAGACCGCCGAACGCAGCCCCTTGGTGCCAGCCGTCGGCGGATACTGGCTTACCTCGTCAATGCCATCGATCATCGCCTGCCGCAAGATCTTCGGAGTCGGCTCGCGCGGATCGCCGGTGCCAAAGTCAAAGGCCTGCATGCCACGAGCAGCGATCTCCTGATTCCAGGAGGCGAGTTGCACCATCGGATAGGTCGGGAGCTTGAGCAGGCGTTCGTTCACTTGCCAGCCTTCTTATCGAGCTTCGCCTTGTCCATGATGGCTTGCAGCCGCGTACGATGCCGCTCGAGTAGCACCTTGGTTGCGCGAATGCCGTCGTCTTCGGACTTCTTGCCACCTTCGTACTCGATGCCGATATGACCTCGCCAGCCATGCTTGCGCACCACGATGTCGAGCATGCGTTCGTAGTCGGTGCGGGTTTCGTTGCCATCCTTGTCGAAGGAGTGCGACTTGGCGCTGACTCCTTGGGCATACGGCATCAGCTCGTCAACACCCTTGTAGCGGTCGTATTCCTTACCGTTGCCAAGCCGGAAGTTGCCAAAGTCGGGTAGGGCGCCGACACGCTTGTGGTCAACCAACTTCAGAGTCGAACTGAGCCACGCACCATTGGACGACAAGCCACCGTGGTTCTCGACGATCACATAGATGCCGTGCTCGTCGGCAAACTCACACAACTTGCGCAAGCCATCGGCAGCGAGCTTCTGTTGCTCCGCATAGCTGCCGCGGCTCTGCGCGTTGACGCGAATCGAGTGGCAACCGAGTTCCCTGGCGGCAACCACCCACTTGTGGTGATTCGCAACGGCCTGCTGACGCTTCTTGGCGTCGGGATCGCCAAGCGCACCTTCACCGTCGCACATGATCAACAGGCTGTGCACGCCTTCGTCACTGCAGCGCTTCTTGAGCTCGGCGACGTACTTGGCGTCCTTGGCCTTGTTCTTCCAGAACGAGTTGACGTACTCGATCGCATCGATGCCAAACGACTTGGCCTTCTTCGGGAAGCCGAGGTTGTCGAGGTCCTTGCCACGCAGCGTCCGGTGCAACGACCACTGCGCGAGGCTGATCTCGAACAGGTTTGCGGGCGGCGACGGCGAAAACAGACCCGTGAGCGGCGAACAGGCCGTCAACGAACTGGTCATTAACGAACCGCCGAGCAAACCGGCGGTCGTGCCAAGGAAGCCGCGGCGATCGAGCAAAGGCGTATGCATGCCTCGCATTGGAGAACTGATTGCCTCGCCAAGCAACCCTGACTTGTGCAGGCCCGCGCCGGAGCGCGAACCTACATGACGCCGACGGGCTGATGCACGTGCGACGGGAACGTCACCGCCGGATCCGTGCCCCCCATGTGCACATCGAGGATCTCGCGCAATACGTCGCGGAAGTCCGTCGTTGCGGCAAGTGAGTGGCCACCGGCCAGCTGCGCAGACTGCAGCCCAGGCCAGGAGCCGTAGACCTGACCACCGTTGACGCCACCACCGCGAACGAGCATCGCGCCACCGACCCCGTGGTCAGTGCCGCCAGAACCGTTTTCAGCAGCAGTTCGCCCGAACTCCGACATCGTTACTAGCACGACATCCTGCGCCAACGCGCCAAGGTCATTGAAGAAGGCCGTGATCGACGCATCGAAGTTGGTCGAGTGACCATTGATGCGCATAACCAGATCGGAGTGATGGTCCCAGCCGTGGTGTTCGAGGGAGAAGAACTCGACGCCGAGGTCCGCCTTGATGACCTCGGCGATCTGGCTCAGGTTCTCGCCGACGTGACCGCCCGGGTACGCAGCGCCGTTGCTCGGCGTGTAGTTGGACGGGTTCAGCACGGAGAACATTTCGAGCATCGCAAACGAGTCGCACTGCGCCTGGTAGGCTGCGCGCTGCTCGGGCAACATGCGCGAGATCGCGGTGCCGTGCGCAAGCTTGTCGAGGAACATGCGCGCCGCGGCCGGCCCCTGATAGACGAGTTGCTCGGTGCTTGCGACGGCATAGCACGGATAATCACCACGCATCGACATCGGCAGGCCACCGCGCAACGCCAATGCCCGCACCGGCACATCCTGACTGGTCGCCGTCGCCTGCAGGTGACGATTGATCCAGCCACCGTTTAAGATACCGGCGAGCGCTGTTTCGTAAAGATCCTGGCTCTGGAAGTGCGAACGGCTGTACGGCGAGTAGCCGACCGCGTGCACGATGGCGCAGTCACTCTGATGCGCCATGAACGCCGCGTGCGTGCCAACCATGTTCGGATGCATCGAAAACATCGGATCCATGCCGAGCCCGACCACGGCAACCGAACTGCCAGGCGCGCCAATCGCGGTCGTCGGTCGCAGCAACGGGTAGTTGCTGTCGCCAGTTGGCGCGTAGAGATTGAGGTGATCGGCGCCACCGTGCTGGAACAGCACGACGGTCACCTTGGTATTGCCGCGACGCTTCGGCGCGGCATTGGCCGACAAGGGTTGGTTGAGCGCCAACGCGCCCGTAGCCAATGCGCCGGCCTGCAGCACCGTGCGACGCGTGGTTCCGCCAGCACCCTTCGTGTCGTTGTCCTGAGCCGACTGCGGGGAGACCTTCTTGGATCGATCTGTGGTCATCTTCATCTCCTCCTAGTGCATCTGGGCTTCGGGAAGCTGCAGCATCAGCGTCAGCAAATCGCTCGCATGCGGCTGGACCTGCGCCCACGACGGATGACCCGGCAGCGGCGCCATCATGTTGTCCATGTAGAATGCCAACACCCACTTGGTCGTGTCGGGCAACGGCTCGTCGAACAACCAGTTCGACAGCCCTTGCACCCACGCGCCACCCGTTGACGGCGGGCTCGGAAAGATGTGGGTCCACGGCACCGCCGTGCCGGTGATGCGACCGTGGGCGAAGTCGTCGGCGAAGTCCCAGCGCTCCAAAGAATGGCCGGGGCCGATCCAGGAATCAGCCGTCTCGCCATAGCCCGTCGGCAGGTGCTGCAGGTGCGGCAACGAGCGCAGACGGCCGATGCGTTCATTGATCGCCGGGATAGAGACCGACCCCTTGAAGCGGCGCACGACGCTGACGATGTATTCAAACCCATCGTACGTCTTGCTCAGCACGTTGCGGGGCTGCACGAACTCGGGATCCAGGAACAGCGCACGAACGGTCACACGCAGGTCGCCGCCCGATTGCGTGAAGGCATGGCGAACACGGTTCACCAGGCCAATCGATGGCGTATCGCTGACGAAGTAGCGGCACAGCTTCTTGCTGAAGAACGACGCGGTCCGCGGATGTGTCGCGAGGAAGTTGAGCACTTCGAAGCCTTCCTGACGGCCGCTCGGACCAGAGATACCGGGCGTCGACCAACCCAACGACAACGTCTTCGGACCGGTGTCGTGCAGCGTCGGTGCAAACTCGAAGTAGCTGTGTGTAACCGGCTGCGAGCCAACGTTGACGCGACGCCAACCGGTGAAGACCCGCGCCAACTCGGCGACATCGTTCTCGGTGTAGCCGCCGTCAATGCTGACGGTGTGCAGTTCGAGCAGTTCGCGGGCGTAGTTCTCGTTGGGGTTGCCCGCGATGTTCGACTGGCTGTCGAGGAAGTCGATCATCGCCGGACTCGCCGCGCTGAACCGCAGCACCTCCGCGAACGTGCCGAAGCATGCGCTGCGGAACTTGTCGTCCTCGTTGACCTCGCTGATCTCGACCGTGCGTTTCCGGTAGGTCGCGAAGTGGTTGTTGAGGAAGTAGGTCATCCGCCACGCCAACTGCCGCCGCGACTTGAGCGCCCGCG
>JAPYTD010000107.1 GCA_029936315.1 Planctomycetota bacterium | reverse complement strand
CTTGAGAACACCTTTGGCGATCTCCGCAGCGTCAGCCCACAGGACCTCGGGGTAGACCATTTTGCTGGCTTCGGTCTGCAGCAGCAGCGTACGTGCCAGCATGGCTTCGATCTCGAGGTCGCGGTCGAAGCGTTTGCGCCCGACTTCGAGTACGTCGATTGCGTCACCGAAGAGGCCACTCCGGCCGAGGCACCGTGCGGTCGCGACACACCAGTCGATACGCGTGGGCGCTGACTTATGGAGCTTCATGAAGGCGTCGGCAGCGGCCGCGAATCGGCCCTCGTTTTCCGCCTTGAAGGCTGTGGCCCGCAGTTCGTTTTGTTCCTGTTGCGTTACGACAACGGGTTTCTGGGGGGGCTCCTGCTGCGCCGACAGGGCGGTCAGCAGCAGGATTGGCACGAACAGGCGGGAGGCGGCCTTCATGACTACTTGCCTTGCAATAGGCGTTCCGCGCTAGCGAGATGCCTTCGGGCGCCCATGCGTCGCATGCCAGGATAGTAGCCCTGGCTCTTGGTTGCGGCGGCCTTGGCGGCGGCGCCATCACGACTGTGCTTGATGTGCCAGAGGGCCAGATTCTCGTAGCAGTCACCGACCGCTTCTTCGAGTTGCTGCTTGATGTCGGCGTTGTCCGGCGGCGATTCCTCAAGGGTCTTTTCGCCATCGACGATGGCTTCATCGAGCAGCACCTTGGTCTCGTCCCAATCGCGTTCGAGATGGTAGATCGCGATCAGTGCCTGGTCGTTGCGCAGACGCACGTTCTTGCCATCGAGTTGAACTGCGCGGCTGTACGCCTTGTAGCTCTGCTCATACATCTCTTGCGCTTCCTTGGTCTTGCCCTGGCGTTCAATGATGTTGCCGTAATCACGCGCGAACAAACCGGAGTTGTTGAGAAAGTCGACATCACTGTTGGCGGCTTCGCACGCCTTGCGGCTGATCGCTTCGGCCGCCTTGAGGTCGTTATTGCGCATCGCGATGTCGACCAGGAGCAGGATGCCGCGCTTGGTGGTCTCCGTCAGGCCGAGGTCTTCGCTGATGCGATCGGGTCGCAGGCTCGCCGATTCAATTAGCAGGCTCTCGGCGAGCTCGTAGTCCTTGGTGACGAAGGCGATGTTGCCCTTTTTGCCGACGCACATCGCAATCCACTGCTCGCAGCTGTCCTTGTAGCTGGCGTTCTTCTGCATCGACCGCTCGAAGCCCTTGCGCGCCGCGTCGAGTGTGTTCATCGCATCGTCGAATTTCTTGGCGATTCTCTGATCACCTGCAAGGTAGTACTGAGCCTTGCCGCAATACCAAATGGTGCCGGCGTCTTCTCGCTTCGATAGCGACTCTACCGCGAGCCCCAACTGCTTCTGGCTCGCCGCCGTGCTGACGACCAGCTCAAGCAGTGCGAAGTCCTGGGGCGCTCGCTCGCTGGCGCGGATGTAGACGTTGACGGCTTCTGCCGGCGCCTCTGCCCATTGCTCGGTGGTCGACCACAGCTTGAGCAGGTCCGCTTCGAGCTTGCCCTTCTGTTCGAGCCAACGCATCGACGTGCGGGCTGCGGTGAGCAGTTCCTTGTCGTTGGTGTTGGCGCTCTTCTGTTGGGCGTAGGCACGGCTGGCGGCGTTGGCGCGCAACGCGTGGGCTGCTGCTAACTGCTCGTCGTTGCCGCCGCCTTGCGATTGCATGTGCAGCAGCAGCGAGGAGATGGTTTCGCCGGCGGTCTTGGTGTCGCCGGAGTCGTATTGGGCTTGTGCCAGCTGTTGTCGCGGTGCGATCGGCTCGGAGTCGAGCTCGACGGCGCGCTTGAAGGCGCGAACCGCGTCCACGTAGAACGCCTCGGTGCCCCTGCGGCCGTTGTCGCGGGCTTGGTTGGCGAGACGCCAGTTCATCTGTCCGGTGAGCAGATGGAACGGAGCATACTGCTTGCAGTCCTTGGCGATCCTGTCGAGTGCCGTCAGCGCGGCGTCAAAGTCGCTGTCTGCGGCGTGCTTGTCGATTGCCGGTTTCGCCTTCTTGAACGCCTCGGCGGCGCCGCTCTGTGCGTTCTTGCGGGCGCTCGCATTCGACGGACCTGAGTTGCTGCCGGCACCCGTTGCCCGCGCAGTCGAGCCGAGCGTGTTCTCACCCTTTTGGCGCAGCAGTGCGGCGGCTTCGCGGCGTTGGTAGGGGTAGTACTTGACGGCTTCTTCGCAGAAGCGCTGGTAGTCCTTAAACGGCGCATTCTGATGCTCGCGCATCATCACGGCAATGTTTTGCCACGCGTCGCCGACGGCCTCTTCGAGCAGGTGGCGCTCTCGCTCACTGGCGTCTTCGGACATCTCGGTGAGTTGTTCCGTGCCAATCTCAATGGCGTGATCAAACATCATCCGGGCACGATCGAAGTCGCGGTCGAGGTGATAGATCAGCATCAGGCCGCAGTCGTTGACGATGCGCGCATCGGTCGGCGACAGCACGACCGCCTTTTCGTAGTACTGGTAACTGCGTTCCCACAGTTCCATGGCGGCCTTTTCGTCGCCGTTGTTCTGCACCTGCACCCCGAGGTCCCGAGCGGCCAGGGCCGCGTTGTTGTAAAGGAATCCCCAGCGATCCGGGTAGCGCAGGAACACGGCTTCGTTGAACGCCAGCGTGCGCTCGAGTGCCTTCTCCGGGCTCTGCGTCAGCGCGACGTGGATCGCGAACGCCGCGCCGGTGAAGTGATTGCCGTAGTTGTCGGTCAGCTGCGGTTGGCCGTCGACGTATTCGGTTGTTGTTGGCGAGATCTCAGCGGCGGTGAACAGGTACTTCTCGGCGGTTGCAAGGTCACCGGTGTCGGCGGCGCAGCGCGTTATCGCCAGGTCGCAGAGCGCCTGCCATTGGTTGGTGGCGGTGCGATGGTTCGGCATCAGCGCGAGATACTCGTCGAAGATCGTGCGCGACTTGCTGTAGATCGCGATGGCGCCCTGGAAGTTGCCCTCCTTGCGTAGGCGGTCAGCGCGACGGTAAATCGCGCGGGCTTGGAACCAGCGCAGGATCGGCGCATCGGCCTTCTCGCGAACGAAGCGGCGGTAGGCGCCGACGAGCGCGTCTTCCTGACCGATCTGGCACATCCAGTCGATGTAGGCATCGTGGATCGGCGTTTCGCTCGGGTGCGTGATCAGACCGCGCTCGTAGACGCGGATCGCCTCGCCGTTCTGGCCGAGCCAGCGTTGGATCGCGGCAGTTTGGTTGGTCGCGATCGACGGGAAATCGAGTCGCGCTTCGGCGTAGCCGGCTGCCGAGATGCGTGCCAGGGCCATTGTGATTTGCTCCGGCGGTACGATGCCGTTCATGTCCTGCTTGCCGTTTTCGATCTCCGGCTGGCGCATGTCGACGAACCTGCGGTAGTCGCAGTTGGCTCCTACCAGGCGGGCTCTGGCGTATTCCTTCTGGTTCTGCTGGCCGACGCGTTGCGCGAAGCCGTTGGCAGAACGGATCGCGGCTCTACTGCCCTTCTCCCACTCGCCGAGTTGGTAGTAGGTCTCGGCGAGCTGTCGCAGTTGCTCGGCGTAGGGTTCGTTCTCAGCATCGCCCAGTGCACGATCGAAGTCGTTGCATGCATCGATCAGCAACTCCTTGATTACTCGCGAATAGTCCCCGCTGGCGGCCATCGCCAGCGAACTCTCGGCGCGCAAGAGCCGCGCCTCGCGCAGCTCAGGGTTTTCCTCGAGGAGCTGGTCGGCCGTGTTGGCGGCCTGGTCGGGCATCGAGGCAAGCAGCGTCCGGGCCTGCGCAATCTGCGCGGCTTCGGCGTCTGTCGGAGGAACGATGCTGGCACAGGCTGCCAGGTAAGTACTGGCGGCCAGCAGGCTGGCACACCACAGAAGGGTCGTTGGCTTCATGAATCGGGTCACCCAGCTGGCAAGCTGGGCTGGCTCGGACGGAGCGCGCGAGAGGGATATTGCGACCATGTGTATTCTTGCCTCATTTGGGCGCTAACGGAAGGGGTCAGAGGGGGGGATCTGGCCGATTGCGGGGTCAAGCCGGTGGTCCGGAACGGCCGATAGCACCGATTCCAGGATCCGTTCCCTTGGTGCCGCACCCGACCATCACAGCTGGGGCAACGTTGGATCGCAACAACGTGACCGCTCTCGTGACCGACCTCGACCGCGTTCTGCGCGGTAGGCCGCGGCGGGTCTACGTCGATTTGGAGGCCGTGGAGTCGTTCGATTCGAGAACATTGCGCGGCCCCCGCGCTAGCACACATATGTGGCAAGAAACGATGCAGCTCACGAGCAAGCACGGATGGTTGGCAGCAGCGCTGTTCTTGGCGATGCCGGCAATGGCGCAAGCCGAATTGGGGGCGATGGTAGTCGCGCCTCACTGGCAGCAATGGCTGCGGGGTGATGCGATTGAGTTTGTCCAGCCAATGCCGGACGATGCACCTCCCTGCACGGTTTGGGCCTTCTACTCACAGTTGCCGCACCTGTTGCCGGTTGACGGAGACTACTTGTCGCAAGTGCAGGCTCGCTACGCGGAGCGCGGTGTTCGCGTCGTCGCGGTGGTCAAGGGCGAACACGCTGATGGACTCGATCGTTTGCTCGGTTGCTCGGTAGTTGTCGATGATGCGGCGCGAACCGAAGTGGCGTGGGCCGTCGCCAATGCCACGAGCCGCACCAATAGTGTGGTTCTGAACCATGACGGCACCATTGCGTTTCTCGGCCGGCCCGGTGCCGGTCTCGTCGACGCGATCGATGATGTGCTCGCGGGCGAACAAGATCTCGTTCTGGCGGGGCGGGCGCGTGGCACGCGGCTGTTGTTGCCCGGCATGTTTGACGATGCGACAGGCAAGGAGACGGTCGAGTTGTTGCAGCCGCTGGTGAAGTTTGCGCCGCGCGATGGCTTGCTCAACGGGCTGCTCTACTTGACGCTGGCGACCAAGGCGAATGACGAGTCGGCGGCGCGGAAACACTTGCAGGCAGCGGTCCAACAACTTCGCGCCGAGTCGCGGCCGTTGGCTGTGTTCGCCGATCTCGTGTTGCGCGGCGACGCCCGCCGCACGACGGTCGTGGCGATGCTGCGACCGGCCCTCAAGCAGGCCGCTGCTGCCGCCAAAGCGGATCCGATGGTGCAGCTGGCATACCTGCGAGTCCTGATCATGGCTGGTGATGGTCGCGAAGCGGGCCGCCAGGCGATGCGCATCCGCAAGGGCGTTACCGAGACCGGGGCCGGTTGCCTCGACTATGCGACGTTGCTCGCGCGCGATGAAAACCCGCAGATCCATGCGGACCTGGCCACCCTGACACTCAACAAAGCCGAGAAGCTCGGTGCGGACGCGCGGCTGTTGGCAGCGGCGCGCTACATCGTCGCACTGCGGTGCGCCGGTGATGAGCTGGCGGCCAAGAGGATCATGACCGTCTACCTGAACGATCCGGACATGCGGGTCGGCCTGAACAACGACAGTTGGTATTTCATGACGAGTCTGCCGACGATGGGGCGGTTCGACTGGTTTGCGGTCGGCTTGGTTGAACGCATGCTCGATGAGCGCGAGTCGATGGACTACTACGAGTTCGACACGGCAGCGCTTGCGATGTTCCTGGTGGGGCGGGTGACCGATGCCGTTTCGCTGCAGGAAGAGGCCCTCAAGAATGCGGGCAAGGCCAGCGCCGAGTACCGTGAGCGCCTCGTCCGCTACCAGGCGCATCTGAAGGCGGCTCTGCGATAGCATGGCCAGGGGGTGCTCGCTGCCAAAGTCGCCGTGGCAAAGGTGTTTGCGGCCCACCGCGGACTCCGGTGCGCTCGCGGCAGCCGGCAGCTTGCAAGCGCAGCCCAACATCTACCGATCTCTGCCCTTGCGTATGGTGCGTTCGTGGCTACCTTGTTCGGCCCTTCCGAACCCCGAAGCCCACCATGTCCAGAGTTTGTGCAGTTAGCGGTCGCCGCACCCGAGTTGGTAACAAGGTCAAGCGCCGTGGTCTAGCTAAGAAGGATGGCGGCGTCGGTCGCCGCGTCACCGGTCGCAGTAAGCGCAAGTTCAAGCCGAACTTGCAGCCGGTCCGCATCCTTACACCGGATGGCACCGTCATGACCCTGAGGCTGTGCACCAAGGTCATCAAGCGTGGCATCATCACGTTGCCGAAGGGCGACAAGATGGTCTCGTTCCCGCTCGTCAAGGCGATCCGTGGTCGCAACCGCGCGTTCACCAAGGCGCAAAAGCAGTAAGACTGCCGATTGCGGGCAGCCATTCCTGGGCAGGTTCTGAGCAATAGGGGCACGGCAGTATGAGCGAGACTCCGCCGGACCTGACCGAAGCTGAACAGACGCTGCGCGCTGTCAGCGATGTATCCCTTCGCCTGATGGCTGGCTGTGTGTCCAAGCCGAAGTTGGCGCAGCTGCGTATCACCGTCGCAGAGAACACCGACGAATACCCGTGGCAGACCGTCACCCAGGCGGTGCTCAGCGAAGAGGTCGATCAGCAGCGCCTCGTCCAGCAAGGGTTAGTGGCGCATCGCGATTGGATCCTGCGCGGCGGCCGAACCGCCAAGGGGCCGTCGATCACGCGTCGCGCGAAGGGTTTGTTGGCGCGATTGGTCGCGCAGCTGATCTTCGCCGTCATCTTCACGACCATCATTCTGGTCGCGTTGGTCATCCTGCAGATCAAGCTGGATTGGGATCTCTACGCCGTCTGGCCGTGGATCCGCAGCCTCTTCGGCAAGTGATTGGCTCGCAGGTGCTTTGGCGCCCTCGCCATGCTGACCCTGCCCTTGGTAGTTTGTGAACTGTTGGCTTTTTGAGCGGACAAGTCTGCACGGACTCGATTGCCTCGGCCGCCCCTGGCATCTCAGGATATGTATGTAACATACCTTAATACGGTATGTTACGTGGATTCTGGAGGCCGGTCTGGAGGCCGTTTTGGCAGATTCTCTATGTCGAAAATACCGTTGGGTGGGTGTTGATATCTGGTGGAGTCCTGGCATGATCACGCCTCTGGCCCGATGCGATCGCAGCTAGCCTGGTTGCGGACGAGGAGGACCGGAGATGCCTTCATCCGTGGAGTCATCTGCACGAAATGCTCTCTGACTGTTTGGTTCGCTAAGTCCCTGACTGACCATTGGGGACAAATTGAGATCCTGACCCGATCTTGATTCAGCAGACAACGCCATGACGGACACATGTCTTAATTGGTACCGTCTCTAAGAGACTCTCGAGGAGACACCGTCGGGTCGTGGCTGTGTGGTGGAGACCAGTATCCCCCTCCCTAACCGCCCTCTCCATTGCGTAGCCTGACCCGCATTCACGGGCCTCAGTTCTGACCGGCTGAGGCCCGTATTTTTTTGCTCGCGCTGCAGTTGCTGCTCTGCATTGCCAAGTAGATCGGTAGTCTGCGTAACAGTCGCGACTAGCGACGCGACTCAGGATCCCATGCGACTGGTGGGGTGCTATTCACGATGACGAGACCAGGCTTCCGCAAAGGCCGCCCGGGAGGGGGCCGCGCACCCGCCGGTGATGGCTTCTTAAGTAGTTCTCTCTTCTCTCAGGCGCAGATTCTGCACCTGATGAAGAACGAGTTCGCGCGCGCGCGTCGACATGGAATCCCGATGGGGATCGTGCTGCTGCAAGTCGATCGACTGGCGCAGCTCGCCGACCTGCATGGTGCGTCGCTGCGACTGTCGGTCAAGGAGGCGGTCGCGCGGCTGGTCCGGGACAAGACGCGCGGTTCGGACCTGTTGGGAACGACCAACGAGGATCGCTACCTGCTCGTCATGCCGCACACGGACCTCGGGCAGGCGCGCATCGTCGCCGACCGGCTGCACCAGGTGTTCCAGGAGGCCCATGTGACTGTCGACGGTACCGCGCTGTCGTTGTCCGTGAGTGTTGGGCTGACGGCTTGCGATGACCAGGGCACCCTGTTCTTCGATTCGTTGTTGGCCCAGGCGGAAACGGCGCTTGAGTACGCTTCCCAGCGGGGCGGCAGCCAGGTCGCCTCGTTCGGCGAAACCCAGCTCCGAGAGAGCGGCGATCACGATTCGTCGCCACTTGGTGATGACGACTTTGCCTATCTCGACGACGGCGACGACGACAAGCCAGAGCCGACGGGCGAAGGACGTGATGGCTGAGGATCGCATGCGCATTCTGCTGGTCGAAGACGAACAGACGATTGCCGTAACTCTGACGGATGATCTCGAGGCTGCCGGCTACGAGGTCCGTCACTGTGCCGATGGCAAGGATGGCATCGCTGAGCTGCAAAAGCGCAGCTACGACGTCGTGATCACCGACGTCAGGCTGCCCGGTGCGGATGGCCTGCAGGTGCTGCAAGCAGCCAAGCAGGCGCGTCCCGACACCGAAGTGATCATGGTGACGGCGTACGCGACGGTTGAACACGCGGTGGAAGCGATGCGCCTCGGCGCCGATGACTACATCCAGAAGCCGTTCCTCAATGAGCACGTCGTCGATCGACTGAAGCGCATTGGCAAGTTCCGCGCGTTGTTGAGCGAGAACCAGCGCCTCAAAGAACAACTGCAGACCAACGCAGGCGGCCTGCCCGGCGTGATCGGCTCGAGCCGTGCGATGCAGGCGATCGTCAAGACCGTGCGCACCGTCGCGGTCACCGATGCCTCGGTGCTGATCGAAGGCGAGAGCGGCACCGGTAAGGAGCGCGTCGCCCGCGCGATCCACCAGCTGAGCCCGCGCAAGGATCGCGCCTTTGTGGCGTTGTCCTGTGGTGCGCTGCCGGACACCTTGCTGGAGACCGAGCTGTTTGGTCACGAACGTGGCGCGTTCACCGACGCACAGCGACAACGACGCGGCCGCTTTGAAGTCGCCGACGGTGGCACGATCTTCCTCGACGACATCGACGACATGCCGATGTCGGTGCAGGTCAAGTTGCTGCGCGTGCTGCAAGAACGGGAGTTCGAGCGCGTTGGTGGTGAGGACTTGGTGCAGGTCGACATCCGCATCGTCACGGCGACCAAGGTGCCGCTGATGGAACATGTGAGTGCCGGCAAGTTCCGCGAAGACTTGTACTACCGCCTCAACGTCGTGCCAGTGATCCTGCCGGGCCTGCGCGATCGCGAAGGCGACGTGCCGCTGCTCGTAAGGCACTTCATCGAGAAGCTCGGCGCGGGACGCAACTACACCGTCAAGACCGATGTGCTCGAGGCGATGAGTGGCTACTCGTGGCCGGGCAATGTCCGTGAACTTGAGAACCGCGTGGCGCAGGCGATTGCGCTTTCCGGCAGTGCCACGGTGCTCAAAAAGGAGCATCTTTTGCCGGTCGACAAGTCGCGGCGGGCCGCGCTCGAACCGTCGGAGAAGCTGGCGACGTTGCGCGAAGTCCAGGTCGTAGCAGAGCGCGCGCACCTTGAGCATGTTTTGCGCAGCGTCGGTGGCCACCGAACCAAAGCAGCTTCCGTGCTCGGTATCTCCCGCAAGGTTTTGTGGGAGAAGCTGAAGGACTACGGAATCGAGTAGGCTGTCGTGCTCGGCTGCATCCCCCGATCAGCATCGAGTCGCTACTCGCTGAGGCGTCGTTCATGATTGACCGTTCTCCCAAGTCCCAGCCGCTTACCCACCGGCTGCGATGGCTTGCCACTTGTTTCGTCGGCGTTCTTCTTGCGTCGACCGTGCTTGCGCAAGCCGCCGACGAGGCGTCCGCCGCGAACGCGGAAGTAGCCACAAGGCACTTGACGGTGCAACCGCCGTCTCGCTTCGAGCGCATCTTGTGGTGCGGTAACGCCAAGACGGGGCCGCAGCTGGCACGTAAGTCTGGCTACACGGCCGTGCAGCTTGGCCGCGGCGGCGATGCGACGCCGCTGCGCTCGATGGGGCTGCGGTTCTATCTCGACCAACCAATTGGTAAGGGCCTATTGGAGTTGCGCGACAACCAGTGGCGCCCGGTCGTGCAGTTGTTCGAACGCACTCGCGATGCTGCGCAGTTGGTTCGGCCGACGTGTTTTGCCGAACCCAAGCGCATCGACCAGGCTGCTGCCGCAGCCGCGCACGAGGCGCGCCGTGTTGGCAAGGAAGGGATGCTGTTCGTTGCGCTCGCCGACGAAGCTTCGTCGACCCGCCACAACGCACCACTGGACACGTGCCAGTGTGAACACTGCTTGCGCGATTTCCGCGCGTTTGTGCGCGCTCGCTTCGCCGACATCGATGCGCTCAATGCAGCGCTTGGCACCCACTACCAGAGCTTCAAGCTGGCCGTGCCGGTTTCGACGGATCAGGTCCGCAATCGCGAACTCGGAGATCTACAGCTGCCCCGAGATCTGCGCCCGTTCTCGCTGTGGCTCGACTTTGTCGACCAGCAGTTTGCCAACGCCGTGCAGACGATTCGCCAGCGCGTCGAAGCAGCGGTGCCAGGAGTTCCGGTTGGCCTTACCGGGCTCGCCGTTCCCGGCCCGTTCGGTGGCCACGACTACTCGCAGTTGATCCAAGGTCACATGCTAGCTGAGCCATACGACATCGGTGGTTCGATCGAACTGTGCCGCAGTATGGTGCCGCGCGGTGCGCACCGATACGCGACGTTGATTCCGCCCGCGCAGGACTCGCGCGCCAGCAAGATCAACATCGACGACTACGTGCGCGCCCGGCTGATGGCCATGGCCAGCCAGGGCATGGCCGGTGTCGTGGTCTGGAATGATGCGACCGTCGTCGACCAGAAGGGCGCAGTGACGCCGTTTGGTCGTGCGGTGCGCAAGGCGTTCGTTGCTCATGTGGCCGAGTTTGATGCCTTGGCAGGTGCCGAAGTCGAAGCATCGCCGATCTGGTTGGTGGAGTCGCAGGCGTCGGTGCGGGCGTGGTGGATGCTGGACTCGGCGAAGGATGGCATGACCTGGGTGCGCCGTCTGGCTTCCTATGAAGAGACCCACAGCACCAGCCAGTCTGCGCGCAGCAGTTGGATCCGGTTGCTGCAAGACCTCGGCCATCAGCCCAGCTTCGTGACTTCGCAATCGCTGGCGGAGCGCCTGCTGGTGGAACGGCCCAAGTGCGTCGTGTTGCCAGCGATGTTGGCGCTCAGCGATCGCACCGTGCAGGCCCTCAACGTCTACGTGCGCACCGGCGGCACCTTGCTGGCGGACCACTCGACGGCGATCTACGACGACCAGTTACGGCGCCGGGACCGCGGCGCACTCGATGAGTTGTTCGGCATCAAGCATCGTTCCCTCGCGTGGCACGATCTGCTCGTGCGTGAAGGCCTGAGCACGTCCCGCGAACCAGGGCTACCGCCGGCGGAGAGATTGTTGCGCGGTGAGGCGAGTCGCCAAGAGGGCGACACCGACACGTCGCTCGAGCGGGCGGTCGGTCGCGGCCGGGCCTACTATCTCAATGCCCCGGTCGTCGCGTATCGCGACTGGCGCCTTGAGGAAACCAAGGTCGCCCGTTGCCAATCCTTGCGGCGCTTCGTGCGCGCTGCGCTGCGCCGTGCCGGGGTATTGCCGGTTTGCCAGGTCGCGGCCAAAGGCCTGCCAACGTGCGTTGAACGGGTGCCACTCAAGCTGCGCGATGGTCGCGAAGTGTTGGTCGTGCGCGTCAATGCGATTGAGCGGCCGAGGCTGTTGCGCACGCTTGCTGAGAACGGCCCGATCCCGATCGAACTGACCTTCCCGCAGCAGCGCCACTTCCGCGAGCTGAACGGCAAGGACCATGGTACGACGTCGGTCGTCAAGACCATGCTCGATCCGTTCGGCGCGGTGTTCCTTGGGGTTGTGCGTTGACCAACGTACTCGGAACCGACATCCGGGATGGAGCGCCAGCCGAGCGCGCGGTGTTGATCTCGGATCTGCACGTCGGCACGGATGGCGGCAAGGTCCTGCAGGCGCTCGACGCGGCGATTGCCGTGGCGCAGCAATCCGAGGGTGCGTTGTTCGTGCTCGGCGACCTGTTTGATTCCTACGTCTGCCGGGCCCAGATCCGGGTCGGCATCTGGCGCGACGTCGCTGCCCGCTTCGCCGGCGCGACCCGGGCGGGCCTGCGAGTGGTCGTATTGGTCGGCAACCGCGATTTTTTGCTGGGCGGTGAGTTCGTGCGCGCCAGCGGTGCCGAGCTCGTGACCGGTGGCTACCGACTGCTGCTCGGCGGCGTCGATACGCTACTCGTGCACGGCGACGAACTGTGCCAGAACGACCTGCCATACCAGAAGGCCAAGCGCTGGTTGCGCCACCCGTTGACCCGCTTGATTGCGCGCAGCTTGCCGCTCGCGTTGGCGCGGCGGGCTGCCGAGAAGGCGCGCCGCAAGAGCCAAAACGTGATCCAGAG